>CAKSAN010000024.1 GCA_934436435.1 uncultured Acetatifactor sp. | reverse complement strand
CTCAAGCCGAGTATTATAGCCCGGTAAGTACACCTGCTGATTTCAGACAGCTGACCCCTTATGTCTTCAGGCTGGCTTTGCAACAGTCAGGTGTGGACATTCTCGAACCGATGCTCTGTTTTGAGTTGCAGATACCCCAAGTAGCGAGTTCCAAAGCTATTACAGATTTGCAAAAACTGATGTCTGAGATTGAAGACATCAGTTGTAATAATGAGTGGTGTCATATTAAAGGGAAAGTTCCATTAAATACAAGTAAAGACTATGCCTCAGAAGTAAGTTCGTACACTAAGGGCTTAGGCACTTTTATGGTTAAGCCGTGTGGGTATCAAATAACAAAAGGCGGTTATTCTGATAATACCCGTATGGAAGAAAAGGATAAACTTTTATTCATGTTTGAAAAATCAGTATCATCAAAATAATGGAACGATCCAGGAATTTCTATAAGACAATACGGTTGGGGTATATACTTATCTCCGTTCTTATCGGATGTATAGCATATAATAGCTTCTATGAATGGCAGGAGATAGAAGCATTAGAACTTGACAATAAAAAAATAGACGAGTTCCGAAAAGAGATAAACAATATCAATATTCAAATGATAAAATTTTCTCTATTTGGTGAAACAATACTGGAATGGAACGATAAAGATATCGAACATTACCATGCACAGCGTATGGCAATGGATAGTATGCTCTGCCGTTTCAAAGCTACCTATCCGGCAGAGCGTATAGACAGCGTACGCCATCTTCTCGAAGATAAGGAACGGCAGATGTGCCAAATCGTTCAAATACTTGAACAACAACAAGCCATCAACGATAAGATAACCAGTCAAGTACCTGTAATCGTGCAGAAGAGTGTACAGGAACAGCCCAAGAAGTCCAAGCGCAAAGGTTTCTTGGGCATCTTCGGCAAAAAGGAAGAAGCGAAACCAACTGTGACTACCACGATGCACCGTTCCTTTAACCGGAATATGAGAACCGAACAACAGGCACAAAGCCGCCGCTTATCGGTTCATGCCGATAGCCTTGCCGCACGAAATGCGGAACTTAACAGGCAACTGCAAGGACTGGTTGTTCAAATAGACGGGAAAGTACAAACTGACCTACAAAAGCGGGAAGCCGAGATAACAGCCATGCGGGAACGGTCGTTCATTCAGATTGGGGGCTTGACAGGGTTCGTTATACTGCTACTGGTCATATCATATATCATCATACACCGAAATGCCAACCGCATCAAGCGATATAAACAGGAAACCGCAGATTTAATCGAGCGACTGCAACAAATGGCAAAGCGAAACGAGGCACTGATAACCTCCCGCAAGAAAGCCGTACATACCATTACCCATGAATTACGCACACCGCTGACTGCAATAACGGGCTATGCCGGACTGATACAAAAAAACTTCAATGCGGATAAAACCGGGATGTATATCCGAAATATTCAGCAATCCTCCGACCGTATGCGTGAAATGCTTAATACTCTTCTGAGTTTCTTCCGGCTGGACGACGGCAAGGAACAGCCTAATTTCTCCACGTGTAGGATTTCATCAATAGCGCATACGCTCGAATCAGAGTTTATGCCAATTGCCATAAACAAGGGACTTGCTCTTACTGTGACGAATCACACGGATGCTGTTGTACTGACCGATAAGGAACGCATTCTACAAATTGGAAATAACCTGCTGTCAAACGCCATCAAGTTCACTGAGAACGGTGCCGTTTCTCTGACAATGGGGTATGATAACGGTATGCTGAAACTTATCGTCAAAGATACGGGTTCGGGTATGACCGAAGAGGAACAGCAACGTGTGTTCGGTGCGTTTGAACGTTTGTCAAACGCTGCCGCAAAGGACGGCTTCGGATTAGGTCTTTCCATTGTTCAGCGCATTGTGACAATGCTCGGCGGCACAATCCAGCTGAAGAGCGAGAAAGGCAAGGGCAGCCGTTTCACGGTGGAGATACCCATGCAGTCAGCCGAGGAATTGCCGGAACGGATAAATAAAACACAGATTCATCATAACCGAACACTCCATGATATTGTTGCCATCGACAATGACAAGGTACTTCTCCTAATGCTGAAAGAAATGTATGCACAAGAAGGGATACATTGCGACACTTGCACCGATGTTGCGGAACTGATGGAAATGATACGCCGGAAAGAATACAGTCTGCTTCTGACCGATTTGAATATGCCGGATATAAACGGCTTCGAGCTGTTGGAACTGCTACGCACCTCCAATGTGGGCAATTCAAGGATCATTCCGATTATTGTAACAACCGCTTCGGGCAGTTGCAACAGAGAGGAACTTTTAGAACGTGGATTTTCCGATTGCCTTCTCAAGCCGTTTTCCATATCGGAGCTGATGGAAGTTTCCGACAAGTGCGCCATGAAAGGTAAACAAAATGAAAAGCCTGATTTCTCCTCCCTACTGTCTTACGGCAATGAATCCGTCATGTTGGATAAACTGATAGCGGAAACCGAAAAGGAAATGCAGTCGGTCAGGGATGCGGAACAACGGAAAGACTTTCAAGAACTGGACGCCCTGACACACCACCTACATAGTTCGTGGGAGATACTGCGTGCCGACCAACCATTAAGGGAACTTTATAAACAGCTTCATGGGAGTGCCGTTCCCGATTATGAAGCATTGAACAACGCCGTGACTGCCGTATTGGATAAGGGTTCGGAGATAATCCGGCTGGCAAAAGAAGAAAGGAGAAAATACGAAAATGGATAAAACAAAAATCATCGTGGTGGAGGACAACATCGTATATTGCGAGTTTGTCTGCAACCTGCTGGCACGGGAGAAATTCCGTACCGTGCAGGCTTTCCACCTCTCGACAGCGAAGAAACTTCTGCAACAAGCCACTGACAATGATATAGTAGTTTCTGATTTGCGTTTGCCTGACGGTGACGGCATCGACCTATTGCGCTGGATGCGCAAAGAAGGCATGACGCAGCCGTTCATCATCATGACCGACTATGCCGAAGTACATACGGCGGTTGAAAGCATGAAACTCGGTTCGCTGGACTACATACCCAAGCAACTCGTGGAGGACAAACTCGTGCCTTTGCTCCGCACCATACTGAAAGAGCGGAATATCGGGCGAAGCCGCATGCCCGTATTTGCCCGTGACGGTTCAGCCTTTCAGAAAATCATGCACCGGATAAGGCTGGTAGCTCCTACCGACATGAGCGTACTGATATTCGGGGAGAACGGTACTGGCAAAGAGCATATTGCCCATCTACTGCACGATAAAAGCAAGCGTTCAGGCAAGCCTTTCGTGGCGGTGGACTGCGGCTCACTCACCAAAGAGCTTGCACCATCGGCGTTCTTCGGACACGTCAAAGGAGCGTTCACTGGTGCTGAAAACACAAAGAAAGGCTATTTCCACGAGGCGGAAGGCGGCACATTGTTTTTAGACGAAGTGGGTAATCTCGCACCAGAAACTCAACAGATGTTACTCCGTGCCATACAGGAACGGCGGTTCCGTCCCGTTGGCGACAAGTCCGACCGCAGTTTCAACGTCCGCATCATCGCCGCCACCAACGAGAATCTGGAAAAGGCGGTCAATGAAAAGCGTTTCCGGCAGGATTTGTTATACCGCCTACATGACTTTGAAATAACCGTTCTGCCCTTACGTGACTGTCAGGAGGACATCATGCCGCTGGCGGAGTTCTTCCGTGAGATTGCCAATAAGGAATTGGAGTGCAAGGTTAGCGGTTTCAGTTCCGAAGCACGGAAAGCGTTGCTGACCCATTCATGGCCGGGCAACGTGCGCGAACTTCGACAGAAAATCATGGGTGCGGTGTTGCAGGCTCAGACGGGACTTGTCACAAAAGAGCATCTGGAACTTGGGATAACCGAAACAACCTCTGTTACCGGCTTCTCCCTACGCAACGACGAGGAAGATAAAGAGCGGATTCTGCGTGCTTTGAAGCAGGCTGACGGGAACCGGAAGGTCGCTGCCGAATTGCTTGGAATAGGCAGGACAACACTCTATAATAAACTGGAAGAATATGGATTGAAGTATAAATTTGAGCAACCATAGCCCGCAATTCGCTGAAAATGGCTATCTTTGCATGACATATCAGAAGGTAACGGCGATTGGCAGAGCCTTTTGCCGCCTATATATAACATAAGACCGCAAGGCGTCCTAATGGGAATCTGGAAAATTAACATTAACAGGAACTATTGCGTGATTGCTTATGCTATGCCTACGCATAGCGTGCATTCACCTATTCCTGTTAAGGGCATTCCAGAGCCTCCATTAGTGATAGCGTGGATTGCACGCTACTTTTTTGCCCTTGCCCAACGAAAGGAAACGCTAATGGGTAAAGTACAGATTCTTGCCGTCCTCACGATGGACGGTTGTCAAAGCTCCGAGTTATATTGCAAAGCGTATAAGGAACTGCGCCTTGAAGATTGCGGTATCAACGAGATAAGGGAAAACGCCCTTTATCATATCACACCCGACTATTCCATCTCTATGCTCGACGAATGGCGGAAATCCGCAACAGACATCTGCTATCTGGCGGAAGTCACTCCTGAAAAGGCGGACTACATCAATGGGCTGTTACGTATGCGTGTGGTGGATGAAATCATACTTTATACGCTTCCTTTCATTGCCGGAACGGGAAAGCGTTTCTTCCAGTCCGCCTTGCCACAGGAACAATGGACGCTGACCTCGCAGAAGGTGTACCGCAACGGAGTGGTCCGCCATATCTATAAAGCGTGCGTTTGATGTCCGGAAAATGGACGAATGTTCAGGAAATGAACACTTTAAGTCGAAAATAATTCCTGACAGACAAATAAATTGCAAAATTATCACACTGAAATCCAGCACCTTGCAGAGAGTGTGCCGGATTTTTTATTTTATGAACACGCTTTTTGCCAATCATATTCATGTGCGCATACCGAAAAACAGAGTGTAAAATTTCAAAATTGACAGGATATGAATTATTTCTTATTGGCGGAAACCGAGTTCTTCCGCCGTATAAACGAAGCCGGGGACTGCAATATGGAAACGGCATATACGGCTTTCGCCACGCAAGTAATCGAGCTATGCAGCGGCAATGTGGACACCAACCGCACCATCATCGCACTGGCTTACATCGAAATCGAGTTGCAGCACCATCCCATGCGCAATCTTCCCGAAGAAAAGAGGGAGGTTGCAGCCTATATCAGCAAGGCACTCTCTTTAGTGAGGAAGATGCAGAAGTTCCTTGCCGCTCCCCAAGTGCCACCACTAATCCCCATCCGTACATCCTCCGACAACACAACCGAAAATCCCGCCTCACCCCTGCAATGGACGGGCAACGCCATCGACCTCGTGGAACTTATCTACGGCATCAACGAGATGGGCTGCATCAACAACGGCAACATGCCGCTCAAACAGCTCGCCCCGCTCCTCTACAAGATTTTCGGTATCGAATCAAAGGACTGCTACCGTTTCTATATCGACATCAAACGCCGGAAAAACGAAAGCCGCACTTACTTCCTTGACAGGATGCAGGAGAAACTGAACGAGAGGATGCTCCGCGACGAGGAAATGGAACGTTTGAGAAAATAATCCTGTACCAATGATGAATCAGGGGGTGACGTTATGTCATTCTCTGATTTTTTGTAGGTTTTGTCCTGCTGTGTAGATACATTTCGTTATCTATTCGCCCGAAAACCAGCGAAAAGCACTATCTTTGTACCCACGTTACAGAATTGTATATGAGCATAGACAACCTCGACATAATAAAACGGTTGATAGCCGAAAAAGAATGCGGACGGGTGGAGTTCAAGGAAACCACCGGACAGTTGGAGCGCGGCATGGAAACGCTTTGCGCCTTCCTTAACGGCGAAGGCGGCACGGTATTGTTCGGTGTCACCGACAAGGGAAAAATCATCGGACAAGACGTGAGCGACAAAACCAAGCGGGATATAGCGGACGCGATCCGGCGTATCGAGCCGTTTGCCACAGTTGAAGTTTCTTATACTGAAATACCAGACACTGGCAAAAGTGTCATCGCACTGTCTGCGGAAGAACAAAGATATATGCGTCCGTTCTCTTACAAAGGACGGGCTTACCTGCGGGTGGAAAGCGCGACATCCATCATGCCGCAGGAGATATATAACCAATATCTGATACAGCGGGGCGGGAAATACGCTTGGGAGGCAATAGCAAATCCTGACCTTAAAATATCCGACCTTGACGAACATGCCGTCATTAGTGCTGTTCGCGGGGGAATCAGAAGCGGTCGTTTACCTGAAGCAACCATAAGGGAAGACTTGCCGACCATTCTCGAAAAATTCAGTCTGTTGCATGACGGGAAACTTAACAATGCTTCAGCAGTGCTGTTCGGTCATGATTTTTATTATTATCCCCAATGCCTGCTCCGTCTGGCGCGTTTCAAAGGCACGACGAAAGACGAGTTTATAGACAATCAACGTGTCACTGGGAATATCTACGCGCTGCTGGATGCTGCAATGGCGTTCTTTTTCAAACATCTGTCACTTTCCGGTAAGATAGAAGGGCTGTACCGTGAGGAAGAACTGGAAATCCCGTACAAGGCATTGAGAGAGTGCTGCACAAATGCGTTGTGCCACCGCCTGTACCACCGTCCCGGCAGTTCGGTGGGAATCGCCATCTATGACGACCGTGTGGAAATAGAGAACAGCGGGACATTTCCGCCGGATATAACAATGGAAAAACTGTTAAGCGGGCATAATTCAGAACCGCAAAATCTAATCATAGCAAACGTGCTGTATAAAAGCGAGGTCTTGGAAAGTTGGGGACGGGGCATCGGGCTTATGATAAGCGAGTGCCGGCGTGTCGGCATTCCGGACCCCGAATTTCACACGGACGGAAACAGCGTATGGGTCGTTTTCCGCTATACCCGGAAAGCAGTCGGGTCATACCCGACAGTCACCCCACAGTCGCCCGATAGTTACCCGACAGTTACCCCGCAAGTGGGAAAAGTTCTGTCTGCAATCGGGAATCAGACACTATCGACAAAAGATGTTATGGAAATGATAGGATTGAAGGACAAAAGCAATTTTCTGGAGCTTTATCTGTATCCTGCAATAAGGTTGGATTTAGTAGAACCGATTTATCCGGAAAAGCCGAAACACCCGCGACAGAAATACCGTCTTACGGAGAAAGGTCTGGATTTAATTAAAAATAAATAGTCATGAACTCGCAAACTGTAGAAATAACATCTGCTGGCATTAGGAAGATATTGAATAAATATACTCCAGAGCGAGCTATTGCCGAATATGTATGGAATGGATTTGATGCAAAAGCGACCGTTGTGAATATTGATTTTGAAATTGACAATGCAGAATTGGACACTATCAAGAATATTAGAATAACAGACAATGGTACAGGCATCTGCTATGAAGAATTACCTATAAAATTCAAAAAATTCTATGAGTCTCAAAAGAGAATAGCCAACGAGAATAATACTGAATTTACAAGAGGAAAAAACGGTTATGGTCGTTTTACTTTCTATAAATTTGCGAGATTTGCTAATTGGGAAACACGCTATAGTAAAGATGCACAAATAATGTCTTATGACATTAGAATTGATAGCGATACTTTAAAAGACTACACTACAACAGAGCCACTTGTATCTGATGACACAACAACAGGTACTTGTGTCGTTTTTAATGAGATTTCTTCTGATATTTCCAGTTTGTTTATAAGTACCTAATCAAAATTAAGCGACATGTTTAGAGAAGTTTATACACAACCCCTTTCCGATATCCGCCAAAGCTC
>CAKSAN010000023.1 GCA_934436435.1 uncultured Acetatifactor sp. | reverse complement strand
ACAAAAAAATAAGCCACAAATGGCTTAAATAAAGGCTTTGTATTAAAACACTAAAAAAAGAAGTGTCAAACTCCCGGGTTTCCACCCAGCGTTCCGCACTTGGTGCAGTTCAGAATCATCTGGAGCATACCATCAATAACAGAAACATAAACACTAAAAAAGCAACCGCCCACCGACCAAGGTTATAGGTTGCTTTTTAGAACCATAAACTGAGGCGAACCGTTGCTGTACGGTAGCACTCTTTTTGTGCCTTTATATTACCACGGTCTTTTCTTCGCGTCAACGGTTTTCCATATCCGGGTCGGGTAAATTTACTGTAGGAAATTAATAGACAGAGCATCTCTGAGATATGTTTCAGAATCAAAGTTTTCTCCATCATTATAACCTTTTTGTTCCCTTTTACAAACCCCAAATGTGATTTTTTAGTGCCGCTATCTTTTTGATCTGCGGATAGGGGATGTCATACACCGGCAGATCTGCCAATACTCCCAGTTTTCGTTTGTTGGCTTTCTCCATCCTCATCATTTCTGTCGCCGAATAGATGATCTCCTCTGCCCCGGCCACCTGCTTCATTTCTTTCTTCTGATACCTTACCAGTTCCAGCATATTTCCCTCATTTTGGCGGTAGATTCTTAACCGGGACATCTTATCCGCCCCGGTTCTGCACCATCCCAATGGTCTCGAACTCATCCTGTCTGCATACACATGGCTCACATGCCCCTCCGCGGAACATCTTACATTGCTGTCCCCGGATTTCATTGAAAGCATGATCCCTGACCAGTTCCCCAGAATGTATGCTTTTGCCTGTTCCACTGCCTTACGTTTTGTTTCTTTGTCTGTGAGCCCTATGATCCGGTCAAAGACTCCCTCGGCCATCCACTTTTTCTTTCTATGGATGGCTCTGTATATCTCACTTCTGGCATCCTCTGCTGTGTCTTCCAGATGGGATGTTGCCGCTATGATGTATTTATGCATATGATATTTATCAAGGGCAAACTTGGACTTCGGAATGATCTTTTCTCCTGTCCGTATCCATGCTGCTCCATCCCCGTTGATATAAATCCTGTCAACAGCATCCAGATCATACGCTTCATTCAGATAGTCCAGTACTTCTGTCCATAGCCTGCTGGCTGCTTCCTGTCCATCATAAACGCCTCCGAAATACTTCGGATTTATCAGCCGGGGACGTCCTTCCTCATCACCTTCCACGCCTTCATAAACATATATGATCCAGGGCATTACCGTATTTATGCGGGGCTTCCTGATATCCCCTTTCTTCTCCAGATACTGAAGGGCCACATGGTCTTCATCCGCATCTATGTAAAGTGTTTTCAGTTCTTTCTTTTTCGCAGCCTTCAGGGCTGGAAACTCCAGCTTATGCAGCTTGTTCATTACGGCTTCTTTGCTTATGGTTTCACCGTTTATGCTGGCGTTGGCGCCACCTTTCCGGTAGCTGCTCTCGGATGCTTCCTGTAGAATCCTTGCTTCTGCATCTTCAGTTATCCTGGCATGATGTTCCAATCCCATCAGCTGATCCAGAAGATAGCAGGACTCACCGGTAGCAGCATTTTTGAACAGAGTTTTGTGATATACCACTTCTCCGAGGCTGGTCAGCAGGGAAGTTTCATCTCTCCGGACAATGTACCAGCCCCGGCGCAGATCCTTTCTTTCCCTCAGAAGTTCATCATAGGATTCCCATTCTTCTGCTATCATGCTGCATCCAAGTTTGGTCACCTCATCCGTCACACCATAGACCATTTCTGCAATCTTTGTCAGGTCATCTGTATAAGTTTTGAAAACATTTGTTAATCTTTTTACCCCATTCTCGCAAAAGTGTTGTATACTGGTAATCATGAAAGCACCCTCCTTGGATTTTGTCTAGTCAACTTCAATCCTAACACAGGACTCAGGTGCTTTCTTTATTTTTTTCTATTAACTTTTCCTACAAAAACTTTACCCTACGCCATATCCGCGAATATGGAAAATGTCAAGCCCCGCATACTTGCAAACATTCTGCAAATGCTATAGACTAAGACTAGTTTATATCTATTGAAATCAGAATAAAGGAGCGTATGTTATGTGTACGGCAGCAACCTATAGATCGCAGGATTTTTATTTCGGCAGAACCTTTGATTATGAATTCAATTATGGGGAGGAAGTAACGGTGACTCCGCGGAACTATCCGTTTGCATTGCGGCACCGGAATGCCCTGACGGAACACTATGCCATGATCGGTATTGCCCACATGGTGGGAGATTATCCACTGTATTATGATGCAGTGAATGAAAAAGGGCTTGGCATGGCGGGATTGAACTTTCCGGGAAATGCCGTGTACAATAAGGTACAGGAAGGCAGGGACAATATTACCCAGTTCGAATTTATTCCCTGGATCCTGGGGCAGTGTGCCAACGTGCAGGAGGCAAGAGTACTGTTGTCCCACATCAATCTGGTGGATACTCCTTTTAATGAAAAATACCCGGTCTCTCCGTTGCACTGGATTCTGGCGGACAGGGACGAAGCTATTACTATTGAGTCGGTACAGGAGGGACTGAAGATTTATGACAACCCTGTGGGAGTGCTGACGAATAATCCACCCTTTCCCATACAGCTGTTTCGTCTGAATGATTATATGTCTCTGTCTCCGGAACAGCCGGGGAACCGCTTTTCCAAGGATCTGAAGCTGAAGCCCTACAGCAGAGGCATGGGAGCCATGGGATTACCCGGAGATCTGTCCTCCGCATCCCGCTTTATAAGGGTGGCCTTTACGAAAATGAACGCAGTATCCGGAGCTTCCGAAACAGAGAGCGTGAGTCAGTTTTTCCATATTTTAGGAAGTGTGGAGCAGACAAGGGGATGTTGTCAGCTGGAAAACGGAGAATACGAGATTACGATCTATACTTCCTGTTGTAATGCGGACAGAGGAATTTATTATTATACGACATACGAAAATCATCAGATCACTGCAGTGGATATGTACCGCGAAAATCTGGACAGCGACAGTCCGATCCATTATCCGTTGGTACAGGGAGAGCATATTTTACTACAGAATGCGGTAACGGGAATCACGGAGGAGAGCCTGTAATGGATGTACAGAGAGAACAGGAACAGCAAAAACAGGAGCGGACGGATAAGGTGGTGTCCGGGTTTGCTTTCTATTCAGAGAAGGATGCGAAGCTTGCGGAGCAGGAGCGGCAGAAAATAGCGTATCTGGATAAACGAATCGACCATACCAATCAGGAATCCGTGCTGGCGATTTATAAAAAGGCATTGGAAGAAAGAGTATTTCGCACCCCGGTAGGTTTGGAATATCTCCGGGAATTGCAGATGGAATTGCAGGCGGAAAAGGAAATGCTGGGGGAAGAGATTCCGCCGATTCCCCTGTGGACGAATTTTGCGGACATCAGGGAAAAAACATCTCCGGCCAGAAAGAGGATTCAGCCGGCTCCGAAAACGGGGGGCGGCAATACTACATTCCGCCTGTCACTGATCATGAATCTTTTGATGGTAATTGCCATTATTGCAATGTTTATCATCACACTGAACTCAGATCAGCCCAATATTCTGAATTATGAGAGAAATCTTCAGAACAAATACGCTTCCTGGGAGCAGGAACTGACCCAGAGGGAACAGACGGTGCGGGAAAAAGAGAGAGAATTACATATCGAAACGCAGGATTCACAAAATTGACATATTTACAAGCTATAGTATTACCATATCGTGAGCATAGCTCATTCATTGCATCTTGCAAAATCATAAATCATATTATATTGGCTGATCGGTGATTTTGCTTCATTATAACTTATGATAGGAAGGTGAGGGTGTATGGACAGACTCAAAATATTGGTAGTGGATGATGAGAGCAGAATGCGTAAGCTTGTCCGGGATTTTTTGGTAAAGAGCAACTTTGATGTGCTGGAGGCCGGAGACGGTGAGGAAGCACTGGATATTTTTTACAAGGAAAAAGATATTGCACTGATCATTCTGGATGTAATGATGCCGAAGATGGATGGCTGGCAGGTGTGCCGGGAGATCCGTGTCAATTCCAAAGTTCCGATCATCATGCTGACGGCCCGTGGAGATGAGAGAGACGAACTGCAGGGATTCCAGCTGGGGGTGGATGAGTATATTTCCAAGCCCTTCAGCCCCAAGATCCTGGTGGCCCGTGTGGAAGCAATACTGCGCAGAACGAACCAGTTGGGGCAGGAGGAAGCACTGACCTGTGGAGGCATTACCGTAGATAAGGCGGCTCATCGTGTGATCATTGCCGGAAAAGATGTGGACTTAAGCTACAAGGAATTTGAACTGCTGACCTATTTTATGGAAAATAAAGGAATTGCCCTGTCCAGAGAGAAGATACTGAACAACGTGTGGAACTATGATTATTTCGGAGATGCCCGAACCATTGACACTCATGTGAAAAAGCTGCGCAGTAAATTAGGTGAGGAAGGAAACCTCATAAAGACCATATGGGGAATGGGGTACAAGATGGATGAAACAGCGGAATAAAATGCGGACGGGAAAAATACATTCCATCAGAGGACAGTTTGCCTGGATCTTTATCGGACTGATGATCGGTACGATTCTGCTGTGCCTGATGCTCAACTATATATTTCTGGGAAAAGTCTATAGGCAGAGTAAACTGGATGTCATTCACGATGCCTACGGAACCATTAAGCAGGCGGCAGAAAGTGACAGCTACGGTTCGGAAGAATTTGCCAGAGAACTGGATGATGTGTGCAGAAGTTACAATATGACGGTGTGTGTCATGGATGTGAATTCCAATATGAAATATGTATCCGTCAACGGCGGTGAGAGACTGGAGAACCGCCTGATCGGCTATGTGTTCGGCTTCGGCATTCCCTTGGACAGTGATCGTGTGATAGAAAACGGTGATGACTATGTGATCCAGATGACCGGACAGGAGGGCAAGGAATACTTGGAGATCTACGGAAGACTGAATACCGGTATTTCCTTTATTATGCAGACCCCTCTTTCCAGTATTCAGGAAAGTGCAAAGATCGCAAACCGCTTCTATGCTCTTGTGGGATGTCTGGGGGCAATGGCGGGTGGTATTATCATCTGGTTTGTCTCCCGGAGCGTGACGAAACCGATCCTGGAACTGAACAATATTTCGGAACGAATGGTACAGCTGGATTTTGAGGCAAAATATCAGGGAAAAGCCCATAATGAAATCGACCTGTTGGGAGAGAATATCAATAAGTTGTCCGATTCCCTGGAGAGAACCATTTCGGAACTGAAGACAGCGAACAATGAGTTGCAGCGGGATGTGGAGAAGAAGGAAGCCATTGACGAAATGCGCAAGGAATTCCTGGCTAATGTATCCCACGAACTCAAAACCCCCATTGCACTGATCCAGGGCTATGCGGAGGGCTTGCAGGAGGAAATCAATGACGATCCCGAGAGCAGACAGTTCTACTGTGATGTTATTGTGGACGAAGCGGCGAAGATGAACAATATGGTGAAAAAGCTTCTGACCCTGAACCAGCTGGAATTCGGCAATGATGTGGTGACCATGGAACGTTTTGACCTTACGGCACTGGTGAAAAATTATATTCAGTCGGCGGCAATTTTGACAAAGCAGCACGAAATCACGGTGCGGATGGAAGAGTATCCGCCGATCTATGCATGGGCAGATGAATTTAAAATAGAAGAAGTATTCATGAACTTCTTTTCCAATGCGGTCAATCACTGTGAAGATGACAAGATCATAGATGTGAAAATGGAACAAAAGGACGGTAAAGTGCGGGTATCGGTATTCAATACGGGAAAACCGATCCCGGAAGATTCCATCGACCATATCTGGGAAAAGTTCTATAAGGTAGATAAGGCAAGAACCAGAGAGTACGGCGGCAGCGGTGTGGGACTGTCCATCGTCAGGGCCATCATGGAATCCATGAACCAGAAATATGGTGTGATCAATTATAATAACGGCGTGGAATTCTGGTTTGAGCTGGAGACAAAATAGTAAATTAAAAAGGATATATTTCTATATGAGGGAAGAACAGATACAGGAAGCACCGGTAAAGGTACTGTTAGTCGGTGTGGATGTCGGCGAGGAGCCGGATTTCGAGCGTTCCATGGAGGAACTGGCAAGTCTGGCGGAAGCTGCGGAAAAAGAAGTGGTGGGTCAGATCGTACAGCGGCTGGACCACATCAATAAGGCGTTGTATATCGGAACCGGAAAAGTGGCGGAAGTGCGCAGACTGGCAGAAGAGTGTGGGGCACAGGAGATCGTATTCGATAATTCCCTGACACCGTCGCAGGTGCGTAATCTGGGGAATGAACTGGAGCTTCCGATCATCGACCGGACCAATCTGATTCTGGATATTTTTGCCATACGGGCACAGACCAGAGAGGCAAAACTACAGGTGGAGACCGCCAGACTGCAATACATGCTGCCGAGACTGGTGGGAATGTATGATGCCCTGAGCCGTCAGGGCGGTGCCAGCGGCAGTATGAGTAATAAGGGTACCGGTGAGAAAAAGCTGGAACTGGACAGACGTAAGATCGAACATCGCATCACGGAACTGAAAAAGGAATTGGAAGATGTGGGCAGGACCAGAGAAGTGCAGCGTAAGAAGAGACAGCAGTCCCGGATCCCACAGGTGGCATTAGTGGGGTATACCAATGCGGGAAAATCCACGATCCTGAATCGTATGGTGGAACAGTTCGGCGAACTGCCGGATAAGACCGTCATGGAAAAGGACATGTTGTTCGCCACACTGGAAACCAGTGTCCGCAGCGTGGATACCGGGCATAATAAGCCGTTTTTCCTGACAGATACGGTTGGATTTATTAATAAACTGCCCCATGGTCTGGTAAAAGCCTTCCGCTCCACGCTGGAAGAAGTAAAGTATGCGGATCTGCTGATCCAGGTGGTGGATTTCAGTGACGAAAATTACAGACAGCAGATGCAGGTGACCGCAGATACTTTAAAAGAACTGGGAGCGGGTGACATTCCACAGATCATAGTGTATAATAAGGCTGATAAATGCGGAATGGAACCACTGCCACAAAAGAGACAGGAAAACTGGTATCTGGCCGCCGGGCAGAATATCGGCATCCGGGAACTGGCAGAGGCTGTCGAACAGAAAGTCTATGCGGACAATGCAGAGTGTGTATTCCTGATTCCTTACAGTGCGGGAAATGTGGCTTCCTATCTGATGGAGCAGGCACAGATCCTCTCCAGAGAGTACCGGGAAGACGGCATTCTGATCCATGCGGATTGTCACAGGCAGGATATGGAAAGGTACAGAGAATATATAGTGCTGTAAATATTACAATGAGGGAAGGATAAAACGATGGAGACGAATACACAACAGGAACGTGCAAAGGTTCTGGAACAGCAGGCCAGGGAATATTTGATGCAATCTAATGATCCGATATTTACCAAGTACTTACAGCAATTGCTTCCAAGAATACAGAGACAGCCGGAATATGTAGAACAGCTACAGGCAGAGCTTGATAAAAGCGTGGAATTCTGGCATCAGAGACAGCAACTTAATACAAACAAAGACGGCGGAACCGATTCAACGGTATCCGCAACACAACAAAATGTGAATGTACCGTCGATGGTGACAGAGGAAGAAAGGGCGACAGCAGAACAACAATCGTCACAGACCGAGGGACAGTTTACCGCACAACAGGCACAGGTATCTGCGCAGGCTCCCAGGAGACAGAATGCAGAATATCTGATTGCGACGATCGCACTGTCTGTTGTCGGCGGAATCTTTATTCTCACAGCACTGGTATTGTTGGGCATGTATTTTATGAATGGCTGGATCAAGGGAATCTCCTTATATGTGGTTTCTCTGGGAGTGGTACTGATCGCAGAACTGCTTATTCGCAGAAAGCTGCCGAAGCTGGCGCAGATCTTTTCTGCCATCGGTGTAGCCGCCCTGTATTTGTCGACTATGATCAATACTTTGTCATTGCATAATTTCGGAATCCTTCCGGCAGCGGTGATCATAGCGGTGATTACGGTGGGGACGGTTTTCTTAAGCAGCAAGAGGGATTCACTGATACATAGACTGTTAGGAATTGCGGCATGCTGGCTTTGCGCATATCCTCTTTTTGGAACTTCGGTATTTTCGGAGCCGGAAGTGTTACTGGTACTGGCTTTGATCCTGGTGCTGAGTGCATTAAGCATCTGTGTGCCGGTACACAAATACCATACCGCTTCGCAGCTCATACAATTGATCAGCACAACGATCCTTTTTCCCATAACGGTATCCTGCGTGATCGGAACGCAGAAAATGCCTGCCTGGGTGACTGCAGCGGCATTCGGAGTCTTTTTCCTGATCGCACATTTGATTCTGGTAATACGGGGCAATTATGCAACCAGGGAACGACAGGCAGGGCATGCAGTGAATGAAAACGGACTTCTGGCCATCTATATAGCGTTTCTTCTGGTATCCGGAATTACAACCGGCACGGCAATGAATAACTATTGGGGAAGATCTGCGAACGATGCTTATATCGGAATCATAGCTCTGACGGCAATGGCATTTGTGATTGCAGTTCTTTCCGGAATTGCCATGCGTACCACACGAAAAAAATGGCTGCCCTGTTACTTTTTCAGTTTTGTTTCGGTATGCGCTTTTTCCGTGATAGACAATGACTGGCCGGTGCTTATCTGCTTGACGGTATTGCTTTTGGCGACGAAGGTATTGACCCGGTTTGCGGAAGGTGGATTGAAAGCTCTGGATGCGATCCTTATCACGGTTTATTGTATTCTGCTTCTTGCAAACGGCAAGGAAGTGCCATATGTCTATCTGCTTTTGGCGGGAACGATCCTCAGTATGTTTCTTGTCTACGGATGGACTACCTATCAGGAGATCCTGCTTACCTTTTCTCTGGGCTTTTTTGCAGCAGCCAATTTAATGTCCATGATAAAGCTGCCGGCCTTTTCGGGGATTCTGTTTGTGAGCATATTACTGTTCAACAATGTGAAGTACATGCGGGGGAAAAATATTCTTGTATTTAATATATTTGTACTGGTAGGACAGATTGGAGCATTGATTGGTCTGGCAAACCCGGTATACCGGAATTCTTACCTTACTTATTTGTGCATGTTTGTGTTCGTACTGGCTTACCTGGTACTGACATTGCAGGAGAGATATTACAGAAAATTTAAACACAGAGAACTGATCATTGTAATATTCCTCACTTATATGGCGCTGATTGTCAAGACGAATGTGCCTGTTGTAAATAGTATTCTGATCATGTTGATTGCATTGGTGAGCGTGACACTGGGATTCTTGAAAAAAGATAAGCCGGTAAGGATATATGGACTAGTGCTTTCTCTGTGTACTTGTGGTAAAATAACATTATATGACTACTGGGGAGCGCCGGTATTGCAGAAGACGATCCTGTTCTTTATTGTGGGTGTGATCGCGCTGGTGATTGCCGGAATCTATATTGTACTGGAAAAAAATACAGGAAATAATGGAAAAACGGATAGGGAAGGATAGAAGAATGATAGGACGCAAAAGAGATATTGTCTGCGGCGCTTTGTTATGTGCAATGGCATTGACTATGACTGCCTGCGGAAATGAAATTCCGGATCTGACAGAAGAGGAATCACAGCGAATCGGAGAATATGCGGCGGTAACTCTGTTGAAATATGATGCGAACAACAGGAGCCGTCTGGTAGATCCGGAGATTGTGATTGCTAAATTGGAAAAGGATGCGGCCAAGGAAGCCGGAAAACAGGAGAATGTGCAGACAGAAGAGCAACCGGCGGGAACCACGGCTTCAGAGATTGAGACACCGGCTGCACAGGAAGACATTACGACCAGCCTGGAGGATTTCTTTGGACTTGCGGAAGGGGTCACGTTGACGTATGCGGATTACCGGGTAACCGATTCGTATCCGGAGGACGGGTCTGCGGAGGACTATTTCGCGTTGGATGCCTCGGCGGGGAAAAAGCTTCTGGTGTTGAATTTCACGTTGACTAACGGATCTGCACAGGAAGAGAATATTGATTTCCTCAACACATCTTCCAGATACATTATTACGGTGAATGACAGCGTCAAAGGAAATGCACTGACCACAATGCTGCCCAATGATATGTCTACTTACCAGGGGACATTGAACCCGGGAGATACACAGGAACTGGTTCTGCTACTGGAAATAAATGAAGATATGGCAGATGCTGTTCAGAACATTTCACTTCATCTTAAAAATGCATCAAATGAATATACAATTCAACTTTTATAAGTATATATACAGTTAACTGTAAGGAAAAAAGGGAATATAAGAAGAACCATACCAAGAAGAAAGCCTATATTTATTGGCTTTCTTCTTTATTTTACATAATTGTTTAAAAAAAATGAAAAATAATGTTGACAAGTAGTATGTGGGGTGCTATACTCGAGTTCGTTGTCGAGGCAGTGCCGGGACAAAACAACAGTTCAAGCGAGTCCTAAAAAGATTTGAAAAAGCTGTTGACAATTGCCAATAAGGTGTGCTAAGATGTCAAATGTCGCGAAAAACGAAAGTTTTTCAAGACAAAAAAGTTTTTAAAAAAGTTGTTGACAAACGAAAGCGGTCATGATAAACT
>CAKSAN010000022.1 GCA_934436435.1 uncultured Acetatifactor sp. | reverse complement strand
GTCAACTTCAATCCTAACACAGGATCCCGGTGCTTTCTTTTTTCTATTAACTTTTCCTACAAAAACTTTACCCTACGATGGCATTTTTCAAGATGCCCAGTCGAGAAAACAAATCGGGATGAATGGTAATAGCTGAAACATTCGGGTTTACGGATGCTTCGTATTCTCGTGTGATCTTTTCAAATTCTCGAATAAATGATTTAATCTCAGTTTTAGAAACTTTCAGTAATTTCAAGTAATAACAAATGAGAATAATATAGTCACCAATAGTTTTGAAATTTATGTAAGGCATTCCCATTTCTAAAATCAGACACTGCTTCATTGGTCTGGATGGATCCATTTTTTTGAAACGGGTATCGTATACTACATCATTATGGGCAATAGCATTTCTCAGATCCTTTAAGGCATATACATATTTATAAAGCAATTCCCGATAGGTATCACTGGATAGATTTATGCCGATTGAACGGGATACTTTTTCACGCATATCAATAGTCAGACAGGAAAGTAGATAACCAAAATCGCCCATAGTAAGAATTTCGAAAATTGCCCAAATTGGAACCTCATTATAGTTGACATTATTATAAAAATGGGTGATTTTAGGGTTCTCTTTGCGGTATGCAGCGGCTATGGCATTTTGTATGGAACCTTGGAGATTCAGTTTGTTATTTTGGTATTTCTTTTTTATATCTTCGCGAGTTCCAGCCGGAGCATTTTTGTAACTGCTGATTGCTTTATCATACATATCATAGACACTGCTTGAATCTATTTCTGTCATAATTGTGTTTAATGCAATATTTTTAAGGGCAGTTTCAATAAACATCATTTTTCCATATAAAAGAGACTTTAGTTTTGTGTCATATTGTATGGTTGCGTTGATCTCATTGTATGAGGTAAATGGAAGGCGGTTTGAGGATGATACAAAAAAGCGGTATCCCTTATAACCATGAAAATATCCTGTATTGATCAGTTGCTGCTTTTGAGAAGTCCCTGAGATGGAAATTCCGTTATTTCTAAGATGCCGCATTAAGGCATCAGTTGATTTATAGTCTGTTTTTGCCATAGTATCTCCTAAGTGTTTGTGATAATAAGTTAAGTATAATACACGGTGTCATTATTAACAAGCTACAAGATAGGATTATTCTTTTTCTTAAATTGTTCTTGCACCGGATTGGTTTGTGTCCGTCCGAGATACCGATTAAGATTTTCCTGTTTCTGCTTCAAATCCCGCACCTCTTTTTCACAGTTTTTGTAGGTTGCGGTCAGTTCTTTTTTCTGCGTTTCCAATGCCTGATACTCGGCTCGTAGCTTATCCACATTCAATCCTTTTAGCTTGATGCCTGCCTGCTCCAGCATACGCCTTGCGCCACCATAGAGGATGATCTGGCTCTCATATCTGCGGAAATATGCGTCAGGATTTTTTGACTTTTTGTAGGCGATATGGTAGGAGCGGTTTTCTTTATACTGCTCGGCATATTTGATGATTTCCGCAAGGTCTTTCTTGCGGTGTTCCAGTTCCACAACGCTCTGCTTGGCAGATCTGCCGGCTTCGGTTTTTACAGTAATCTTATGCTCCAGATCGGAGAGAGAACCGGCTTCGTTATAGCTTTGTGCGGCGATCTTCAGATTCTCGATTGCCGCCCACTGTTGCAGTCCGGGACTGTTCTGGAATTTCTCGTCCGAGGTGTCAATGATCCTGCGGGCAGAGTAGTCTTTTTTCGGGATCACTGCCTTTCGTTCCCGTTTCTTTTCGATGCGTTCCTGGATACGTTCCTTTGTGTATTCTTTCCCTAAAGACCTCGCACTGCCACGCACAAAACGCTCCTTGTCCAGAGGACGGAAAGAGATATATTTTGCGGCATCTTCTCCAAAAGTTTCCCCTTTGATTTCGTAACCTTTTGCCCGCAGCAGAAGCAGAAATTCTTCGTAAGTGGAAGCTGACTTAATGCAAAAATTGATGTCCCGTCTGAGTTGTGTTTTCCAGGTCGAACCATTCTGCTCAGACTGCCATTCCTTGTATTTTTTGCCACGCTGGGCACCCGGAATGATGACGGAAAGATTGTGTTCCTTGCACAGTTCATCACTAAGTTTCCGAATGTGGTAATAGGACTGTTTGGCATTCGGAACGGGAGGAGGTGAACTCGTATGGGGCAACCTTCTTCTAAGGATGAAATGACTATCCGGCACCAATTTGACCGTTTGTGCCAGATGGCATTAAAAGGTGAAGCTGTCAATTATTACAAGCACGTGGACTATCGTAGAAAACACGAAGTCACATTCTCTGAACTGTCAGAAAAGGAGTTGAGCAAATTATTTACTATGGATGAGTACGAAACAGAAAATCATCATTTTGAAGTGCATGGCTATGATATTGAAGTAAAAAATACTTTGATTGCGGAAGCATTAAAAGAACTTACGGAAAGAAAAAGGAATGTTATTTTACTTTCCTATTTCATGGAGATGAGCGATGCAGATATTGCAAGAGAAATGAATCTGGTTCGCAGTACCATTCATGAACACAGAACACGCTCACTGGAAATTTTGAGAAAGATTATGGAAGGAATAGCAGATGAAAAAGATATCTAAAACCAGAAACAAAGAAAATTTGTTGCCTTTCCATATTATAAAGGCAGCATCAGAGGGCGATGTGAGTGCAATCAATGCCGTGTTAAAACATTATGAAGGGTACATAATCAAATTGTCCACAAGAAAGCTGTATGACGAAAGTGGACAGGTACATTACTGCATTGATGAAACGCTGCGTCGCAGATTAGAAACAAAGCTGATCACAAAGATATTGGCTTTTGAAGTTGCATAGCAGGCGGTCAGCGGTGTCCCTTTCCATTCACTGATCGGTGCGTATGCACCCTGTACCTTGACAACTGAATATTGATTGCATACAGGACGTGAGGATATGCGGAGCCACTAGGCAGGTTCGCCAAGAGATACCTGCTCTTTTTGAGTGAACGTGAGGGAATGTTGAAACACTACATTGAAGCAAAGGTATGGAGCGAGAAGAATTTGGCAAAATGTGTAGCAGTTGCACAGGGCGATGAAGCATATCTGTGATAATGATACTTCCGGAGAGATCCGGTCAATTTGAATGACGGTGCAAGACCGATGTGGGCAGAGTAATGACCTGCCACCTGTATGGATTTTTTGTTGTCTGCTGATGAGAGATAGGAGCATGGGTTCCTGTTTGTCATGGGCAGATAAAGTGTTGCCTATTATGAGAAAGATGGAGGTGTTGAAAATAGATAATACAGAGGCAAAAGTGAAAGGAAAGATGGTTCCAATATGGGAGAAGTATATGCTGACGGTTGACGAAGCAGTTCAATATTTTGGAATTGGTGAAAAGAAGATAAGGATGCTGATTTCTGAGAATGCGGATTCTGATTATTGCTTTACTGTTCAGGTGGGAAATAAATCGTTGATCAACCGACGAAAATTTGAAGAATTTCTTAATCAGACGACAGCTTTGTAGAAAATAAAAAACATAAAACTTTATCACTTTAAAGTGGTAAATACAGCTCTGGTATGGTATAATAAATTTATCGTGCTAGGGCTTCTTCGTAGAAAGGAGCAAAGACGTTTGAGTGAAAGAAATCGCAATCAGAAAAGACGTGATAAAAAAGGACGTATTTTACGAAACGGAGAAAGCCAGCGAGCGGATGGAAGATATGCATTTGTTTATACAGACTGCTTTGGAAAACAGAAATTTCTTTACAGTTGGAAGTTGGAATCGACAGATCCTCTTCCGGTAGGAAGAAGACCTTGCCAGTCACTGAGAGAAAAGGAAAAAGCCATATTAAGGGATATCAATGATGGTATTACTCCATATGGTGATAATTTGACAGTTCTTGAACTGGTAAAGAAGTATATAGGGCAAAAGACAGGTGTTCGTCATAATACGAGAGCAAATTATAATTTGTTATCAACATTATTAAGAAAGAAAAATTTGGCACATTAAGGATTGATAAAGTAAAACTATCCGATGCAAAAGCGTGGTTGATTAAGCTCCAGGCAGATGGCAGGGGATACAGCACCATTCATTCAGTCCGAGGTGTGGTAAGACCTGCGTTTCAAATGGCTGTAGACGATGATTTAATTCGAAAAAATCCGTTCGAGTTTCAACTATGTACAGTAGTTGTAAACGATAGTGTAACAAGAGAAGCCATAACCAGAAAGCAAGAGAAAAAGTTCTTGGAATTTATTAAGAATGATGAGCATTACAAACGATATTATGATGGTATGTTCATTCTTTTTAAAACAGGACTCCGTATTTCGGAGTTTTGTGGATTGACACTTTCTGATATTGATTTTGAAGAGAAACACATAAGTGTAGACCATCAGCTTCAAAGAACCAGAGATATGCAATATATCATTGAGGATACCAAGACAACGAGCGGAACCAGAACGATTCCTATGACGGAAGAAGTGTATGAGTGCTTCAAACGCATTGTAGAAAACCGGAAAAAGCCAAAGAAGGAACCGGCGATAGATGGATATAAGGGATTTTTGTTTTTAGACAAGAAGGATATGCCGGAAGTCGCATTGCATTGGGAAAAACATTTTGAATGGGCTTTAGCAAAACATAATCGGATCTATAAAGAACAGTTGCCAAAAATCACACCGCATGTTTGCAGGCATACGTATTGCAGTAATATGGCAAAAAGTGGAATGAATCCGAAAACGCTTCAGTATCTTATGGGACATGCTGATATTGGCGTTACGCTAAATACCTATACGCATCTGGGGGCAGAGGATGCCAGGGAAGAACTTGGCAAATTTGCAAAAATGGCTTAAAAAATAAAAAATATACATACAACTAAAAGAAAACCTAAGTGAAAAAGCTTTTAGTAAAATGAAAAAATCCAGACATTTTACTAAGATTTTTACTAAATTTGGATGACAAAATATACGAACTTATGCCACGATATGCAACAAAAGTGCATAAAACACTCTATCGGGATAAATCTTAGAAAGTGGCGTAAAATCAAGGAAAATCAGTATTTTCAAGGAGTTTTTAAGGAATGATAAAAGTACTATTCATCTGCCACGGCAACATCTGTCGTTCCCCCATGGCGGAATTCGTTATGAAAAAATTAGTATCCGACGCCGGTCTCACCAACCATTTTCAGATCGCCTCTGCAGCCACCAGCACGGAGGAAATCTGGAACGGCATTGGGAATCCGGTCTATCCGCCGGCGAAGGCGGAGCTTGCGAGGCATGGAATCTCCTGTGAGGGGAAGCGGGCCAGACAGGTGACGCGGGCGGATTATGCGGAATATGATTATCTGATCGGCATGGATGGTGCAAATATTCGTAACATGTTGCGGATATTTGGAGGAGATCCGGAGGGGAAAGTAGCAAAGCTGCTTTCCTATGCTGGATCAGAACGGGATATTTCGGATCCGTGGTACACGGGAGAGTTTGGAACGACCTATGCCGATGTTCTGGAAGGTTGCACCGCGTTCCTGCGATATTTACGACAAAATGGGAAAATCGACACATGATCTGACACTGTCAACACAGCATGCATGACAGAAATGTCATGTATGAAAAGTTCACAAAATCACCACATTTTTCTCACAATTCCTTCGCAGATGTCCTTTATTATAAGAGGCAGATAAGGGGAAGAAATGTTCACAGGATATTAAATGTAAGCAGGAGGAATGAGAATATGAGAAGATGGAATTTACCTCAGGTGAATACAAAAATAATGTGTGCCGTATTGACGGCTGCTATGGTAATGACGGGATTTACGGCTTGTGGCGGAGCATCTGCTGCGAGTGCGGCAAGTACAGAAGCATCGGAAGAGAAAGATACGATCGCACCGGAGAGTACGACGGAGCAAAGTACGGCGAGTAGCGAAGAGAAGGTGGAGTCTTATCTTGGTCAGATCGCAGCTATTGATGGTGATGTGATTTCTATTGCACTGGCAGAGAAGCCGGAGGCTCCGGATGATGAGATGCCGATAGGCGAGGCACCCACAGGCGATAAGCCTGACGGTCAAGCCCCTGACGGCAACGGTGGTGCCCCTAATGGGGAAGTTCCTGACGGTCAGGCACCTAACGGCGGAAAACCTAATGGCGAAGCCCCCAACGGCCAGAGACCCGAGAAAGACATGCTGGATGACATGACCCTGACTCTTAGCGGTGACACTATGACTATCACAGTCAATGACGATACGATCATCACAATCGACGGAAAAGATGCCACTCTGGAGGAACTTCAGGTAGGCGATACCATATCCTTCTTCCTGGATGGCGATACCGTGACATCCTTAAGCGTTGGCATGCCGGAGCCGACACAGCCTATGCAGGCTCCGGAGCAAAAGTAAGCTGACGCAAGAGCATGGTACCCAGAATTTCTGCCATTTCTTCCGGAGATTGGGGATCTGGTTCTTTCAGCCAGGTCTCCACGACACCGACACAGCCGGTGATGATGAAGGAGCAGAGATATTCATAATTTGCATCGGATTGCGCACTTTCCAAAAACTGGAGAGTGCGTTTTTCAATCTGGTCTTTCAGACGATTGACAAAGGTGAGATCTCCGTGGGGACCGATCATGACTCTGGCAAGGTCTCTGTGCCGATCCAGAAAACGAAAAAATTCCAACAGTGATCCATGGGAGGACAGGGGACGGGTAACGGCCGGTTCCTGTTCCATAATATCGTTGAATTCCTGGAACATCTCATCTTCGATCTTGTGGAGCATGTCGTAGATATCATCATAATGCAGATAAAAGGTTCCACGGTTAATATCCGCAAGTTCCGTCAACTCCTTGACGGAGATATCTTGAATATCGTGGGTTTCCATCATCTTTACCAGCCCTTGTAATAAGAGGGTACGGGTTTTACGTACACGGCGATCCATTTTTTCCATAAAACAGTACACCAGCCTTTCAAAAGAAATATCTGTCTAATATCTAATGCAAATCTGAATTTTTTCTAAAATAATAAACACTCCAAAATAAAATGTCTAAAAATAAACAATCGCAAAAAATCTGTAGCTTGCTTTTTCTTTCCCATTATTATATTTTGCTTGTGGCAGAAAATCAACACAAGTTCATTAAATGACATTAATACAATTTCTCATTTTTGTAGTAAGCCTTTACAGATGCGGGAAAACATTTTAAACTAGAGGCATACAAAATCGGATATATAAATAAGGGTACAAAGAGAGAAACATCAGGAGGGAACTATGGCAGAAAACACAGAAAAAGAGAAAAAAGATAACTCCTTTATGATTAAGCTTGCCACGCTCATCGTAGACAAGCGAAAGGGATTTTATCTGATCTTCATTGTTTTGTGCGTATTTTGCATATTATCCATGAATAGGGTCAAGGTCAACAACGACCTGACGACATATTTGCCGGATACGACGGAGACCAGAAGGGGACTGGACCTGATGGATTCGGAGTTCACGACTTATGGCTCCGCCCGGATCCTGATATGTAACGTTACTTTTGATGAGGCGCAGAAACTGGCGGATCAGGTGGAGGAAATGGATGGTGTCAGCATGTTGGATTTCGATGACACCGAGGATCATTACCATGACATGGAGGCTTTATTGTCTGTCACTTTTGATGAGGAGGCGGATACGGAGGCCACACAGCAGCATTTGAACGAAGTACTGGATGCGCTGTCTGACTATGATGTCTATTATTCCTCAGACATTGGACAGGAGGAGCGGGATGCGGATGACCTGAACAATGATATGATCCTGATTCTGTTGTTGGCGGCTGTGGTTATCGTAGCTGTGCTGTTGTTTACTTCCACAACGTACGCGGAGATTCCGGTCTATCTGACTACGTTTATTGTGGCAGCTATTTTGAATAAGGGTACGAACTACTGGTTCGGAACCATCAGTTTCGTTACGAACTCCATTGCGGTGGTATTGCAGTTAGGTCTGGCGGTAGACTATGCCATCATTCTGGCACACCGCTTCATGGAAGAACATGAGGACAAGGATGCAAGAGAGGCCGTGATTGTGGCCCTAAGTAAGGCAATTCCGGAGATCTCCTCCAGTTCCCTGACCACCATATCCGGTATGGTAGCCATGATGTTCATGCAGTTTCGGATCGGTTATGATATGGGTATCATTCTGGCAAAATCCATTATTTTCAGTATGGTGGCCGTATTCTTCCTGATGCCCGGATTGCTGCTTACTTTTTCCAAAGCGATCGACAATACCCACCACAAGAGTTTCGTGCCGAAGATCACTGCTGTCGGTAAATTCTGTGTGGCTACCCGCTACATTGTACCGCCGATTCTGATCGTGGGTGTTATTGCAGCATTTTTCGTGTCCAACAAGGCAAATTATGTATATGATACCAATACCCTGGAATCCAGCAGAATGAGTGATAATAAATTCTCTGTCAGCATGGTAAACAAGGAATTTGGCATGGTGAATCAGCTGGCGGTCATTGTGCCTAACGGGGATTATGAAAAAGAGGCACAGACCCTGAAAGCACTGGAAAAGCTGGATGTGGTAAAATCCTGTCAGGGACTTGGCAATATAGAGGCCATGGACGGCTATATGCTGACGGATAAACTGAATCCCAGACAGTTTGCGGAACTGATCGATCTGGACGTGGAAGTGGCGGATATGCTGTATTCGGCATACGCACTGGATCAGAGCGATTACGGGGCACTGGTCAGCGGCGTCCGCGAATACGAAGTACCTTTTATTGATATGTTCCTGTTCATTTATGACCAGAAGGAAAGCGGTAATATTACACTGGATGATGATCTGGAGGAGACTCTGTCTGATGCCTATTCCAAGATCTGTATTGCGAAAGACCAGCTTCTGGGAGAAAACAACACCCGTTTCGTTCTGGAACTGAATGTGCCTTATGAAGGGGAAGAGACCACCGCGGCACTGGATCAGATCCGCAATACCGTGGCAAGGTTCTATAATATAGATGATATCCTGTTGGCCGGTAACTCCACCAGTGATAAGGATCTGGGAGATTCCTTTGCAACGGATAACACGATCATCACGGTATTGACGGCGTTGTTCGTTATGATCATCCTGCTCTTTACCTTCCAGTCCGCCGGTCTGCCGGTATTGCTGGTAGTAACGATTCAGGGCAGTATCTGGATGAACTTCTCACTGCCTTATCTGCTGAATGAATCGGTATACTTCCTGGGATATCTGGTAGTATCCGCTATTCAGATGGGTGCGACGATCGATTACGCTATCGTTATCACCAGCCGTTACATGGATCTGAAGACTTATATGCCGATTAAGAAAGCAGCCATCGAGGCACTGAATCAGGCATTCCCGACTATCGTCACCAGTGGTTCCATGCTGGTAGCTGCGGGATTTATTATCAGTTATGTATCCAGTAACGCAGCAGTGGCGGCCATCGGACTGGCACTGGGACGTGGTACGCTGACTTCTATTTTACTGGTGCTTTTGGCATTGCCCCAGACGTTGCTGATTGGAGATATTATTATTCAGAAGACGGCATTTACACTGAAACGGGATCTGGCAAAACCGTTGCCTTCCGCCGGAAGGATCCGGATGAACGGCCATATCAAGGGATATGTCAATGGTGTCCTGGATGGTGATTTCATCGGAGTCATAGACGGTGAAATGGGAGCTGTGGTAAGACCTAAGGATAACGTGAAGATGGAGCGGGAGGATGCTCCTGAGGAAAATTATCCCAGACTGGAAGCGCAGGAACTGCCGGAGGATGAGAGCGAAAACACAGAGAAAACAGCAGAAAGCGAGGGAACAGAAGATGAACAGTAAGAGATTATTATGTTTCCTGCTGGGAGCAGCATTGATCTTGCAGACACCGGCCACCGCCTATGCGGCAGAGACCCTGACCTATGAACAGTACAAGGGTGGCAGCGGCTATAGCAGCACTTTAAAAGAGCAGGATTATGCGGTTATAGAGATCAGCACAGAGGAAGACCTGCGGAAGCTGGCAGAGAACTGTGTACTGGACAGTTGGTCAAGAGATAAAAAAGTGGTATTGCAGAACGACATTGTTCTAAGTATGGCCAGCGAATTCAGCATTCCTACGTTTGCGGGAATCTTTGAGGGCGGCGGGTTTATGATTTCCAATGTGAAGTTAACGGGAAACGGATCGGCTGTCGGATTGTTCCGCTATGTGCAGGAAGGGGCTAAGATCCGAAACCTTACGGTGACGGGCGAGGTATCTCCTTCCGGAAGCCAGAGTCAGGTCGGCGGCATCGCCGGAGTGAACTACGGCAGTATTGAAAATTGTAAATTCACCGGAAATGTGATCGGTGACAATGAGGTTGGTGGTATTGCCGGCGTCAATGCCGAGAGCGGTGAGATCCGGCGGTGTGAATCCGGTGGAAATGTCATCGGTAACCATTCCGCAGGCGGCATCGTGGGTAACAATCACGGTGTCCTGAATAATTGCAGCAACAGCGGTAATATCAATACCTACAGTGCGGAAGTGACCTATGATCTGGAAGACATTACCGTTGACAATCTGGAACAGATCAACAGTACTTCCAACGTGGCAGCCCATACAGATACCGGCGGAATCGCGGGAATCTCAGACGGTAAGATCTACTATTGTTCCAATTCCGGAGCTGTCGGCTATCAGCATGTAGGCTACAATACCGGTGGTATCGTAGGCAGACTGCACCAGGGCTATTTGCAGAATTGTACCAATACCGGACAGGTGCAGGGTAGAAAAGATGTGGGCGGTATCGTAGGTCAGATGGAGCCGTTTCTGGAGATTCAGTATCTCAGCGATAAACTAAAAGAACTGGACACCGAGACGGACAAATTCCTGGATCTGCTGGATGCCACCCAGAAAGATGTCAGCAGCTACAGTAAGCAGACCGCCAGCATCGCCAAGAGCATCAGCTCCAATCTGAAAGATGCCAACAACGCGGGAAGTTCTTTAAGTGGAACTGCAACGGATCTGTGGTACATTTACAATCAGGAACTGAATGGTGTCAGCAATGACCTGAAGATCCTGAATGATGAATTGAACAACCAGGCAAATAATGACAAGAATAACGGCAACAGTCATGACGTTACCATCAGCGGAAATGACATCTGGAACGGTAACTGGGGCGGCAATGACGTTAGTGGCGGAAACATCACTGTTACTGTGCCGGATGACACGGAAAGCTATAAGGTGGCATTGAAGAAATTCGGTGAAAATGCCACCAAACATCTGGACAATATGACCAATGCTTCCACAGACCGAAGTGGCGGCATCAAGGATAATCTGGATACCTTGAATAAGAGCCTGAATAATGCTTTTGACCAGTTGGGTCAGCTGGGAGATGTGCTGGAGGCGGGTACGGATAGTACCAACGCACATATGGACGAACTGATGGATCAGGCAAGAGTTCTGCGGAGACTGGTCAGCGAGATCAGGGATGATCTCTTCCGATATGAAGGAATTTCCGTAGAAGATGCCTCGGATGAAGCGGCCAGCAAGGGAGAAGTGAATCCCGGAGATCCCGATGCCGAGGACAGTACGGCAGAACCGGAAGGAACCGAAGAAGCCCGTTATGATACTTCCAGCTTCCAGAAGGGAAAGGTGACCCTGTGTGTGAACCGGGGAACGGTGGAAGCGGATACCAATGTGGGCGGAATCGTCGGACAGGTGGCAACGGAATATGATTTTGATCCTGAGGATGACATTACTCTGAGCGGAGCAGACAGCTTCGATGTGGAGCAGACCATCAAAGCGGTGGTGAGAGACAGCCGGAATCTGGGAGATGTGACCGGTAAAAAGGATTATGTGGGCGGTGTTGTCGGCAAGGCGGAATACGGTGCCATCATTTCCTGTGAATCCTATGCGCCGGTAGAAAGCACCGACGGCAGCTATGTGGGAGGCGTTGCCGGATCTGCCAGCTATGCGATTCGTAGCTGCTACAGCATGGGCAGGATCACCGGCAAGAATTACATTGGTGGAATCGCCGGAGAAGGCTGTGATATTTTCTACAGTTATGCGTACAACGATCTGGAGATGTCCGGCGAAGGCCAGGGAAGCATTGCCGGAAAGGTCAGTGATGACGGTACCATGTACGGCAACTATTATGTAGAAGGCGGTGTCGGCGGTGTAGACGGCATCGGTTACCAGGGCGGAGCCACACCGTTGACATACCAGGAATTTTGCAAGAAAGACGGTGTTCCGGAGGCCTTTTCCCAGTTCACCATCACCTTCCAGGCGGATGGCGAGGAGGTAGCTTCTTACAAATGTGGCTACGGGGATTATCTGTCCGCGGACCAGATCCCGGAGGTGCCGGAGAAGGATGGCTATTACGGTGTATGGCCGGATTATGACTTCAGTTATATTACCGGCAACAGGGTGTTGGAAGCGGAGTACCAGGAGTGGACCGCATCCATTGCTTCCGACCAGAAAAATGATGACAATAAGCCGTTAGTTATGGCAGAGGGTAACTTCTATCCCAATGCGGCACTGCATCTGCAAGTGGAGGGGGACACTTATACGGTGGCTCTGACGAACTCTATGGAAGAAGATGCACCGGATTACACCGGAGAAGTTACTCTGCGAGTCTTCTGTGAGAATGCGGACAACGCAACTGTACAGGTAGAACAGGACGGAGAGTACAGAGAGGTGGAATCTGCAGTGATCGGCAGCTACCGACAGTTCACTATGGAGGTGCCCGGCAGCTTCCGTGTTGTTGAAGCAGAAGGCAGTCATACGCTGACGACCGTACTTTGTATTGCCGGCGGTGCGGTGGTGATCCTGTTGATTATATTGCTTGGAAAAAAAGCGGCAAAGCGCCGGAAGATGCGTAAGGCTGCAAAGCGTGACCAGATAGCTGCAAAAGACAAAAGCAAAATAGCAGGAACAGACACAGCAGAAAATGCCGCACAGGCGGACGAAACAGAGGAAAACTTATGATCCGGGCAGTTTTGTTTGATATGGACGGTACGTTGATCGATACCGAAAAATATTACCGTATTTTCTGGCCGAAAGCACTGGCGGCCTGCGGCTATACCATGACGGATGAGCAGGCACTTACGATGCGCAGTCTGGGCAGGCCCTTTGCTCCCAGACAGCTGAAGGCCTGGTACGGCGAGGATTTTGATTATTATGCGGTGCGTGATAAGAGAAAAGAAATGATGGAGGAAGCTCTGGAGCGGGATGGCATCAAATGCAAGCCCGGTGCCGTGGAGCTTTTGGAAGATCTGAAGAGGAGACACATTACCGCAGCGGTTGCCACGGCGACAGATCTGGAACGGACAGAAAAATATCTGACGCTTACGGGGCTGCGTCCCTATTTTGAAAAACTGATTTCGGCAACCATGGTGGCGGAGGGCAAGCCGTCTCCGGATATTTATCTCTATGCCTGCGAGCAGCTGGAACTGGCACCGGAGGAATGTATGGCAGTGGAGGATTCCCCCAACGGAGTCTTAAGTGCTTACCGCGCCGGCTGCAAAGTCGTGATGGTACCGGATCAGACACCGCCGGATGAAAATTTAAAAAAATGTCTGTACGCCTGCGTACCGACCCTGGCAGATATCAGCCACCTCATTTAGAGGTGGCTATATTTGTCATAGTAGCTTGATTTTTGTATTCCAGTGTGTTATTATTTTAACGATTAGAGTGACTATTCAGAAAGCAGCAGAATCGGACGAGACAGCTATTGCCATGCTCGCATGGAAATAGCTGTGTTGGCTGATTCTGGAATGTATTCATACTTGGAGCCCGCGAAGGGGCGGAAAGGAATGGAAGAAAATGAATTTTGATGACATCGTAGCAAAAGTAAAAGAGTGTGGAAAAAAGACCGTTGCAGTCTCCGTTGCACAGGACAGTGCAGTACTGGAAGCTGTACATGAAGCCAAGAGACTGGGCATTGCAGATGCGATCCTGGTAGGTGATGAGGCGAAGATCCGTGAGATCGCTGCCGGTATGAACATGGATCTGACCGATTATGAGATCATCAACGAGCCGGATATGATCGAAGCTTCCCTGAAAGCTGTAAAGCTGGCACATGACGGTCGTGCAGATATGTATATGAAGGGTCTGATCGACTCCAAGAATTTCTTAAAGAGCGTACTGAACAAGGAAGTAGGTCTTCGTACCGGCGGAACCCTGTCCCATGTATGTGTATTTGAGATCCCCGGCATTGACAGACTTTTGTTCCTGACCGATGTTGCATTTATGACCTATCCTACTTTGGAGGAGAAGGTACAGATCATCAAGAACACCATTCCGGTATGTAATGCCTGCGGCGTTGCAGAGCCTAAGGTAGCGCCTCTGGCAGCTGTAGAAGTTGTGAATCCCAAGATGCCCGTTACTCTGGATGCGGCAGAACTGACCAAGATGTGCGAAGAGGGACAGATCCCCGGCTGTATCGTAGACGGCCCGCTGTCTCTGGATCTGGCCATTGATCCCGAAGCAGCAAAGCATAAGGGTGCAACCGACCGTAAGATCCAGGGTGATGCAGATGTCCTGCTGTTCCCGGATATCCATGCCGGCAACCTTGTATACAAGGCAATCGTACATATGGTAAAAGTAAAGAACGGATGCATCCTGACCGGTACCAAGGTACCCGTAGTCCTGACCAGCCGTTCCGATACCTTCGAGACCAAGGTATACTCTCTGGCACTGGCAGCAGTTGTGGCAGAAGAGATGAAGAAGAACCAGAAGTAAGTTAAGGATATCATTATAGATGCCGCTGCGGAAGCTGCAAGTGAACTGCTGTCGGCAGGCATAGATGCCGTAGTGAATAAAGCGGTAAATCATAAGAGTGAATATAGGAGGAAACATACAATGGCAATCAAGAGTCTGGTAATCAATCCCGGTTCCACCTCCACCAAGATCGGTGTATTTGAGGATGAGACCTTATTATTTGAAGAAACTCTGAGACATTCTACCGAGGAGATCTCCAAATACGATACTATTTTCGAGCAGAAGGATTTCCGTAAGAAGATCATTACCGATCTTCTGGCAGAGAAGAACTGCGACCTGAAGAGCTTCAACGTGATCGTAGGACGTGGCGGTCTGTTAAAGCCCATCCCCAGCGGTACTTATGCTGTCACCGATGATCTGCTGGAGGATCTGAAAATCGGTGTACAGGGTCAGCATGCTTCCAACTTAGGTGGTATTCTGGCAAGAGAGATCGGTGATGAGATCGGCGTTCCCTCTTACATCGTAGACCCCGTTGTAGTAGACGAGCTGATGCCCATCGCAAGATATTCCGGTCTGGAAGAGATTCCCAGAGGAAGTATCTTCCATGCCCTGAACCAGAAGGCAGTTGCCAAGAGATATGCAAAAGAGGCTGGCAAGCCTTACGAGTCCTTACGTCTGGTAGTCGTACATATGGGCGGCGGTGTATCCGTAGGCGCACATGAGGATGGCAAGGTCGTAGATGTATTCAGCGCTTTCGACGGTGACGGTGCATTCTCTCCCGAGCGTGCAGGCGGCGTTCCCTGCGCAGCACTGGTAAAAATGTGCTTCTCCGGAAAATATACCGAGAAGGAGATCAGTGCAAAGCTGATCGGCAAGGGCGGCCTGAATTCTTATCTGGGCACCAACGATATGCGTGAGGTGACCAAGCGTGCCAATGAAGGCGATGCCAAGGCAGCAGAGGTAAAGCAGGCATTTCTGTTACAGGTAGCCAAGGACATCGGCGCTATGGCCTGTGTTCTGAACGGCAAGGTAGACCAGATCATCATCACCGGCGGTATTGCATACGGTGAGGACGTTGTGGCAAAACTGAAAGAGAGATGCGGCTGGATCGCTCCCGTGACCGTATATCCCGGTGAAGACGAGCTGTTAGCTCTGGCACAGGGCGCACTGCGTGTCATGAACGGTGAAGAGGAGGTAAAGCAGTACTAATTTATAAAAAATAAAATTCCCGGTGGAACAGGGTTCTATGTAAAACACAGAACTCCTTCCATCGGGATTTTTTATATATAGTTGCATTCTATCCTGTTTATGCGCTATAGTAAATATAACTGCGAAAGCGGATTTTGACAAAAATACAGGCAGCATAGGAGGAAGAGCAATGCGTCGCAAAGATCGTGAGATTACAGAGTTTTCGGAAATGACAGATGTCATGAAGAGATGTGATGTGTGCAGACTGGCACTGAATGATGAGGAAGGTTATCCGTACATCCTGCCGTTAAACTTTGGACTGGAAGAAAAAGACGGCAAGGTGACACTCTATTTTCACGGGGCAAAGGAAGGGAAAAAGTATGACCTGATCCGCAAAGATTCCAGAGCAAGCTTTGAGATGGACTGCTCCCACAGACTGGTGTTGTCGGAGAAAGAAGACGGCTGTCAGTGCACCATGGAATATGAAAGTGTGATCGGTCAGGGAATTATAGAGATCCTGTCGGATGCGGAGAAACAGAAAGCACTGGATCTGCTGATGAAACAGTACTACCCCGACAGAACAGAAGGCTTCGTCTTCCGTCCGGAAGTCATGGCCATGACGGAAGTCTTCTGCCTGAAGGTGGAGCGGATGACCGGCAAGAGGCGTTCCAAAAAGGCATAGCGGGTACAGGGAAGAATTGCTATAGAGTGATAGAAAAGAGAGGATGAGGGACAACAATGTATACAGACGGACAGATCTATATGGGACTGGCAGACGGACAGCGGGTGAATATGCAGCTGAATATGAGTAACCGCCACGGTCTGATCGCGGGAGCCAGCGGCACCGGCAAGACCATCACTATGAAAGCTATGGCGGAATCTTTTTCGGATGCGGGAGTTCCGGTGTTTTTGTGTGATGTCAAGGGAGACGTCTCCGGCATTGCCACGGCCGGTGTGGCTTCGGAATCCATGGACAAGAGAATCGACAAATTCGGCATCCGCGACAGCTTTTCCTACAAGGCTTATCCGGTTTGCTTCTGGGACATCTATCAGGAGGGCGGACATCCGGTGAGAGCCACCATCTCCGATATGGGACCGGAGCTGTTGTCCCGGATTCTGGGGCTGACTGCGGCACAGGAAGGGGTACTGAATATCGTCTTCCGGATCGCGGACGATAAGGGACTCTTGCTGATCGACCTGAAGGATTTGCGTATCTTACTGAATTATGTGGCAGAACACAAGGACGAATATCTGACCACCTACGGAACCATCTCCAAACAGTCTGTGGGCGGCATCCTGCGGGCATTGCTTCCGCTGGAAAATCAGGGCGGAGACCTCTTTTTCGGGGAGCCGGATCTGGATATCTATGACTGGATGCGGACGGATGTGTACGGCAAGGGCATTGTCAATGTGCTGAACTGCGTAAAACTGGTGCAGAATCCGACTCTGTATGCCAGCTTCCTGTTATGGATGATGTCCGAACTGTTTGAAAAGCTTCCCGAGGCGGGAGATCTGGAGAAGCCGAAGCTGGTGTTTTTCTTCGATGAGGCACACCTGTTGTTTGCCGATGCACCGAAGATATTGGTGCAGAAGATCGAACAGGTGGTGAAGCTGATCCGTTCCAAAGGCGTGGGCATCTATTTCGTGACCCAGAGCCCCAGCGATATTCCCGATTCCGTGCTGGCACAGTTGAGCAACCGGGTACAGCATGCCCTCCGGGCGTATACTCCCGCGGAGCAGAAGGCCGTCCGGGCAGCAGCACAGTCCCTGCGGGCCAACCCTGCTTTCAAGGCAGAGGAAGTCATTATGGAACTGGGCGTGGGAGAAGCCCTGACTTCCTTCCTGAATGAAAACGGTGTACCGGGAATCGCCCAGAGAACTTCCATCATCTGTCCCCAGAGCTTTATGGGACCGGTGGATGAGACGGAGCGTCGGAACCTGATGGCCCGGGATGGCATGGGACACTACGACGAGGCGGTGGACAATATTTCCGCCTACGAGGTGCTGACGGATACCATGGAACATGAGGCGAAGGCGGAGCAGCTGGCCGCAGAGCGGGCACAGTTGGAGAAGGACAAGGAAGCCTTGGCGAAGCAGCAGGCGAAGCTACAGGAATCTGCCGTAAAGCAGAAACAGAAAGAGTGGGAAGCTGCCCAGAAAAAGAAGGAAAAGGCAGCGGAACGCAGACAGGCCCAGATCGAGCGCCAGCTTATCAACACCGGCGCCCAGGTTATCAAGAGAGGGCTCTTTAGCACACTGTTTGGAAAGTGATTGTATAGTAACTGGAGAGTTAATTAATGTATTTAAAATGCCTACTGTGAGGGTTCCTGTTCACGGTAGGCATTTCGTTTTTATGTACTGTTTGATATGTTAGGCACAAATTCTTATAATTCCAACGCTGTGCCCACTTTGGAGCGAGCCGTGGGTACAGAGTAGCTGATGCTCTTGCGCTGTGCCCACTTTGGAGCGAGCTGTGGGTACAGAGTAGCTGATGCTCT
>CAKSAN010000021.1 GCA_934436435.1 uncultured Acetatifactor sp. | reverse complement strand
CCTCGATAGCTCAATGGTAGAGCACTCGGCTGTTAACCGAGTTGTTGTAGGTTCGAGCCCTACTCGGGGAGTTTTTTTATCAGATACATTTGATACGCCAAGCGGCGATAACACGCGGCTCCATGGTCAAGCGGTTAAGACATCGCCCTTTCACGGCGGTAACACGGGTTCGATTCCCGTTGGAGTCATTTAATTAAATATGGCGCAGTAGCCAAGTGGTAAGGCAATGGTCTGCAACACCAGTATCCACCGGTTCAAATCCGGTCTGCGCCTCTTAAAAAACTCAGAATATTTTTATTCTGAGTTTTTTTGTGTAAAAATATATTTATTGAGTAGATGGAAATTTATGCTAAATGTTCAACAAATTATAATACTTTCCAAATGCTCAATTGCACTTCTAAAGGAAATCTGTTATATGATAAGTTATCAAGCATGTTTGACTATAGCTAATACAACGTATGAAATTTCCTATTATTGTAGTATAGAGAAGTGACAGTGTAAAGCCATGGTGGTATTGTGAAAAAAGTGTGCCAATCCGCAGTTTTTAATCAATTGCTTTTTAAATTACTTAATTGTATAATTATGTCACTGTTAGTACGATCAAAGGGGCAAAGTTATGCAAAAGGAAGCATTTGGTAAATTGCTGATAATTTTAAGGAAGGAAAAAGGATTAAGCCAGAAGGAAATGGCAGAGAGGTTATCGGTTTCTACTTCTGCGGTAAGCAAATGGGAGAATGGAAAGAATCTTCCGGATATGATAATGATTAGTAGTATAGCAGATATACTTCAGGTATCGTGTGACGAGTTACATAATCCGGAAAAGACATTGGAGAAGCTGGCGAATCCCGAATTAAAAAGAAGGGATATAGAGGAGGGAGACAAGGAGAATAAGGATAAAACAGAGGAAGGGGTAACTCAAGTGTAGCCGCATATGCAACTGTTTCTTACGATGGAAGATAAGTTATATGAGGGAAATTATATGTTAATAAAAGTGATTAAAAAGCAAACCATTTTTTTATTAAAACAAAAAGAAGCAATTCTGACATTTATATTACTTCTATTTATAGTGTTGGGAAATTATATGACTAATGTTCTCACTTTCAGAGGTACTGATGTTTCACAAATGTATCAGCCTATGAAGTTATTAGCACTCAGCCTGAATAAAGTATATTTTAATGCTGACATTCAATTATTAATTGTGATGATTTACCCTATCTTAGTTGCTGTGCCTGCTGGTTTTTCTTATACCAAAGAACAGCAGACAAAAGAAGAAGTATACATGATTTATCGTTTAGGGAAAAATCGTTATTTACAAAGTAAATTGTGGGCATCTTTTTTTACAACAACAATAGTATTTACGGTTCCATTTATGCTTGAAATACTAATGAATATGTTGTCTTTTCCCATGAATGCAATAAGAGATTTATCGAACTTAAGCATTTACAATGCAGAGTATGCTGCAATGGTTCGTAATTACACAGGCAGCGCTATCTATATAGCGTCCCCTGGTTTGTATGCAATTCTTACAACACTATTTTTTGGTGTTGTATCCGGAATCATTGGTACGCTTCCTGTAGCAATCTCATTTGTTTTTAAAGTAAAATATCGGGCGCTGCTGATTCTGCCGACTTTTGTCCTGTTGAACGCCACTACATATCTTAATCTCCTGAGTGGAAATAAGGGAACATTAATCTGGTATAAGTATTTGCTCCTTTTTGATGATACTCCTAAAAACATTGCAGTTCCAATGATTGGGGTAGGAATTATAATAATAACAATATTTGGTTTTTACTTTTATGGAAGGAATAAGGATAAATGGTAATATGCATCATGAAAAAAGAGTAGTAATTTTAATTGGAATACTTTCCGGAATTTGCATATCACTAGGGTTTATCAGACCGTTTGACGGCGTAATAACGTTGTCAGAACTTGTATTGCAATTAAGTGGATCCAGAGGCGAACTCAGCATGAATTGCAATTTAGTGGAGTTAATTGGATTTATGCTTCGTATGATGCCCAATTATATTATTATATTGCTTTTGGGAAATAAATTATATGGTCATTTCTGCACAGCCAGTATCTATGTATTCAGTCGATGCCCGGACCGAATGAAATGGTATAGAAAGGAACTGTTACAGTTAATTAAAACAATATGCATATTCGAGTTGTTATTTCTAAGTACAATTATTATTGTTTCTGTACTGCGATACCAAGTGATTTTTAGCGTAGGTGGATTTATTTTATTAGGATACCATGCCCTGATTTTTACGTTATGGAATTTTGCCTTGGTGTTGTTGGTTAATTTGCTTGCAATCAATATTGGAAGCAGTGCGGCATTCACAGTGGTTATGGTTGTGCAAATGACTTGCACAGCAGCACTTAATATCATAAACATATTGACGAAAATGCAGATTAAACAAGACATCATAGATGTTTTGTTGTGGTTGAATCCAGTGGCACATACCGTTTTAGGATGGCATCGTAGCACATTGTTGGAAGTTGAGTTAGTCAACAGCCGATATTCTTTGAATTTAGTTACTTCGATATTGATTCCAACCCTATTATGTATAGTTATTGTAGTGATGGGAGGACTATTGATACAGAAGAAGGATTTGCTGACAGAGGACGTAGAAATGGAGACAATTTAATATGAAATTAATTGCAAACAATATTTGTAAAACAATAAAGGGTAAGAACATACTCAATGACATCAGTCTGGAAATGGAAACGGGAAATATATATGGATTCTGGGGTAGAAACGGATCTGGAAAAACCATGTTGTTTCGGGCATTATCGGGACTAATGAAGATTGATTCAGGTAACATTTATTGGAATGATAAAGAACTGCACAAAGACTTTGCTGTTTTACCAAGTCAGGGAATTGTTTTGGAGCATGCCGGATTGTATCCCAATATGACAGGAGTGGAAAACTTATTATATCTTGCACAGTTAAAGGGAGTGATTGGTAAGCAGGAAGTAGAAGAGGCAATACAGCGGGTTGGACTTGACCCGTTTGACAAAAGGGTATTTGGTAAATATTCCATGGGAATGAAGCAAAGACTGGTGATTGCACAGGCCATCATGGAGAAGCCGGATGTTATCATGCTGGATGAGCCTACAAATGGACTGGATGAGGCAGGAATAAAGGAAATCAGACAATTAATTGAACAGGAAAAAGAAAGAGGCGCTTTAATTCTTTTAGCAAGCCATAATCAGGATGATATGAAAATATTGGCAGATCAGGTATTTAAAATTGCAGATGGCCGCATTGAAAGAAAGGGGACAGAGCTGTGAAATTCAAATGGGGTTCATGCTTTATCTTATTAATTGTTATAGTTATAACTGCATTTGGTATATTTGAAAAAGGAACATATACTAATATAGCAGAAGATAAGTCATATTTAGATGAGATATACGTAGCACAGTTTCCGGAAAATATATGTCTTGATGAAGCAGAGAATTTGTCAAAAAGTTTACCGCAGGCCCCTGTTATTATACGGGTATCTACACTGGGAGACGTGGAACATATAGGTGGAACAAGCAGACAGCTGGTAAAAGTGGAAGAAGTTTATAAGGGTAAAGAGCCAGAGGTGGGGCAGGAAATATATATTACTTGCAGCCGTTGGTCACTTAGTTTATATTCAGAACCATACTCCCTCGAAAGAGGATTTGTTAATATAATGGAAGTCGGAGAAGAATATTTAGTTTTTATTGAAAATCAAGTGGATGGCCTGGGAGAGAGGGTCCCGATATACCAGGTATATGTGGAAAATGCATTCACGCCAATATTTTCATATCAAGAACATGAAAACAAAATTTGTGAAACAGGTGGTGAATCCACATATGTAAAATATAATCAAGTTTGTGAAAATGAATTTTTTGCTACAACCCAGAAGGGAATGGATGCGTTAGTTGGGCTAAAAAACGAAATGATAGGAAAATATAATGTAGTAACAGTCACACCGTAAACACTCCGTAGGTTCTTTCCAAACTTAGTTGATAATCCATCTTTGATCTCTCCTCATATTTTTATACTAATGGTTGAAATGAGGTGAGTAAAGAGTTGTAGATAGATAAGGTGGTATAGACACTTTATTGACATTTACTGTTCAGATGGCAATGCTTTCCGGCAAAAAGGGCAATGGTCTGCAACACCAGTATCCACCGGTTCAAATCCGGTCTGCGCCTCTTTAAAAACCTCAGAACATTTTGTTCTGAGGTTTTTTCATGCCCGAAAACAGTATGGCAGAGCTGAAAATTTTTTACCTTCATTTTACGGTTACATAACACGGTATATATATATTTGGGCTACATTAATAGAGCGTAGATTATGAATGGTTATTAATTTCGAAGGAGAAGAAGGAGTATGACACCATCTGTTCAGCAACAGTTGCAGGAAATTATAAGTGAAAAAGAGATTTATCCCGTTTATCAGCCTGTCGTTTCATTAAAAGATGGGAAAATTTTCGGTTATGAGGCTCTGTCCCGCATTTCCCTGAAATCCTGCAGTTTTAATATTGAAGAAATGTTTGATTATGCAAAAGAAATGGAATGCCTGTGGGAATTAGAGTATATTTGCAGAAAAAAGGCTTTAAAGGGGATCAGGGATGATATTGGCCGTAAAAAAATATTTCTGAATGTGGATCCCAATGTATTATATGATGAACGATTTCAGGTTGGTATGACCCTGTCCTATTTAAAACGCTATAATATATTGCCGGAAAATGTTATTTTTGAAATATGCGAGCGAACCAATATAAACGCCATAGACACCTTTCAAAATGCAGTAAATCATTATAAAATGCAAAACTACCAAATTGCAATAGATGACTTTGGAAAAGGTTATGCCAATTTTAATCGTATTTTTTTTCTACATCCAATGTACGTAAAGCTGGATATCTCTCTGATCAAAAATATTAACAATGATTCTGTAAAACGTTCCCTGATAGAGGGAGTCGTAAAATTTTGCCATAACGAAAACATATATTTAATTGCTGAAGGAATAGAGACGAAAGAAGAATTGATTCAGCTGATCCAATTGGGTGTCGACTACGGTCAGGGATATTACCTGGGCAGACCGGATAAGAAACTTCAAAGCATTCCGGATTCTATCGTGAAGTTAATTGTTTCCGAAAATAAAACATCTGCCATATCTAAAGAGATACCGTCATTTTTCGGAAATGTCGGAAGTATCTGTCAGAAACCCGGCACCACAACCAGTGAAACAAAGGCAATTGCAGTATTTGAATTTATGAAGAATCAGCCGGAAATAACAGAAATATGTGTCGTGGATAATAATCAGAAAGTATGTGGATTATTGACAAAACAATTTTTGGATAAATGTCTGGGAGGCCGGTATGGTTATTCTTTATACAGTAAGGATACCGTAGGAGATCTTTTAAATAATAATTGTCATAATTATCTGGAAGTAGATTACCGGATGCCTATAGAGATGGTAGCCAGACTGGCTCTTATTCGACCCAAGCAGGTGCTGTATGATGCAATTGTTGTTTCGGATAACGGAACCTATGTGGGGATTGTTACGGTGAAAGATCTGTTGGAAGCTTCCATATCCATTCAGGTAGAGCGTGCCATGGATACCAATCCACTGACCCATCTTCCCGGGAATATCCAGATACAGGATAGGATTTCAAAGCTGTTGTTTTCGGATGAAAAATTTTCCATTATGTATCTGGATCTGGATAATTTTAAAGCATACAATGATGCCTATGGCTTTGAAAATGGAGATATGATGCTAAGAGCTGTTGCGAAATGTATGAATGATGCCTGTAGAAACGGGGAATTTATCGGACACATTGGTGGTGATGACTTTGTTATCATTTCCAATGACTATAATCTGGAACAGGTCTTTCATCAGATCATTGATAATTTTCATTCCTGTATAATAGAGCTATATTCGGAAGAGGATTATTTGCAAGGCCGCATTTGCTCTCAAAATAGGCGGGGGGAGCCGGAAATCTTTCCCCTGGCTTCTATTTCCGGAGCTTTATATACGAATGAAAAAATACAGGTACATAGTATGAACGATTTCTCATATAAAATTGCTCTTACAAAAAAAGCAAGCAAAAAACACATAGGAGATTTCCTTCAGAAAACAGAGGAACTTTAAAATACCCTTGTATATATAGACCTGAACATTGTAGGACTTCCGCTGTTTTGTCGTGGGGTCTTCTTTGTTTTCATATCTTTTTGATTTATCAAAAACCGGAATTTGTTTTAAATTATTTCCTATAATCGTGGATAAAACTACGAAATTTCAAACCACAGGTCTCTTGAAAAGAAATTTCGTATATGTTACAATATGTAAAATATGGTAAAAAATTGTCTATTGAAAAATCTAACAAAAATTATAAGCAGATGAGGAAAGCGAATATGAATAATAACCAAATCTATCCGTTTGAACGAAATCGTTATTACCCCGGGAAAATGCTGACGAGTGCTGATTTTCAGGCTGAGCAGAATTATTTTAACAACAAGAGAAGATTCCTGAACAATATGATGTATGGCGCGGGAATTATCTGCGGATGCGGAGTGTTCAGTCTCGATGACCTATCGCTTCTTGTGGAGAGCGGAGCGGCGATAGACGGTCTGGGAAGAGAAATTGTCATTGAGTCCTCCGTGGTGAAAAAGCTGTCTTCCATCGAAGGATTTGACCAGCTGAAGACGAATCTTGCGAGCCTTTGTCTCAGATATCAGGAGAAGGATGTACATACTGTTTATGCTCTGAACAGCCAGAACGCCGACAAGGAATATGAATACAACCGAATTAGTGAGGAATACCAGCTGTTTTTGATGGACAGTGTCGACGCAGAGGGCGGCTTTGAGCTGGAATCGGAATTCCTGGTGAAGGGAACGCTGCTGGAGACGGACGACTATCTGGTTGAGGTGATCCTTCCGGCAACTGTGTGCAGAGGAAAACAGGTGAGAATGCTTGCAAAGGTGCAGAAATTGTCTGCGGATAAGAAGACGTTTTCCTATCACGGTGTACTTCAGACACCGGCATTCCGTTCACAGGACGGTGGACATGAAATAGAGATTGCGTTTGAGGATATTGCGTTGGATCAGGGAGAGACGGTAACGAAGGAATACTGGATGACGGTTCAGAATGTCTCTCTGGTGGATACGGATGTGGTATTGAAGAGTGACAGCGCCAGTGCAACGGTGAACGGAGCAGAGGCACCGGTGATGTCTGCACTTTCCCTGAAGGTGATGATCGGGGATCTGACACCGAGGGAGCTTGTGAACCGTGAGATTGGACGCGTCAGCCTTGAGATGCAGAGCATGGGCGGTGTGGAGGACTTCATTCGCCTGGCGGATCTGAAGCTGGTGCGCACGGACAGCGCGTATCTGATTGAAGAAGTGATCGAGAATCATGTTAAAAAATATATTGCGTCGCCTGCGCAGCACGCCAAGAGACACGAGTATTTGTCGTACTTTTTGAGAGAGGACGATTCCGAAATCGTGCGGGAGGACGGCAGGACAGAGAACATCCGAGTTGAGAATGTCGGCAGGGATATGAGTGCAGAGCCTCAGATCGCTACCGGAACCCTGGAGATCCCGTTGGGAAATGCAGCAAAAAAGGGTGATATCTGCTATTCAGGTGAAATCATTCACGGTCTCGGAAAAGGAAATGTATATGTAGACATCGGTTATGAGTACATAGCGGAGGACGCGGCCCTTGGCGTCGGCGCAAAGAATACGATCTACGGGAATCCCGAACTGTTTGAAAATACCGCCAGAACGAATGTCAATGTGGAGACAGCCGTGAAGGTGATGAACGACAAGGGAAGCTTTACGGTAGCAGCGAAGCTTCTGCAGAACGTGGATTATCTCGTCCTGACATACCGCTGGGTGGCAATGAAGTTCCCGGCAGGAAACGACCTTGGTCTGAAGGAGGATTACAGTGACAGAAGTATTGCCGCTGTGACACCGACCGTTGTTCTCGGAGCGAAGGAAAGCTATTATTTTGAAGTAAAATGTACCAACATGGACAGTTATACTATTGCCTATGAACTGACGGAGCCGGGCAGCGGAGAGATCACGGCGGAAGGCGTCTATACGGCACCCAGTAAGGAAGGCGTTTACGAGATCAGAATTTATTGTGTGGATATGCCTGTGATCTGTACCTATGCTTATGCCATCGTCAAGAAAAAGGCGGCAGATGATACGGATAAAAAGTGATTCCGGGCAGATAAGGAGTACGCATAACAGAGATGATTTATGAATCCCATGGAATGCAACTGAATACGGTTCGTATTGTACAGAAAAGTGCGGCGAATGATGTGCTTGTCTGCAGGGATCTGAATTCGGATGCGGGCAGCCTGTATACGCTGTTACTCATCAAGAATCACACGATCGTCAAGCAGGTTCTCGAGTCCTTTGAACACAGCAGTGAGAACAGGAAGAGAGCCTGCGTGGCGAGTTTTTCCTGGAACGGCGATTTCTGTATGGTCTTTCCCTATAAGACGGAACGACCACTGACGGCGTTTTACGCGGGAGAGCGGTTTCCGCTTTCGAAATGCGAGGATATCTGTATTCATCTGATCCTCGCGTGCATGATGGAGGGGATCCCCTATCCCATGCTGTATCTCATGCTGCAACAGAATCAGATCCATCTCGCCAAGGACGATTCCGTTTTCCTGAGTTATCAGATTGATCTTGCGGAGATTGATCCAGAGATCACCGAAAAGGAATGCACCGTACAGTGTGCAAGAATACTGCTGGAGCTTTTGAAACCGAAAGCCCCCCAGAAAGCGGTAAGTTATACCCTGCTGAAAAAGAAAATAGAGAAAAGAAGCTACAGCGAGTTCAGCGAGTTATATAAAGACATCAGGATTGCTGCGGTCTCGAAGGAAAAGAGAGGAATTCGCGCCAGAATGACTGCCTGGATAACGGCATACAGGGACACACTGTTTCGAATTCTTTTTATTATATGTATTTTTCTGGCGCTGATCGTAGCGGTGACGTTCCTTGCACAGCTTATTTTTGGCGACGCGCCGTGGTTGCGACTGTTTATGAACAGCTTTAAGGTGATCGGTACAGAGAACCTGAGATATAAGTAGACATTGGAGACTTTAGATTATATGAAGAAAAAAGTAGGTGTTATCATCAACTGCATCTGGATCGCCATACTGGTTGTCATTGGCGTTACAGACTGCTGGCTCGGCTACCGGAATCCGGCAGGGTATGTGTCGGATACGCATATGGCGCAGGTGGAGTCATTTTTGTATGCCACGGACAATTCGGACGGAGCAGGGAAGCTGTACCGCATTGCGGACGACGGAGAAGTAACGACAGTCGTTGAGGCGGATGGCGCCGGGGAGGGATACCGGTGTGCCGGTATTCTGGCCGGACAGAACATATCGGTGCTGATGGAAGGATGGTACACAGAGGATGGGGTGTCAGGGAACCAGTACAGGATTGCAGAATATACGCAGGATCTTACATGGATCTCCCGTAGTTTGCCAATCAGACTGGAAGGATACGGCAGACTGACGGGATTCAGTGAGGATGACGGCGGATATTATCTGACGGTTGTGGATGGAAACGGTAAAAGTGCTTCCGTATACCGCGTGCCCAGGGAGGAAAGCGGAAATACGGCAGAAGAGACGGAGGAACCGTTGAATGTCGAAGAAGTGACAATGACGGCTACGGCTGATGGAAGAGCAATCCTGCAGGCGAGATACCAGAGGGGGAAGATGCTTCTCTATCTGGATGACGGTTCCGGTGCTGAGAATTTTGTACCGGATGCGGAACTGATTGCATTATTTCAAGGGAGACATTGTACAGTAAAGCAGTATCTGGGCAGCCATATGGAACTGATTTTCCGGTATGTGGTGATTCTGTTTTCCGGTCTGCTGATTCTCGTTATTGCAGAGAGCATGCTACAGAAAAAGAGCAGACTGATCTGCATGATTGCGGCAATGGAGGCAGTGCTGTTGCTCCTTGTGGCAGGCAATGTCCTGTTTGCCTTCTGCATGGAATACGGGAAAGAGGCGGATAAATGCAGGGAACTTTCAGCGGTATATCTGAAGGAACTGGCTGACAATGAGGCTTTTCAAGTGGCAGTTCCGGAGGACATGCAGGAATATTACACTTCGGAAGCCTATTATAAGCAGGACTATGAAATGAAAAAACTGGTCTGCGGTAACGGTGTGTCCGCGTATTTTCGTGAGGCTTGCCTGGTGCGTGTAAGCGACGGGACGATCCTTGCGGGCACTGGTATCTGGAACGGCCGGCCCATTGCCGAACTCTACACGGATGTGGCGCAACAACTGGCTACCCGCACTGTCAACGAAGAAAAATATCTGTCGGCAGAGGTGAAGATCGGGGAGAGGAAATATTTCCTCGGAAGTATGCCGACAGTGCAAGGTGGTTATGCCCTGATCGGGGTGCTTTCTACGAACTTTGTACTTTACCAATGGAAAGATGTTCTCATCAGAGACGGTCTGATCGGATTAGCGGTTTATGTAATACTTAGTGCATTAGGCATCGCTTTTCTGACCGCACAGTCCAGAGACATCGGAAAGCTAAAGAATGTAATGCTCCGCGTGGCCGGCGGCAGCCAGGACATTGAACGTCCGGATGTACACGGAAAAGACATGGAGAGCATGTGGAACAGCATTAATGAGACGGATAAGACGCTGAAAAAGATGAATTACAGCAAACTCCAGATTTTTGAGGCGTATTACCGGTTTGCACCGAAGGAAATTGAAAAGCTGCTGGAGAAAAATTCCATCATGGAAGTGGTAAGCGGAGATGAGAGAAAGCTTGCGGGCAGCATGGCAATCGTAGGGATCGATCCGGCGGGAAAAGATGCAACTCTTGAGAACCGCAACCGCTTTCTGGAGGCACTCGAAAGAAGACAGCGCGAACAGGGAGGAATCACGGTATCCAGCGATGCCAGACTGTCGGTACTGAAACTGCTGTTCCCCACTGAAAAAGGAGATACGGTTCAGTTTGCGGTGGATCTGATCAGAGATTTTCCGGAGAATGCGTACCGGAACGGCATACCGGCCACAGTCTTCCTGTTCCGCTCACAGTTTATATACGGCGTTGCGGGAACGGAGACCCAGTGTTTCCCGTTTCTGGACACCAGAGATAAGTTCCACCAGGACGAATATGCTGCATGGCTCGGAACCCTGGGGCTTCGGGTTGTGGTGACGGAGGAAATCATGCAGAACGGATGCCGGGATAAGGACACCCGCTACCTCGGATATGTCAGTGCAAACGGCGGAAAAGTAAAGCTGTATGAAGTACTGGATGCGTGTCCGAACAGGGAGCGCATGGCGAAGCTTCAGACGAAGGAGAAATTTGAACAGGCATTGCAGCTGTTTTACCAGTATGATTTCTATCTGGCGAGAAGTACGTTCTCGGAGCTTTTGCGGGAACTGCCGGAGGACAGGATTGCAAAATGGTATCTGTTTGCCTGCGAGAAGCATCTGAATGAGGCACATGGCGAGGCCATCGACTGTGGATTGCATTATGATTAGAGGATGAAGCTTTATGAAAAGCAATAACATTTTTCAGGTTTTATGGGCGTCGCTGACGGCGAAGATCACACCTATATTCACCAAAATCAAATTATGGACCAGTTGGAGCTTCATTAAAACAAGGGTCGTGGCGGGGATCCGGGGTTTCTTTTCACGGATTTTCAACGTCAGACCGAGAGACAAAAAGGATTATTACGAGGTCTTCGGCTGGCTGGTCAGCAAACGCCTTGCCTTTGCGATAGCGGTCGTCATAACGACCCTGAGTCTTATCTATCTGGTAAACTTAAATCTGATCAGAGGAACCAGTACCAGCGGAACTGAGATTAAGAAATACAGCTATGATTCGCTGCTCCTGCGTTTTGCGGAGGGACGCGTACAGATCACCGGAGAAGGCGGTTACCTCGCCTACGAAGGAGATGTGGAGAAAGGATATGTAACAGGAAACGGTCAGCTTTACAACCGAACCGGAGTGATGGTGTATCAGGGGCAGTTTGAGAAGAACTGCTATGAAGGTACCGGCACGCAGTATTATGACGACGGTGTTATGCACTATCAGGGGCAGTTCAGCAATAATTTGTATGAGGGCACGGGAAAACTGTACAGGGACAACGGTTCTCTCTGGTACAACGGCGGATTTTCGCAGGGAATGATGGAAGGAGAGGGAGTCCTGTATGACGGAGGCAACAATGTGATCTTCCAGGGAAATTTTACGAAGGATCAGATCGTCTACAGTGATTTCCTGGGAAAGACTACCGCGGAGGCATCCAAGGCTTATACCGGAAGGCGGGATCTGTACGAAGATGACGAGAATTTTGTTGTTGTCATGAAGGATATTGATGCGGTCTATGCGGGGGCGCAGGACACCAATGCATTGGACGGCGCCATCAAAGTTGGAACAGTCTATGTGCTGCGGGACAGCTTCCCTGTGGGAACGGAAAAGTTCAGCACCATAGAAGAACTAAAAAGCTATTTCGGTTCGGAGAATTACGAAGGACAGTCTCTGATCACAATGCCGGAGGCAGTGTGCTACAGCCGGCTGGCCGGAGGTATATCGGCGGATGTGGTAACGGAACGCATTTATGACGATTATTACCGCGTGACAGATTATGACGGGGAGAGGGAAGTATTTCTCTATTCCTTTGAGAAAAACGGTCTGATCTATACCTTTGTGGCACAGGATCAGCAGGGAACATTTTCCTATTACAGTATTACGGAGGCAGAGGGAGGAGCCTGATGAAGAAAAACAGACTGACGGGGATCAACAACAGAATATTGACGTTCCTTCTGGCAGTCTGCATGATCTTTCCGGCGGGCTGGAGCATGGCTCCCATGAACTGTGAGGCGGCGGAGGCGAAAACTCTGACGCTTACAGAGGCGAAAAAGCTCGCGGTGGCTAACAGTGCATCCTATGAGAAGGTAGAGAGTCAGCTTTCGGTGAAACAGGCATCTCTCAGTCAGGCCTACCGGTCCATCAGGGAAAAACAGAAGAATATGTCTACCTTCCGGTGGTCGCCGCTGTTGTCTTTCAAGTTCCCGACGAAACCGGATCTGTCGGAGGCATATGAATTCCAGTTCAAACCCATAGAGATTCAGAGTGAGATCGATTCCCTGGAGCATCAGTTGACGGATGTCGTACTGGAGGAATATGAAAAGGTAAGCACGCTTTTCGTGGATGCTGTGGTACTGGAAGAATCCATACGATTTAACGAAAACCGGCTGGCGGTGTTCGAGGAACAGCTTGTCAAGGATAAGGCGAAGCTGAAACTCGGTGAGGCGAGTCAGAACGATATTGACATATTGAATACCAATATTACTTCCCTGCAGAACAAGATAGCCGAGGACAGACGATCCTATGAACAGAGCAAGAAAAAGCTGTCGGATGCAATCGGCATGGATGTGACAACGGGATACAGCTTTGAGAATCCTTTCGTGTCTGCGGAAATCTCAAGAACACAGTTACAGGATCTGATACAGTATACGTTGGATCATGACCAGAGTTACTATGATGTATGCATGTCGGAGAACACTGCACTGATCAGTCTTCGCACCAATTATAATCTGATGAACGGACAGTACGGAAACAAGATGAACTATATTTCGGGCTATGTGAATCAGGTGTATGCCGGAACCAAGGTGAACAAGAAGGCATTTAAGAGTGCATATGAAGTTTTTTTACAGAAGATAGATGAGCCATGGCAGGGAAAGAAGAAAATCCTGTTTATCAGAATTCCCAAGGAATGGTTCAAGGGAGCGATTTCCGGCATCCGTTATGTGGAGGATGAGCCATATGCCCTGTATGAAGCTGCGCTGGAATACGAGGATGCAAGACTTGAGCGCGAGAATGCGCAGAAGGATCTGACAGATGAAGTGACGGATACCTTTGAAAATTATGTCTCCCTGCGTAATGCTTACCTCGCAGCAGTGGAGGCGGTGAACAAGGCGGAAAAATCGCTGACGGCCGCAGAGAGCCTGAATAAGCTGGGTGAACTGACAAACGAGGAATTCACAACGGAAAAAGAAGACTACGAGGAACTGCAGAATGAGATGTTCTCCGCATTAGCCGATTACACCAAGGCACTGTATTCTTTTGACCGCCTTACCTGCGGCGGGGTGTCCATATTGCTTGCAGACGCCGGTGCAGACCTGAAGGCGGGAGGCGAAGGCAACAGCTATGTGGAAACAGTGTACGAAAACGGCGCATACTATTACATGGAATCGATCATTGAGCAGGAACAGTTCCGGCTGAATGTCTATATCCCGGACGATTTCAATGTGGAAGTCACACACTTTGAACTCTGGTGTGACGGAAAGCAGATCGGAGAGAGAACGGAAATAGATAAGAGCATTCGTCATCTGGCACTCACGACAGAGAGTATTGATAAGGCATTTATCCGTTTCTATAACGATACGGAGTTTGTCGACGACTGTGAAATCGATCCCTCCCAACAGAGCGGGGAACTGCAGATCGTCAGTCAGTATACGGCCACCGGCGGAACCGGGGACAGGGAGCTTGGAGAGTACTCGCTCACGGTCAATGCGGATACGGGAATTGCGACGGTGGAGCTATCTCCAAGACAGGACAGAGAGATTGCATATTACAGGATCAGCACCTCTGACGGAGTGTATCTGACAGGGGACAGCTATTACAGTACAGAGAAGAGCTTCCGGTATTTGAGCCTTCTGGAGAACGGCATTGCCGATCTGAATATTGAGTTTTACGATGCATCAAAAAATAAGATATGTGAAGGGCACTTTGAGACTGCAGATAATAAGCTTATGGAAAACAGCACAGAAGACTGAAAATCTGCAGGTTACTGAAAGGCATGGTGAATGAGTATGAAGAAAGGGAAAAAGAAGAGGCTTAGAATATTTGCCGGAATTCTGGCAGGACTGCTGGGCATTATGGGCGGGCTGGAATACAGCCGGATCGATGTCTATGCGGTGCTGGACGAATCAACGGCGGTAAAATACAGTACCTTTTCACTCACAAATACAGTGGAAAACGGTACCTTGTTCATCGGAACCTATCTGATCCATATGACTGCCATGACAGATGAATTGTATGAAAAGGCACAGGAGAGTGCTGAAGATTCCGGTCAGTATAACATTTACTATAAATCGGAGCTGGCAAACGGTGAATGGTTCGATATTTCCTCCGCAGAAGGACTGGCGGATATCACGGATGCGGCAGAGCCTGCGGAAGCAACGGAACTGGCGGATCTCTGGGTGACATTCTATGTGGGGGCGGACGGTATCGCCCGCAGTGCGAAGAACAGTGCGGCGGTCTGCATTTTTGACCAGCCTTCCCCTTATGACCTGTATCGGCTCCCGGAGCTGGAAGCACTGCGGAACCAGTATGACAACACTTACACTTCGGAAACTGAGGGAGCAAACAGATATTTTTATGATCAGCTGCGGAATTTCTTTGGGCTGAATCTCAGAAATGCAGTGACGGATGAATGCGACAGGCAGATCAACCTCTTACAGGGAGTCTACGACAGACTGCAGCAACAGGACAAGAGCGAACAGGCGGAGATCCTGTATACACTGATGGGAAAGATCGACGCAAAGCGCCGGGCAGAAGTCTTTTATCAGCTGATGGAAGCAGAAGACAGCAGACTGAACCAGCTGCAGTCGCTTCTGGGAGGTTCGGCTTACAATAAGGACAATTACAATGATGAGCAGTTCATGGCCAGTGCGGATCTGTCAGATGCGGTGGGAACGGCAATGGAGAGCTGTGAATCCAGCTATATTACCCATAGCGGCAATCAGATCTCGAATGACGGAACGGTTCTCGGAGAGACGGAATATACGTTGAGCATGAGTATTTTGCAGAAAGTGGCAGGCGGAAATACCGATCTGGAGGATGAACTGCTGAAATTGAAAAACCTGTACAGCATCAAGGATTCCATGATCAAGGATAAGGACAGGGAACTCTCGCTTCTGGAGCAGGAACTGATCCCTAAGGCGGAAGAAAGGCTTAAGAGTGCATTCTCTTCCGGAGCAGGACAGGAATATAATGCAGCGGTCTCCCAGGGAAAGAGCAAGGAAGCATGTGACAAACTCCTGGAAATCCAGAAGACGGAGCAGGATAAGATCTCTAACGAATACCAGTTCCTGATCAAGGCAAAGGCAGAGCGCATGGGCAGTCAGGCAGCTGCAGACTACCTGTTTAACAAGATAGAAGAAATGGGAAATTGTTATAACAATATAAAGGACGATGCCTATGCGGAAAATGCGCAGTTGGGAGTAGATGCCTGTCTGCTGGAACTTCAGCAGCTGGCGCAGGGCGTGATTGACGGCAACAGCAGTATGCGATCCACACTCTCCGGGCTGGAGAGCGATAAGGAGAATATACAGACGCTCAGAGATGCGGCATTGGATCAGAACGATCTGGGACTTGCAAAAAAATATGACGCGATGCTGGATGCCATTGATGTGGAGATCGCAGCAGAGGAGCAGCGGCTGTCCGATCAGCTGACCAACGGATCTGCTGTGGATCGGGCGAAGGCCATGACCCAGCTCGGGGACAAGACGCGGGCAGCAAACGTGGCAAAGATACAGAATAATGCCAAGAAAAAGCTGGCAGAGGGTGATATGAGCGGCATTGTCGAGGCAGTGGACGCACTGGCAGCGCTGGGAGAGGAAGAGGCTCTGAAGGATCTTATGTCAAGTCTCGGCACGGATGCCACGGACGATGTCAGAAATGCACTGGATGCAGCCCTGAAACAGGTACAGGAAGGCGGAAACGGCACGGAGAGCGGAAGCGACACGGAAAGCGGGAATACCACAGACGGCTTCGGGCTGACCGGAGATGAACTCCTTGCCCTGCTTGAAAGTGCGTTAGGGGATTCCTTCGATAATATGAATGACCAGGATCAGGCGGCGGTGCTTGGAGCCCTAAGCCTGTTCGGAGCCGAGGGGTCTTCGGAGGCGTCAACGCTGGCGGGGACAATGGCGGCAGACTGTATGAAGAACGGAAATAAGAACCTGTTTGTCAGATACTCCGGTACGGGGGCAGAGAAATATCTTTCCGCCCAGACGATTGGCAGGGTGACAGACTACAGATACATATACAGTGCAAGCAGAAGAGATGCGGTGCTCTCCGGCAGCGGCGGAACCTACCGCTACAGCGTGGGAAGCAGTGAGGTAAGACTTACCGACGGCACCATAGAACAGATGTCTTCGGAGACGGTACTGCAAGGCAATGTGGCATATATTCCGGAGGAAGCCGGCAGCAAATACTTCGGCTGCACCGTGATCTACATAGAAGGAACGGAATATGCTGTCTGCGTTACAGAGGGCATGGAAGCCACGGTAGAACAGCTTTTGGAAAACCTGAAAGGGGGGACGGATTAATGGCGGATTATCCTATTATAGCGGATGTCAGTTCTTATATTGTAAAGACACTCAGGCAGAAGATGTGTCCGGAGCCGATTCCGTCACCGAATAATATAGAGATTTCATCACCGGCAGATCAGGACGTTGACTATATCGTCGGCCTGTATCTGTATGATATACAGGAGGAGGCACTTGTCTCACAGCCTCCCTTTATTCAGAAAGGCAGGGTACAGCTTTCCAAGCCGCCGAAACCATATGGGCTTTACTATATGGTTTTTATCAACGGATCCTCCCAGATGGGATTAAAGGCTCCGGATATACAAAAGATCATCGGAAGAGTGGCACAGATTGTCAATGACAACAGCTCCGTTCTTCCAAATCAGCTGCAGTCATGGATAGACACGCAGGAACCTCCTATTGTACTGTCTCAGGCGAAGATTAGTCTGGAGGAAAAGGTGAGGGTGTGGCAGGCGATCAATAAGCCCTATCAGGTCAGCCTGTTCTATAAGGCGGCACCCGTATTCTTATCCAGTGAGCTTGTAATCGACACACCCCGTGTCGTGGATGCAAGCTTTGGGCTGCATATTGCATCAGAGGAAAGGGGGAAGGAGTAACAGGTGGAAAAGAACGAAATCCGTTATACGCTGGATCTTCTGGTACGGTTGATTGATACGACCACGGGGATGGTGGTAACGGAAAGAGATGTTCATTTTCGGAGAAATGGCAAGGAAGTGCATCCGGTTCAAAGAGGAAACGGAAATTATGTATTCCTGAATACCGGAAGAGAAGATTGTGACCTGGAGGTCACTGTGTTCGATTTTGAAACTGCACATGCGAAGATCCGTTATGAAAAACTCGATAATTTTCTGCCCATCAAGGACGTGTTCCTGATACCGTCAGAGAACACAGCAAAAGGAGAGGCAGTACTCTCCCTTACCGGACACCTTTCAGGACTGGAGGCAATAGAAGCTGTCAGATTGGGAAGGTCCTACTGCACAGTAAAGAATTTTGATGCCAGAAAGCGCATCATGAATCTTTTCAAGGCAAACGGACCGGGCATGGAGGAGACCGGCTACGGGCTGATCCATGCGGACAGTATGACATTTGAAGCGTTTGACGTGGAGAAAGTCGTAAGTCCTGTATCTCTGAAATTAAGAGAACCGCTCCAGGAAGAATTCCGGGAGAATGCACCCATCGCACGCATCGTCCATGGAAGGACGGATGCGCAGGGAAATTATCTGCTGCGGGTAAGAGATGACGGAACAAATCTGAAATATCTGGTCAGATACGTTGTTTCGGGAAGCCCGCAATTCCAGGTGGTGGATTTTCATCAACCGGAAATACAACTGAAGTAAAGGAGGAGGTATGGGACAGGTAGTAGTAACAGGAGGAACTGCCCAGTGTACATTCGGAACTCTGCCGGGCGTAATTTCAGCCGGTGCCCAGAAAAAAGTGTTGATCGACGGGAAACCGGTGGCAACCATTATGGACTTCAATACGCAGTGCGTCACACCCTTCGGGCTATGCACGACGTTGACAAATCCGGCGGTACAGGCAGCGACCACAGCAGCGTTGGGGGTACTCACACCGCAGCCGTGCACGCTGGTACCTGCGGGAACATGGAAGCCCACCAAGGTTACCGTTCAGGCAGGCGGGAGTCCGGTGCTGACGAATGAATGTCAGGGAACCTGTGTATACGGAGGGTGCATTGCAGTCACCAATCCGGGGCAGAGCAAAGTAATTGTTTAACTTAAATGTTGGAAAGGAGAAAATTCATGGCAGAATATTTTTCACCAGGTGTGTATATAGAGGAGTATGATAATTCACCTCGAAGCATTGAAGGTGTAGGAACCAGCACAGCAGGCTTTGTCGGTCTGGCTGAAAAAGGACCCACCGTCGGCGCACCGTCTTTAGTAACTAATTTCAAGAGCTTTATCAAGCAGTTCGGAGGATTTTTAAGCGAGTTCACACACGGAGAGTACCGTTACCTCGCAAACAGCGTGGAGCAGTTCTTCATAAACGGCGGAACCAGATGTTATGTTTCCCGTGTTGTTCCCGAGGATGCACTTGTTGCATCAAACAAGAAGGGAATCCTCGCAGTGGAAGCTGCCAATGCAGGTAAGTGGGGCAACAGAATCCAGATTTCCCTGACGACCGTTGCAAAGCGCAAGCTGCAGCTGATCGCTGAATCAGGTGCCGGCTATGTGGCAAAGTCTGTGGAAGGCTTCCGTGAGGGAGACATCGTGGAATGCAACGGAGAGTACAACCGCATTGCATCGATCTACGACAGAACCATTACCTTTGAAAACAAATTTGAAGGAAATGTTGTGGATGAGACTATCATCCCGAAGACAGTGTTGTATCTTGTTACCTTCGATCTGAGTGTTCGTTATAATGACGAAGTGGAGAACTATACCGAACTGAGTCTGAACACGGCATCCAGCAACTATATCGGTTCCAGACTTGCACTCAGCGAGCTTATTACCGCTTCGGTAGAACCGATGACAGAGATCGGCAATCCCGTGGAAGCAATCCTTGGTGAGGGTGTCCAGAACGGCTTCTTCACACTGGAAGGCGGTACCGACGGAACCATCTCCAAGGTGAATCCCGGAACCTTTATCGGACAGGACAATGGCCCCGGCAAGCGCAGCGGTATCCAGTCCTTCGTAGAGAACAATGTAGTCAGCATGATTGCAGTTCCCGGAATTACCATGCCTGAGGTAGTAGTTGCTCTGGTAGCACACTGCGAGAACCTCAAGAGCAGATTTGCAGTGTTTGATATGCCGAAGGAGATGTACAAGACCACAGATCTGATCGAGTACAGAAATATCATTGATTCTTCCTACGCAGCAATGTATCATCCCTGGATCCAGGTGTTTGACCGCGCTTCTTCCAAGTCGGATTACATTCCGCCTTCCGGAGCAGTGATGGGCGTTTACTCCAGAACGGATACCAACAGAGGAGTACATAAGGCACCTGCCAACGAGACAGTATTCTGTACCGGTCTTAAGGTTAATTATACAAAGGGAGAGCAGGATATTCTGAATCCCGAAGGTGTCAACCTGATCCGTGCCCTTCCCGGTCAGGGAATCCGCGTATGGGGCGCAAGAACGGCAAGCAGCAACAGCGCATTCCGTTACGTCAACGTAAGACGTCTCTTCATCTATGTGGAGGAGAGCATCAAGGCAAATACCAGCTGGGTTGTATTCGAGCCCAATGATGCGGCCCTGTGGCAGAGAGTACGGATGACGATCGCATCCTTCCTCGACAGCATGTGGAGAAACGGTATGCTGGCAGGCGCTTCACCTTCCGAGGGATATTTTGTGGAGATAGGTTCTTCTACGATGTCCAAGGATGATATTATGAATGGAAGACTGATCTGCAATATTGGTATTGCACCCAGCCGCCCGGCAGAGTTTGTTGTGTTCCGTGTAACGCAGCATACAGCGGAAGCAGGCGGTGAAGGTGAAGAAAGTTAAGATAAAGGAGAGATAGATTATGGCGAATACATACGATAACGGAAACGGACTTGCTTATCCATTGACTAAAATGAACTTCCTGGTAACTGTGGACGGTATTGCCGGAACTGCAGCTTTCAGCGAAGTAACAGGTGTGGAAGCATCCGTCGATGTCATTGAATTCCGTCAGGGCAATGCCAACAGCCTTGCACCGGTAAAGATTCCCGGACTTGTAAAGCACGGCAATGTTACCCTGAAGATGGGATACACTCTGGACAGTGCGTTTAAGACATGGATCCAGGAGTGTGTAAGTGAGACCAGAGGTGAGATCCCCAGAAACAATGTGCAGATCGAACTGATCGACATTAACACAGGTGCACCTCAGACGGTGAGCACACAGGTAACAGGCACGAGAGTATGGATCCTGACCAACGCATGGGTTACAAAGTACAATGCGCCGGATCTGGATGCCAAGACCAGTGATGTGGCAATCGAGAGTGTAGAGCTTGCCTATGAAGAGCTTATCATTCCGAACTAGGATCTAAAGTAACAAAACAGTAATCGGACTCACGCCCCATGCTGCCTGCATGGGGCGTGAGTGAACGAAAGATGACATGGGAGGAAATATGGAAACAGTTTACGAATTTACATTGCCTAAGGGCTATATGGATTCTGCGGGGGAACTGCATCGCAGAGGGAAAATGCGTCTGGCGACAGCAGGCGATGAGATTAGTGCAACCAGAGATCCCCGTGTACTGAGTAATCCGTCTTATCTGACGATCGTGATCCTCGGCAAGGTCGTGACGGAACTGGAGGGTGTTCAGATGGTCTCCGCCAATATCATTGAGAAGCTGTTCACCGCAGATCTTGCGTTCCTGCAGGATATGTACCAGAGAATCAATGATATCGAACCGCCGACCATGGAGGTCGTATGTCCTGACTGCGGGAAGGTATTTCAGGTGCCTTTAAATTTTACCGAGGAGGGATAAAGCTGTATCCCAAGGAAGAGCTCTACCGGGAAATGTCGTTTATTTCGTACTATTTCCATTGGAGCAGCGAAGAAGTCCTGAACATGGATCACAACAGCAGGCGAAAGTGGTGCAGCGAAATCTCGGAGATCAACAAGAGCTTGACTCCCTCCGGAAAAAGCAAGAAAGAAAAAAGTATCCTTGACATGAAACCAGACAGATAATAAGAGGTTGCGTATGGCAAAGACAGGAAATAAGGTTTATCAGAATTTTGGTCTGAATCCGGCGACAAATTTTAATTTCATATTGCGTGTGGAAGGGGCTTTTGATCTGCCGTGTAAGTCCGTTCATGTATTCCAGAAGGAAAACGAATACGAATATATTCAGGAAGGCGGGCTGAATGACTATGTGCATATGAAGCGCAAGCCGATTTCAAAACCCTTCACCTTCCAGGTAGAGAGATATGTAGGCGTAGACGGGCTGCTGGTGGACTATCTTGCAAACGGAACGGAGCTGGTTCTTCCACTGGTTCTTCTGGTCAACCGGTATCACTGGAATGGCTATCCCTATCCGACGAGAACCTATGTCTTTACAGGCTGTACGGTGATCGGCAAGGAGTATGGAGAACTGAATGCGGAGAGAAGCGGACTGCTGGTGGAGACGACGACCATCGCCTACAGGGAGATGGTGAATGTTGATGTCGGGATCGGAGCAAATGCAGGAGAGACCTGGGAATATCAACCCAAGTCGGAAGAGGAAAAGGAAGAGGCAGAGAAAAGGCGCCTGACCCATTCCAAGCGGTACTGGGCGTTTGATGATAAGACATATTCCGGAAAAGGAGAGGGATCTGCCCGCCATCCGGAGAATGAGAAGAGAAAAGA
>CAKSAN010000020.1 GCA_934436435.1 uncultured Acetatifactor sp. | reverse complement strand
AATCATTCGATTTCAGGCAACTTTTAAAAGCACGGTGGAATTTACCTTTGCACTGGAATTTAATATTTCAAGTCAGCTTGCACACTTCCAAGAATCTGTGCTATAATCGCATTGTAATACTAATGGAGGTGACATCATGCAGCCGCTATATACCACTCTGAAAGTCAATAACGAAATCGAACTGTGCGAAGTATCGGATCCCGATTGCAAGCAGCTGATTGAAAGGGCTCTCTTAAAAAATCGGATCTCTTATTATATCCGCTGGCCGAAGACCTCTCTGTTCAGCCGCAAAAAGGACATCTGCATTATCTGTATCAACGATAATGTCAAAGATACGGCGGAAGAGATCGTTCGCGGTATCTGCGATGAATCCGGATATAATGTACGCTTTATTTTAAAGCGTTCTTCCAACAACTATCTGTAAAATTACATAATACTTGTTTTTTCATATATTTATGTTTTCTAATTGACTTTTTTTTAAAAACAGTTCATAATTATGTTATCAATTTAATTCAAAGGAGGGGCTTTTTCATGGAAAAGCGCGTGAACAAACATGTATTTGCCTGGGTATTTTGTTTCTTACTCGGGGAGTTAGGAGTTGACCGATTTGTCAGAGGTCAGGTTGGTCTTGGAATCTTAAAACTTATTACTGTCGGCGGTTGCGGTGTCTGGAGTCTGGTTGACTGGATCATTGCTCTTACCAAAGCATACGGTGCTGCCTATGCAGATTCCGATGAAGTGGTATTCGTTGACGGAAAGTACACAGTATAAGATTTGAAACGAAAAAGCTTTTGTCTTTTCAGGCAAAAGCTTTTATTTTTGAAAATTTTAAAAGATGAAAAAATATATAAAATACATACTCATTGCAATATTTCCGGTAGCAATCCTTACCTTTTATCAATGCCCCTCTCTCTTCCTGCTGGGTATTCCCTGTCCCTTCTGCGGAATGACCCGGGCATTTTTATGCGTATTACACGGGGATATTCCTAAGGCTTTTTATTTCCATCCACTCTGGCCCGTGGTATTGGCCGCCGGCGTTGTTTTTATTCTTGTGCGCATGAAAATCCTCCGGTTATCGGATCAACTGATCAATATTGCGGCTTCTGTTGTGGCAATATTATTTTTATTATGCTTTATTCTCAGACACTTAAATAATTCTCCTGTGGTACAGATCGATCTCTCCAGAGGATTTCTGTTCAAATAAACGAGGCTGTGAAAACACAGCCCCGTTTCTGTCTCCGTCCATCAGTCAAAATCGAATTTGGTGTAACGCTTGTACATAGCGCCGTAACGGAATCTTGCCATTTCATTTTTCTGCAGTACATCTTCCTCGGATCCTCTGTACTGACAACGCAGACAGTAGTATTCCTTCTTATCCTTATCGTAGAACATATCCATATCAATATCTCTCATGAAGCAAGAGGGACATCTGTAGTTTAATTTGCCTTTTCCAGCTTGAGCCATGTTGCAACGACCTCCTTATCCTTGATCTTGGAATTGTAACCCAGTGTAAACATCGGGGAGAATGCATATCCTTCCTTCACGTATCCGACTGCGCCTTCTGCGTTGGTGCTCATGGATACTGCGGTCTCAATCTGAGGGATGACAGCTCTTACTTCGTCAGCTTCTGCCTTCTCCATCTCACGACACTTGTACTCGTAATCCAGAGTCTCTACCTCGTCACCCTTCTTGGTGCTTAAGGTGATACCCAGCATATCCTCGGAGTACTCAGTGGTACCGTAGCATGCTACGATGTACTCGTTCAGTTCTACTTCTGCATTGGGATCGCTCATCTCCAGGATCTTACGCTCGATCTTGATAGCGGAGCTGCCTTCCTCGAAGGAAACGATGGTCTGTAATTTTACGGTCAGATCGTAGAACTCGATATCTACGGGATCCAGTGTCAGGATTCTGGTGTTGCCTTCCTGAGAGAAATGAGCCTTGGTACGGCACAGGCACAGATCCACTTCTTCGCCGTTATGTTTTAACTTGGCACTTCTTACGGTACCTTCTCCTGCATAGTGAGTGAAGTAACCTGCACGGTACTTCTCCTGAATCAGGAAAGGATAGGAAGCGTCGGTCACATGTTTGGTGCCGATACCTACGGGCCACTCCAGTTTTGCAGCGTAAGGACGAAGGTCTACGATAGCACCGCCCTGATCCATATTTACGCAGGCACGCATGAAGGGATCGCAGTACCAGAACAGCTGCTTGTCGGAACCGTACAGAATATCTCTCCACAGAGCACACTCGGGCTCAGTGTAGGTCTTCTTCTGACGATAGTAATCAGCGAACTCAGCCATGGTCATATCAGTCAGCTTGCCTTCCTTTTTCAGGTCGCCATAGTACTTCATACCGTCTTCATAGCTCTTCTTCAGCAGTTCGTAAGGCTGCTCCCAACGGCCCATTTTGTTCAGCCAGCCGGGTCCTACGAACATCATGTTGTATGCATATCCGTTGTTGTACTTCTCCAGGGAACGATACTGGTCGATCAGGTTGTACAGGTAAGGATACTCCCAGGTCTTGGTGTCGTAGATCATACCACGCAGTACGTTCTGGGGATGGGTCCCGAAGTTGGAGCCGTTACCGTCATAACATGCCAGCAGGTCTCTGGACAAATGAGGGATTGCTACGATACCGCTGTCCTCTGCCTCGTTGGCTGCGGGTGCATGGGTGTTCTGTTTGGAAGGAATCCAGGGAGCCCAGGGGCCGCCATCCATAAAGGTATACCAAGAGTTGTTGCAGGTATGGTATGCCTTGGGGCCTTCTTCCCAACAGGTCGCTACCGCACATTTTACGGTAGGATAGGTTGCCTTGATATAGTTGGTCAGGTCTGCATCCATGTAGTAAGAACCGGTGGATTCAGGATAGAATCCAAACTTCTCATGGAACTTGCCGAATACATCATCCACGATAGACTTTTTGTCTTCCATGGAGAACATCCAGATACAGAAATCCTTGGTCTTGTACTTCTCACGGAACTCTGTGCAGGGCAGTCCTAAGAGAGACAGTGCGATCTCATCACCGTATTTCTCGTGATCTGCCTTAGCCAGTGCTACCGCTTCGTCATTGAACAGGGAAGCGTAGGTCATCTGAATGGTGGTCTTTAAACCATTCTTGTGTGCAGTCTCCTGCTGGAACTTGAAAATATCCAGAGACTCTGTCAGCAGAGCTTTTCTGCCCAGATCCTCTTCTTTGCCGTGTCCGGTTACTTTTTCCGCATACTCGGGAACCATCTCCGGACGGTGAATGATATTCACGATAAACTTATCCATCTTTTCCTCCATCTCGCCATTTGGCATCTTATATCGTGAGCATAGCTCACTCAATGCATTTCGCAAAATCACACTTGCAAGCAGGTGATTTTGCTTCATTATATCATCATCCCCGCATTGCGGGAACGAATATCACATTACTTCTGAAAGTCTTTGATCACCTTCAATGCGGGTAGTGCATTTCCATCGTAGTCGAACAGCGCCTGATTGGCCCATTCGTTTCCGCCGGGACCGGGATCCTGAATATATTTCAGGGACTCCTCATTGGCCCATCCGCAGCCGGGCAGGGGGATCCAGGCAGGCTCCCAATAGTAGAAACCTTTTCCTCTGCCATCCGGAACCTGTGCAATACGCTCCATGACCTTCTGCATAAAGGCAGCCTGTCCTTCCGGTGTCATAGGATACTCTACCGCCTCCGCAAGGTGAGGCTTGGTCGCCATGCCCTTGCGCTCTTTCGGTGCAAGCTTCTCTCTGTCGGCATAGTCCTCCATGGTGAAACCCATGGATACCTCTGCCACAATGACATCCTTCTGATATCTCTGGGAGAGATCGTTCATATTATTTGTCAGATCATCAATGGTTCCATGCCAGAAAGGATAGTAGGACAATCCGATGACATCGAAGTCCTCTCCTCTCTGTACATAGGCATCAAACCATTCTCTGCAACGGGCATTGTTGCCGCCGCAGTCCAGATGAAGCATCACCCGGCTGTCCGGGGATACCTCTCTCACCGCACGGATGCCCGCGCTGAGTAAACGTGCCATATTGTCAACGTTGTCCCATTTTCCATGGGGCCACATCAGACCATTGGTGATCTCGTTACCTACCTGTACCATCTCCGGAAGCAGATCCAGACGTTTTAACTTTAAAAGCACGTCCTTTGTATAATCATACACATGCTTCTCCAGTGCGTTAGTATCGGCGTAAGCCCACTCCTTGGGAGGGAACTGTTTGCCGGGATCTGCCCAGAAATCACTGTAATGCAGATCCAGCAGATAGCTGTAGCCCAGCTTTTTACCGGCCGAAGCCAGTGCCACCAGCTTGGTGAAATCACTGGTACCGGCGCCGTAGGGCTTGCCGTCTTCACTGTAAGGATCGTTCCAGAGACGGATGCGCAGAGAGTTGGCACCATATTTTTTCAGGATTTCCAATGCATCCCCCTCTCTGCCTTCATCATAAAACCTTGCACCGAGAGCGGTCTCTTCCGGCAAAGTCGATACATCCATACCTTTGATAAATTCTTCCATATTACTCCAATTACTCCGATTATTCCATTGTATTTAGCCCTTAACGGCGCCTCCGGTGATTCCTTCCACATAGAACTTCTGCATGATCACAAATAATGCAGAGATAGGAATAGATACCAGTACACCACCTGCGCAGAACTGACCAAAGTAAGTGTTGATCAGGCTCTTATCCAGCATGTTGTACAGACCGATGGCAACGGTCCACTGCGAAGAAATACCGGAATTTAACAACAGCTTTGCATATACGAAATCCATCCAGGGGGACAGGAAGGAGCTGATCACGGTATACACAATGATGGGACGGCTCATGGGGATAACAACCTTCCAGAAGATCGTAGCCTCACTGGCTCCATCCAGATAAGCGGCCTCGCGCAGGGAATTCGGGATCGTATCGAAGAAGCCCTTTGCGATCAGGTAACCCAGACCGGAACCGGCAGAATATACCAGGATCAGTCCGAGGTGCGTATTGGTCAGGTTCATGGTCTTCAGAATGAAATATACTGCGATCATGGACAATACACCAGGGAACAGATTCACAATAACTGCAGCGTTCATCAGCGGCTTACGTGCCGGGAAACGCATGCAGGAGGTCGCATAAGCCACCATCAGTACAAAAGCAGTGGAGATCACACATACCACACATGCAATGATGAAGGTGTTCTTGAACCAGTTCGGGAACTGTGCCACACTGTCTGCGGAAAACAACAGGTTCTTATAGTTGACCAGGCTCCATTCCTTCGGGAAAAATGTGCTGGTGTTCATGCCGGTATATGAGCTGAAGGATGTGACCACCAGCCAGACGATAGGCACCAGCCAGACAAATGCCAAAAATGCCAGTAACAGGTTATGCAATAAAGTCTTAATAAATCTCTTCATTAACGGAATGCCTCCTCTCTGTCACCCTTCAGGAATCTGCTGAAGGCAATGAGGGTAAATACCGCACAAAGGATAAACACGATAATACCGATGGTGGATGCCATCTTGTAGTTGTAATAGCTCTGTGTCAGGTTGAACAGCCAGGTGATCAACAGGTCCACTTCCTTCGCCTGGGAGTTCGCCATGGCCTGGTTGGTGGTGGTATATACCCCCTGGGTCAACAGATAGATTACGTTAAAGTTATTAATATTCTTGACAAAATCCGTTACCAGAGAAGGACCGGTAACGAACAGCATATACGGCATGGTGATATGAATAAAGCTCTGCATCGGAGTAGCGCCATCGATCTTCGCACTCTCCAGCTGGTCAGAAGGAATATTCATCAACACACCGGTAGCGATCAGCATCTGGTAAGGAACACCGATCCAGATATTGATCAGGATGATCATTACATGTGCCCATCCGGGAGCAGACAGGAACGGAATGTAGCTGGTACTGATGGCACCGATATCTCTCAGCCACTGGGTAATTCCAGCATTGGCACAGATTGTGTTCATAATGCCGTTGTTAGCGAAGAAGTTACGGACCAGAAGCAGGGAGACAAACTGAGGAACTGCAATCGTTACAATGAACAAAGTTCTCCACAGCTTCGGCAGCTTGGTTCTCTTATTATTGATCAGCAGGGACAAGAGGATACCGCCGAGGTAAGTGGTAAAGGTCGCAAACAGTGCCCATACCAGTGTCCAGATCAAAATCTTACGGAAGGCATAACCAAAGGTAATGGTCATTCCACCGCTGGAGAACAGATTCTTGAAGTTTGTAAATCCCACCCAAGTGAACAGAGCGGACGGAGGCATATGTCCCTGATCATAGTTCGTAAATGCAACAGCGATCAGGATCAGCAGGGGAATGATTGTGAAAATAACAACACCCATGACAGGAAGTGTCAGTAGTGTGATATAGAATTTGTCATTCTTGAACTGCTGCAGATCCTCTACAAATGTATTGATATGCACTCCTGCCTGTGCCTTTTTTTGAAGCCGGTAAACGGTCACTTCATTTTTAAGCCAGATCATCAGGAATGCAAACCAGATTACGAATGAGACTACGGAGAACAACAAGATCATAAACGAGTTGTCATAATCGTTGAATTCATTCTGCATGGTCACAATATTGAAAACCGTCTCCTGCTGAACCGTTCCCAAAGTTCCAAAATCACGTACATACTCTATGGCAAAGCCAAAGGTAAATACAATGACTGCCACTTCGAGCAGAGTCATTAAAATACCTTTGATAATTTGTTTTCTGCGGATATATCCTGCTCCCATCCAGACCAGGGATAATTTTACGAACAGATCTCCTTTTACGACTGCTTCACCGAACTCCTTGAAGAATCCGCCGATTCCGCTCTTTTTCTTCTTCATTCTCTGCCCTCTCCTTTCTTCATATTAATATAAATTTTAGTAACTGTTCCGAACACCTTCCCGCGTTCACCCGACCAGTTACATAACCCGGCAGGCAGGAGTCGAACCCGCTTACCGGAAACGTTTCCTGTAAAAAAGGCATCCCTCCACTACGTGTTATTGTTCATAGCTTCAGGACGCCTTTCTATTCTCTGTCTTCGTTCTGCACCAGAACGTTTTCATCATTCATTTGTCACAGAACCGGAACAGATCATCTTCCCAAACTTATTCAGCGGGTACGGAAACACCTTCTACCAGCTCATCCAGTGCTGCCTGGATACCGGCTTCATCATCAGCCTTCAGCTGACCCTGAGCTACCTTCTCACCGAATGTAGCGGCAGGATCCCAGTACTTGCCACCGACGATCTGAACTACACCAAAAGCGGACTGCTCAGACAGAGCCGCAATAGCGGTATTGGAAGAAACCTCCTCGGAACCTGCAACGTTGATGTTGGAAGGTCCGATCTCTCTCTCTGCGAAACGTGTTGCCTGATTGTCTTCGTTGGTGATCCAGTCAGCCAGCAGAGTTGCCCAGCCTGCATTTGCAGAATACTTGTTAACACCTACCAGCTTGAAGCCTGCTACGGAACCCTGCTGGATCTGCTTGTCGCCACAGGTATAGGTAGGAAGCTTGGTAGCTGCATAGCCCTCACCGAAAGCGGTCTGAGCTGCGGTTGCATCCCAGGTACCGGAAACTACTGCACACAGGTCGCCGGAAGCGATCTGGTTGGAAACGTCACCATCAGCGATCGGAAGGAATGCGCTGTTGCCGGCAATACCCAGCATAGCCTGTACTACCTGTACACCGGTAACACCATCAGCGCTGGTACCGTTCCAGTCCATAGCAGTGCTGCCGTCATCATTCAGTGCGGTAGTGAAGCCTGCACCATAGAAGAAGGAAGCGTTATACCAACCGGAGGCAAAGGTCATACCAACCTTCTTGCCAGCCTTCTCAGCTGCTGCAAGTAAGGTATCCCAGCTCTGTGCATCTTCGGGAGTTACTAAAGTAGAATTGTAATATAAGAAATAACCGTTATCAGCACTCATAGGGAATGCATACAGTGTGCCATCCTTGGTTGCTGCATCTACAGAACCGGGAGCATTTGCACTCTTAACATCAGCTACGCTCTTGCCTGCGTAAGCTTCCAGAGCTGCATCCATTTCATCGATGGACTGCAGTGCACCTGCGTTTACCAGATCGATCAACTGGTCAGATGCGAAAGAATACACATCAGCAGCAGCCTCGATATCGGCTAAAACAGTATCCTTAGCTGTGGACTCAGACTCGGTACCCAGCTGGATATCGAAGTTTGCATAATCTGCATAGTGCTCCTTGAAGGAATCGATCATGCCCTGTAACATGGTCTGATCTTCCTCTGCACCCCAGATTCTCAGGGTGACGTCCTGCTTCTCAGCGGGAGCGGTCTGCTGTGCAGCCTCGGTGGTTGCTGCTGCGGAAGTTGATGCGGTATCTGTTCCGGCATTTGCAGAAGCATCAGAGTTTCCACAAGCTACCAGAGAGAATGCCATAGTCAGTGACATTGCTAAAGCGACTAACTTTTTCATTTTGTTATCCTCCTGTTTTGTTTTGCAAGTTTGTGCGCATTGCGCAACCGCTTGTCTACGATAATAGTGTAGCAACATTTCCTTATGTTGTCAATTTATAATAATGACTGATATTGAATCTTAAAATTGTGCACTTTGCACAACTGTGTTCTGAAAGCCTTGATTTTACTGGGTTTTCTGTATACCTTATTTTTTCGCAACAGTAGTTTTTTTCTTCATTTTTTGAAGAAAATTTCAGAAAACGTTTTTCTGGCTCATGGCTTTCGTCATCAAAATCAGCCCTTCGTAGACTCCTTCAGAATGATCTCATAATCCAGAAGTGTTTTGTCCGGAACTGTTTTCCCATGGATCATATCCAACAGCACCTGACAGGATCTTCTGCCCAGCTCGGTGATATTGAATTTCAAAGATGTGATCGTAACAGGATAATTTTCCAGTATCCGGCTGTAATGGCAGGATGCCACCTTCATCTGGTCAGGGATCCGCACGCCCATACGCGAAAGTTTCCGCACGACTTCATCGCAGATATAGTCATCCTGGCACAGAATGCACTCCACGCCGCTCTTTCTCAATTCTTCCACGGCCTTTTCCACCATAGCCTTATTGCTTAAATCCGTATAGACCAGATCCGCATTCAGCTTCCGTTTTCCCTTGCGGTAGGCTTCCTCATATCCCTGATACCTGCAGCGGTTTACCATCTGCTCCATATTGCTTCCAAGATAGGCAATATTCTGGATCCCCTTAGCAAACAACACTGTCACAAGCTCCTTACAGGCTCCCACATTATCATGGTCTACCTGTACCACATCATCATCCGGAAATTTTCCCACTGCCACGAAGGGAATCTGCTTTTGTTTCAGAAATTTTACATATTTGTCGTTCTCATAAGTCCTGGTAAGGATCATTCCGTCCACTTTACGGTTTTTGATCAGACGCTCCAGTGGTTTGGTATCGTTTCCGTTCGTGGTTACCACAATAATGTCATAATCATTAGCCTGTGCCACCTCTTCCACTCCATACATACAGGTATGGAAGAAAGGCATATCCACCAGAGTATTGACCTCCGGCAGAATAATGGCAATATTATTGGTCTTGGACTGTGCCAGACTCTGTGCTGCGGCATTGGGATAAAAACCGTGTTCCTCGATATATTCCAGGATCCGGTCCCTGGTAGCGGCACCGATACGTCCTTTCCCTGAAATTGCCCTTGAGACCGTACTTGCAGACACCCCCAGTTCTCTCGCCACATCATGGATCGTCATCGTCTTGTCATTCCCAGAATTATTATTCATACTATGTCACGCCTTTCCGTGACCTGCAATCCTCAGATTGCAGACACACTATCCGCCTCGTTCTTTGCGCAATTTGCTATTTCCATGTTTTTTGCCATATTTTTGTGCGCAAACGATTGTTCATGCTTATAGTAGCATCTTGTGAAGGGTCTTTCAATGCGCCTTTTTACACAAATTCCTCTTTTATTTCTATACAATAGTTACAAAAGGACAGGTTCTCTTGAAGTTATTTAACCTATTTTCCCGTTTTCCGGTTTCGGAACTGTTTCCAACTGTTTCCTTATGGCATCTGTTCTCGGGAATACTCTCCGCAACGCATAGTTTCCCATCCCCACCGCTGCTGCCGGGTTATTACCATGGTATCTATAGCACCACACATCAAAAACGAGTGGTAACTGTCACGTTACCACCCGTTTTCCCTTTTCTTATGCTGTTTTATGATTCCTCCCGTTCTTCCTTCTCTCCCCTGTTTCTCAGAAGAACGATCCAAATACTCAAAACTACCGCAAGGATAACCGCCAGCCACACAAAGTAACAGATTCCAAGGAAGGTCGGACAGATGTGACACAGTCCGCACTCATGGTTTTCTCCTGTCCCCCCCACCTGTTCGTAAGCAATCGCATAGGTGGAGAACATATCCGTACAGATGGTTATGGTATCCGGTTCATCGTCCATATCCGCTAAAAGCGTATATTGTCCTTCGTGAGCGCGGATAATGTAAAATGTCCTGCCATCGCTTTGCAGCTCGTCCGGAATGCCGATCACCACTTCTACCGGTTCCTTTGTCCGGGCAACGGCGTTCCAGTCGCCTTCCCCGATCTTCATGAATATGGAGATATCGACGTACATTCCCAGTGTCAGTTCCGGCATTTCTTTCCGGTATTCTTCCATACCGTTTTCGATTACACTCTTATCCCGCTCCGACACATTACCGGAAATATCCTTCACGTCTATCCGGATTTCTATGGTCTCTCCGCCAGTCACGATCTGCATCTGCTCAGGTGTCAGCACTGCGTCCGCTACTGCCGCGGTATCTGCCACTTCTGCAGTATGCCCCTGCTCATCACAGACAACCCTTACAATGACGGTGCCGTCCCCCAGCTTTAGAGTCGTGCCTGTATCTGCCATGTCTTTCCCCTGATCTGTTGCCGCAGGAATTGACTGTGCGTCTTCTTTCTCAGACGGCTGTCCTTCCTGTCTGCCAGAGGATTCTTCCACAATCTGTCCAGCTTCCGAAGTATCGGGGGTTGGCCTCGGTGACGCCGATGGCTTCGGTGTCTCTGTAGGTTTCGGTGTTTCCGTAGGTTTCGGTGTTTCCGTAGGTTTTGGTGTCTCCGTAGGTCCCGGTGTCTCCGTGGGTTCCGGTGTCTCAGACGATTCCGGTGTCTCCGTAGGTCCCGGTGTCTCCGTAGGTTTCGGTGTCTCCGTAGGTTTTGGTGTCTCCGTAGGTTCCGGTGTCTCCGTAGGTTCCGGTGTTTCCATAGGTCCCGGTGTCCCCGTAGGTTTCGGTGTCTCCGTGGGTTTTGGTGTCTCCGTGGGTTTCGGCGGTTCCGGCGGCTCGGGCGGATCCACTATTGTTCCGCCGGTATGTATGCGTACCGTAAGGCTTTTTTCCGACTGATTTCCGGCATTGTCCGTCGCTCTCACGACAATCGTGATTTCTCCCACATCGGACGGAATCTTCTCTGCCGGTATGGTAAATGCAGCTTCGGCTTTCAGGCTTATGACAAAATCTTCCTGCAAGGTGTTCTCCGCACCATTGTTCACCCGGTAAGTCACGGAAGCCAGTCCTGCAGAAACGGCATTTCCCCCGTCATCCTTCACAGTCACGGCAACCGTCGGCACTTCTTCATATTCCTCCGCCAATGCTGCACTGCCGTTTACCGAAAACGTAATCTCCGGCGCATTGTCCTCTACAATGACACCATGAATACCGCTGCCGTCCGTACCAATGGTCTTCGTATCCGAAACATTGCCCACATTGTCCGTGGCGGCAATCCGGATCTTTCCCTTAAAGTCCGGGGCGACATAGATTACAGCCGTGTAATCAGCGTTCTCCCCGCCGAAAACTTTTTTCACTGTCGCCTGACCTGTGGTTCCACTGTTTTCCGCATTTCCGGTTTCCGGGATCAGTGTGTAATTCACATTGTCTATGCCGCTTCCCGTCTCTATAATAGGAACGGTGATTTCAAGGCTGTCTTTGCGGATAATCCAGTTCCAGAAATTTTTATAGCCTTCGTTAAAGGCCGCATCCCCAAGCTGTGGTTTCGTCGTGTCAAGTTTTGCGGTCAAGGCATCTGTCACCGTTTCGTTACCGGCTGCATCCACCGCCTTGAAGGTATAGGTGTGTTCTCCCTCTTCCAGTCCGTCAAAAAGGAGCTGATACTGCCTGCTGCCCTGGGGGGTGCCGCTTTCCATGGCAAGTTCGGTGTAAGCGCCGCCGTCCTTCTGAACAGAAAGTCCTGTTACTCCTTCATTGTCCGAATACGTAAGTTGGATGGCCAGTTCCCGATACCATTTTCCCGCGTCCTTATGATCTGCCGGTACTGCGTCAAGTTCCGGCTTTGCTACATCCCTCCATTTCGCATAAAGGGTCACGTCCTGCGTCAGATAATCCTCGTCTGTTTCGCCCGCAAAATGCCAAGCGGTGGTAAAAGTATTATCACGATACCAGCCCTCCAGAGCATATCCTTCCTTCATCGGCTCCTGCGGCCTGTCCACCGTGTCCTTCCATGCCTTTCCGGTAACATTAGCGACGGTGCTTCCGCCATTTGCATCAAAGGCAACGGTCAGCGTTCTGCCTTCCGCAATCGTTACCTGTCCCTGTTCTCCATGAGGTGCGGTATCCGTAGCTTTCACCCGAACCAGGACCTCTCCTGCCGCAAGACCTGACAGACAACCTCCCGTTATCTCGCCGGAATCCACCGGTATCCAGTTCGCGCCTCCGTCAATGCTGTATTCCATCGTGGCACTGACACCGCTTAACGTTCCATCCTTCTTTCCCTTTATGGTCTCATCCCCCGCAGACACAGAAGGGATTTCCGGACGTTTCGCTATGGGAAGCTCCGCCTCGTCGCTGTCTGACGTATTCTCCGTTCCTTTTTTATAAATCCGGATCGTACGACCAAACCAGCCCTCTTTGATGGTAATACATCCCTGCCCGTCCGCGGACAGTGTTTCCCCTTCCACCACATAAGCCGTACCCGGTATCAGTCCGTTAATCTGCTCCTTACGGTAATCGGACGCAGGGGCAGGCTTCTCCTCCTTTTCTTTGATACGGACAACCACCGTTTTTTCGGCGGTATTTCCCGCATAATCGGAGGCATTCACCGTGACGTTTACAATGCCCGTCTTACCGGCAAGCGGTATGGTAAAGCCGTAGCTTCCTTTCAGGGTGGTGTCAAAGCTGCCGTTTACCTTCTGCGGCGCACCGCTGTTTATGGTATAGGAAATGTCGTTGATTCCCGCGGTAATGCCAGCGTCGTCCGCATCCGTTACCAACACATAAACCGTCGGCACGGCAGTTTCCTCATAGTAATTCTCAGACAGCCCCTCTCCCGGTTTGGGATTCGCCGGGTCTGTCATGTCAGCCGCCATAAAGGTAATCTCCGGCGGGTTATTCTCCACGATGATACCGTTTGCTGCGCCTGTAACGCTCTTTGTGTCAGAGACATTTCCCGCTTCATCAGTACATCTGATGTCGGTGATTTTGCCCTTCCAGTCTGCGGAAAGGACGATTTTTGCCAGACCATCCTTATTAAGCTTTGCAGTCGCAGCCTGTGCGATACCTGACGTGGGCATTATGGTATAGGAAATCTCCTCCGCCCCGCTGCCTTCCTCTGTCACCGGAATACACAGAATCAAACTCTCTTTCCCGATGATCCAGTCAAGGATATTTGCTGCCTTTTGTTCAAAGGTAATTTCACCGATGACAGGCTTTGTCTTATCCCACTTCACGATGACAGGATCGGATGTGGTCACATTGCCCGCCGCATCCTCTGCCTTGAAGGTGTAGGTATGCACACCCTCTGTACAGTCGTAGGTTTTCGTAAATATCGTGCCGGACGCTGTGGAAATGCCGCTGATTTCCGCAAAATCGCCATCATCCACTTTGCCGTACAGCTTCTCGGTGCCCACGTTATCGGAATAGGTCAGCGTAATGTGCAGAGCCGCCGCATTGTACCAGCCGTCTGCGTTCGCACTGACACCTTTCTCCACCGCTGCCGTGAGAGCCGGCGCCTGCGTATCAATCATCGTCATCTCCACGCTGTACTCTTTGCTGACATTTCCCAAGTTGTCTGTAAGTCGGACTACATATTTTCCGTTTTCCGTCACGGTAAAGCTATTTCCGGTGAGGGTCTTCCATTCAGTCTCGTTCTGCCCCCGGTACTGCATTGTCTGAATGCCGCTGCCGCCATGATTTATACAGTTTCCCTTTGCATCGTAGATTGCCGTACAGTCATCCGTAGCCCCTATCAGCTGAATCGTGCCTGTTTTCCCGTCTGTAGATACGGAGCACTCCAGCTTTTCCAGCTTCGGCACTTCGTTGTCAATGTTATTCACAAGCACTTCTGCACTGACGGAATTGCCATATTCGTCCGTCACCAGGAATATATAGACGCCGTTTTTCGTCACAGTACATTTTCCAGTGGTGTCGCCGGAGCCAGAAGCAATCGACTGTATGCCGTCCGGTGTGTATACGGACTTAATATTGCCGGCGTTTGTTTCAGTTCCTTTCTTCGCCGTCCAGGTAAGCACAGCGCTCTTCTCCCATGCCGTCGGATTGCCCGTTACGGTAATCGAGGGAAGTCCGTTTCCGGTTGCCGGCTTCATCATGTAATACGGCCCCGACCGGACGACTGTGGAGACATTTCCCGCGCCGTCTGTGACCCTTACCTGAAGGTATTTCGCGGTCTTTGCAGTCTCTTTGGCGGTATACTCTGCCTGATAGCTGCCGTCCGTGCCCGTGGTGAGCACTGTCCATGAGGAAGGTGCTGTTGTAGTATTTGTCCACGCATACTCCACCTTTGTCACGCCGCTGCCGCCGGCATCCTCTGGGAACACAGCAAGGTTCAGCTCATGATATACGGTCTCCGTAGCCGTGCTGCTGCCGCTGCGAATTGTGACTGTGGGCTTTAAGGTATCTATTTTTTGTACCTCAATGGTCTTGGAAATCACGTTTCCGTAACCGTCCGTCAGTGTGACGGTATACGTTCCGTTTTGGGTTACTTTCAGATACGTCGTCCCGCTTGATTTCGTAATGGTAGTTGAACTGCTCGTCGGTCCGGCAAAAGTGATCTTCGTGCCGGAGGTCTGCGCACCCGCATACTGCACCACGATATATTTTGCAGGTTTCCATACATCCGCCACATCTGCAGAGGCAACCGCAGTCCCCGCCTTCACGGATACCCCCGTGATGGCAGGCTGCATAAAGGTAAACGCCTTAGAAGTATGCGTGGAAGCTCCCGACGATGCAGTGGCAAGCACATGCAGATACCACGTTTCCGTCGCTCCCGCCGTGCCTCTGCTCTCCGTAAGCTGCGTACCACTTGTGGTATCCTGCCAGCCGTAGGCGGGCATCTTAGTATCCTTTGTCCATGCATACTGAACGGTCTTTGCTCCTGTCGCCTTGATGGTTGCCTGATGGCGGGGCAATGCGCTGCTCGCGTCTGCTGCCGTAATCGTCACTTTCGGCTTACTGTTGTCCACGATCACGTTGGTGTTGCCCGTAATTGACGGCGTGGTACCGGTCGCATTGCACATATCCTTAATACCGGCGGTGCTGCTGATGCTCTTGACCTGCAGTGCATTGTTACCATTCAGACTGGTATCAGATACCTTCCCGGTGAAATACAGCACATTGGTATTCGCGCCGCCCGCGTATGTCAAAGTTCCTACGTTGGTTGTGATGGTAAGATTGCTGTTCAAAGTGCTGTTCGTACTGTCCACAATCTCGTCAAAAACAAGCGCCACCGTAATCGGATCGCCCGGAAGGTAAGTGCCCTTCGCCATGGGTGCAACGCCGAGGAGCTGAGGTTCCTTCTCATCCTGCACCATGACATAGCTGGTCAGACCATCCACATACCAACTGTCGTAACTGGCACCGCTCGCACCAAAGTAAGCATAGCATGTCTCATATACCCCCAGCTTCACCCATGTGTTATTGTCGTAAGAATCAGCCGTGTTGGAGATGTTTGTTGGATAATCTTTTCCCTTGCCACCCGTTTTGTTGCTCGGAAAAAGAAATGTTTTTTCTGTACTCCCTGTCAGTTCGAAATTACATGCCCAAAGTTGCCCGGATACTCCTCTAACTACGCCATTCTCTGCAACGTTGCCCTTATCATCTATTAAATTAATATGTTCATTCGGCACTTCCAAGTTTCCCAGATACGCATGTTCATAGCAGTCAGCACCTTCATAAGCCTTCAACTGATACCGATAGTACCACCCGCTGGCAGTGTTCTGCAAATATTCCAACTGATTTGAATCGGTATAATAATCAGAGAGGGAGCTCTTGGTATGGTAGTTCTCCACATTGTCACGGTTGGTCAGGAAACGCACATTACTATTTGTCGCGCCTTGTTCCTTTGATGAGTCCTGAATCATTTTCCCGTTGACCTTAGTAGTATCTGCCACATCGACCCTTGATTTTTCCGTGGTATAAATTGCCCTGTCGATGGCATAATTGCTGTCCATCTTCATCGTCCGCGTCTTCGAACGCATTGCCTCGTCAATCTTCCCACCGCCTTCCACGCGGTAAATTTCCAGTGAGTAGGTTCTGTCCGCATTGGAGTACCTTGTGCCCGCCTTGCCATTATAGGCACTTGTCACGCCAAGCTCCGTCACAGTCACGGTCTTAGATGTCTCCCCGTCCGCGAAGGTAAGAGATCCCTGCACATGGATAAAATGGGTGCCGCCGATGGCGGAGCCGTTTACCGTGCGATAATAGACGGTCTGCTCTCCGTCCGTTCCGCCGGTTCTTTTAATCGTAAAGGTCGTTGTTTTGCTGTTGGTCGATATTCCCTGCAGGGAAAACGTGCCGTAGGACGGGATTCCGAAGCCGAAGTCTTTCGCTTCGCTGTATATGACCTTCGTACTTCCGTCAGACGCAGTAACCTTCGCGTACGCCCGCGCATAGTATTCCACGCCGGAGACAAGCCCTGTGGCGGTTGCACTCAAGTTTCCGTTCTTTTTTGTGACAGCGCTGGAGGTCGTTACGCTTCCGTTGTTAAGCTCCAGTGTAGGAGCCGGCACAATGCCCCATACGAAGCCCGTCTCCGTGATCGTATCCGCTCCGGTATGGGTTAACACCGCCTTTAAGCTGTACTGATCCTTACTGCCGGAAACCGCTGTCAGCGTGCTGAGCTTCAATTCCAGAGGCTTTGCCGTCACCGTAATGGTACAGTTTTCTTTGCTTGTATTTCCCACAGCGTCCGTCGCCGTCACCGTAACGGTCTTAGATCCCGGGAGATCGCTGACATTCGCCGGTATCGTGTAGGACAAAGGTTTGTCAGCGAGTTTGCGGTTATCCGAGACAGAAAGCGCCTCCGCAAACAGCTTTTCCACTGTCGCCTGTGCCTCATCCTCCAAAACTGTGACCGTCGAATAGGTAATCGTGGGAGCCGTCTTGTCAATATTGTCCACCTTTACCTTATAGGATGCCGATGTGTTATTGCCGTTCAGCTTATAATTTATGGTAAAGGAATATTCGCCGTTTTCTGAAACGACCCTTGATGTTTCCGGAACAGTCACATCGGTAATCCCCATTTCCGGCACGGCCTCAGCGCTCACCGTTATCTCCACATCCGTTTTCGTAAGGACATCCGGCGACAAAGTATAGCTGACCTTCGGGCCGATTCCCAAGCCCTGCATGAAATAAAAGCTGACGCTGTCGGTTGCCTTGATCTCCTCCGTTGTCGGATCCTTAAGAATTCCCGTGATCTTATATACGCCACTCGGCGAGTCTAAGGGCATGCCCAGCGCTATCTCCTCTGTCGCCCGCACCTGTCCGAAGCATGCGTCCAGCGCATTTCCTGTCTCCTCCTGCGTCAGGACATATTCTGTGGTATACTGCTTATTCCCTGTCTGTCTGACTGTCACAAGGGATTCTACGGTAACCTGACCATCTTCCGTGACGGCATTCTGGAGCTTCAGGGAAAATTCTTGAATATTGGGGTCTGCTGCTCCACCGTCCAGTATGAGCTGCATCCAGTCCACTGTCACCACCCAGCTCGATGCAACAGTCACGGATATGACATTCTTTCCCTTTTTCAGCTTGTCAAGGGGAATCTCCAGCACGGTGGTGTTCCATGTGTTGTTCGTACCCGCGAGGTAACCGATCGTCTCATTGTTATATTTCTTCTTATGGCTATTCTCCTGATCCATGGGCAGATAAATGTCGTCATTTAAGTACACATAATCCGTCTCACCGAGATCTTCATCCACATCATAAGCCTTAATCGCCAGATATGCGCTCTGGGTCGGAAGCTCGTCCAGCGTAAAAGCAAGCTCAATCGGGTGCACGCTTTTCCATGAGCTCATAATCACATCTATATCGCCATCCGCCTTTCCCGTATGACTGTTGTTCTCATTATCCTCGGTGAGCATCAGCGTCTGCGGGTGTGTGACAGTATTTTGCACAGCAAAAGTCTGCACCGCAATCGGAGCATTTGGTATTTCCACACCATACTCCTCCACCAGATCTGCAAGCGTCAGCATCTGAGGGATTTCATTTTCTGCCATCCGCTGTTGTATCATTTCCGGGTAGTGGTAAGGGCACTCCTCGTCCATGCAGTCTGTCTCAGTGTCGCGGATATGCTCAAGTCCCTCCAGACGCCGGATCAGCTCTGACAGGCGCTCTCTGTCTTCTCCGGAAAGTGCACTGTTATTCTCCGCATCATCTGCTCCACTCTCTGCGAGCCATTCATCCAGCGCCTCCCGTGCCGCACTAAGCTGTTCAAGGTCAATCATAGCCTCATCCGGCTCACCGGAAGCAAGATATGTAAGCGGATCCGGCAGATTTTCCAACAGCGCAAACAGCCCGGCAGATTTTTCCTCCGCAGGATTTTCTCCTGACTGTCCCGCTATTGTCACGGTAATCTGCGGAAGGCTGACCCCCTCCGCCACAACATAATCCTCCGGGATGACCGGCAGATAGACATAACAGTTCTCCGCTGCGGAGGAGTCAAAACTATCCGCTGTACGGTTCTCCCACGTCACAGCCACGGTAACTTCCGTGGAGTCTTCCCTTCCGTCAGGCTCCGCCGCACCGGCTGTCACCGGCTGTGACGCCGAACCGTCAGAGTCGTCCGGGACAAGATTTTGCGAAACCGTCCCCTCCTCCGGTGCCGCAGTTTCTTCCTCACTCTTTGTCTCCAGCGTCACCGTAAGGGTTTCGGGAAAGCGTATTTCGCTTTCCTCTGCTCCAACGGGCAGAGACTGCACTTCGAGAGATTCGTCCAGATCTGCAAAAGCAGTGATCACTCCCTGTTCTTTTGTACCGTTTCCGTCACTGCCGACTGCCGCAAATACAGTGAAATCCACACTGGTAAACACAAGAGCAACCGTTGTGACAAGCGCCACACCCCTTGCTGTTTTCTCTCTGACCTTCCACTGAATACAGCCATATAAAATTACGTTATAAATAAAAATATATGCCACTAATACGATCCAGATCGGATAGCGCAGCATCCTGTATCTGCGCCCGATTCCCGCAAGGGTACGGATCGTTTCGGATTTTGCCCTTCGGAAGGGTTCACAGGCAGCGTGCAGCTTTTCGTACTGTTCTCTTTTAGCTATCTGTCTCTTCATAGTAATAACCATACCTTTCCGTAATTTTCTTGTAGAAAATATACCCAAACAATTCTTTCCCATGTACGGCTTTGCGGATTTGGTATCTTTTTTGTCGAATTTGGTCAGGCCCCGTTTCGTTGACTCCTCCCTTCTTCTTTGCTACACTATAAGAAAACGATCGGAAGGGAGCTTAAACCTTGCAGATTGCCCTGTGTGATGACGAAGAAACATACCACGAGAAGATAAAAGAGCTTATCGGACAGTATAAACAGATCCATTCTGACCGCACCCTGTCCCTGTCTTCTTTTTCTTCCGGAAAAGAACTTATAAACCATGTAGATGAATACGGCGGTTTTGACCTCTATATCCTGGACTGCATTATGCCGGAAATGAACGGCATAGAACTGGGAACCGCCCTCAGAATGCGTGATAATACGGGTCTCCTGCTCTACCTTACCACATCTCCCGACTTTGCACTGGATTCCTACCGGGTCGATGCCTTTGATTATTTGTTAAAACCCGTGGACAGGGATTTGTTTTTCCAAAGTCTTGACAAGGCTTACCACTCTTTTTCGCAGATTATGCAGGAAGCGGTTGCCGTGAAGACTGTGGACAGCATCCGCATGATTCCCGTTGCTGACATACGGTATGCAGAGCGCATGGAGAAGCATATTGATTACTATCTGACAGATAATACCGTGATACACAGCACCAGCTTCAACGGCTCTTTCCAGAACGCCGTCACCGAGCTGTTGGCACATAAAGGAATGCTCCTGGTGGGTTCCTCTTTTGTCGTAAATTTATTCCATGTCACGGAGGTTACAAAATCAGACCTGATACTGACCGGGAACCTTCATGTCCCGGTTCCCCGCCGGATGTATGAAACCGTCAAGAAGAAATGGGTGGATTTCTGGCTGAATGGAGGCAGATACCATGCTTTTTGAAGATAATATTTGGTTTCTGGTTTTAAAGGTTCTGATTACCTGCGCAGGCACGTTTGGAATGATGGGTTCCACCGTGAAATACCGGTTCGTAAAAGAAAAGCCTGTAAGCATAATCATTTTCGGAGCCTATGTCCTGTATATCATAATCTCCACCTATGCCATTATCTATTTTTTGGATTATGAGCATTTTCTGCGGGTATTTATCCTTACCATATCCTGCCCCGCCGTTTTACTGTTACATAATATTTCCGACGAACCCTTTCCACGGCTTGTATTCACCCGTGCCACGCATATACTGGCATCCCTGTACATTGCAGCCACCATCACTCTCACAAATACCGCGCTGCAGGGAACGGAGCTGTCGGATATTCTGATGCGCCTGCTGGTCTATCTGCTTGTCATCCTGCTTGATTTTCATTATGTGCGGCCTGTCTATCTGGATTTTATCAGTAAAATCAGGAAAGGCTGGGGGGCTCTTTCCCTGATTCCCTGCGCGCTTATTATCCTTGCCGTAGTGCTTGCCTTTTATCCGGAACATTATACCAGACGCCCCACAGGCATCCTGATGATCTACCTGCTCGGTGTTGTCATTGTCATTCTTTACGCCACCATCGGCTTATATCTTTCCCTGCAGTACCAAAGGCAGTCTGCAGAACAGAATCGGGAAATCCTTAAGCTGCAGGTACAGAACCTGCAAAGAGAAGCCGCAGATATAGAAAATCTTGTGAATCAGACAAAAATCATCCGGCACGACACCCGGCACATGCTTTCCACCATTGCCTCCCTGGCCGAGAGTGGAGATATGCAGGCGATCCTTGACTTCATAGGTATCGCTGACAAAAGTCCCGATGTTCCGGAAACTTCCCATTACTGCAGGGATCCCCTTCTGGATACCACGCTTTGTTCCTATTTTAAAGCTGCAGAAGAATCCGGCATTCTGCTGCAGACATCGCTGGCCATCCCGGATACACTTCCGGTTGACTCTGCCGGGCTTGCCATCTGCTTTGCCAATGCGCTGGGGAATGCCATAGAGTACTGCAAAGAGCTTCCGGAAAAGGAAAGAAAAATCGTCTTCAAATGCATTGCGAAACCAAAGCTGATGTTTGAGATCGGAAGTCCTTATCAGGGCAGGATCATCCTTGACCGGAATGGTCTTCCGAAATCACCGGAAGGTGGTGTGGGAACTCATATCCGTTCCATCGTGGCGTTCTGCGAAAGGCATGATGCCTTTTACTCATTCACGGCAGAAAACGGCTGGTTTAAGGTTACGGTTGCATTATAAAGGGAGGAATACTATGATCTTCGATAATAATATGGCATACCAGACTTACAGAGTCCTTGTCTCCATATTCGGCACGCTGGGTATGATCATTTCTCTTACCCCCATGAAGAAAAACCATAAAAGGAACCTGCTTATTCTGGGCGGCTATGTTGTTTATGCCGTTGTTTACTCTTCCCTTTCCTTACGTTTCCTTGGATTCCTGTCTTTTCTGCGGAGCGCCGTCTTTACCGTTTCTCTGCCCGGTGTGCTTGCCATTTACATGATGGCAGATACCTCCGTCCCGAGACATATCTTTAAATGCCTGTCGCAGCTTCTGCTTTCCCTCTATCTGATTATCAGCATGACTCTGCTGAATACACTTTTGGGAGGCACTCTGCTGTCAAGTGCCATACTGCTCCTTTTTGCCTATGCTGCCATGATCTTTCTGGAATCTTTCTTCTTAAGAAGTTTCTTCCTGACCAGGATAGAAATAATTGCCAAAGGCTGGGGGATCCTCTGCCTGATTCCCAGTTCCTTTTTACTCTTTGTAATGGTGCTCGTACTCTATCCGGTTCATTATACGCAGAACCCGTCGTTTGTCCTCCTGTTCTACCTGACAGGGGCTGTCATCCTCATCATTTACTATGCAGTCTTCCAATACCTATGGACACAGTATCAATACCAGATGGATAAGCAGAACCGGGAGATTCTGGAAATACAGATGCAGGGTATTAAAAAGCACGCAGAAGATACCAAAAGAAATGCGGAGGAAGTAGAGAGCGTCTGGCAGGACACTCACCGGATGCTGTCCGGCATTGCTGTGCTTGCCAGGGAGGGGAATGCCGAAGCCATCCTTAACTTTGTAGCCGAATCCTCTGCGCTTGACCTTCTGACCCCACCCGCCCATTACTGCAGCGATCCCATATTAAACGCCACGCTCACTGCATATCTAAACAAGGCTGAAAATTCCGGCATTACGGTGGATCTCCATCTTGCCATCCCCGAAACGCTCCCCGTTGATTCTGCAGAGCTTTCCATCTGCTTTGCCAATGCCCTGGAAAATGCCATAAAAGCCTGTGAAGAGCTCCCGGAAAATGAGCGGAAAATTATTCTCAGATGTATCCATAAACCTGCTTTCATGTTTGAGATCGACAACCCGTATAAGGGACAGATCACCTTTGGAAGAAACGGGCTGCCAAATTCCACGAAAACAGGTCATGGCCTTGGAACACGCTCCATTATGGCTTTCTGCGAAAAGCATAATGCCTTTTATGATTTTTCCACGGAAGGCGGCTGGTTTAAGGTTATGATCACTTTGTGATGCATGTCAAACGATGGTATTGGGGAAGCTCTCCGCCACGCACAATTTCCCATACCCCACCCGGTCATTGGGGTATTCCGTCTCTCCCCGCAGAGGTCTTGCGCCCTTTCGGAGATATGCTTTTACCTTTTCCCCGTAGAGGAAGGGATCGTTTCCACGGACGATTCCCCATTCCATCAAAAGGACCGCTGCACCGCTGACAATAGGAGTGGCAAAGGAGGTGCCGGTCACGGGAGTAAAGCTGCCGTAGACATCCGGTGCCTGGATATTCACGCCGGGAGCTACGAGATCCGGTTTGGTCAGTCCTGCGGCCGCCACGCCAATGGTACGGGTACTGTCCGCATAGCCTCTGCCGGAGAAATCGGCATAGGTACCGTAGACCGGGTCGTAAGCTCCCACTGTGATCACTTTCATTGCCGTGGAGGGAACCGTCAGTGTCACCTGCGGAGTGGAACGGTAAAATCCCGTGCTGTCTCCCATACCGCTTCCCGCCGGGAGATACAGATAATATTGCCCCGTTACGGTCACTACCGGTTCCAGCCGGATCGTCCAGATCCCCGCGTTGATATAGTTTCCTGTCACCGGGATCATATCCAGATAGATCTCCTGTGCCACCGCATAGGGCAGGGGCTCTCCCAGATAGACCAGGATCCGGGTCTGTTCCAGTTCCAGCGTATATTTTCCGCCCTGAATATTCGTAGACAGCTCCGCATCCTCACCTCCCGGGGATTGCAGCCGGATCCGGAACACATCGCTGTAATTTTTCCACAGCTGGATATTCAGACTTCTCTCATAATTTCCAACGGCCAGTTCCACACGGCTGTCCCTCGTTATATTTCCGGCGAAATGCCCTCTGGAAGCCCCTTCGTTGCCGCTCCCCACGCAGATCGCGGTTCTGCCGATCTCGGAAGCATTGTCTAAAAAACGCTCCAACAGAGAGCTTCCGTCATGGGAACCGTAGCTGTTGCCGAAGCTTAAATTGATGACAAGGGGCATATTCAACTGCTGTGCTTTTCGCAGTACATAGGTCACTCCCCGCAGAATCTCCGTGGTCCGCGGAAAGCCTTCCTCTCTCGGAAGTCCCAGCTTCACCACGATCAGTTCCGCCTCGGGAGCCGCCCCGGTATAGAGACCGTCCCCACTTCTCCCGGCGGCGATCCCCGCCACTGCCGTTCCGTGACCTGTCAGGTCTCTGCTGGGGATCCGTCGGTAGCGTTCCAGTACGCTCATATTTAATGCCGCATTGATCTCCTCTTCCGTATATTCTGTTCCGAAAGAAAAACCGTCCGGCGTTTTTCCATACCCCATATCGTCCGTTTCCCCCGGCACTGTCTGATCCCATAAATACCTTATCCTTGTACTGCCATCCGCCTTGCGGAACACCCCAAGATCCCAGGTGATGCCGGAATCCAGTACAGCCAAAAGAACGCCTCTTCCGTTCAGAAAAGGCGTTCCTCTTGTTACCGGTGGAAAACAGGATGCACCGTCCGGATCCGTCTGCTGGTAGTAAAACCGCTTGGGCTTTTCCACATACTCGATCTCCGGGGTCTCAGATACCGTATCCACCAGAGCCTCCGGCACCGTAAGGATCGCATATCCGGCGATCAGTTCCTCCACCACAATATTCTGTTCCCGCAGTCTGTCCAGACTGCCGTGATATTTTACGATCAGCTCCCAGCTGCGGGTCTCCGCGCTGTAGCCGACATTCAGACTTTCCGTCTGTTCCCGCTCTTCCTCCGGGGTCTCCAATGCAAGATTCAGGATGTTTTCCAGTTTCTGATCCATTATCGTCCCTGTCTGTATTCCTGTGTTTCCTACATTTTATGTCCCGGCAGGAAAAACATTCTGGGAAACCTTCTACGCTTCCTTCGGAATCTGTCCGTCCACATGCAGGATGTGGTTCACCAGCCAGTCCGTCAGGAAATTCAGTATATCCATGATCTGTTCCTCCTGATTTCCGTCATCTGCTTCATGCTGGTCGATAAATTCATCCAGCTTGCTGATGAATTCCTGATGCTGGATCTTCTGGGTGAAGATCTTCTTGTAATGGATGGACTCCATGTACGCTTCTTCGTCCGCAAAATGCTTTGCAGTATAATCACGCAGTTTTTCCAGAATCGCATCGATCTTGTCATACTTATCCGGGGTAAACTCTTCCTGCAGCAGCTCATAAGCCTCATTGGCATAATCAAACAGCTGCTTATGCTCCTGATCGATCATATCAATTCCGATATAGTATTCCGGTTTCATTTCAAACATCGTCTCAACCTTCTTTCGTATCTTTTCTTATATCTTTTTTGTATCTTTTCCTGCGTTCTAAATATGCACTTTTCGTGCAAAAGATTCAATGCTTTTTATACTTTTTTAAGGATTATTTTTATTCTCCCCAGAATTCCTTCAGTGCCCGCACCGCATATTCCGTATCCATCATGCCCGCGGTCTCCACAGCGGAATGCATGGCCAGCTGGGGCAGTCCGATATCCACGCTGGACACCGATACATGGGCAGTGGAAATATTGCCGAGGGTGGATCCTCCCGCAATGTCGGAACGGTTGGCATAGGTCTGATAAGGAACCTTTGCCCGTTCACAATAATCTTTCATCCTTGCCGCCGAGATACCATCTGTGGTGTACTTCTGGCTGCCGTGATATTTGATGACGATTCCGCCGTTTAAATACGGGCGGTTGGTAGGGTCCGCTTTTTCCGGATGGTTGGGATGTACCGCATGGGCATTGTCCGCGGAGATCAGGAAACTGTCTGCCACCCAGCGCAGGTACGTGCTGCGGCTCTCCTGCAAACCTTCGGTGATCCGCTGCAACACATCTTCCAGAAAAGTGGAATCCGCTCCCTGTCTGGTGCCACTTCCTACCTCTTCGTTGTCAAATACCGCGCAGATATTGATATACTCTGTCGGAAGGCTCTCGGTAAAAGCTTTCGTCAGGGCAAACGCACTTTGCAGGTCATCCAGTCTCGGAGACAATACAAATTCACCCTTTGCTCCTATAAATCTTCCTTCCTGCCGGGTATACAGGAACAGGTCTTCCCCAAGGATCTTCTCCGCGTCCACACCTGCTGCCTCTGCCGCCACTGCCAACAGCGTGGTTTTCTCCGGCTGTCCGTCTACCGTTTCAGCATCAAACGCCGCATCTGCAAACAGAGGAAGCATATCCACCTGGGGATTGTACTCCACGCCTTTGTTCATCTCCCGGTTCATATGAATGGCCACATTGGGGATCACACAGAGATCCTGATCAATATTCACCAGTCTGCTCTCAATGCCTTTTTCTCCGCGCACAGCCAGTCTGCCCGCTACGGAGAGCGGTCTGTCCAGCCACGTGGACAGGATCATGCCGCCGTATTTTTCGGTATTCAGCCGCAGATAATGTTCTTCCACTGTCAGTTCCGGCTTCTCCTTAATCTTAAAGCAGGGAGAATCACTGTGGGCTGCCGCCATATGGAAGCCTTTGATGTCAGCCTCCTTCGCCGGAATGGCAAACGCGATAACGGAAGAGTCATTGCGCTCCGTGTAATACCGTCCGCCCTTTTCCAGCTTCCATTCTTCGTTTTCCCGCAGCTTTTGAAAACCTGCTTTTTCCAGCATCTCTCCGAGATTGGCCGCCGCATGAAAACAGGTGGGGCTTTTGGTTATAAAATCCAGCATTTCTTTTGCTGTCTTCTGAAAATCATTCATGATAATCATCCAGTCCTTCCGTACCCGCCACCGGCAGGCACTATACTATCCTAGCGCTCTGCACGCATGGGATTATTGAGGAAATCCTCATAAGTCAGACGGATACCGTCCTCCAGTTCCGTCGTATAGTGATACCCCAGGCGCTCCAGCTTACTGACATCCAGAAGCTTTCTGGGAGTTCCATCCGGCTTGCTGGGATCCCATTTGATCTCCCCGGTGTAGCCTACGACCTTTGCCACCAGTTCCGTCAGTTCCCGGATGGTCAGTTCCTTGCCGGTTCCCAGATTCACCGTCTCGTTGCCGCTGTAGGTATTCATCAGATACACGCAGGCATCTGCCAGATCATCCACATAGAGGAATTCCCGCAGGGGAGTTCCGGTTCCCCAGCACACCACTTCCTTTGCCCCTGACACCTTCGCCTCATGGAAGCGTCGGATCAGCGCCGGCAGTACATGGCTGTGGGTGGGATGATAATTGTCGTTGGGGCCGTACAGGTTCGTAGGCATGACACTGATATAATCGGTTCCGTACTGTCTGTTCAGGAACTCGCAGTATTTCAGGCCGGAGATCTTCGCCAGTGCATAAGCCTCGTTGGTCTTCTCCAGTTCGGAAGTCAGCAGACAGCTTTCCTTCATGGGCTGCGGTGCCATACGGGGATAGATACAGCTACTGCCCAAAAACATCAGCTTCTTGCAGTTGTTCTGCCATGCCGCATGGATCACATTCATCTCCAGGATCATATTCTCATACATGAAATCCGCCAGTGCCTCACTGTTGGCCATGATGCCGCCCACCTTGGCTGCTGCCAGGAACACATAGTCCGGCTTCTCCTCCGCAAAGAAAGCCTCCACGGCATCCTGTCTGCACAGATCCAGTTCCTTATGACTGCGGGTGATGATATTGGTATATCCGTTTTTCTGAAGCGCTCTGCAAATAGCGCTTCCCACCATTCCCTTGTGACCGGCTACATATATTTTTGCGTCTTTTTCCATGATATTACAGTACTTCCTCTCTTTATTTCTCCTGTTATTCCGCGGTTTCCTTCAACACTACCGCTTCGGCCTTCGCCAGCTTCAGATCGTGCTCTGCCATCCGGCGGCACAATTCCTCATAGCTGGTTCTCTGGGGATTCCATCCCAGCACTGTGCGGGCCTTGGTCGGGTCTCCCCACAGATTGACCACATCCGTGGGACGGTAAAAGGCTTCACTGACCTCCACTACTACCTTGCCGTTAGCTTTGTTGATTCCTTTTTCATGGATACCACTGCCCTGCCATTCCAGTTCGATTCCCGCATAATGGAATGCTAGTGTAGTGAATTCTCTTACTGTATGCTGCACGCCGGTAGCAATCACGAAATCTTCCGGTTTGTCGTGCTGTAACATCAGCCACATGCACTCCACATAGTCCTTCGCATAGCCCCAGTCTCTCTTGGAATCCAGATTGCCCAGATAAAGCTTCTCCTGAATCCCGCAGGCGATTCGGCCGGCGGCCAGTGTGATCTTACGGGTCACAAAATTCTCCCCGCGGCGTTCGGATTCATGGTTGAACAGGATACCGTTGACTGCAAACATATTGTAAGCTTCTCTGTATTCCTTTACGATCCAGTATCCGTACTGTTTTGCCACTGCATAAGGGCTGTAGGGATGGAACGGGGTGTTCTCATTCTGGGGCACCTCCTCCACACGGCCGTAAAGTTCGGAAGTGGATGCCTGATAAATACGACAGGTCTCGGTCAGTCCCACCATACGCACTGCCTCCAGAATGCGCAGTACACCCAGCGCGTCCACATCTCCGGCATATTCCGGTGCTTCAAAACTTACCTGCACATGGCTCTGGGCCCCCAGATTGTAAATTTCATCCGGTCTGACTTCTCCGATAATGCGTACCAGACTGGTAGAATCCGTCATATCTCCGCCGTGAAGAACGATCTTATCCTCCCGGATCAGATGGTCGATACGGCCGGTATTGCTGATGGAAGATCTGCGGATCAGTCCATGCACTTCATATCCTTTTTCCAATAGGAACTCTGCCAGATAAGACCCATCCTGTCCGGTGATTCCTGTAATTAACGCTTTTTTCATTCTCTTTCCTCGTCTTTCTCTTCAGCTGCCTACGGCTGAAATACAATGGAGTGGGCACAGGCATCCGCCTTGTCCTGTCCGCAGAACACACCGGCGATAGCAAGTCCGAAGGGAATGGAGGTTCCCATTCCGCGGGAGGTGATCACATTGCCGTCCACTTCCACAGGGCCTGCGGTCACTGCCGCTCCTTCCAGATGGTCCTCAAAGCAGGGATAGGAGCATGCTCTCTTTCCCTTCAGAAGCCCTCTGTGTCCGAAAATGCTGGGTGCCGCACAGATCGCCGCAATATATTTTCCCGCTGCATAAAAAGCATCGATCTGCTCCATCAGAGGCTCGCAGGCCTCCAGATTCTTCGTTCCCTGTCCGCCGCCGGGCAATACCAGACAGTCATATTCCTCGAAATTCACCTGAGACAGTGTCATATCCGCCGTCACCGGAATCTTATGGGATCCCATCACCTGTTTTTCCTCCGTAATGGACACCATATCAATGGCCAGTCCACATCTGCGGCAGATATCCACTACCGTTAAACCTTCTATTTCTTCAAACCCATTTGCCAGAAAAATCGCTATCTTACTCATGGTTTTACCTCACTTTCCGTTTCGTTCCCTGTCTCATCCGCAAGTCATAATTTTTGACTTCGCGCAGTTATGATTAGTATACACAATTTAGAACCGTAATTCAATTCCAAACGGCAGATATTTGCAGGATTTGATACTATTTACAGGGCGAAGCAACCCCATCGGCAAAAAGCAGGCTCTGAAAGAGCAATTTTGCTTATGAGGTTCTGAATAGTTACCGGAATTCATTGTATTTTGGGGAAATATCATGTTATACTAAGAGAGTACATGCAACAGACAACGTACAAACGTACAAAAACATACAAATAAGAAATCCGTATTTTCCACGGAAATACCGGAAATACAGAAATGAGGCATTATGGAAATCGAGCGAAAGTTTACCCTGAAATCCCTACCTGACAATCTGGAAAGTTATCCCTCACATCACATTGAACAGGTATATCTGAATTACAATCCCGTAGTCAGGGCAAGAAAACAGGATGATGAATATTATCTTACCTACAAGGGCAGCGGCATGATGGCCAGAGACGAGAGCAATCTTCCGCTGAATGAGGCCTCCTATTATCATCTGCGGGAAAAAGCCGACGGCAGCGTGATCTCCAAGAGACGCTATCTGATCCCTTTGGAGCATCCCGGTTTCAAAGAGGGCTTCCCCACACCGCCTGCGGATTATTCCCTGACCATTGAGCTGGATGTCTTTGATGCTCCTTTTGCCCCTCTGATCATGGCGGAAGTGGAATTCGGAAGCAAAGAAGCCGCGGAGGCATTTGTCCCTCCCGCATGGTTTGACAAGGACGTGACTTACTGCAAAGAGTATCACAATTCTTATCTGGCGTTGGAACTGCATCATGCACCGGAGACATGACAATACTTCAGAAATTCATCGGTTAATTCCTTCTGCAGCTGTTCTACCAGTTCCGGTGCTTTCCCTCCCACAGGCATTCCTTCAAAGGAGTCTGCTGTCAGGCAGAAGTTGCTGGAGCTGGTAACCAGAATTTCATCCGCATTTATCATTTCTTCCAGGGAAAAGGGCTTTTCTATTACCGGTATTCCCAGCTTTCTACAGGCTTTCCGCAAATGATTCTTCGCTATCCCCGGCAGAATAAACGGTCCGTCCGGATGGGTCTGCAGACTTCCGTTATGTAATATGGCTATGTTGCTGTGGGAGCATTCCGTAACACGGTCTCCCCGATGGAACACGGTTTCAAAGCATCCCTTCTTTGCAGCTTTCTGCGCTGCCATAACGTTGGGAATCAGATTGAGTGTCTTGATATTGCAATACAGATATCGTACATCCTCCATGCAAGTCAACCCAATCTTCTCTTTGAGATCCCGCAAAACGCATGGTCGTATCATGATCCATAGATTGGCTTTCCCCTCCGGGAATTCATGTTTTCTGTATCCACTTCCTCTGGTTACCTGCCAATAGACAGATAAGGTATCTCCTTCCACCTTAGAAAGCATTTCCTGTAATAACAGCGTCAGTTCCTCCTTGGAACAGGGTACGTCGATCTGTATCTTCTCCGCACTCTTGTAAAAGCGATCCACATGTTCTTCCAATAAATAGATCACATGGTTTTTACTGCAGGTGGCATCATAGACTCCGTCTCCGAAAAAGTGCACCCGGTCATTCATGGGAATCTGCATATTTTCAATTTCATCAAATTTTCCGTTGTAATATCCCAAGGTTTTCATTCTATCCCGCTTTCCACTTTCTGTGATACTATCCTAAAAAATATAGAATAGCACTGCTTTTGTCTTCTCCTTCGCCGTCAAAGCCATCTTATCACCGCTGTCCGAAGGAATGAATATACTTTCTCCCGCTGTGAGCTCCAGCTCTTTTTCCGCAATTTGTCCGGAGACGATATAGATCAGACACTGCTTCCACCCACGATTCTTCTGTGTTGTCACCGTGTCTCCCGCCTCGAATTCCTTTTCCTCCAGGCATCCGTCCACACCATTTTTCATGATCAGATTCAGATCGGTTCCACCGCCGACAGACCGGATCTCGCTTTCCCCGTTGAAACGTATGATGGCTCCGGGTTTCATCTCTTTTTCTTCCTGTGGAAAATGCAGAACGGTCTCCCCTGTCATCATATAAAGTTCCCTGTGGAAACCGTCCATCCGGGTGAACTTGCTTTCTCCGTTCTTCATCGTTGCTCTACTGATGCGCCACTCAAATTCACGTTGGGAAAATACCGCATCCTCCGGCCATATCATGATCTGTGAAGTCGTTCCGCCGCTCCAGCGTGTTGTAATATAATCGTTTTCCCTGATTACCTTATAATTCATAGTCATTTGTCATAACCACTTTTCCTTTTTTAATTACCGTATCCACCAGATTTTCCGCGGTATAATATACCAGATATTTGTAATCCGGACATCCCAGGAGAACAATATCCGCATCTTTTCCTACTTCCAGCGATCCGATACGCCCGGCTCTCCCCAGCGCAGCGGCACCGTTTAACGTCAATGCCGTCACAGCCTCCTCCAGGCTCATTCCCATATGGATGACCGCCAAGGCAATGATCAGTGGAATGTTATCTGAGAAGCAGCTCCCCGGGTTAAAATCACTGGCCAAAGCTACTGCACAGCCTCCGTCGATCAATTTTCTGGCCGGAGCATATGGCTTATGCAGGCAAAAAGCGGTAGCCGGAAGTAATGTTGCCACGGTATCTGTCTTTCCCATCTTCTGAATATCCTCATCCGTAATTTTCAGAAGGTGATCTGCGGAGACAGCCCCGTATTTTAATCCGGTCTCCACCGCTCCTATGGAGTTCATCTCATCCGCATGTACTTTGATGCCCATTCCGGCTTCCCTTGCGGCCTTGAAAAGCCTCTCCCCCTGACTGGCCGTGAACACTCCTTCTTCTATGAAAGCATCACAATATTCTGCCAGTCCTTCCTGTACTACCTCCGGTAAAACTTCCCGGATCAGATAAGAGATATAAGCATCTCCATCCCCTGCGAACTCTTTTCCGACAGCGTGCGCTCCCAGAAAAGTAGGCACCACTTCTACCGGATGTTCCCGCTGCAGCCGCCTCATCACCTGAAGCTGCATGATTTCCGCAGGAAGATTCAGTCCGTATCCGCTCTTACCTTCTACGCAGGTCACTCCCTGTTTCAACATGCGGTTCAATCTTTTTCTTCCCTGCTGATACAATTCTTCTTCGGACGCTGCGCGTGTCGCCTGCACGGTGGCTTCTATGCCTCCGCCCATGCGATGTATCTCCAGATAATCTTTTCCGTCCAGCCGCATCATGAACTCCTCCGGACGGTAACCTCCGAAAATAAAGTGCGTGTGGGAATCAATAAAGCCGGGGAGGGCACATTTTCCGTTTCCCTCCAGGATTGTGTAATCCTCAACGGTTTTATCTTGATCCCTGCAATAGCCGAAAGCCTCATTTTCCGGACCCAGAAAAGCAATCTTACCGTTTTCTATTACAATCGAGGTATTTTTCCTGCAGCACAGCTCCTTCATTCTCTCTCCATGTACCGCTTTCTTTCCTTCCGGTGTAGCAACCAGACTGACATTTCTGATGATCATATCCATAGTCTTTTCCTCCGGCTCATATGCTTTGCAGCTGCTTCATTACTTTCTGTACATTTTCAATAATTTCCGTTTCACTTATATTGCACAGCTTTCCTTCGTGTACGGTAGTCTTACCGTTTACCACCACCTCACGGATCGCCGTAGGCTGCATGGAATATACGAGATTCGGCAATACCTGTTCCAGATTGTCCGATATGGGCTGCATTGACATATCATCCATTGCCACACCGACAAAATCCGCCAGATACCCCTTCTCTATCCTGCCGGCCGGAAGATCCAGCAGCTCTGCGCCCTCAGATGTTCCCATTGCAAAAGTATCTTTATAATTAATACACATGGCATCACAGGTATTCGCCTTCTGCAGCATGGCGCACATCCTCATTTCTTCAAAGACACTGATCCGGTTGTTGCTGCATGCTCCATCGCTGCCAAGACCGATTCTTACGCCGGATTTTTTCATCAGCGGAATGTTCGTAATGCCATCTGCCAGAAACATGTTGCTGGAGGGGCAATAGACCAGATTGCCGCCCTTTTCTCCCAGCAGCTTTATCTCGCTGTCCTTCAGCCATACCCCATGTATGATCACTGTGCTTTCATCCACCACGCCATATTTATCCAGGACTTCTATGGGCGTAAGCCCTCCAAATTCTTTTTTCACCTGTTCCACTTCGAAGGGTTCCTCTGCAACATGAATATGAAATTTGCTTCCGAATTCTCTTGCAAGTTTATGTCCCTCCTGAACCATCTCAATGGTAGCGGCATGAAGGCTGTGTGGTGCCGGCAATACCGATACCATGGGGTCATCTGCATATTTGTCATGTATGTATCTGGTATTTTCCACTGCGTCCGGGATCGTTTCCACATATCCCGCCGGTGCCCCGGACCAATCATACATCGTCCTGGCCAATACCAGCCGGATTCCCAAGGTTTTTGCCGCCTTGATGATCATTTCATCGCTTTCCGGCCCGTAATTGTGCAGATAGAAGAAATCACAGACGGTAGTAACACCGCACTTCATCATTTCAGCAAAAGCAAATAAAGCTCCCTGATAAATATCCTCTTTGGTCATTCTGGGAGAATATTTGTATAAGGCTTCATCCCTCCATTCCAAAAAGGGTCTGTCGCAGGACAGTCCCCGCAAAAGGCTCTGAAAACAGTGGTTATGTGCATTAATTGTCCCCGGCACCATAACCGTTTTTTCCCATTTTTCTATGTTGATATTCCTGTCTTTGTACCGGTTTTCCACATCCATACTTTTCCCTGTTTCCAGGATTTTTCCATCCTCTATACAGACCGCCTGATTTCTTAAAAAACCGTTATCCGTATACAGTAGTTCCGGTTCAATGATTCTCATATGCATTCTCCTTCCTTTCCGTACTCTGCAATTTTGAAGGCAAAGGCTCAGACTTCTTTGTCACTTTTTTATCTGTTCATAACAAAATAATCCCGTTGCCAGAAACATACCGCAGGCAACGCCATCATAGCATTTCACCGGATAGCATTGTTCAATATCTCTATCCCAGAGAGCGTAATTGGCACATCCGAGAACGATTCCCTCCGGATGAAAACGTTCCACCGCTTCTCCTGCCGCTTCCAGTACTGCTTCCCTGCTCTCCCCTTTTACCGCAACGGCTCCACAGTACTGCTCCGTACAATAGTTATCCCGGATCATGCGTCTTTTCCGCTGTCCCGATCTCACCGAAGGAGAGAGCACGGCAAAGCTGCTGCATTGCATGGAGGCTATGCGGATAGAGGCTTCTCCGATTCCGACCACCGGCTTCTCTGTGATCTCCTTAAGCAGCATAAGGTTGGGATCCAGGTGGCAGCCGATCAGATAAGCGTCATATCGGGCATCATTTTTCACCAGTTCCAGCATTCCCCCTGCCGCCTTTTGCACATCCTCTAAGGATGTGATCAGTTTCGGCATATAGGAAAGCGTCTCCACGGTAGTCTCCACTCCCGGCAGCGATAAGCGTTCTGCCTTTGTCCTGATCTTTGCCGTGGTCTCTTCATCACTGTTTGGATTGATAATCAAAAGCCTTATGTTCGTTCCCATTATTTTGCCTTTCTCACATTTGCTTCTACCTTGCGGAAAATGTAGGAAACCAGTTCCGTAATACATAAATATATGATGGCCACGATCACAAGGGGTGCAAACGGGCGGAAGCTGTTGCCTCTGATCACATCTGCCACGAACATCAGGTCGGCAAGTCCGATCACCGATACCTGGGATGAGGTCTTGATCATTACGATGAATTCATTGGCCAGCGCAGGAAGTGCGTTCTTCAGGGCCTGGGGCAATACGATCTTCAAAATGGTATCCCTATGTGTAAATCCAAGAGATTCTGCCGCTTCTGTCTGTCCGGCATCCACGGATAAAATACCTCCTCTTATGATCTCGCAGACATAGGCCGCACTATTCAGGCCCAGAGCCAGCACACCCGAGATCAAACGGTTAAACTGTACTCCCCAGATCTTCATATCCGGCATCTGCAATCCCAGAAGCGGCAGCCCGTAATACACCATGGAAATCTGCACCAGCACCGGAGTTCCTCTGATAAATTCCACATACAGGGCTACAATAAATTTCAGAATCTTATTTTTCCCAATGCGGATCACAGAGCAAAGTGCCCCCAGAAGGAAACCGATCAATATGGCCAACAGAGAAACGATAATCGTGATCTTTATACCTGTCAGCAGATAGTCCTGATAATTTACTACTAATTTCCATATACCACTCATATGTTTTTCCTCGCATTTTCTTTATAAATAATTACCTGTCCGCATAACACGATAATAAGCATCTTCATAACTCTTCCGAAGGGGTAATGCTTCTTTCTCGGCAACGGACTGCTGGGGTTTCATTTTCTCGGACACTTCCTTGAAAGCATTGATCACTTCCTGCTCATCAAAGGTTGTAATTTTTCCATTCTCCACTACAGTTTTGCCGTCGATCAGTACCGTCCGCACGGATTTCCCGTTCTCGCAGTAAACAAGCTGATTCACGAAATTATTGTGTGGAAGGAACCGCTCATTATCAATGTCCAGAATCGTCATATCCGCCTTTCTTCCTTCCGTAAGCAGTCCCAGTTCCTTCTCCAGACATGCACAGGCCGCTCCGTTATAAGTAGCCATATGCAATGCCTCCTGTGCACCGATCCATTCCCTGTAATCCGGTGTCTGTACTTTCTGCAGAAGTGCTGACAATTTCAGGGATTCGAAAAGATTCAGGGAATCACTGCAGCTGGTATTGTCCGTTCCCAGTCCGACTTCCACTCCTGCTTTCAGAAGTTTCGCAACCGGTGCTATTCCGCTTCCCAGTTTCAGGTTAGAGGCCGGATTATGTACTGTCTTGCAGTGATACTTACTTAGAAGTTCTATATCTCTGTCATCGACCCATACGGTATGTATTGCATTTAAGTTGGGGTAAAGCAGATCGTTGTCTGCCATCCACTGTACCAGGCTCCTGCCATAGAACAGATACCCTGTCTCCCTCTGTACGCGGGTCTCCAGCACATGGGATACGGTTGGAATATGATACTTTTCTGACAGATCCCTCATCCCCTGCATTAGCTTTACCGTGGATCTCTGCGGCCCCGATGGTGATAATACACTTCGCTGTACCGCATCCGGTGTATTGTATTTTTTGATCAAGCCTTCCACATAATCCAGGATTTCCGCTTCGGGCATTATTTTCGATTGTTCAATCTGCTTCCGGATCTCCGGATCCAGAACAGTGTCCAGATAAGGTATGGTTTTGTAATTTGGCTTATTGGACAAATGTACACTGACATCCGCCCGAAGTCCTGCTGTCTTATATGCCTTCATCACCATATCGTAATGCGCTTCACTAAATGTGGGACAATGTACCACATCATCAATGATCATGGTGGTTCCGCATTTTAATAATTCAATGCATCCAAAGAGTGTTTTAATGTAAACATCTTCCGGAGTCTCTTTTCTTCCGCTGAAATACGGCTTGGTATACAGCATCCAGACTTCCAGCGGGAGATTGTCGAAAGCTCCCTTTACAAAATGACAATGCGTATGAATATGTGCATTTATCATACCTGGTATCACTATCGCATTTTCAGCGGATATTACTTCATCATATTCTCCCGGCTGTACCTCTACAGGATCCGTGATCTTTTCGATCCGGTTGTCCCGAATGATTATATCTTTCTTCTCAAATACGGCTTTTGTACCATCCTGTCTGTGAACCAGACCTCCGTGAACCAGTTTTCTCATAAATCACACCTCTTTTATATCAAGCTTTTATATCAAGCCTCTTTTTTTGAAAGGGAAGCACAAATGCTCCCCTTTCGGTTTCCTTCCGTTAATTAGTTTGCTGCATTTGCCTTTACTGCTTCGGAAGCAAGTGCACTGTACTGGGTCAGCCATTCCTCGATCTTGCCTTCCTCTACCAGCTTATTTACCACACCGTTGATCACGGTCTGCAGATCCTCACAGCCCTTATTCATTGCTACTGCATAGGTCTTCGCATAAGAGCCTTCCATCACCGCATCACTGTAGGTCAGTTCCGGATAGGCCTCCAGGTACTGCTGTCCTACGGATCTCTCTACCACGATACCATCTACATTGCCTGCCTTCAGCTCCATCACAGAGGTGGGCAGATTCGGAGATGAGAAAATATCTGCATCGGTAATAAAGTCCTGTGTGAACTTCTCCTGAATGGATCCGGAGTTGGCTGCGATCTTTTTACCGTAAAAATCTTCCAGTGTGCTCAGCTCCGCAGCTCTGTCTGCCTGGATCATCATTCTGTCCTGGCATTCAATATAGGAATCAGAGAAATCAGCTACTTCCTTTCTCTCATCTGTAGGGGTAATACCGTCAATACAAATATCTACCATTCCGGCTGTCAATGAGGATAACAATGCTTTAAACTGCATGGGCTCAAGCTGGATGTCCACACCGATCTCATCTGCAATGGCCTTGGCGATCTCCACATCAATACCCACAGGATCCGTGCTGTCTGAGGTGGTATCCACAAATGCAAAGGGTGCATATGCGGAATCCGTTCCTACCACCAGTACTCCCTTATCAATAATTTTCTGTACACTGTCCCCGATAGGATAACCGGATTTCGTTGTTGCTGCTGTTGCAGCAGCTGCTTCTGTGGTCGTTTCCGCAGCTTTTGCTTCTGTTGACACGGTACTGTCTGTTGCTGCCGGTTTCGCTGTGGAGCCGCAGCCTGCCATTGCGGCGATCATAGCGGTACATACTGCCATTGCCATAAGTCTTCTTCCTGTCTTTTTCATAATTTTTTCTCCTTTTCTTAACTTTATTTTAAACCGCGTATTATACGGCTTAATTAGCTTACTCTGGACAAAAATTCCTTCGTTCTGTCGTTCTTTGGAGTTTCGAATATTTCCTTGGGGGTTCCTTCCTCCACGATATAACCTTTATCCATAAAAATGACCCGATCCGCAACTTCTCTTGCGAAATCCATTTCATGTGTCACCACGATCATCGTCATACCGTCTCTGGCCATATCCTTCATAACGTTCAGCACATCCCCTACCAGTTCCGGATCCAATGCCGATGTCGGTTCATCAAACAACATGATCCTGGGCTTCATCGCAAGTGCTCTGGCTATTGCTACTCTCTGTTGCTGTCCGCCGGACAATGTAGCCGGATAAGCCATGGCCTTCTCATCCATCCCGACATTCATCAGCAATTCATGGGCAAGGCTTCTTGCTTCGGCCTTGGGCATTTTTTTATTCCGGATCGGCGACAGGATGACATTGTCCAGCACGGTATAATTAGGGAATAAATTAAATCTCTGAAATACCATTCCGATCTCCATCCGGATCGCCCTTCTGTTGGCCTTTTTATCCAGAATGTCCATGCCGTTGTAGGTAATGCTTCCGCTGGATGGAGTTTCCAAAAAGTTCATACATCTTAAGAAAGTACTCTTTCCGGAACCGGAAGGACCGATAATGCAGATGACCTCACCTTCCTGGACATCCAAGCTGACATCCTTTAATACTTCCAGTTCTCCGAAATTTTTTGCAAGATTTTTAATTTCCAGTAATCCCATAATGCATTCCTCCAAAATAAAAACGCAAAAATGCTTTTTTAGGCACCTTTGCGTTTTTCGAATCGAGTTCAAATATTTATTTATCACGAAATATATACTTTTTTGTTTCCGTTGTCAATAGCTATTTTAAAATTTTTATCCACAAACGTATCTGGGTATCATAGGCCTCCCCAATGTCATAGCACTGATTTCTGCGTCCCCAGTCGCTGGAGATTCCTCTTAAAAAGATAATCATATATTCTGTCATACGTTCCGGATTAAAGCTTCTGGAAAATTGCCCCTTGGTCTGTCCTTCCTTCAGAATCTGATACAATACGCGGAATAAAGTCCGTGTGTGCTCTTTTTGAATTTCCTCCTTTGTGGAAGGCAGTGGAATCGGTCTTGCGCTCAGGCTGTTGCCGGTGATCTCTCCCATCAGCTTAACATGATCCGCATATATATGGGCATATTCGATCAGATTGACTTCCTCATCCTCATGCATCAGCCGGTCCTGAATACGCTCCAGCAGATAATCATCAATATTGGTATAGACTTCATGGATCAGTTCTTCCTTGGTTTCAAAGTAATAATAGAAAGTACCGACAGAAATCCCCAGTTTATCACATACCGTTTTCACATTCAGATCTTCCAGTTCCATATTTTTCATCATATGTAATGTGGTATCTACGATCTCCTTTTTACGATTGGATCGTTTTACTGTCATTTTCTTTCCCGTTTCTCCCATCCGATCTTCCTCCTTACATCAATCTCTGCAGAAGCTGCAGCTTCTTTTTTACTGTATCTTTCTTTTTTCCGTTTGTCAATATTTTCGAATATGATTCGATTTTTCCCTAAATTTTTTATTTAAATTCCACCTCCCGCTTATGCGGTGGAATTTACTCCCACACAGTCGATATTTACTCTTTC
>CAKSAN010000019.1 GCA_934436435.1 uncultured Acetatifactor sp. | reverse complement strand
AACTTTGAGGAATTTCCTGCTGCAACTTTTGGAAAGTGCCTCTGCATTTTTAGGTAATTTGTACTTGCAAAAAACAAATTATTCACTTGTTTGTTTTTTGCCTACTCTTTTTATACTTTTATTGAACCAAATGCTATGTTATCACCCCTTTATTTATGTTTCTCAATTTCTACTCTAATTCTAAAGGAGTTTTTTATTGTAGTCCATTTTGAAAAATGTCCTCAATAATAGTATCTGTTTCATTTTGTTCCAACTGTCTAAGTAAAAAGTATGGGAGTCCTTTCGGACTCCCAACATGAGAGATAGAAAATTAGTTAATCAGCAACTTCACAAAAATTTAAAATACACCACCTACTATAATATATGTCTCTTTACATGCAGCTATCAAATATAAACTAGTCTATTTTTTGATGTACATATTCTTTATTTCTCCACAAAGTCATAAGGTGATATAAACTTTATATTATATGGTGTCCACTCGTCCTCCCTGTTTTCTCTCGTGTAGGTGTTAATATCCATGAAGCTTCCTTCTTCAAATTTGAAATTCCCCTTACCATATACCTGCTCAAACCATTTGTTTCTGCACTCTTCACAACAATAGTGTTGGTTCATTTCTTCATCATAGAAGTATCCTGAATCTTTGTCCTGCTCAAATTGCTCCATTGCTACTGGTATTTCTCCACAGACATCACATCTTCTAAGATTTTGTTCACTTCTATTCATAAGTGACCAATCATCTAATTCATCAAGTGTATCAAAATACAATGTTTTGAAATTTCCCTTAGGAAAGTCCACCATAATTTTATAGATGCTTACTCCACCTATCACACATTTGAGTTTCTTCTTTATCATGACTTCTCCATTATTTATCATGATACAATCATCTTTGTCTAATGCCTGTGGTATATGCTCAAATTTCATTCTTTCACTTCCTTTACTCAAATTTTAGGAAGATTATAAACTCAACTGCACTTTATTTCAATTTTGTTATTCACTGGTTCTGCTCTGTCCTATACTCTTTCTTACAAAGTTTGCATCCATATCCTCGTTGTGTTCTCAATCTTATATATTGTCTATAATGATTTCCACATTTACTACATATCCAGTTTGCTTTCTTAGAACTGCCAGGTAATAAATATGTTGGGTCTAACCCTTCACTGTCATTTGCTATATAATCCCATTCATCAAGTAACTCTGAATATTTAATTGCCAAACTATCATCTAATTCCACCTTGCTTCTATGATATTCTTTTAACTTTTCTACTCCTCTTTTCTTTCCACATGGTGCATGTATTCTTCCAAGGACTCTACTACGAATATCTTTTATGTACTCCTCTCCACATATACTGCACTTCCAATAAACTCTCTTTGATGAACCTGCCTTATAATGGCTCATGGATCCATTCTTCTGTTCTACCCATTCATTTATCAGTTCTTGTCCTAATTCTCCGTGCTCTTTACACCAAGTTAAAAGGTCATTCTCTCCTACAACTACTTTCTTAATGCTTGTATATTTTTTCTCCAATGCCATATCTTCCACCAACCCTATTCATAAAATATTTAAAAATTACTTATTATTTATGATAATGCTGTTATTTATGACTATTTATATAAAAAAAGAGAACCAAGCTTTTATACTTGATTCTCTCTAATTTAGAATGTACTGTTACTATTATTATCCAGTTATTCCAGTTTTAATAGCTTCTAGTACATTTGTACCAAGGAATAAACTAAATCCAGTGTTTCCATCTTTTGGACTTATATTTATGTTTAAACCTCCATCAGTTATTAATGTGTCTAAATCTGTTTTTGCTATTGTAAGCTTCAATTCATTATCTGTTCCAGCTGTCTGTTCCTGTTTACTATTCATTGTATTATATGAACTACTTCCAGCTCCAAATAAGTAACTTGATACATCACCTGTTGTATCATATTTTACATATAGTTCTGCTGTTCCATTTGTATTGTCTTTCCATCCTAAATACTTAACAGTGATAGTTTCAGGATTTGTTGTATTACCATTAGACTTAAATAAATTGAAGTGTGTATTGTCAGTTGGATTATTTGTATATGTCAATGTATTATATCCAGCTGCCTCTGCTGTTGTTGCATATGTGTTATAATCATCACTGATGTTAACTGTTAATGCATTCTGTGGTTGATTAACTCCTCCAGTGCTACCTGAACCTCCACCGTTTCCGAAGTTTCCTTCAATAGTGGTAAACAACATATTTGCTTTGTATGTAAATACAACATCTGTTGCATTTTCCCATGCTTTACCGCTATTACCTGTCAACTGCATACCAAGTACACCAGTATCATTAGCTATGTCTGCAAAATCTTCTGTACTACTTTTTTCCATGTAAGTGTTTCTATCCATGTCCCCGATTTTGTCTGGATTGCCAGTGGCTTTTTCCCTTTTAACTCTGCCGGAGACACTGCTATCAATCTATGCTCCCACTCTCTTTTTTCATGTAAATCACAATATCCACCATTTCTATAAGTTTCTAACAGACTGTCACATTTTTGCTTTACCTGTCTTATCAAATCTTCCCTAAGTTCTTCTATTTGTTCCTCGTAATTCATAGTTTTTCCTCTTGATGTTTGCCATTATCCTGATTTATCCTAATATACTCGCTATGATTTCTACAATCGTATCATGGAATATAATCACAACCAAAATTGCTATGATTAAAACTTCTATTTTCTTTACTGTTTTCATCTGATTTTATCTCCAATCTTATGTATATTGAATCGGAGTTATAAGCTTTTTTATATATTCTATGTCCTCATCTTTAATACTTACCATGTTTTCTCCTGATACTCTACAAACAAAGAAGTTTCCACATATTACTTCAGGTGATAATCTCTTGTCAGCCTCCACAAGAGCTGTTGCAGGTAAATCAACAAGTTTTCCCTCTTCATTGCATATCAAAATAATATTATGCTCAAAGCATACAGGATAAACCTCTATATGACCTCCTACAAGCCTTTGCATTTCTTCCAGTGTATCAGCAATTTCAATGACTTCCATTCCTATTGTACCTGTGTCAATGTCCAGTTTGTAATAGACTACCTTCAGTGTTCCTTTTTCTTCCATATGGTTCTTCTCCTTTCACTTAACTAGTCAAAGAATTGTACATGATTTTCTCACTGAAATCTATTTTGAAATTTTTAAATTAATAAAAAACAGAGAGCAGTAAATAAATTCTACTCTCTGCTCTCTGCCTTTCTGTTTGTTTTAGTTGTTTGCTCTCTTATTAATGAATATCCAATCCATACAAGTGTTACTCTCTGCCAGTCTTTTTGCCTCTGCTGTTATTTTATCTTCTATTTCCTTCTCTTCTGGTTTATCCCAGTCATCTCTCTGTGGTAATACGCCAAGCTTCAATGCTAAGTATGCTAAACCTGATACTTCATTTCTTAGCGCTCTTCTAATTTTTTCTTCATTTTCATCTGCTATGTAGTCCTTTGCTTTTTCAAGCACCTGTTCTTTATAGTAGTCGGCATCATGTCTTTGAAGGTCTGCATGTATCTTTATTATAAATACCTTACCTAACATGTTGCCACCTTGTACATAGTTACCTTCTAATAATATATTTTTTGCTCTTTGTTCAGTGTTTCTTGACTCTTTACTTACTTCTTTGGTTATAAATAATTTTACCTTTTCATAGCTTGCTGTCAGAATCATTTCCCCAATGAATCCATCACTCATATCATCATAGCCACAATTAATCAGTGCAAGTTTTTTATTCTGTGCTGCCTGATAGAACATTGCCTCTGCTATACAATTATCAAGTCCTGCTGATTGCATAAACTTCTTAACTGAATCAGGCAGATCCACACTCACATCTGAGTAACCATATCTTGATGCACGTACCTCATCTTTCAATGCTTTGTCCTCAATCTGCTTAATCAGGATTTCAAAGTAATGTTTTGTTGCAGGTGTCATTCTGCATACTGTCTTTATATCTGTATTTCCGTTTTTATCTCTACCTAATATAACATTTCCTTCTCCGGTAAAGTCCTTGATAAACTTCTCTGCTCCATCATTATCTGTTGTATATGATTTTTTCATCATATCAATGTAGCTTTTAACTTCTTTTCTTGCCACATCTTTTGTAATAATTCTCTTATTACTTGTCTGTACTGGTTTCTGACTTACTTTTCTTGCTGGTTTTTCTTTTTCCTCTGCCTTATCTACAAGTCTACCTGCCTTGTCAATCTGTAGATTCTCTACTGCAAGTGCTCCTCTTTTAATTCCCTCTTTAATCTCCTTGCCTGTAGTTTCAATCCTATCGCCGTTTTCACTTTTTAGTATGTACTTTATAATTACACCTTTCTCATTTCTTTCTTTTCCAATGCATCTTACTCTCATGTCTCTGGTCCTCCTAAACTTTACTGTTTTTAATCTTCTATTCTATAGAGTTCTACTATGTTACTAATACTCTTCTTAATTCCACTTATTGGCTTTAATCCACCAATAATAAATGCAATTATGTAAGCTACGCCTATTATTCTGTTTGATTGGATTCTAAAGATCCAAACTATCAGTGCTACAATTCCACAAGGAATTGCAATTCGTACTAATATATTCAATATCATTAATGATAGTTATCCTCTATTTGCTTATCTTCTCTGAAATTATTTATCATTCCTATACTTCCAGTGTACCAGTTAACCCCACAATTGACCTGGTCTTTGTAACACTCTGCTAATAACCTATAATAAGGTAATGATGATATGAACTTTCCGTCAATATTTGTTGCTCCCATGTTCTTCTCTCCTTTTCTCATGTCGTTAAGAATTTAAACTCTCAACTTATTTTTTATTTACCCCTTTATTATCTAAATGCTTACCTTTTAGTCTTTGAATTATTCATTGCATACATATATTTGAAATTTTAAGAGGGAGATAAAAAAAGAGCAGCTTATGTTTCATTCTGTAAACTGCTCTTTTTGCTTTGCTCTTTTTGCTTTGCTCTTTTTGCTTTGCTCTTTATACTGCTATTTGCTTTACTCTTTGTCCTTGTTTTGCTCGTTTAAGTGTACTTACACTCATTCCTGTTAAATCTGATACTTCCCTGTAGGTATGTGTTTCTAAAAGTTCCATTGCATGCACTATTTGTTGTTTCTTAAACTTCTTTGGTCTTCCCTCCTTAAACTCTGGATTTTGTCTTGCTATTGACTTTCCTTCAGCTGTTCTCTCTAAAATCATATTGCGTTCAAACTCTGCAAAGGCAAACATAATATTAACTATCAATTTTCCCGTAGGTGTATCATCCAGTAAACCCATATTCAATACATGTACTTTTACTCCCATATTAAGTAATTGTTGAATTAACTCCATTCCTTGACTCGCTGACCTTGCAATTCTATCTAACTTAGTGACTATCAATTCATCTCCTTGTTTTATTTCACTTAGAAGTCTGGTCAGCTCTGGTCTATCCTTTTTTGTTCCTGTAAACTTCTCTTCATATATTTTCTCTGCTCCATTACTTATAAGCACTTCTCTTTGAGCCTCAAGCGAATTTCCATCTTTTCCTTGCTTAAGTGTTGAAACTCTTGCATACCCTATCTTCATGGTTTTTGCTCCTCTCCCTTTACTCTTTTCCCTTTGCTCTTTTGAACCCCAGTTTTGACACCACTTAAACTCACTGTTTTCAATACTCCTATTTTTAGTTCATAACTTAAAACTTTTGAGCCTTCTTACTTTAAAATCAAAGGGTTTCAGCGTTTTTGTTCACCTGAAACCCTTTATTTCACTTCTGCACTCTGAAAAACTCACTGTACTTGTTTTATGAATTGCTTACTTTGTTTGCTATGCTATCTCTAAACCTTTTTCTGTTAATCTGTAGCAATGATTTGATAATATCTCATCTCTTTGCAATTGTGTCTCATTGATCTCACTGATGATTTCATTCATTTCATTGATGTCAAAATCTCCTGAACCTGTTTCTGTTTCATCTATGATGATTAATTCATGTACACTAGATGGTATTACTATCATCTCTTTGCCAAACCCTCTATAAAGCTTGCTCATAAACTCTTTATTAAGTATAAGTATTGCTCCATAGAGTTTACATCTATTTGATACTACCCACATCTTATTGTCCACATTTTCATTTAAGAGGAAGTCTTTAAGATTATTACCTGCTAAAGCCTTTAATACTGTAAACATATCACTTACTGAAGGTATGCTTATCAATTTTTCTTCTGCCATCAGGTTCTTCATGGCTGTTTCATATAATTGTTCCTCTGTTATGTTCCATGATTCCATTAAACCATTTCTGATTAATATAGAGGCTGTTTGATTTTCTTCTCTATTGATGAAAACTCTGTAAGCTATGCTCAAATCTAAAAACTGCCTATTTGGTATTTCCTTAAGCATTTCCTCATTTAACTCTGTGTTAATCACATAAGGTAAAATAAACTCTTTTACTTTCTCAAAGTCTCTTACCATAAGTATTGTATCCATTAGTTCTGAACCACAGTCATTGCTATTCTCTACGACATTTGTTATTTTCTCTATGATTTCATCAATTGTTTTTCCGTTCTTATATTCTTCGTACATGTACTCTGCATATAATGTTGGACTTACTTCACTTATGCCATCTTCTCTTTCTATGGTCTTTGATAAACTAAATATCAGACCTGTTAAACACAAGCCATTGTTTTTTATCACAGGCTCTACTCTTACGTTGTACTTTTCTCTCAATGCCCTCAATACTTCTTCTTTGAAGTCGTTGAATTTTAATAATGCCATTCTTTCTTCTCTCCTATCTCTCGTTTAATGTTTGCTCTGCCAGGTGTTCACTTCACTCTGGTCTGCCTGATGGGCTCTACCAGGTGTTCTCTATTTCACCTGCACTCTTCCAAGTGGTCTCTTTTCCTCCCTTCTCCCCTTATTATCCCGCGATTTACCCTCTGTTTCTGCCCTTTAAACCCATTTCATTTATTGAAAAATTTCACTTATAAATGAAAAATCAACACCAAGCAGATGTTACTCATACTTGGTGTTGACCATATAAAAATAAAAGGAGTTCACAACAAACTTTTAGATGTTTTCAATTTTGTTCTTTGGGTTCTTTCTGATTAAACTCAGTTGCTATCTTGCTGCTTGATAGCATTGAATAAACTCTAGAAATGCTATCAGTTCCTCCAAGGTGCTGATGGACACTGCACATTGGTGCGACCATTCCCCTATTTGAGTGTGGTAATCTGTATGCTCCTGCTCTGTCAGATACATTGTTTGACAGATTCGATTATCCCAATCGAATCCGTCATGGTGAAGCTGCATTTTGTTTAAACTGAAATGCCAGTTCTTATGCTTCTCCATGGTACTTATTCGTCCATCATTCAATGCATAAATGATGGTTCCTAGTTCTACTGGATGATTGTATGTTATCTTTGTTATTTTTCTATAATTTCCATTGCTATCTTTCTCTAATCCTTGATGGGTTACTTTCTGCAATGACATCCTTGGTATACCCCTTGAATTTCTATGTCCAGTGGCACGTTTTATTGCTACACTTTTCTCTTTGAATATCTCTGCAAGCCAAACATTCTCTAAGTCAGAGTTGCAATCATTAAACTCAAACTCATCCTCTTCTTTTGTTTTTGACCCTAAATAGGAGTCAATAAGTATTACTTGGTTCTCTGTAACTCTTAATAGAGTTACATTATTACATCTATAATAGATGTTGTTATATCCTCTTGCGTATGCTTTCTGCTGGAATATACCAGTTCTTAGTGCCTCCTCCAGTAAACTATCACTGATGTTCAATGTAGAACCATCTGCCTGTAAGCCATTGTTTTTTATTACTCTGGCTTTTAACTGTCCATTGTTATCTCTTTCAAATATTAACTGTTTCATTGCTATGCTACTCCCATTCCACTAACCTCTCCTACTGAACCCACTGCACTCTCTATTGCAGGTATCTGTAATGCTATGTTTGCTACTGTGTTGAATAAATCTACTCCAATGTCTAATAATGCTTCCATGATTATTTCCTCCCTTTATATGCCTATATGGTTCTTTTTCTTCTTTTTGATTTCCTTTTTAAAATCTAATACTATATATCCGACAGGTATCGAAATAGGACATTCTACATCAACACCTACGAATCTTAATCTTTATATGCGTTCTTCTATTGCTCTGTACTGTTCTCGCAATAAACCACAAAAAATAAGCAGTGCATCATTTCTGAATACACTGCTCACTCTTATTATTTTGCTCTATTAAATTTTCGTGATGATATCCTCATCTAAGTTGACTGCCAATGTCCTGCCATTATCCCATCTCATATGAAGCTGACCTATATCATCTATGCAATCAATTGTTCCACAGGTGCCACTCGGTATTGCCTGACTATCTTCCATATGAATCAGCTTTATTCTGTCTCCGACCTTATATCCTCTATACTCTGACTTCACTCTATACATCCTCTGCTTCTTTCAGATAAACTTTTCTCTGCTCTCCATTATGACTGTATTCTCCAACATATTCGTTGCTATTGAATATCCCCATATTTGCCTGTATCTCATTTACTACATAGAGGAAGAAGACTTTTGCTGTATCTTCAATTTTCTCACAGAATAATTTCAACTTCTCTTTTTCCACTTTTACAGATTTAATGCTCTGCACTGCATGTTCCAAATCGGAATAAGGTAAGCTTACTTCCTGAATACCAAAGTTATCATTACATGTAACTACCATAATTTTTCAACCTCTCTTTATATTCTTAATGATAAAGAAATTATATCGCTTACTATTACAATTACTCAATTTTGAAATTTTCTGTCTTAAAATGCTGACAGCATAAGGTCTTTTCATATAAAAATAAAGCCACTACACACATCTATGTAGTGACTTTATCTTATACTGTTACTTCTGAACTAATCCCATAAATTCTTCGTTTTGCAATGCCATCAAATCTGCCATTTCCTCTTCTGTAAGCACTGCTCGTCCTTTAAGTTCCTTCAGTCTGGTTTTCAGGTGTTCTCCTATAATCAACTGTCCATTTGCCATTATTCTGACCTGACTATCTTCCATATTGATTTTTCTTCTCATTGCTTTGTTCCAATCAATTTTTATATTGTTATCAAAGAAATTAATTATCATGTCTCTGTCAGGTAATCTATCATCCCAATAAACTGTTGATGTTGTATTACCTTTTAATTTATGCCCCATGTTTAAACTAATCTTCCACTCTGGTATGTCATTCTTTAAAACATTTGCATGTGTATGTCTTAGTTCATGGAATGTCAATATAGGTAATTGCTCTTTACCTGCTTTTTCAAGCCTCTTATTTCTTCTTACTTGGTACTGTTCCCACTTCCTACTGATTTTCTCTGCATGTACTTTTTCTCCCCTTATGATATTAACTAAAGGCATGTACATTTGATCCAAACTCTCAAACTCCTTACCTGTTATATCATTGACCTCTTTTCTTTGCTCCATGCAGTACTCTATTATTTCCTCAATCACTGCTGGCTTACCTACTACTCTTATTTTATCAAACTTAGGTAACTTTCTTCTTTCTCCTTTAGATAACCTTTCTACTGATGCAGATATCATAAACAAATTGTTGTGTTCTTCATAGTACTTTTTATCATATCCACTGTACTCGTATATTTCATCACTGACACTCATTAACTCATTATGATAATATTTACATAAGTCCAGTGCAGCAATCTCACCTCTTCTTAGTCCACCTATACTAGCTAATGCAACCATCATCAATAATGACCTATCAAACTCATTTTGAACCAAATCATTTAATGTTATGTTTAGCTGCTCTATTGTTAAACTCTTTCCTATATGCTTAATGCTTGATACCTTTTTCTCCATACCATCTACTGTAATTGTTACTTTAGGTATTTTAGTATATAAAGCTATATTCTCACTGACATTAAATTTCTTACTAGTTATCATGTAATCATACACTTTAATTAGTGCAGTTTTATATTTTGTCAATGTGTTCACACTTACTCCCGGCTGATTTTTCCTTTTATTAGGGTCTTTGTTCCCATGCTCTAATTGATAATGATAGAAGTTTTCTATATCAATCTTTGTAATTTTACAAGGTTCAAAGTCCTTAAAATAATCAACTATATGATTTAGATAGTTATTCACATGTTTTTGATATCCCTCTCCAAGTTCTCTAAACTCTCCTTCGCTCTTATACATCTCCACTGCATGTTGCATTGTAATCTTTGTTGCTTTATGACTTTCCAGAGATGCTTCTGGTCCCATCTCTTTTCTCTTCTTCCTTATTACCTCTGCTTCTGCCCTAAGTTTCTTTGCTTCAGCAAGTGTATCTGTCACCTTTACTGTTTTGTCCTGTTTAAGTTCCCTTAAACCAGTCTTTTTGTTTGTTTTCATTACCCTGCCATAGTCAAGTGTAACAAGGTAACCACCTGACCTATTTACAATCCTTTTAATTCCCTCATTAGGTGTATCTATTACCTCATATGCTCCAATTTTCTTTACTACTGCATCTTCAGGTATTTCAACAGTGACACTCTTGCGTGCCACTGTTATCTTTGACTGCTTCTCAATCTTAATCATTGCCATTTTTCTATCTCTCCTTTACTTCAATGACTCATACCAACTCAAGAAGCTATTTGTTGGTATCGTGTAACGTGCTCCTACTTTTAATACGCTGAATGGACATTCCTCTCCTTTGATGAAGTCATATAAGAATGACTTGCTGAATCCAAGTATGTCTGCTGTCTCCTGAGGTGTTAAAAACACACGCTCCTTGATTTCTTCTAGTGTTAATGGTCTATTATTCTCTGTACTCATTTCTTTTGCTATGCCCTTTCTAGTTAAGGTTCACACTCTCTTTTTCTTAACTACCAAACATACAAAAATGTCTTCTTACAGAGACTTCTTCTCTTTATAAACCATGTATTGTTATTTCCATTTTCACTAAATGAATTTACTCAATCCATAGTGTTATCCTTTTATTTTGGATTTTTGGATTCAATGCTCTGAAACCCTTGATTTTACTGGGTTTCCTCAATTCCAATGTTTTGGATTTCTTTGGATATGCTTGGATTGTCTTGGATTACTGACCTTTCTACAAGCAGTTATGATAGAAATGCAATTACTCATATAAACTCAAAAAGACCCTATCACTCGGTCAAAAAATATTACCAACTGTGGTAGTATTTTTCTCAATGACCTACTGTGATAGAGTCTTTTTATTCCAAATCAGGTAGTTTTATTCCAATATTATCATTAATTTGGTAATATTTTGGTAATATTCACTCCCTTCTTAAGTTCCTTAAAATCTCTGAAACGCCCATGTTTACTAGCTTTGTGCCACTTCAACCTTTACTTTGTCTGATTGTAATAATACCCTACGCCCCATTTGGTATGCACATATCTGGGTTCGCTGGGATTTGACTCGATCTTCTCCCGCAGTCTCCGGATATGTACATCCACCGTACGCACATCTCCGGGATAATCCGTCCCCCATACCAGTTTTAGCAGATTCTCTCTGCTGTACACCTTGTCAGGGTTCAGCATCAGAAGTTCCAGCACTTCAAACTCCTTGGCCGTCAGCCCGATCTCCCTGCCCTGAATATAGGCTCTTCTGCCGTCACGATCCAGCTTCATATCGCCACTCTCCAGAATGCCGGTATTCTCTGTCGTTCCCTTCTTCGGCTCCATACGGCGGAAGATCGCTTTGATCCTGGCTTTCACTTCCAGAATGTTAAAGGGCTTCGTTATGTAATCATCCGCGCCGTATTCCAGTCCCAGAATCTTATCCATATCATCGCCCTTGGCGGTCAGCATGATCACCGGCACATTGGAAAATTCCCGGATCTGCTGGCAGACCTCGAAGCCGGTCAGCTTCGGCAGCATGACGTCCAGCAATATGATGTCGTATTCCTTGTTATGCGCCATCTGCAATGCTTCCTCACCGTCATAGGCACAATCCACTTCCATATTGTCCTGTTCCAGACTGAAACGGATTCCCTTCACGATCAGCTTCTCATCATCCACTACCAGCACTTTCCTGCCTGCCATCTTCCTTAACCTCTCTATCTCTTACTTTTCTGTTCACGGTCCCTGCATGAGCTACTATTGCACCGTGATCTTATCACATAATCTGTCATACGCATTCTGTTTGATCCCGGATACCTTCATAATGTCTTCCTTCGTCTGAAAGGCTCCGTTCTGCTCCCGGTAGCGCACAATATCCGCCGCCCGGGAAGCCCCGATCCCCGGAAGCGTACATAATTCCTCCGCGGATGCCGTGTTGATATTCACAAGCCCTTCTTCCACCGCCTTCACAGCAGTTTCCAGTTCTTCCGCCTCCTCCGCTGTGGGAAAATACAGCTTCTGGCCATCCGTCACCGTCTCCGCCAGATTCACATAAAATGGATCCGCCTGCTCTGTCATGCCGCCTGCCAGCCGCAGGGCTTCTTCCGCTCTGCTGCCCTCCGGCACTTCCACCACACCGGGATCCCGCACTGCACCACAGACATATACATATACTGTCTGCGATCCGGTCTTTGCCTTCTCAGCTCCCGGCACTGTCACGCTGCTGTCCGCAGACTCAGCCGCCTGTTCCGCTGCTTCCGGTGCCTGAAATTCCGTTGCATCTTCCCTGGAGGGGATCAGCACAATGGCCTCGTCCTTTCCGGCACAGCCGGTCAGAAACATGACCAGACAGAAAAGCATTCCGATCAGACCCGCGTATTTTATTTGTAATAAACGTACGAAAAACATCATAGTCCCCTTTCCATTTTCTTATTTCATCACATTCCATCACAAAATTTCAGGGGATTGCCTCTCTATGCTGTTAACTTTCATTGTACTGGAATCACGCGGAATTTACAAGCCGTTTTCGCATTTGTAAGCCCTTTTTCCACCGTCTATTTCCACTTAAATATGACGATTCCCACAATTGCCACGGCCATGCCGATGGCTTTGCGCCACTCCCAGGGCTGCTTCTCCACACCGAACCATCCGAACAGTTCAATAATATACGCCACGGCAAGCTGTGCGATCACGATAAGCATGACCGCTTTGGCCGGCCCCAGGGCATCCATGCTGCGGATCACAGTGTAGGTGATAAAGGCTCCGATGGCCCCTCCCAGAAGCATGTATTTCGGCTCCACCTGCCCTATCTTCAAAAAGGAAGTCCGCTCCGTACACAGCCATGCCCCCAGACATACCAGCAGTGCCGTGAACTGTACAAAGGCACTGGCGGTCCAGATGCCGGTGGATTTCGTCACCTGGGTATTGAACACTCCCTGAATACTCATTAGTGCTCCGGATACTAAAGCAATCAAAAAACCGATCATAGGATTCTACCACCCTTTCTTTTTAGTAGTAGTTTATCCTGTGATCGGTCCCTTCATTCATAGTACCCTTCAACGCATGATCAATTTTCTGCATTTCCTACCTGTCCGGCTATGGTCTCGGCCAACTGTTCCACCAGTGTGGTCACATCCGCACCGTTCCATACCTTGGAAAACAACACTTCCAACTGCATCCAGAAGTTCCCGGTCTCCAGCATTTTCGGCAATGACACGCTGTCCGCATACTCATCGGCAAAAATCATGAGTGCTCCATTGTCCGCATTCTCCGCCGCCTGAATGCTTGCAGGCATTTTGCCGGAACGCTCGTACAGTCCGTCCGCATAGCCTTCTGCAAGGTAGGCCGCAAAACGGTCTGCCAGCTCCTTATGCTCCGTATAGCCGTTGATGACCGCTGCTCCGGTCACAGACAGGGATCTGCCCTGAAGCTCCGCACTGACATCCGGCATCCGGGCAATTCCGTAGTTGAACGCCAGACTCCCATCCGCTCTTGCATCCTCCAGACGCTTTACTACATCTGTGGTTCCGATGGTGAACATGGTCTTACCGTCGATAAAATCCTGGATCACGGAATCATAGGTCACCGTGTCGGATTCAATGAAGAAGAACTGATTCAGTGCCTTGTATACTTCCAGACACTGTATGGTCTCGGAATTGTTGATATTAATATTATTTCTGTCATCCCCGGGATCGCCGCCCACGATCATGTAGTTGCCCACAATCCAGTAGTTGTAGAAAATATTGTTCACATCCCATTTCATGACACCTTCCACACCTTCCGGTGCATCAAAGGTATCCGCAATGTTCAGCAGATCGTCCACCGTAGAAGGAAGTGCTTCCGCAAAATACTGCTCCGCCAGCGCATTTACCGCTGCTTCGTCCGCTGTGACCTGTTCCGTGGTCTGATCTTCCGGAAGAGAATCCTCCTCGATGATCTCTTCCCCCTCACCTATGGGTTCATCATTGTCACTGCCGCCCGCCAGTTCCTTCTCTGCCTGCTGGGTTGCCCAGGTCCGCAGATAATCCTCGTTGTATACCAGCGCACTGGTGTCAAAATAGACCGGATAGCCGATCAGCTTCTGATGATAGGTCACGGCAGATAAGGCTGCCTGGGAAAAATGTTCCGTGTTGCAGATGCCTTGCGTATCCGGCACCTCTGCCGCCAGTCCCGCCAGATAAGCCTTTTCCAGAGAATCACTGCTCAGCAGATAGACATCCGGCATCTGGTCGGAATACAGCGTCTCCTGATTGACAGCCTCCAGATATTCACTGTCGGAAGTCAGCACCGGGATCACCCGGACGCCGTTCTGCTCGCCGAAAGACACTGCTGCCGCATTGATATACCCGGATAAAGCTTCATCCGAATACCAGCAATAAATCGTCTCCTTATTACGAAACAGCTGCAGGCCGCTTCCGCTCTCCGCCGTCTGGCTCATCTCCTGCGTACTTCCGTAAACAGCTGCAGCAGCCATGGCGATCACAGCTGCTGTAGCAATAATCCTTTTTTTCAAAAACATAAATTCACCTAAACCTCTTATTCGATACAGGTGTCCAAAATAGCAATCATTTCGTCCACATTTTCTCGGGTAATCACGAGAGGCGGTACAAAGCGGATGATGTCCGCACCGGCATTGATGAGAATCAATCCCTTCTCCAATGCTCTGTTAATGATGTCTCCTACCGGGTGGTCAAATACCAGTCCCTGCATCAGTCCCACACCGCGGCGTTCCGTGATGCAGTCGTACTTGTCTGCCAGTTCGTTCAGACGCTGTTCCAGATAAGGAGCCACCTCTCTCACATGTTCTATTATATGGTCCTCCTCGAATAAATCAAGCACTTTTTCCACTGCTGCGCAGGCTAACGGGTTGCCGCCGTAGGTGGTTCCGTGATCTCCGGCCGTCAGGGAATGCTGTGCCACTTTCTCCGTCATCATAAATGCGCCTACCGGCACGCCACAGCCCAGTGCCTTGGCGGAGGTCATGATATCCGGCTTTACACCGAAGCGCTGCCATGCATACATGTAACCGGTACGTCCCATACCGCACTGGATCTCGTCCAGGATCAGCAGGATATCCCGCTCGTCACACAGATCCCGAACCTGTTTTAAGAACTCTTCGGTGGCAGGACGCAGTCCGCCCTCGCCCTGTACGGTCTCAATAATGATGGCGCAGGTCTTATCCGTCACCTGATCCAGCACGCTCTGGAAGTCATTCAGTTCTGCAAATTTGATGTGGCCGATCATGGGCTCAAAAGGCTCACGATACTTGGGGTTGCCCGTTACAGACAACGCTCCCATGGTTCTGCCGTGGAAAGAATGGTTCATGGCAATGATCTCATGGTCAGTACAGCCATCCTTCAGATAGGCATATTTTCTGGCCGCCTTGATGGCACCTTCCACCGCTTCCGCACCGGAATTGGTGAAAAAGACACGATCCATGCCGGACACCTTTTTGATCTTACGTGCCGCTTCGATAGCGGGCACATTGTAATAATAATTGGAGGTATGGATCACCTTGTCGATCTGTGCCTTCAGCGCATCGTTGTACGCCTTGTTCTGATAGCCCAGAGCAAATACAGCGATTCCCGCTACGAAATCCAGATATTTTTTTCCGTCGGTGTCATACAGATGCACGCCTTCGCCCTTATCCAGCACGATCTGGTAACGGTTATAGGTATGCAGCAGGTCTTTTTCCGCCTCTGCAATATATTCTTTCATGGTGTCGCTCATCTTATTTTTCCTCCTCGTCGGATATGATCGCGGTTCCGATACCCTGATTGGTAAAGATCTCCAGTAACAGACAGTGTGCCAGACGTCCGTCCAGAATATGTACACGATTTACACCGTTACGGATTGCGGATGTACAGTTATTCAGCTTCGGCAGCATGCCACCGCCGATATAACCGTCGTGGATCAGACTCTCTGCCTCGGAAGCTGTCAGTCGGGAAATAAAGGTGGACTTGTCGTTGATGTCTTTGTACAGACCTTCGATATCCGTCAGGAATGCCAGCTTCTCCGCATGTACCGCTTTGGCGATGGCACAGGCGGCATCATCCGCATTGATATTGTAAGTGTGATAATCCTTGTCCAGTCCGATGGGAGCCACGATGGGCAGATAATCCTTCTCCAGCATGTCGAAGAGGATATCGGGGGTCACGCCGGTGATCTCGCCCACATAACCGATGTCCTGACCGTCGGAATATTTTTTCTCCACCTGAAGCAGACCGCCGTCCTTGCCGCTGACACCGACAGCTTTGACGCCCAGCTCTTCCACCATGGTCACAAGGCTCTTATTCACCTTGTTCAGTACCATTTCCGCGATCTCCATGGTCTCCTCGTCAGTGACACGCAGGCCGTTGACGAATTTCGCCTCTTTGCCGACCTTGCCCACCCAGCGGCTGATCTCCTTGCCGCCGCCGTGCACGATGATGGGCTTGAAACCTACCAGCTTCAACAGTGTCACGTCCTTGATGACGTTTTTCTGCAATTCTTCGTTGCTCATGGCACTGCCGCCGTATTTTACCACGATGATCTTACGGTTAAATTTCTGTATGTAAGGAAGCGCCTCGATCAGCACCTCTGCTTTTCTCATTACCTGTTCCATATCTTTTTCCATTTTTATCCTCATTTCCGCAGATGCTGCGATCCGCCTGTCATTTTCTTTTGGCTTCGTTTTAAGAACGATAGTCCGCGTTAATCTTCACATAGTCATAGCTTAAGTCGCAGCCCCATGCGGTTGCTTCTGCCTCGCCCATATGCATATCCACCAGTGCGGTGACTTCCTGATCAGAGAGAATCTTCGTTGCCTCCTCCTCGCTGTAATCACATGCCACGCCGCCTCCGAAGATATGAATTTTGCCGCTCTTGCTCTCAAAATACAGATCCACATTTTCCGGATCGAATTTGGCTCCGGAATAGCCCAGCGCGCAGAGGATACGTCCCCAGTTGGCATCATGTCCGAAGATGGCTGCCTTGGTCAGGGAAGAACAGATCACGGATTTTGCCAGAGTTCTGGCATCTTCCTTGCTGGCTGCATGGATTACTTTGGTCTCAAACAGGGCAGTTGCACCTTCGCCGTCTCCTGCCATTTTCTTTGCCAGAAAAGTGGTGATCTCGTGCAGTGCCTTGCAGAAGTTTTCGTAATCTTCGCCCTCTGCGGTGATCTCCTCGTTGCCTGCCATACCGTTGGCCAGCACCAGCAGCGTATCGTTGGTGGAAGTGTCGCCGTCCACGGAGATCATGTTGAAGGAATCCACTACATCAGCGCTGACACACTTCTGCAACATCTCCTTGGAGATCTTCACATCCGTGGTCACAAAACCTAACATGGTGCACATATTCGGATGGATCATGCCAGAACCCTTGCACATACCGCCCAAAGTCACGGTCTTGCCGCCGATCTGGGTCTCGATGGCGATCTCTTTGGAAATGGTATCGGTGGTCATGATGGCATGGGCTGCATCGGAACCGGCCTCCAACGTATCCGCCTTGGCTGCCACCAGCTTTTCAATACCGGCGGTGATCTTATCTACGGGAATCTGCATACCGATGACACCGGTGGATGCCACCAGTACGGCATCGGTGGGCACGCCCAGCAGTTCTCCGGCACATTTTGCCTCTGCCTCGCAGCAGTCCAGTCCCTGTCTGCCGGTGCAGGCATTGGCGATTCCGGAATTGACTACCACTGCCTGTGCAAATGCGGAATGTTCCACGATCTGCTTATCCCACAGTACGGGAGCCGCCTTTACCACATTGGAGGTAAATGTACCGGCCACGGTACAGGGTGCTTTACTTACGATCAGTGCCATATCTTTACGATTCTGATATTTAATGGCAGCCTCTATGCCTGCTGCCTCAAAGCCTTTTGCTGCGGTCACGCCGCCCTGGATCTGTTTCATCTTGGAATACTCTCCTTTCGATTCCGTTTTCTATTTATTTATGATGCCTACGGATTGCTTCGTGCTACGCACTCCCTCGTCTCCGCTCCGCTTCGGTCCGTGCTAAACATGTGCCACTGGCACATAGCACCCTACCCAATATTCGCATATCGTGGGATTATCATCCCACTTTTATGCTCATATCGGGGCGAGTCAAAAAGTCTTTCACCCACTTATGAGCAAGCTCATGTGGGCTTAGACCTTTTGCCCCTGGCATCTATTTATTAAACGCCGTAATATTTTCTTCATTCAGGGTAAAGTCATAATAGTTCAGATCTTCCCGCTTCGTCCAGCCGATGCATTTCCAGAAAGCGTTTCCGATGTCATTCTGGGTAAAAGCAATCAGGCTGACCTTGTTGATATGCTCCGCTTTCAGGGCATTCATGCAGTGGACCACCATGGCTTTGCCAATGCCAAGTCTTCGGTAATCTTCTCTGACACATACATGATACAGACAGCCTCGTCGTCCGTCATGACCGCAGAGAATGCCGCCCACTACGGCTCCGTCCTCACCGATGGCTACCACGCTGGTGCCGGGATTTCGGTTGATAAAACGTTCCACACCTTCTCTGGAATCATCGATGCTCCGGATACCGAAACCGTGAATGGTCATCCAGAGGGCATGCAGACCGTCATAATCTTCTATGGTCATTGGTTTGATCGTAAACTGTTTGCTCATTTTATGTATCTAATCCTTTCTGATCCTTTTCCTGTCACTGCTTTAAGGGAAGCAGGGAACCAGCTCCAGACCTTCGCTCTCGGGAAGTCCGAACAGCAGGTTCATGTTCTGTACCGCCTGTCCTGCGGCACCTTTTACCAGATTGTCCAGCGCACCCATCATAATAATGCGTCCGGTACGCTCGTCAATGACGAAATTGATGTCCACGTAGTTGCTGCCTTCCACCCACTTGGTCTCAGGGCAGCTGCCCTTATCCAGTACACGGACAAACTTCTCATCTGCATAATATTTATCATAGACAGCCTTTACCTCTTCATAGGTAGGAAGGGTGCCGTCCGGTTTTCTCTTCAATGTTGCATACTCAGTTGCCAGAATTCCTCTGTTCATAGGCACGAGATGCGGGGTAAAGTTGATCGTCACCTGACAGTTGCCCGCATAGCCTAACTGTTCCTCGATCTCGGGGGTATGTCTGTGGCTTGCGACACCGTAAGCCTTCATATTTTCATTTACTTCGCAGAACAGATTTGGCACCTTGGCTCCTCTTCCCGCACCTGAGGTTCCGGACTTGGCATCTACGATCAGGGTGTTCACATCGATCATGCCTTCCTTTACCATAGGATAAGCGGTCAGGATCGAACAGGTGGTATAACAGCCGGGGTTGGCTACCAGCCGGGTCTTCTCCGTGATCTTGTCACGGTTGATCTCGCAGAGTCCGTATACGGCTTCTTCGATAAACTGCGGAGACTTATGCTCGATGCCGTACCATTTTTCATAGGTAGCCACATCCTTGATCCGGTAATCGGCGGACAGATCCACAATCTTCACCTGAGACAAGATCTCCTCTGTCAGCAGTCCTGCCAGGAATCCCTGCGGAGTCGCGGTGAAGATCACATCCACCTGCTTCGCCAGCTCTTCCAGATTGTCATCCTTGCAGATATCCTCCACCAGCTGGAACATGTTCTGGTATACCTGATAATACTTCTTATCTATATAGCTTCGGGAACCGTACCATACGATCTTGGCATCCTTGTGGTTTAACAGGATCCTTACCAGTTCTCCTCCGGCATAACCGGTCGCTCCGATGATTCCTACTCTGATCATTTTTCTACCTCTCTCGCTCATGTCATGACATTACTGTGTCAACGAATTGCTTCGCAGCAAGCTGCTCCCGCAATTCTGTTTTGGAACTATTCAGAACCCCATTCGGAAAATCGCTGCTACGCAGCCTGATTTTTGCCTACACGACCCTGAATAGTTCTATGATACCACTTTTTACCTAAATGTCTACTACTTTTTTCATTTTTATGCATGTTTCTTGCATTGTTGTGTATATTTATACACATATTCATACTATTTTTATGGTTTTATGCAATATAGTGGAATAATATTCATTCTATCTTCCGTGTACTTTTCTTTCCTATAAAAATCTGTTACAATAACTATGCTGCGCTTTCGTTTGCAGCGTATCTATTTTGTAGCTCTTTATGGTCTGTTTTGACGGATCCCACAGAGCAGAAATGAGGAAATTATGGCTTTTGACGGCGTTACCATTGCCTGTGTAATATCGGAATTAAAAAAGGAACTAATCGGCGGACGACTGTACAAAATCGCCCAGCCGGAAAACGATGAACTGCTGCTGACCATCAAGCAGCCCACCGGGCAGAAGAGACTGCTTCTGTCCGCCAGCGCTTCGCTCCCCCTGATCTATCTGACAGAAAACAACAAGCCCAGCCCCATGACGGCCCCCAACTTCTGTATGCTGCTGCGCAAGCACTTACAGAACGGCCGTATCGTGAATATATCCCAGCCGGGACTGGAGCGTATTGTGCATATCGACATTGAGCATCTGGACGAAATGGGGGATCTGCGGCACAAGACACTGGTCATGGAACTGATGGGCAAACACAGTAACCTGATCTTCTGTAACGATGACAATACCATCATCGACAGCATCAAGCGGGTCTCCGCCGCTGTCAGCAGCGTCCGGGAAGTCCTGCCCGGCAAGCCCTACTTCATCGCCCACACTCAGGATAAGCTGGATGCCCTGACCTGCGAAGAGGCCGCTTTCCGGGAAGCTCTTGCCTCCAAGCCCCAGCCGGTCTTCAAGGCCATCTACGGAAGTTTTACCGGGATCTCCCCGGTGCTGGCACAGGAGCTTTGCCATGAGGCAGGCATCGACGGGGAGCGCCCTACGGCGGCACTGACACCGGAGGATTACCATGCCCTGTACGAAGTTTTTTCCAAAATGATCACTTCTATTAAGGAAGAAACTTTCTCTCCCTGCATCGCTTACACCGGCACCCGCCCCGTGGAATACGCGGCGGTTCCCCTGACCATGTACAGCACCGGAGCGGATCATCTGGAATCCTACACGTCCATGTCCGCCCTGTTGGAGCATTTTTACGCGGAGAAAAATACCCTGACCAGAATCCGCCAGAAATCCTCCGATCTGCGCCGCATCGTGCAGACCGCGCTGGAACGGGATATTAAAAAATACGATTTGCAGCTGGCCCAGATGAAGGATACGGAGAAGCGGGAAAAATACCGGATCTACGGAGAACTGTTGAATACTTACGGTTACAGTGCAAAGCCCGGTGACAAATCCCTCACGGCGGTAAATTACTATACGAACGAGCCGGTGACGATCCCTCTGGATCCCACCCTCTCCGCCACGGAAAATGCGAAGAAATATTTTGACAAATACGGGAAGTTAAAGCGTACTTACGAAGCACTGTCCGAACTGACCACTCAGGTAAAGGAAGAGATCGACCATCTGGAGACCATCAGCACGGCACTGGACATTGCCCTGAAAGAAGAAGATCTGGTGGAGATCAAGGAAGAGCTGACCCAGAGCGGTTACATCCGCAGAAAGGGCGGCACGAAAAAAGCGAAGATCACCAGCAAGCCTTTCCATTACCTGAGCAGCGACGGCTTCCATATTTATGTAGGAAAAAACAATTTCCAGAATGACGAACTGACCTTCAAGTTCGCTGCCGGAAACGACTGGTGGTTCCATGCGAAGGGCATTCCCGGCTCCCATGTGGTGGTAAAGACCGAAGGGAAGGAGCTGCCGGACCGCACCTTTGAAGAAGCCGGTCGTCTGGCTGCCTACTATTCCAAGGGCAGGGAGCAGGAAAAGGTGGAGATCGACTATGTCCAGAAGAAACAGGTCAAAAAGCCGGCGGGTGCCAAGCCCGGATTCGTGGTCTATTATACGAACTACTCTCTGATGATCGACAGCGACATCTCCGGGATCGAAAAGATCAGTGACTGACCCTGACCTGTTTTCGGTGTGACGTAATCGTCCGCAGCCGTTCTATGCATCAGATATTCTATTTTATGCATAATTATACTGTATAATTCTTATTTTATACATTTATGTGCATATTTTAAGTTGTTTTATTCACAATTTTGATTTATTTATGCAACTTTTCTGCTTGCTTTTGCGATTATAATGTTGTATAGTAATTGTCAGAGCGTAACACACGATCCTAACATCTGATGCATTACGGATTGCTTCGTGCTTTTAGGCTTTTGCCCCTGGCATCATACACACTATAAAACGGAGGATTTTATCATGAAGGAAAAAGTAGTTTTGGCTTATTCCGGCGGTCTGGATACTACCGCTATCATTCCCTGGCTGAAGGAGAATTTTGACTACGAAGTTATCTGCGTCTGCGTGAACTGCGGACAGGCAGAGGAACTGGACGGTCTGGAAGAGAGAGCAAAAGCCTGCGGCGCTTCCAAGCTGTATATCGAAGACGTTATCGATGAATTCTGTGATGATTATATCGTTCCCTGTGTACAGGCGCATGCCGTATACGAGAACAAGTATCTGTTAGGTACTTCCATGGCAAGACCCCTGATCGCCAAGAAGCTGGTAGAGATTGCCAGAAAAGAAGGCGCTGTAGCCATCTGCCACGGTGCTACCGGTAAGGGTAACGACCAGATCCGTTTCGAACTGGGCATCAAGGCTCTGGCTCCCGATATCAAGATCATCGCTCCCTGGAGAAGTGACAAGTGGAACATGGACTCCCGTGAATCCGAAATCGAGTACTGCAAGGCTCATGGCATTCATCTTCCTTTCTCCACCGATTCTTCCTACAGCCGTGACCGTAACATCTGGCACATCAGCCACGAGGGTCTGGAACTGGAAGATCCCGGCAACGAGCCCAACTACGAGCATCTGCTGGTACTTGGTGTAACTCCCGAGAAGGCTCCCGATGAGGGCGAATATGTGACCATGACCTTTGAAAAGGGGGTTCCCACTTCCGTCAACGGCGAGAAGATGAAGGTCTCCGATATCATCCGTACCCTGAACAAGCTGGGCGGCAAGCACGGCATCGGTATCGTAGATATCGTAGAGAACCGTGTCGTTGGCATGAAGTCCCGTGGTGTCTATGAGACTCCCGGCGGTACCATTCTGATGGAGGCTCATCAGCAGCTGGAAGAGCTGATTCTGGATCGCGATACCTATGCATTCGAGAAGGAAATGGGCGCGAAGTTCGCAAGTCTGGTATACGAAGGCAAATGGTTCACTCCTCTTCGTGAGGCTGAGCAGGCATTCATCGAGAAGACACAGGAATATGTGACCGGCGAAGTAAAGTTCAAGCTCTACAAGGGCAACATCATCAAGGCCGGAACCACTTCTCCTTACTCTCTGTACAACGAGAACCTGGCTTCCTTCACCACCGGTGACCTGTATGACCATCACGATGCAGAAGGCTTTATCAATCTGTTCGGTCTGTCCCTGAAGGTTCGTGCCATGAAGTTACAGGAGAATGAGAAGAGGCTCGGCAACTAAGAGTTTAAATAATGAGGTGTCTATGATAACTGCACAGACTATAATCACTGTGGTGATTTTGTATCTGGTGATCATCAATGTCGTGGGATATGTGATCATGGGCGTCGATAAAAAAAGAGCCATCCGGGGTGCCTGGCGCATCTCGGAGGCTTCTCTTTTTTTCACGGCGCTTTTGGGCGGCAGCCTGGGATGTATTCTGGGAATGCAGCACTTCCGCCACAAGACGAAGCACTGGTATTTCAAGTACGGAATGCCGGCGATCCTGGTGGTACAGGTACTGCTTTTTGCCCTTTTATTCAGGTAGGAAATATGCTATACTGACTTTATATAAATTCAGTCTTAGCCGATTTACATGCAATACAATATACGCGGAACGAAGTTTTCCTGCGTATGTTCCGGGAGGTGTCGATATGCATATAGCAGTGTGTGATGATAATGTAGCCGACAGAAAGCAGCTGGAGCGTCTGTTAAAGCGGGAATCCGACAAAAGGGCAGCGTCTACGGGTATCATTTATACCGATTCTTTCGGTAATTCTACCTCACTACTGTCCAATCCCATGCAATACGATGCCTTCTATATTGATATGTGTCTCACAGAAGGCACCACCGGTACGGACGTGGTAAATGCCCTCACTGCACAGGGTGTCAACGCGCCCATCGTACTATGCTGTTCCAAGATCAATTACAGGGAACAGACCTATCCGGAAAATGTCATCTTTCTGGACAAGCCCATCAAAGTAGCGGAACTGGCCCAAAGCATCGACCATGCTCTGGAGATCATGTCCAAAGCGGTTCCTCTCATCGAACTGCGGGAAGATGAAGATACCATCTATGTGACCGAACCGGACATCCTCTATGCGGAGGAAGAAGGCAGGAATGTCATCGTCACCCTGAAGGACGGCCGCACCGTAAAAGTAGCCACCACCGCTATCAATTTGTTCTCTCAGATAGAGAATCACCCTACCTTCTTCGCTCCCACCGTCAAGGCGATCCTTAACGGCAGATACATGGAGAAGCTGGGCTTTGGCAAAGTCATCATGTGCGACGGCAAAAAATTCCCCCTGCACAGAGACTGCGCCGCTTATGCAAAACAACTGCTGGCGGAGTATCATGCGTAAAAACTTATTGTCTTTTATCCAGAAGTTCCCGTTCTATTGCCAACACTTCCGGAAAAATAAGTTTTATTCCCTTTCGTTGAAGTGCCAGTATTTTATTTGCCTTTTGTTTTAACTCTTTTTCCAACTGTCCGTTGATCCGGACGGGAATGTGTGCGCGGGAATCATAATATTCATTTTTTATGTAATTTTCTGTAATGGGACATATATTTTGTATCAAAAAAGCTTTTTCATATCCCAGGACTTCTCCGAATACAATGGTATCGCACTGTTTATATTTCTGCATTTTCTGTTGGTAGATTCTATGAAATTTATTAACCTGTGAAGAAAATGGAATCATCCAGTACAACCCCGTCTTATTGTCTTGAAAGGCATAAAAACATGGTCTGTCGTGAACCTCTCCTTCCACCGTTTCTTTATTTTTCATAAGGTGTTGATCCGGAAAATCCTCAAAATACTGATCACTTATGTAATAAAAATGTCCATTCTCCATATCGTCGGCCCTCCCAATCGGGCAGGCTGGCTCCTGCTCGATTTGTATCCTTCGCACATTATCTAAACAAAAAAGACTCCACTCTCTCGAATGAAGTCTTAGAAAATTTGAACTCGAACTTTTTTTAGTTGCATATCGAGTAGCAACAAACATTTGAACTCGAACTTCTTTTAGTTGCATATCGAGTAGCAACAAACATTATAGTAATCTCTTACCATGCCTAAAGTATATCTTTCATCATTTTTTCTGTCAATATACAATTTTAATTTTTCCAAAATGATCAGCTTCAGAAAACCACCCGTATCGTCGTTCCCTTTCCGGGTTCGCTTTCCAGTTCCAGTTCGGCGTGGCTCTTGGCGATGATGTGTTTTACGATGGCAAGGCCTAGGCCGGTGCCGCCGGTGGATTTGGAACGGCTCTTGTCCACGCGGTAGAAGCGCTCGAAGATTCTCTCCTGATGCTCCTTGGAAATGCCGATGCCGGTGTCTTTTACCACCAGATAGGTGTGTCCCTCTCTGGAATAGGTCTGCACATTCACGCTTCCTCCCGGATTATTATACCGGATCGCATTATCGCACAGATTGTATAACAGTTCTTCCATCATCTGCCGATTGGCCGTCACATAACATTCCGTACCGGTCAGTGCTATGGTCACATCATGCTTCTTTGCGCTCATGGAAAGCATTTCCACGCAGTTTCCCGCCATCTCATGGAGATTTAACTGCTCCGTATCCGCTTCCTCTTCCGTTCCGTCCAGCTCCGACAGCCGGATAATATCATTGATCAACGTAAGTAACCGGTTGGCACTGTTGTGGATCCCATGGGCAAAACGCACCGTATCCTGCTCGGAAGCCATTCCGGTCTCGATCAGCTCCGCATAACCGGAAATGGACGTGAGCGGAGTCTTTAACTCGTGGGACACATTGGCACTGAATTCCTGTCGCATTCTGGCATTTTTCATAATGTCCTCATGCTGCTTACGGATCATGGTCATAAACGGAGTCAGTTCCTCATAGGTCTGCATCTCCGTACATTCGTCGATATTCCGCGCCAGCTTCTCGATGGGCGCCACCAGCTTCGCGGTCAACACTCTGGCCGCCGCCAGACACAGCACCAGCAGCAATAGGAAGATTCCCACCATCATCGGCAACGCCTGACTGAAGATACTGTAAATGCTTCTGGCATCCTTGGACAGACGTAAGATACTGCCGTCCTGCAGGCGGATTGCATAATAAAAAGTGGATCGGGAAAGCGTCTCGGAATTACGGACCGCTTCGCCCTCTCCATCCCGCATGGCCTCCTGAATCTCCGGACGGGAGGAATGATTTCCCATAGCCACAGAATCCGCCTCATTATCATATAATACCTGTCCGTCACTGCTAATCAGTGTCAATCGCAGATCTGATTCTACCGGGACTCCGTTTTCCTCGATCTCTTCTACCGAAGAACAGCTTTTTAACAGAGAACCATAGCTTTTCAGATCCTCCAGTACCTGTCTGCGGAACAGATCATAATACACCACCGTGATCAGCACCATGGTCAACAGGATGGTCACCGTGGCAATGAGAACCATCATTTTGTTTATCTTTTTCTTCATCTTTGGTTACGCTCTCTCACCGTTCATAATATATCCCACATTACGGACGGTCTTAATCAGACTGCCTTCTTCCTTCAGCTTCTGTCGCAACGTCTTGATGTGCATATCCAGAGTTCTGGATTCTCCTTCGAAATCAATTCCCCAGACGCGGTCCAGAATCAGTTCTCTGGTGGTCACGATGCCGACATTGGTCATCAGAAGCTTTAACAATTCATACTCCTTATAGGTCAGTTCCACCGGCTCCTTGCCTACCATCACGGAATGTTTTTCTCTGTCCAGCACAATATTGCCCAGTCGCAGTACCTTATCCTTCTCCTGGCTCTTCTGGCTTCTCCGCAGCATTGCTTTTACCCGGGAGATCAGTTCCATGACACCGAAGGGCTTCGTGATATAATCGTCGGCCCCCAGATCCAGTCCCTTGACCTTGTCGATCTCCGTAGTCTTCGCCGTAACCATGATCACCGGCACCGGCACCGTATCCTGTCTGGTACGCAGCTTTTTCACAATACTCAGTCCATCCTCATCCGGCAGCATGATGTCTAACAGGATCAGATCCGGTGTGGTTTCGTTCAGCGCCTCATAGAAATCCGTGGCGGAATCAAAACCTTTTACCTCATATCCCACATTGGTCAGAGCAAAGGTCTCAATCTCCTGAATATTTTTATCGTCTTCCACTACATAGATCAAAGCCATCTCACAGCACTCCTCTCTGTCTGTGCTTCCTCTTTATAACTATACCTCTGTAACTCTTTACTCCGCAAGTAATTTCGCATTCTTTTCCGCAAGGCGGTCCTGTTTCGTGGGCGGCAGCTGATATTTCTCTCGGCAGGCCATTACCTTGCCCTGGAAATCCATGTTGTCTTCCTGACGCAGTTCATCCAGATATGCATGGGTATCGAACTCATCCTCATTGACCTGCACCAGACAGACCGCAATATTGGAACAATGATCACTGACACGTTCAAAATTCGTAATGATGTCGGATAAGATGAATCCCAGTTCGATAGTACATTTTCCCTTGCGGAGTCTCCGCACATGACGCTGCTTCACATCCAGACTCAATCCGTCGATCACTTCCTCCAAGGGCTCCACCTGTCTTGCCAGATTCAGATCTCCGCCTATAAAGCTGTTCATAGTAATATCCAGCACATCATGTACCGCTCTCTCGAATACCTTCAGTTCTCCCTGCGCCTTATCGGAGAATACCAGTTGTTTGTCATGCATCTCCTGTGCTGCTTCTTTGATATTGCGGGCATGATCGGAAATCCGTTCAAAATCACCGATACAGTGCAGAATGGTATTCAAAGTCTCACTGTCCTTATTTGACAGTTGTTTGGAACTTAATTTCACCAGATAGGTTCCCAGTTCATCCTCAAAACGATCCACATCCGTCTCCATCTGTGCTACCTGTTCCGCTTTCGCCGCGTCATAATTCTGCAACAGTTCCATGGCCAGATCCATGGCTTCTCTGGACTTATCCGCCATAACAGCCGCTACCTGTCTGCTCTGCTCCACCGCATAAGCCGGCTTCTCCAGGAAACGAACATCCAGTAAGCTAAGGGTCTTATCGGTCTCGGACATTTCCCTGGTATCCTCATGGGCAGGTAATGTCAGGCAGGCCAGTTTCACCAGCCCGTTAGAGAAAGGAAGCAATACCAGGGTTGCCGCAACATTAAAGCAGCTGTGAACCACTGCAATGCCGAAAGGTGTTGCCACTTCTCCCAGAAAAGCAAAGGGATGAATGGCATTGACGGTATAAAATATGCCAAGGAACAGAATCGTTCCGATAATATTAAAATACAGATGGATCAGAGCCGCACGCTTTGCATTGCGGGAAGCACCGATACCGGAAATAATGGCCGTAACGCAGGTACCAATGTTCTGTCCCATGATGATGGGAACTGCCGCACCGAAGCTGACAGCTCCTGTCATACACAGTGCCTGTAAGATACCTACGGAAGCGGAAGAAGACTGGATCACCGCCGTCAGGATCAGGCCTGCCAGAACACCGAACAAAGGATTCTGGAATTTGATCAGCAGATCGGTAAATTCCGGCACATCTGCAAGGGGCGACACCGCTGCGCTCATAGTGTCCATACCGAACATTAAAATAGCAAATCCCACCAGAATGGTTGCTGCATTTTTTAATTTGTCTTTATGGGAAAAAAGTAAAATGCCCACGCCCACAATCGCAAGGATCGGTGAAAAGGAGCTGGGTTTGAGCATGCGGATCCAGAAAGCATCGCTCTCAATGCCCGCCAGACTTAAGATCCAGGAGGTCACCGTAGTACCGATGTTGGCACCCATGATGATACCCACCGCCTGTTTCAGACTCATAATACCGGAATTCACAAAACCGACTACCATAACCGTGGTAGCGGAGGAGGACTGGATCACGCCGGTGACCGCCGCACCCACCAACACCGCTTTGATCGGGTTGCTGGTCAGTTTCTCCAGAATACGCTCCAGGCGTCCGCCGGAAGCCCTTGACAATCCATCTCCCAACAGGTTCATTCCATACAGGAACAGTGCAAGTCCTCCTACCATCTTCAGTAAATCAAAAAAGCTCATACTCAAATCCTCTCATTTTACATAGGTGTTTTTTACATTTTCGGTTTCCTTCTTTACTCTAACGTGCCTATGTAAAATGCAATATCACCGAATGTAAAATCTATGTAAAATTGCAACTATGCAGAGAAAAATACAGATTGACCGCTGATCATCGAATACTTGTATTCGTATGAACAGTGGTTAAGCTGTATTTGGCGAGCAAGCCTCAATGAGCAAAAGGAAAGCCTCGCAGAGGCGATTTTGCGAATTGGGGCTCTGCATAGTTACAAGGATCCTAGTATAATTTCACTCCTTCCATGTCTCCGGTCATGCGGAAGATTGCCCACTCCGCAATATTTACCGCATGGTCGCCCACCTTTTCCAGATACTTTGCCATCATCAGATAATCCACCACACGGTCGGCGTCCAGATTCTGTTCCCGGATGGCCTGCATCATCTCTTCCTTCATGTTATTAAAGAGATCATCCACCACGTCGTCATGCTCCACGACGTTTCTGGCGTTGGTCTCCTCACCCTCCACGAAGGCTTCCACGGAATTGTGGATCATATCCTTGGCTTCCTCCATCATTTCTAAGAGCAGCTTTTCATATTTTCCGTCGGCATTCATATTTCCCATGCGCAGATACAACTCTACGATATCCGCCACATGATCTCCGATCCGCTCGATGTCCGTTACGACCTTCAGTGCTGCGGTCACCAGACGCATATCTTTTGCCACCGGCTGCTGTCTGGTCAGCAATGTCAGACACATGGCCTCAATGCTGCGCTGCATATCCACCATCTTATGATCTGTGTCCAGCAGTGCCTTCAGGACATCCTCTTTGTTCTCACGAATCCCGTATACCATGCGGTCATAGCTGATCTCCGCATGTTCTCCCATCTCGGTGACTTTGTTTTTCAAAAGTTCCAGTTCCTGTTCAAATAAAACTCTGGGTGACATCTCCCATTCCTCCTATCTTCTCATCCAAAATCATCCAAACCGTCCGGTGATGTAATCTTCTGTCCGTTTGTCCTGGGGTCTTGCGAAAATCTCGGATGTCGCATTCTTCTCTATGACTTCTCCCACCAGGAAAAATGCGGTATCATCCGACACACGGGCTGCCTGCTGCATATTGTGGGTTACGATGACCACGGTATATTTTTTCTTCAGTGTCTCCATCAGTTCCTCGATCTTCAGGGTGGAGATCGGGTCCAGTGCCGACGTGGGTTCGTCCATCAACAGCACTTCGGGGGATACCGCCAGCGCTCTGGCGATACACAGTCTCTGCTGCTGTCCACCGGACAGTCCCAGTGCGGATTTGTGCAGTCGGTCCTTCACCTCTTCGAAGATGGCGGCTCCCTGCAAAGAGCGCTCCACGATCTCGTCCAGTTCCTTTTTATTCTTGATGCCGTGCAGTCTGGGACCGTAAGCAATGTTGTCATAGATGGACATGGGGAAAGGATTGGGCTGCTGGAATACCATACCCACCTTTTTGCGAAGCAGTGTGGTATCCACCCGCTTATCGTAAATGTCCTCTCCGTCCAGAATTACTTTTCCTTCGACTCTGCATCCGTCCACCAGGTCATTCATCCGGTTCAGGCAGCGCAGAAACGTGGATTTTCCGCAGCCGCTGGGGCCGATAAATGCGGTAATGGCATGCTCGGCAATTTCCATATTTACATCTTTCAGTGCGTGGTTCTCCCCGTAATGGAGATTTAAGTTTTCCACGGATATTTTACTGTTAGCCATAGGTGTATCTCCTTATTATGATTTCTCTTACTCTCGTCTTAGCTTGTTCGCTGCCAGCTTGGTCAGAAGGTTCAGGATCAATACGATAATGATCAGAACACAGCCGATACCGAAGGCGTTGTCATACTGTCCCTTCTGCATCTGTAAATACAGTTCAATGGTAAGAGTACCGCCGGACTCCAGTGCCTTGTGGGCCAGCTTCGCCAGGTTATCCCCGAAAGCTCCGGTGAACTTCGGCAACTTGTAGTCGCTTCCCGCGGTGAACAAAAGTGCCGCAGATTCTCCCACGATACGTCCCAGTGCCAGAATGATACCGGTGACGATACCGGGCATGGAGGACGGTAACAGAATCGTACGGATCATATGCCATTTCGTGGATCCCATTCCCAGTGCTCCGGTACGGTAGCTGTCCGGAACCGTACGCAGCGCTTCCTGTGTATTCCTTGTGATCAGTGGCAGTACCATCAGCGTCAGGGTAAAGGAACCCGTAAGCAGCGAATAGCCGAATCCTAAAGTCTCTCCGAAGAAAATCATACCGAACAGACCGAAGATGATAGAAGGAATACCTGCCAGTGTCTCCGTGGTGAATTCGATCAGGGAGACCAGTTTCCCGGGCTTCGCATATTCATTCAGATAAATGGCGCTTCCCACGCCGATGGGTGTAGCGATCAGCAGGGTGATCACAATAATGTACAGTGTGTTCAACAAATTGCCTGCGATACCGGTGGTCTGCTTTCTCGCACTGGTCACCGTAGTCAGGAATGCCCAGTTCACGGTGCGGATTCCCTTCACGAATACATACAGGATGATTCCCAGCAAAAGTGCCACTGCCAGAGTGGCGGAAACGTAGATTGCCAGTAATAAAAGCATATCTGTGGGGCGTTTTCTTTTTACATATAAGGTATCCTTATTCATTGTCGTCCGCCCCCTTTTTCAATATTTTGTTCAGTATGATATTAATGATCATAATAAAGACAAACAACACCAGTCCGATGGTGAACAGCACCTGTCTGTGCAGTCCGGAGGAATAGCCCATCTCGCTGACGATGGCTGTGGTCAGGAATCGTACGGAATTAAAGGGCAACGGCATATTCACGCTGCTGCCGGACACCAGAGTGATGGCCATGGCTTCACCAATGGCTCGTCCCACTCCCAGAACGATTGCGGTCACGATACCGGATTTTGCTGCCGGAAGGATGGACCGGAAAATGGTCTGCACATGGGAAGCTCCCAGTGCCAGAGAGGAGGATTTGATTCCTGCCGGAACCGCCCGGATGGAAGTCTCGCTGATATTGATCACGGTGGGCAGGATCATGATCGCCAGTACGATCACCGCAGACAGCAGGTTTGCACCGCCGGTGAACTGGTGGGTCGTGGATCCTTTGAAGATCAATCGTTCTAATTTATACATGAGAGGATTCAGTAAGTAGATTCCCAACAATCCGTAAATAACGGAGGGGATGCCTGCCAGCAGTTCCACCGCAGGCTTTACAATGGCAGCCAGAGGCTTCGGTGCCACTTCTGCCAGAAATACCGCCGTCAATACGCCAATGGGCACGCCCAGCAGGATGGCCAGTGTCGTACCGACGATAGAAGTCAGGATGACCCACAGAATACCGAATTTCGGATCTGCCGCTGTCGGCATCCATTCAGTACTGAACAGGATCTCTCCCAGACCTACTTTTAAGACGGCAGGGGTGCCGCTGATGATCATATATAAAGTAATGGAAACCACCGCCAGTACGGCGAAGAAGGCACAAATGGTAAATACTATTTGTGCCACAGTTTCCACTACCGCTTTATTTTTTCTGTTTCCCATTACGGAAGCGTGTGTTCCACTATTCATCGCTTTTTTCCTTTTCCTGTCTTAAGGAGATTACTTTACAGTGATCAGACCGACTTCGGAAGCAACCTGCTGTCCTTCGTCACCCAGTACATAGTCGAACCATGCCTGTATCAGATCGCTCTGCTCGGAGATCTCACCCTTGGTAGCCATTACGAAAGGTCTGCTTAAGAAGTAGTTGCCGGCCTTGATGTTCTCTGCGGTAGCTTCCACACCTTCCAGAGAAAGTGCCTTCACGCTGTCATCCAGAGCATCCAGAGATGCATATCCGATAGCTCCGGGAGTAGATGCTACTTTTGCGATTACCGCACCGGTGCTGTCCAGTTCGTTAGCGTACTTGCAGCTGTCAACCAGATCCACCAGCTCTTCGAAAGCGCCTCTGGTACCGGAACCTGCCTCACGGCCGATCACGATGATAGGTTCATCAGCACCACCGACATCCTTCCAGTTGGTAACTGTGCCGTTGTAAATGTTGGTCAGCTGCTCTTTGGTCAGATCTGTTACTTCGTTGGCAGGGTCTACGCATACGGCGATACCGTCGATCGCTACCACATTTTCCACAACGCCTGCTGCCTTCTCGTCATCCTTTAAGTTTCTGGAAGAGTTACCGATATCTGCGGTTCCGTTGGTCACAGCCTCGATACCTGCGCCGGATCCTACAAACTCAGCGGTTACGGTAACATTGGGATATTTTTCCGTGAAAGCTTCGCTCAGTGCGTTGGCTAACTTCTCCATAGAAGTACTTCCTACCATGGAAATGCTGCCGGACAGATCTGCGGTGGTCTCGCTGGGTGCTGCTGCGCTGCTCTCTGTTGCAGTGCTTTCTGCTACGCTGCTTACTTCTGCGGAAGATGCTGTAGTGCTTCCTGCGTCTGCTGCGGTATTGCTGTTGCCGCATCCTGCCAGACTCATGGCAAATAAAATACATGCTCCTACCAGAGCCAATCCTTTACTGTGTCTCATTCTCATAATAATGTCCTCCATGTTGTTTGTTTTTTTCTTTCTCTTGATTACATTGACATACTAACATGAAGGAAATTCACATAATATCACAGTGTGGTAAGATGTTTGTAAGGTTTAGGTAAAATTAGGAATGCAGCGTGGGCTGAACGTAAATCATATACTCTCCAGAATTCCGTCGGCAATGGCCTGTGCGATCTCATCAAAACGGGTATCAAAGATCTCGTTGTCCGCATCCGTATTGATAAATCCCACTTCCACCAGCACCGCCGGCATATTCGTACTGTTCAACACTACCAGATTCGGTCTCTCGTTCACCCCCAGATTCACGAATCCCACCTGTTCCAGTCTGGCATTAATGTTGTATGCCATCCTGGCAGCCGCCCCGTAACGGTTATAGACCAGACTCTCCACACCGCTGTACTGGTTCGGATAAGGACTGGAATTGCGATGGATCGAGACGAAATAATCCCCACCGACCTCGTTTCCCTCCTGTGCTTTCTGGTAAGGGGACTCGTAAACATCCGTGGTCCGGGTATAATACACGTCCACTCCGTTTTCCTCCAAAATTCCTCCCACCGCTAACGTCAGTGCCAGGACATCCTCACTTTCCTTTCTTCCATTATATGTGGCGCCGGGGTTCGCCCCACCGTGGCCCGCGTCCAATACGATCAATGGCATAAAAAAACTCCCGCATATCCTCTTGTTTCATGATATGCGGGAACTATTGCTTTTAGATATATTTTATTTCCAGGAAAATTCTCCTTTGACTGCTTCTGTATATTGTTCATCCGTGATGGGCTGGTACCGCTCTCCGTCATACCAGTCGGTAAACCCGTTTTCCGTCTGGTAGATCTCGCCGGTCTCCGTATCCATCACTCTTTCAAGGCCAAAAGTCGCATCACTCTGCTTCTGCCGTATGATGTCATCGCTTTTATTCCGGTTCTCCCAGGATGACATAATACTGTCAGACATCTCAGATGCCACCTGACTGAGCTGTCTTGAAGTAGCCACCTGTTGGTCACTCTGTCCCATCGCAAAATTCACAAAGTCCTGGGAATAGTCCAGGGTGCTCATACTTCTGGTCAGGATCTCCTCCCAGTTCTGGAAGGTATCCTTCTCGGCCGTCATGGCAATCACATTATAGGCCATATAGTATCCGGTTCCCATTCCCGGGGTACTGAAAGGCTGCAGTTCTGTGTAAAACATTCCCTCTCCTTCCGCGCCATCCTGCCAAAAATCTGCATATAACAGGGTATCCTCCTGCCCGTAGCCTTCCATGGCGGACACCTGCTGTATTCTCGGCAGAGAAATGGTACTATAGGCAGGCTGTATTTCTATGGCATCGGCATATTGGGAGAACACATTGAAAAATCCTTCGGTGGACACATCATTCAGAACCGGAAATGCTCCCCATTCCTGTCCATAGGTGGAAAATAAATATTGCATGGTCTCATCCATATATAAAGGCTCTGCCTTCAAAATAAACAGAATTTGATTCACCGAGCATTCCGGATCATACACATGGATCGCATGCTGCATTCCCGCGATCGTCTGGGTACTCTCCACGACCCATCCCTGTGGTATTTCCATGGAAAAGTCGTAACAGGAATAAGGCTCCAGTTCCAGTCCGGAGTAAATCGGTGTGATCGTGAAGTTCTGCTCTTCCACCACCGGTTCCTCCTTGCTTTCCGCCACCACCGGTTCCGCCGACGATTCTGTGGGGGATACGGTAGCCTGTGTGGCTTCTTCGCTTTCGATGGTATTTCCCCCACAACCGGTAATTGCCAGCATTGATATTATCAGGGATACCCCTAAAATCATCCATCGCTTCATTGTAATCCTTCCTCCATTAAATAATCATTTACGATTCCATGCAATTCCTTATATCCTTCCACTTCATAACAGATATTTCCCCTTAATAGTCTGCCTGCTTCAAAACGGACCGTCCAAGTACTTCCGTCTGCCAATTCAAAACAGAACGCTTCCCCCGCATCCGCAGCACGCAGGTCGTTTTGCTCCCCTATTGTCATCTGCTGCAATGCCTCCAGGCACTGCTGTAGGATACCGGCATCCGTGATCTCCCATTCATTGGAGGCCTCCCCCTCCTGCAAATAGGTAAGTTTTACCGGGGCAGGCAGATATTTTGCTACCTCTGCCGGAGAAAGTTCCTGTAATTGTATCTGTCCCCCCATAACATCATCCGTCCCCTCACCAAAAGCATTTACGGTATACCAGCCGGAAGTAGCGGTGTGCCAGCTGTCATCCTCCTGCACAATTTCATATAAATGAATCGTATATGTTCCGTCACCATTATCCAGGCATTCCGCTTCCGGTGCAAGAAATCCGGTCTCTTTCTCATAACCTGCTCTTGCCATTGCCAGCAATTCTCCGCTTTCCAGAGGAGCCGCCTGCACTTTCTCTTCCTTTTCCGGGATTTCCTGTAGCGGAAGCAAGATATATTCTCCGGTCTGGATATTATCCGAGTCTCCTCCCGCCAGACGTTCCTCTTTTCGTTCCACCTGCAAAAGCACCTGCTCCGGCTCAAAGACAAACTTTAACATAGAAAAACTATCCGACAGATCCTGTCCGTTCTCATCGGTGATCTGTCCGATCACAAGTTCCTCTCCTGCATTTTCTTCCTCTGGCAGATGCAAAATATAAACTTCCTCTTCATACTCCGGACTTCCTGACTGGAAAAAGCAATGCAGCCGAATGTCTTCCCCGGTTTCTATATAATACTTCAGATGTCCGCTCTGGTCATAACATCCATAGCCGTTATACTCCTTATAATTTCCCGGGGATTCTGTCCCTGTTGTGATCCCTTGCGTTTCCACGGATGTCCCTTCATTTCCCGCCGGATTTCCACAGGCACTGCAGACTCCGCATAACAAAACGGCTGTCAATATTCCATAAAATTTTCTCCTCAATACTTCCGCCTCCGTTTTCGTATTTCTTCTGCTTTTGCTTTTATTGTACCGGAAACCGTCATGGGCAGGCCTGCATTTTCCGATTTGGCACTTTCCAATTTGGAAATTTTTAGTTTCTCTCTTTTTTATATCCTATATAATAGTAATGAGACAATTATAATTGTTGGAATCATACCACCGTCAGAAGTGAACGGATGAAGGAAAGAAGAGAGGGAATTCTAATGGAATACACAGAAGTGAAATGCAGAAATTGCGGTCATTCTCTTAAAGTACCTTATGGTGCTCTCAAAATCCGCTGTGAATATTGTGATACCGAATACATTTTATCCTCCGGTCAGAAGAAAGAAGCGCCCGAAATACAACGCATTGACTATGCCGGCAGAGGCCCTTTGTTCCAGGCATATATTCCCAGGGGATGGTCCTGTCGTGTCACGGATGATAATTCTGTCTCCACCCTGGCCGCTGTCTGCAAAGCCCTGCAGCTCTGGTCTCCGGAAGGTGCCAGAATGTTTTTCCTGCCGTTTGCCTATTATAAGGATTACACTCCCGGCTCCTCTCTGCCCGGCATGGGGCGCCGGGACTACCAGCTGGATCCCCGTTCTCTGGTATGCTATCGCAGAATGGTTCCCCTTTCCCAATATGCCGTAGAACGTATCTCCGCCATCTGCGGAACTCCTCAGATCCAGATGCGTCCCTGTTCCAATGAACTCTTACAGAAAAAAACTCTCCTGTTTCAACAGGAGGCTTCTCAGAAGCTGGAAAAAAACGTTATGACGGAAGCCGGAAAATTTCAGTTCCGTCTTCGCCAGAACGATATGGTCTATGATGGTTATTTCGCCACGATCCTTGCCAAGGCTCCGAAGGAATCTTCGGGAAATTCTACGGATGTTATGGATTTTCTGAAAAAAGGGATGGCCTTTATGGGCGCCATGTACGGTATCGGAGGTATGGAAACCTTTGACTGGGGGCGGGCTTTTGATCTGCTGTTAGTGTACCCCCATACGGAAAATGATTCTTACGAAGCGATATTTGACAAATTTCTGGCCGAGCTGCGTTACGCTCCCCTCTATTTTGCATTGCAGGAAGAGGAACTCAGAAATGTCCAACAGATCCAGATGCAGGGGGCCATGCAGAGACAACAGAACGCCATCCGGTCTTCCCAGCAGATATCCCGTACGCTGTCTGAGACTTCAGACATTGTAAATCAGGGAATTTATGATCACAGCCGGCAGATGGATCGAATCTACGACAGATCCTCGGATGGCATTCGCGGAGTCAACACTTATACGGATTCCTCCGGAAGAGGTTATGAGGCAGATGTGGCATATGAACACATCTACCATCATAACGGCACCTTCGTAGGAAGCAAAGACGGAAGTCTGCAATTAGGCCCCGAATGGGAAGAACTGGAGCGTCACTAATCCTCCACCATCGGCGGTATAAAATGTTCTATGGCCTCCCTTAACCGGGAATGATAGATTACAAAGTGGATCGCCGGGGCTTTTCCCTTAGATACCATGGCCCATTTTCCTTCATGGATCTGTATCTGCAGATTCCGGAACGCATGGGCCTTTGTTTCTTCCAGAATATAATTTTCGTGGGTCTGTGCATACTTTCTCACCTGCTCCAGATGCTCCTGATATTCCTCCCAGGTGTAGGAAAGATCCGTCTCGTAAAACATTCCGCTTACGGAAAGCGTCACGGGATATTGGTCGAATTCTTCCCGCTCCGGCAATGAGATCTCATCTGTCATACGGTTTTTCTGTAAAATACGCTGGTTTAACTGCCTGCGGGTATCCGCATAGGCCAAAATTTTCTGTGCCTGCTCCTCAGGCACTTCCCGCCGCACTAAAAACTGTTCCAACCACTCTCTGTCCGCGATCCATAGGGGCGGTGCCGATAAAATATTTCTTCTCCTGCCCTCGGTGTCCGCATCAGACCTCAAAAATGCCCCAAATGCTCCGGCATTTTCCATCCGGTAGATATCCATCAACGGATTGGCGGAATTCAAAAGTTCTTTGGCGCGCTTCTGATAATACACCACCTCATTCTTAGAGCGGGCCAGATAATATTTTCCCTCACTGTGATAACCTCGGATGGCTTCACCGGACAAAGCTACCGAACCGGATACCTTCAAAAAATGCAGAAATACCTGATCCTGTCCTGTTTTCAGATAATACGGTGAGATCTGTCCCGTCATATACATGGGGATCCAGCTCTCCAGTCCCAGCATCATTTCCTCAAAAGAACGATTCAGATTATGGATCTGGTGCAGATGCAGTCCTTTTTTCAGCATCATAGCCATACCAAACATCCATTTTTTCGGGAATTCCGGATCCTTTGCCATCTTTTCCATCGGCATATCACTGTACATGATCACCGGATCCATGGATCTGCTCAATACCGTATCCTTCAGAAAATCCAGTTCCGCTTCCATCATATTTTTCAATCCGGTATAGGATTTCGATGTTGCCAGACGGAACGGAATCGATGGAGGAACTTTCCATTCGTCAAAATGAATTGCTTTAATATATTCATTCAGATCAAACTGATCCAGTTGTTCCAGAAAATGGGATACTTCTTTTTTGTTCTCCCTGTTTGCATTCAAAAGCCATTCTTTTATTATGGCCGCAGCCTGCTCTTTTACGTCGAACTCGCTGACATCGCATTGCAGAATCTGCGCCAGCTTCTCCCGTTCTGTTTCTTCTGTGCATACCTCTGCCACATATTTTGCCACAGCCTCGGCAAATTTTTCAGGCTCAGATGGCTGACGGGAGCCGCTTCGAAAACGAAAAACAGTGGAACTGCCATAATTGATCTGTTGACACAGGCTGTTCATATTCAGATTTAATACCGTTGACAACAGCTTAAAGTTCGTTCGCAGCTGTTCTTTATCTACTGCGATCATGTCCTCACAGCACAAAAAACTCTCTCTGACCTTCTCCTCGGTAAGTGTTTCTATTCCGCGCTGGCCGGCGATCCCGGCAATCGCCCGGCATATGCCGGCAAAAGCTTCTGCATCCGTGTCCGGTACCCGGACGCCGGAGCGATATCTGCTGAGTGTGGCAGCCGACAATCCGGAGGCTTCTCCCAATTCCTTTGCGGTACAATCCAGTTCCTCCAGATATTCATTTAACTGCTCATGAAATCTCTTATTGTCCATGCTGCTTTTCCTTTCAAAAAACCATTCTGTAGTAACTATTCAGAGCCTCATGTCTTACAATGCTATTACCATGGCTCGGAACAGTCACTAAGATTATACGGAAAATGACAGCTTTCTACAAGTCTATTTATATAATGTTTCTACAGTTTCTGTGGGGATCACAAATTCCGGTGCTCCCATGTAACCGGGAGCCACTTCGTATTCATCAAAAGCAATGACCAGTTCCCCTTTTTCATTAAAATAAAAATTCGTCTGCTCCGTGATACTCCGGAAATTGAACTCCGGCATATCCGTCTCATCCAGAAAATAGATCACGCCCTCATCCTCTGCCATCTGCTCCCGCATCTGGGTCTTGATATTTTCACTGATCACAGAGATGTAGTCACTTCCCTCCGCAAACAGGTCCGCCAGTGTCACCACATCTTTCGTCTGCTTATCAATGGTATAAAACTGGTTATGCTCGTAGCCGCTGGCTACCGTCTCCAGAACGCTTAACTTTACCGTATAATATTTCGCATTATCCGTCACGACCTCCTGGGATACATGCAGACCATGGTAGCCTTCCTCGGATAAAGTGTCTTCGAACTGGCGGATCAGCTCCTCTACCGTGGCCTCCATATCCTGATTGACTTCCTGTACACCGTCTTCCGACACCTTGGCAACTGCGGCCTCCTGCCCGGCACCTTCCATGCTTCCGGCATCTGCACCATCCGGAGCTGCCGCACCTACTGCCACTTCTCCCACAGAAGTATTGTCTCCCGCATCCTCTTGGATGATCTGTGCCAGTTCCACTTCGGCATCATGATTCTCATCACTGTAATTGTACTGCCGCACCGTCACCAGCCGGAAAAAACCTCCCAGTAGCGGAAGACTCTCCATGGCATGGGCGATCTGTACGTTGGTATTGGGCAGCGCAATCAGCACGGCCACTGCCGCTGCTGCCGCCGTCCATGCAGAGCGTCTTCTGGCCCGCTCTGCTCTTTTTTTCTCCATCCGGGCTCTGTCGATACCTTCCTGTAGCCGTTCCAGTCCCGCCTCAGGTATTGTCATATTTTCATACTCCTCTTTTAACTGTCTTAACTGTTCCTGTTCTGTCATATCTATTCTCCATCTGCCGGTCTTTGGGACCGGTCATGTCAATCCTAATGTCTGTGTCAGCGGTTGCGGGATCACCCGGTACTGCCTTCCAGATTCAGCCGCAGCTTTTTCATCACCCGGTATAATCTGCTCTTTACGGTGCTTAAGTTCTCATCCAGGATCCCTGCGATCTCCTCCAGCTGCCTGTCCTCAAAAAATCGCAGGATCACGATAGCCCGATCCTTCGGGTCAAGATTTTCTATGGCCCGTTTTAAATCAATATTTTCATAGGTATCTTCCCTTGCCGCCTGGATCTCGTCCACATCCGCATTTTCCTTCCGGCTCCGCAGAAAGCTGCAGGCCTCGTTGACCACGATCCGGTACACCCAGGTCTCCACGTACTGCGGTTCCCTCAGGCTGTCACTCTTTAAGATTGCTTTATAGGCTGCTTCCTGTACAATATCCAGCGCGTCCGCTTCATTGTGTACATAACTATAGGCAAGACGGTAATATTTCTCATACCCTTCCGTCAGGGCACGCTCCACCGCCTGTTCTTTTTTTCTGTCCGACATATATCCTTTCCTCACTTCTGAACTGCATGCAATTATTTTTCTGTATTCTATAATATTTGACGCCCTATGGGAATAAAAAGTTTCACCCCATCAAAAGATCCCGGGTTGTTCACCCGGGATCCTTTGAAAAGAGATGTATGAAACTATGCGTTGCATTTGTTCCTGTCGATTCAAAATGTAAGTGCTTACATTTTGAATCATAATTATTTTACCATTATTTCGACTATTTGGCAAACAAATTTCTTACAGTTGCGACTTTTTCGCACTTTTAACCAAAATTCAGCTGCTTTTTTTGTCTAATCCTCATATTTGAAGTAGTCAAAATCCGCTGCTTTGCGGCTTCCGCAACCTCCGTTGTTGGCGTAGATGCCTACCAGCGTGCCGGTGTGGCGCTTGGGATCGTCGGGAACACCCTCGTCGCAGAGGTAAATACAGTTCTCCAGAATGCCGACCTGCTCCCAGTTCTCCCCGTCATAGCTGTAATAGAAATTTCTGGTCAGCTTCTCCACCACCACTTTCAGGTACACAGGTGCTTTCTTCACATTGTCCACTTCCGCCATCAGTTCCTCGCCGTGATTGCGGTTGATGACCAACTGGATCTTCCTGCCGCCCTCATAGCACAGGGAACATCTGGCATAGGTGGCTGTGCTGTAGTAACAGGTCAGTCCTGCCTGTTCCCCGTCCTTATCCGGGTAGAACTCCAGCTTTGTCTCTGCCACGTAGGACAATTCCTGTTCTCTGCGCAGCAGTGTATTTTTTGCACGGATCTCATTCAGTTGTCCGTCTCTGGTCCAGATCCGAAAATATCCGGGACGCTCCGTTAGTGACCAGGAACCGTTATCCGGGTTGCGGACGAACTCCCATTCCAGATTCAGCTTCGTATCGTTAAAATCGTCGAACAGATTTCTTTCATAAATACATTCCGGCAGATCCGGTGCGGTCTGTGTCAGGCTGGGACCTTTTCCCTCGTTGACGGTAAACCAGCCGTCCTCCGTCCACTGTACGGGATCCAGTGCCGACTCTCTGCCTACGGTAGTGTATTTGCCCCCATTGGGTCTGCCACAGAGGTAATAGCACCACCACTGGCCGTTCTGATCCTGTACCAGCTTGCCGTGTCCGGCTCTCTGGATAGGTGCAGCGGGATCCTTCTGGCGCATGACCGGATTGTAGGGAGAGCACTCATAAGGGCCATAGAAATTCCTGCTTCTTCCCACGTTGATTCCATGACCGTAACCGGTACCGCCCTCTGCCACGATGGCATAATAGTAACCGTCTTTTTTCATAATATGAGGGCCTTCGGAGCAGCGCTCGCCGGTGCCTTCCCATGCGGTCTTCGCAGGGCCTGCCACAGCCAATCCGTCCGCCGTCAGGGGAACCGCCTGTGCTGCTTTCGCAATGATCATATATCTGCTGCCGTCATCATCCACAAAAAGAGACGGATCAATATCATCCACTTCCAGGCATACCGGCTTGCTGTAGGGGCCTTCCGGCCTGTCGGACACCATGACCAGCTGTCTACGCATCACGTTATTGTCACGCTTGCCGTCCGCATTCAGACGTAAGGTAACATAGATATAGTATTTTCCATCCACATATTCGATATCCGGTGCCCAGATTCCGTGGGAATCCCGGATGTCACTGATGTCCAGCCACTCCGGGTTCGTGATGGCATGTCCGATGATATGCCAATGCACCATGTCTCGGGAATGGGAAATGGGAATTGCCGGAAAATACTGGAAACTGGAATTCACCATGTAATAATCGTCACCGACACGGATCACGGAAGGATCCGGGAAAAAGCCTCGCTGCACAGGATTGTGATAGGTTCTCTGTTCGCTCATAGGGGTCTCCTTTTATCACTGTTATCTATTCGCATAAATAATTTCATGCGTTATCTTCCTGTTATCATGTTACCTTTTCCCGGTGCTTCTGTCGTGCCAGTTTTCTTTTTATTTTATGACAAATATTGCACTCTTTGTACTTTCCTTATTTCAGGACCGTGCCGTCTGCCAGCGTGATGGTATAGCCGTTGTAATTGATGGTGCCCTGATTATCCAGAGAGCTGATGATGCAGTTGCCGGTCAGTGTCCAGGTGCTGCCCTTTTCTATAGTAACCACGGCATTATTATCCACAGCGGTACCGCCCTCGGCATTGTCAATGATATTAATGGTTCCGGTGAAGCTGCTGTCTGACAGGGTCAGATTCAATGTGGAAATGGTATCCACCACGATGTCTCCTTCTATGGTCTGACTGTCAAAAGTTGCATCCACCTGTGCTCCGTTGGAGCCTGCTGTGCCCCATCCGTGGGAAGCGCTGTTGCCGACCACTCTCATCAGTACCCCGTTGCTGTCCTGATTTACGATCTTCACACCGGATAATGTCAGAGTGCAATGGGTATTGGTAACGTAGAACATGTCACCGTTTTGGGATGTCAGCGTGCCGCCTGTCATGCTGAAATTAGAGGTTCCGACCTCAGCATCACCGGACATGGACTGGTAGATCATGACATTGTGAACGTTTTCCTCGGAACTGCTGCCCTTGGTGTCACTCATGTTGCCGGTCACATCACAATTTTCCAGCGTGATGGAATTCTGTCCTTCAATGACCAGTGCCTCGGAATTATTGGCGGTCAGTGTGGCATTTTTCACCGTAATATCTGCGGTGGAATAGACTGCCGGAGAATTATAGCCGTTGCTCTCATAGGTTCCCTTGTTGACCACTACGGTGCCGCCGCCACGGTCCGAACGGATGGCTGCGGAAGAGTTGCCGGAAGTCTTTACCGTCAGGTTCGTTGCATTGGTAGTGCCGCCTCCGGTGGTCTGGATGCCGCCGGAATTATCTGCGGTGGTGGTGATGGTGGAATCGGAAATATTCACCACCGTACCCTCTCCATAGCTGAACACGCCGTTGCCGTTCTGGGCGGAGGAGGTCACGGTGGCGCCGGTAATGGTAACATTGGCTCCGTCAGTGGCCAACAGAGCTGCGTTCATTCCATAGAAATCACCGTCCTCGGTATTGGAGGTGGCTCCGGAAGCCTTATCCACGGTGATGTCTGTCAGGGTTACCTCTGCGCCGTCCACGCGAAGGGCGTTCTCATCATCCCCGGTGGAGGTATAGGTCCCTGCCGTGTAAGTGCCGTCCGTGTCAATGGTGGTGGCTGCGGTTCCCTGGGTCACCTCTCCGGATCCGCCGAAGCCTCCGGGCGCGTTCTGTCCTCCCGGAGCACCGTTACCACCGGGACCTCCATTGCCGCCGGGACCTCCGGGAGCATTCTGTGTTCCCTGTGCCCCGGAATCTACCTGACCATCCTGCGGTGGCTGTCCCTCCGGCTTGCCGGCAGTATTCATATCACTTGCCTCCGTCGTGATCTCTGTGGTCTCCGTGGCAGTATCGGTGTTAGCTCCGCAGGCGCTGACTGCCAGTGCCGTGATCATAAGTAAGCTCATAACTGTTGTTTTTTTCATAAGACTTGCTCCTTTCGTTCTCTATCCTCTGGGTTGTTATTTTCGTTTTCTTTGTCTTCCCCTTACTGACAAGATCATTGTATAATGCCAACCTTAGATTTAACTTAGAAAAAGCCCCACAGAATACGGTATTCTGTGAAGCTTTTGTGAACTGTCTGTTATTTCTATACTTTTTTATGCGTTTTCATGTGCTTTTGCACCAACAAATCCGGCTTAAGCGGATGGAATCGTCTCAAACAATATTTCAAAACAGATTCTGTCCGGTTCTTCGTAAATTGCCCGGATGCTGCCGCCGTTTGCCTCCGCACAGGCTTTCGCCACTGCCAGTCCGATGCCGTAGCCGCCTTTTTTCCGGGTACGGGCTTCATCCCCTCTGCGGAAACGCTCGAACAAAGCCTCCGGTGATACCCCGGGAAGTTCTGCACAGGTATTTTCCAGCCTTAGAACCGCTTTGGATCTCCGCCCGTCATTCTTACGCTGTAACGAGACAGCCACTTCTCCGTTGTCACTGGCATATTTCAGGGCATTTTCCAATAAGACGCTTAACAGCCGCTCGATCTGCTCCCTGCCTGCACTGATCTGTATTTTTTTGGCAAGTTCCATCCGAAGTCCGATCCCCCGCAACGCTAACGGCTCTCGGAAAGGCTCCGCCATTTTCTCCACCAGTTCTCCCAAATCCAGGCTCTCCCGTACCACATTTTCGGAATACTCTTCCATGCGGGACAACACGAGCAGATTTTTCGTCAGACCGTCCAGTCTTCCCACCTGCTCCCGGATATTACGGCTCCACTTGCTTTCGCCCTGATAGAGCTCCATGGCTTCGGTATTGGATAAAATGATGGCTAACGGCGTCTTTAACTCATGTCCGGCGTCGGTGATAAACTGCCTCTGCTTCTCCATGCTTTCCGCAATAGGCTCTATGGCTCTGCGGGAAAGTCTGCGGACGAACAGGTACATTCCAAACAGGCACACCACGCCCAGACCCGCTGACAGAGCAAATACACGCAGACAGCTCAATTCTTCCTTCTGGGGATCCAGAAAGACAATGTCTGTCATCCCCTGGCCCGTGGTGTCCGGATGAGCCAGATAGAGGTATCCGGAGATTCTTCCGGTGCTCTGGGCCATTGGATCCCGCATGGCTGTTTTCGGGTCAGTCTCTTTGCCGGACAGATTCCCGGGATTGCCTGCATCCGGGATACTTCCACTGTCCCCCGGTGAATTTTCCTCCAGTATCGCTTCCCCTGCTTCAGGTGCCTGCGGAATCGGCCTCTCCGCATCCGGCCCTCCCGGAGCTGCCGGGATATTCTCCTGTCCTGCCGTATCGGCGGAATATTTTTCATAGACTTTCAGAGCATAAGAAGCCGCCTGCTCCTCGTCCACTCCTGTCACATGGGAAACATCCACGGAAGCCACATTCCCGCTGCCATCTATTTTCACCAGAAAAAACGCGGTATTCACCAGATCATTGTCCGGCTTGTCCACCCGGTCCGCTACCATTTGCAGCGTATCTTTCAGATCTCTCTGTACCATTCCCAGATTGACGAGATTGATGGCCCCCAGCAAAAGCACCAGCAGTACTGTCACCGCCAGCATTGCCGTCCGAATAAATCTCGCACGCAGGATCTTAATCATGGCACTCCTCCTTATCCAGCCGGTAGCCCACGCCACGCTTCGCCTGAATCGTCACTTTGGACTGCAATGCGGCAAAACGCTTTCGCAGATAGGACAGGTAGACCCAGACTATGCCGGGTTCCGCTTCCGTATCGTATCCCCATACCCTCGTCAACAGTTCCTCCGTGGACAGGTAGCCGTCCTGATGCAGCATCAGTGCTTCCATCATCCGGTATTCCAGTTTGGGAAGCACCACACTGTCTGTGGGAGAACTCAGGGTATAGTCCTGTTGGTTCAATGCCAGATCCCCACACGTCAGCACGTTGGGAGTATATTCTTCCCTCCGGCGCAGCATGGCCCGGACTCTCGCCAGCAGTTCCTTCATGGCAAAGGGCTTCGGCAGATAGTCGTCCGCTCCCAGATCCAGTCCCACGACGCGGTCCTCGATCTCCGCCTTGGCCGTCAACAGCATGATCGGTGTCCGGCAGCCCTCCTGCCGCAGCTTCTGCAATACTTCCAGCCCGCTCATCCCCGGCATCATGACATCCAAAATGATGCCGTCATAATGTTCCGCTTTCGCATATTCATAAGCGTCTGTGCCGTTGTCCACCGCGTCCACCTGATATTTGTAATAAGTGAGAATGTCCACCACTGCTTCGGACAGACCGGGCTCATCCTCTGCATATAATAGTTTCATTGTGATCCTCCGGAATTATTCCATGATGGAGTACTGCATCCACTCGTACAACAGCTTCGTGCCCTCCATGATCTCGGGCGGAAGCAGCGCACGGGCCACCAGCTTTAATTCATCGGATTCGATGTCTGTTCTGCGAAGATGGGCATAATCGCCGTCAATGCTTTCTACTATGTATTCAAAACGATTCATAGGAGTATACCTCTTTCTTTGATGTGTTGGTTTGAGATAAGTTTAAGAGGTTTTTGGGGGAGAGTCAAGGGGGATTCGACGCAGCCACATAAAAAGGACCCAATCTCTCAAGCGAGCTTGGAGATTGGGTCCTCTTGCACGTCCACATTTATATCTTCGAAAATCGCTCTGCTTCGCAGCGCCCGTGCTTCGCACTTGTGATTTTCTCGATAAACACCCATAAAAAACAAATGCCACACCCGAAGGTGTGGCGCTTGTTTTTTCTATGGGTGTTTACATCATTCCTCCCATGCCTGCTCCGCCGGCGGGCATTGCGGGGGTGTCTTCCTTAATGTTAGCTACAACGCTTTCGGTAGTAAGCAGTGTACTTGCTACGCTGGTAGCGTTCTGCAGAGCGCTTCTGGTAACCTTTGCGGGATCCAGAATACCTGCGCTTACCATATCTACATATTCCTCTTTCAGGGCATCGAAGCCGACACCTACCTCAGACTCACGTACCTTGTTGATGATAACGCTGCCTTCCAGTCCTGCGTTTGCTGCGATGTGGTACAGAGGAGCTTCCAGTGCTTTCAGGACGATGCCTGCACCGGTCTTCTCATCACCTTCCAGAGTAGCTGCCAGTTTTGCAACTTCCTTGGATGCGTGAATGTATGCGGAACCACCACCACAGATGATTCCTTCCTCTACGGCTGCTCTGGTAGCTGCCAGAGCATCTTCCAGACGAAGCTTAGCTTCCTTCATCTCGGTCTCGGTAGCAGCACCTACACGGATCACTGCAACACCACCGGACAGCTTAGCCAGTCTCTCCTGTAATTTCTCTCTGTCGAAATCAGAAGTGGTCTCTTCGATCTGCTTCTTGATCTGTGCGATTCTGGACTGTAATGCTTCCTTGTCGCCCTCACCGTCTACGATCACGGTGTTCTCTTTCTGAACCTTAACGGATTTTGCACGGCCCAGCATATCCATTGTGGTATCCTTCAGCTCATAACCAAGCTCGGAACTGATCACGGTACCACCGGTCAGGATTGCGATATCCTCCAGCATAGCTTTTCTTCTGTCACCATAGCCGGGAGCCTTAACAGCTACTACATTGAAAGTACCACGCAGCTTGTTGACGATCAAGGTGGTCAATGCTTCGCCCTCTACATCCTCAGCGATAATTAACAGCTTAGCGCCGGACTGTACGATCTGCTCTAACAGAGGCAGGATCTCCTGAATATTGGAGATCTTCTTATCAGTGATCAGGATATACGGATTATCCAGAACAGCCTCCATCTTATCCATATCGGTTGCCATATAAGCGGAGATATAACCTCTGTCGAACTGCATACCTTCTACCAGATCCAGTTCGGTCTGCATGGTCTTGGACTCTTCAATGGTGATAACACCGTTGTTGCTTACCTTCTCCATAGCGTCTGCAACCAGCTGTCCTACAGCCTCATCTCCTGCGGAGATTGCTGCTACTCTTGCGATGTGCTCTTTGCCGTTTACCTTCTGGCTCATCTTACCGATGGCTTCTACTGCACATGCGGTTGCTTTCTTCATACCTTTTCTCAGGATGATGGGGTTAGCACCTGCTGCCAGGTTCTTCATACCTGCATTTACCATAGCCTGTGCCAGAACAGTTGCGGTGGTGGTACCATCGCCGGCTACATCGTTGGTCTTGGTAGCTACTTCTTTTACCAGCTGTGCGCCCATGTTCTCGAATGCATCTTCCAGCTCGATCTCTTTTGCAATGGTAACACCATCGTTGGTGATCAGGGGTGCACCGAAGGACTTATCCAGTACTACGTTTCTTCCTTTGGGTCCTAAGGTTACTCTTACGGTATCTGCCAGCTGGTTTACACCAGCCTCTAATGCTGCACGGGCTTCTGCGCCGTATTTAATCTCTTTTGCCATAATAATCAGCCTCCAATTTATTTGTTCTTAGTCTTAATTTCTTTTAAGTTTAGCAATTACTGAATGATTGCAAGGATGTCGCTCTGCTTTACGATGATGTACTCTTCATCATCCAGCTTTACTTCGGTTCCGGAGTATTTGGAATAGATGACCTGATCGCCAACCTTAACTTCCATCTTTACTTCCTTACCGTCTACAACACCGCCGGGGCCGACAGCAACGACCTCTGCCTGCTGGGGCTTTTCCTTATTCTGACCGGGGAGCACGATACCGGACTTGGTAGTCTCCTCTGCAACTAACTGTTTTAATACTACTCTGTCACCTAAGGGTTTCAAATTCATGACAACTGCCTCCTTATAACTATTTAAATATCATATTACTCTTTTTCATTTGTTAGCACTCATTTTTATCGAGTGCTAATTTCTATAGCCTATATTAGTTTTATATGCCGAGTTTTTCAAACGCATTCAGCGTTATTTAAATCACTATTTCTTTCATTTTCTCATTTTATCTCTCTTTTTCTTCTGTTTTTATATTACATGTGTGAAAATACGATTTAATATTTCGTTTATAATTCTAAAAATTCATATCCTGTTCTGCTCTGTATTTATTTTGTGACCCGCCCTATGCGGTCTTGGATTCCTCATGCCATTTCTGCCACTTCTTCTTATAGATAAAGTAGCAGGGGATTCCTACGAATACCATTCCGCCTAAGATATTGCCGATGGTAACGGGGATAAAATTATTCAGGCTGTGCAGTACCGTCAGTCCCTGAATCTGCTCTGCGGTCAGTCCGTAAGCTTCCTGGGCTTTTGCCACATAAGCGGGATTCTGTGCAGCCATCATGCCTACGGGAATGTAGAACATATTCGCAACACAGTGCTCAAAACCGCCGACTACGAAAGCCATGATCGGAAAGAAGATCGCCCAGACCTTACCTACGATATCCGTAGCTGCCGCTGCCATTAGGATTGCGATACATACCAGAATGTTGCACAGGATGCCGGAGGTGATTCCTTTCAGGGGAGAGATAGCTACCTTGCCGACTGCCACCTTGATTGCATAAGCGCCCAGCAGACCGCCGGTGTAATCCAGATTACCGGAAAAGTAGATCAGAGTATCAATGATCAACGCACCGACCAGATTGCTGAAATATACCACGATCAGATTGCGGATGCACTCCGGCCAGGTCACCTTTTTACCTACCACGTCCATGACGATCAGACAGTTACCGGTGAAAAGCTCTCCGCCTACAAATACAATGATCATCAGTCCTACGGGGAAGATGATACCTGCCACGAATCGGGACAGTCCCACGTTGTCAATGGCATGTGCCGCGGTACTGCTGGTAGCTCCGCCCAGTGCGATAAAAGCGCCTGCCATAATGCCTAACAGGATCATCTTGCCAAGAGGAAGATGTGCCTTGCCCTCTCCGGCTTTCATGTTGGTATCAATGACCTCCGCCGGGGTATTAAAATGCTGTTCCATATTTTCCCTCATTTCCGTACAGCCCATATCTGCCGTACTTTCTCATACTCTTTTACCTTCTATATTACACGAAATCCGCGCCGGGAAGCAAGCTTTTCCCCTTATGTATCTGATTATATACATTTTTTCTCATTTTTCATTTCCTTCCTCGTCAAAAGACTCTTTTTGTGCAATTTTTTGTCTTTTTTTGCAAAAAAATTGTAGACAAAAGCATAAACTTGTAATATACTAACCTTGTTCGGTGAGAGCCGAACCGCTTATATAAGTAGATTTCCGGAAGAATTCCCCTTTTACACAATTAAAGTGGCTGCAGGTTTCCCGCCTGCGGCTGCTTTAATTGCGTAATAATATTTTTTGTGTTTTTCGCAGGAATTGCAAAAGTTTTTGCAAAAATTTAAAATTTTCACTTGCTAAATGGTAAACATCTATGCTATAATATGCTTCGTCAGTGATTCAGCTGACGTAAATAAATAGGGGAATAGTACAGCGGTAGTGCGGCGGTCTCCAAAACCGTTAACGGGGGTTCGATCCCCTCTTCCCCTGCTCTGAAAAGTCGATTTTATCGACTTTTTTTATTTTCTGTTTTGGTAACACTTCATAACACTTCATAACCTTTGGTAACACTTTTCACCCTATCATGGCACAATCTGAATGTCCTCGCCATGATGGGGTGTTATTTTTAATGTGAATTAGTAGGAATGTTTTTCATTTCGCCATTGAACATACGTTCGATTCATGCTATAATATATTTGTGTAATCGAACAGAAAGCGGATGCGATTTTCCGATTGTTAGATGCCCTCTAGTCTTACCTAAGGAGGGTGATGCCCATGAATACGATGGAAGTACTTACTCTGTTGTTAGTTGTCTTTGCAGCTTTATCATACATTGACAGACATGGTGACGATAATAACAAAAAGAAATAAGCATCCCACCGTCCAAAGTTAGAATGCTCATTTCTTTTTACTAGTTTTATTTAACTGAGGGCAAATCGGAATTTTCACCTCCGACCACCTTTCTAAGTAGATTATACACCCTGAGGGATTGAGAAATCAATCCCTCTTTTCCTTTTGGTCGGGTAAATTTACTGTAGGAAATTAATAGACAGAGCATCTCTGAGATATGTTTCAGAATCAAAGTTTTCTC
>CAKSAN010000018.1 GCA_934436435.1 uncultured Acetatifactor sp. | reverse complement strand
AATCATTCGATTTCAGGCAACTTTTAAAAGCACGGTGGAATTTACCTTTGCACTGGAATTTAATATTTCAAGTCAGCGATTCGATTTTTCTATTGACATTTCAAAAAATAGAGTTTATTCTTTGAACTAATTTATCGAACCACATTCGAAAAAGGAGGTATCGAAATGATGTATGACAACGATCTGCAATCCCTCTTAAAAATGCTCACAGAGGAAATCTCTCTTCCGGGAAAACAGGACGATGGATCCTATACCCGGCTTCCCTGCTCTGCTGCGTATCTGCAATCCGCCGGAATCCTTAAGAATCTTATGGAAGAAAGAGGCCTTGACACCATGATCGACGGTGTCGGCAATGTAAAAGGATGTCTTCCGGGAAAAGATCCCTCCCTGGGGACCATCTACACCGGTTCTCATCTGGACACCGTACAAAACGGCGGTTTATTTGACGGAGCACTTGGTATTGCCTCCTCTCTTCTATGCCTGGATATGCTCAGACAGAACCATATCTCTCTCAGGCATAATCTGGAAATTATCGGTTTTCAGGGTGAGGAGGGAAGTAATCTGGGCGGAACCTTCGGCAGCCGCTCCATGATGGGACTCATTTCTTCTGTCACGCCGGAATACGAAGCTGTGTTAGACTCTTACGGACTCACAGTCGAAAAGGTCAAAGAAGCAGCCGTTCCTACTTCTCCAGGAGATTGTTATCTGGAACTTCATATTGAACAGGGAAAAATATTGGAGAGTAATCATCAGGACATTGGTATCGTCTCCGGCATTGTAGGAATCACCCGCTACAAAATCACCCTGCACGGAGAAAGCAATCATGCGGGAACCACTCCTATGAAGCTGCGGCATGATGCCCTCACTGCCGCCGCTGAATTAATTACCTATATCAGCAGCTCGGCCACACAGCGTACGGACCATTTGGTAGCTACCGTCGGTCAGCTCTCTGTCTTCCCCGGTTCCGTAGCGGTAATTCCCGGAAAGGTGGAAATGGTATTGGAAATCCGCCATATGGATCAGGATGTTATTAATGCCTTCGTGGAATCCGCCATGGCTTATTCCCAAAAGCAGTCCACCGTGTCTGTGGACTGGCAGGAACTTGTAAAGAAACCCTCTGTCCATTGTTCTGAAAATATCCGGAACATATTGGAACAATGCTGCACGGAACAGCATCTGTCCTATCGGGATATTCCCAGCGGAGCCGGACATGATGGTAATGCCATTGGTCAACGTATGCCCATCGGTATGCTCTTTGTCCCCAGTCACAATGGTCTCAGTCATTGCAAAGAAGAATGGACGGATTGGGAGGATGCCCTGAAGGGAGCGCTTGTACTCTATCAGGCGATTTTAAAATTAGATACTGTCAAAGGAGGAAATTAAATGAGTCCTACAAAAGAATCTTATGATTTATGTATTACAGATGGTCTGGTCTACCTGGACGGACGTTTTCAGCAACTGGATATCGGCGTGAAAGACGGAAAGATCGCATCACTTTCCTCTCCCGGAACCCTGTCTTCCGCTCTACGGACGATTTCCGCTGCAGGATGTTATGTAGCTCCCGGCTCCATCGACACCCATGTTCATTTTCGTGATCCCGGTCACTCCGAAAGAGAAACCTTTTTCACCGGTTCCATGGCCGCAGCTGCCGGAGGCGTTACCCTGGTCCTGGAACACCCTATTTCCTCGCCGCCTCAGCATAATAAGGCAATTCTGGATCACCGCATTGAAGTGGCTGATCCCCAGTCCCTCGTGGATTATGCCTTTTACGGAGCTGCCGGTGCCGATCACCTGTCTGACATCACCGCTCTCTCCAAAGAAGGGATCGTTGCCTATAAGACCTTCCTCCAGATAGCCCCCGAAGGCCGGGAGGATGAATTCGCCGGTCTTACCATGCCCGAAAATTCAGATGTTCTCAAGGGATTCCGGGAAGTAGCAAAGACAGGTCTTCCCATTGCGGTACACTGCGAAGATAATGAAATGATCAATGCCAACATAAAAGAGATGCGGGCTGCCCATCAGACCACCCCCCTCTGTCATGCAGAATCCAGACCCCCCATAACGGAAGTTCTGGCTGTGGAAAAGATTCTCCGAATTGCAAAAGAGACCGGTGCCTCCGCAGAATTTGTCCATGTCTCCACACCGGAGGCTATGGAGGCGATCTCCCGGGCCAAAAAGGAACATTTGCCGGTACTGTTGGAAACCTGTCCCCACTATCTTCTTCTGGATGAAACTGCACTGGAGAAGCTTGGCCCCTTTGCCAAGTGCAATCCTCCTCTCAGAAAGCGGGAGCTGGTGGAACAGCTTTGGAAATATATTAATGATGGCAGCGTGGACTTTATCGGCAGTGATCATGCTCCCTATCTTTTATCGGAAAAGGAAGCCTCTCCCGATGATATTTTCAAAGTCCCCGCCGGCTTTCCCGGGATCGACACCCGCTTTCCCCTGATCATCGACTGTGCGGTAAAAGGAAAGCTTTCCTTAGAGCGTGCCCTGGATCTCCTCTGCGTAAATCCGGCCAAATGCTTTGAACTTTATCCCCGGAAGGGATCCCTGACGATCGGTTCTGATGCGGATATTGTAATATTCAATACCAAGAAGCATACCCTTCACAAGGAAGACAGCTACTCTCATTCCAAAGACATAGCTTACACCTATGACGGATGGAATGTAAATTGCACTCTTCTCTATACCATCAGCAGAGGGCGTATCGTAATGGATCATGGTGTCGTGGATCCCGACTGCAAAGGTTGGGGCAAGCTGGTAAAGCGTAAAGTAAATCAACTGTAAGATTGCCGATTACGATTTTTTACGATTCTTTTTTCAGGCGTCCGTATAATTTTGCCATCTTATGAATCTTCTTCGCCAGCTTCGGATCCAGTGTATCCTTATCCATGCGCCATTTCCAGTTGCATCCCAGCGTGGAGGGAATATTGATCCGGGCACTGCCGTCCAGCTCCAGGTAATCCTGCATGGGGATGATGGCAGTGTCCGCGCAGCTGGACAATGCCGCCCGGATGATCTCAAAGCAAAGCTTTTTGTCCTTATTCTGTCCCAGATATTTCTTCGCAAACTTCCGGTCCTTTTCCGGCATATTCTGTAAAAAGCCCACCGTAGTGTCATTATCGTGGGTTCCGGTATAGACCACGCAGTTCTTGTCATAATTGTGGGGCAGGTATTCACTGTCATTTCCGGCATCAAAAGCAAACTGCAAGATCTTCATACCGGGATATCCGGTCTTCTTCACCAGACGGATCACGCTGGGGGTCAAAAATCCCAGATCCTCTGCGATTACTTTCTTCTTGCCCAGTTTCTTCTTCATGACGTCAAACAGTTCGTATCCCGGTCCCTTCTCCCAGTGACCGTTCTGCGCCGTAGGGTCGCCGTAAGGCACGAACCAGTATTCATCAAAGCCTCGGAAATGATCGATACGAAGCACATCATACAGCTGGTAGCAGTAGGCGATCCGCTGCATCCACCATTCGTAACCGGTCTTCTTATGATACTTCCAGTCATAGAGGGGATTGCCCCATAACTGTCCGGTCTCCGAGAAACAATCCGGCGGGCATCCAGCCACACCTATGGGCCGGCCTTCCTTGTCCAGCTGGAACAGCTTGGGATTTGCCCAGGTATCGGCACTGTCAAAAGCCACGTAAATAGGAATATCTCCTACGATCTCAATGCCCTTCTTATTGGCGTAGGCCTTCAGTTCTTTCCACTGTTTTGCGAACAGATACTGTTGGAAACAGTAAAATGCAATCTCTTCCGACAGCTTCTTGCGGTACTTGCGGAGTGCCGCTGCTTTTCTGAGGCGGATATCCTCGTCCCATTCCATAAAGCACACACCGCCGAAAGCATTTTTCACTGCCATGTACAGAGCATAATCATCCAGCCAGTAAGCATTCTCCGTCACAAATTTCTGATACTCTGCGGTCTCGGTAAGACCCTGTTTTCTCGCATTGTCAAAAGCGGTCTTCAGGACTTTGAACCGGGACAGATAGATTTTCTCATAATCGACATAATGCTCGTTGTCTCCGAAATCATAGCTGTCGCAGATCTCCTTCGTCAGATAACCATCTTCGATCAAAAGCTCCAGATCAATGTAGTAAGGGTTCCCCGCAAAGGTGGAAAAAGACTGGTACGGAGAATCTCCGTAGCCGGTAGGTCCCAGAGGCAGGATCTGCCACAGTCTGTTGCCGGATTTTTCCAGAAAATCCACAAAGCGATAGCTTTCCTTACCGAATGTTCCGATACCGTAGGCTGAGGGAATGCTGGATATCGGCAGCAGAATTCCCTGTTTTCTCACATTTTTCTTCATTGCTTTTGTATTCCTTAATTTTCGTGTTTGTTGCTGTACACGGTGCTCTGTTTATTGTTACCGCAGGAGATATACGAAATATCCTGCATATGCCGCAAGCATTACGATTCCGGCCGTTCTTCCCAGTTCTTTTTTCCGGACAACACATATTAACAACAGAACCATGGTGCCGATGGCTACCAGAGAGTCCACCATAAAATCACTGCTGTAGACAACCGGCGTGATCAGTGCCGTCGTACCTACCACGAACAGAATATTGAAAATATTACTGCCGACGATATTGCCCACCGCCAGATCCGCCTTGCCCTTGATGGCGGCGGTCACACTGGTCACCAGCTCCGGAAGCGAAGTTCCGAAAGCCACAATGGTCAGACCGATCAGTCGTTCGCTCATGCCAAACATTTTGGCCAGTTCCGTTGCCGCATCCACGGAAATATCACTTCCCCAGACGATCATAACAATACCTACAACGATCATCAGAAGCATTTTCCACAGTGGCTCCTTCTTGTCCACTTCAGGCATATCCTCCAGAGGAACGCCGTGCTTCGTCAGCCAGTACAGATACCCCAGATACAGAATCATGCACGCCCACAGAACCACGCCTTCCAGCCGACCGATCTTCTGGTCATAGAGTCCCATAGCTGCCAACAGGATCGTAATTACGATAGTAAAGGGGATCTCATAACGGATCGTGGTCTTCTGTACCGATACCCTGCGGATCACACCGGTGAGACCCAGGATCACCAGAACGTTCATAATGTTGCTTCCCACGATATTGCCGATGGTGATACCCGCACTTCCTCTGATGGCTGCGGAGATGCTGACCGCCGCTTCCGGAAGGGAAGTTCCCATGGCTGCAATGGTAAGTCCGATGACGATCAGGGGGATCCCCAGCTTGTCCGCTACCCCCGAAGCCCCTTCTACGAACCAGTCAGCACCCTTCATCAGCATGGCAAAGCCGATAGCCAGCAGCGCGATTTGAATTACGATTTCCATGACTTTTCCTCTTTCTCAAATATAAGCTCTTTGATTAAAAAAATAACTATTCAGTCCTTTGTCATGAACTCTGAATAGTTATTTCGAGTGGAAGCAAGGGGGCTCGAACCCCTGACCTTTCGCGTGTGAGGCGAACGCTCATCCCGGCTGAGCTATGCTTCCGAAAATACGCAATGCGGATAACAGGACTTGAACCTGCACGTCTGTTGACAATAGAACCTAAATCTATCGCGTCTGCCAATTCCGCCATATCCGCCGATCAGCTTAAAACCTTGACAAACGGGAATGCTCTCTGCCAAAGGACCATAGATAATTATACTCTGCATTCCTTTCGCTTGTCAAGCATCCCCGCCGCTTCTGTTTCTATTTTTCTTATTTAATCCATGATTTCTTTCGTTGGCAGTGCCTCCCCGATATGGCGGATCACCTTTTTATAGATCCTTATCAGGAAATAGGTACTTAAGAGCAGGCTGGCCAGTTCCGCAATGGGGAATGCCCACCAGATCAATGTCACCTCACCGCTTAAGGATAACAATTTTGCCACCGGAAGCAGCACACACATCTGTCTGGCTACAGACACGATCATACTGTAGACCCCGTTGCCCAGCGCCTGGAATACGCTTCCCACCACGATACAGAAGCCTGCAAACACAAAGCTTAAGGAAATGGTCTCCAGTGCAGGGACGCCGATGGCGATCAGGCTTTCCTCCGCGTCAAAGAGCCGCATCAGTTCCGCCGGGAAAATATGCATTACGATCAGTCCTACACACATAATGCCTACACCGTAAGCCACACTATGTTTAATCGTCTTAATAACACGGTCTCTGTGTCCCGCACCGTAATTGTAAGCAATGATGGGAACCATACCGTTGTTCAGTCCGAAGACCGGCATAAACACAAAGCTCTGCAGTTTAAAGTAAATGCCAAACACCGTCTGGGCGGAGCCGAAGGCCGCCAGGATCAGGTTCATTCCGTAGGTCATCAGCGAGCCGATGGCCTGTACCACGATGGAGGGAGCTCCTACCTTATAGATCTGTGCTATGAGACGCCCATTGGGGCGGAAGCCCTTCATGGAAATATTCAGTTCTTTATTAAATTTCAGATTAAATACCAGTGCAAGCATTGCGGCAATGATCTGTCCGATGACCGTAGCCACTGCGGCACCGGCAATTCCCATCCGGGGCAGACCGAAATAGCCGAAGATCAGAATCGGATCGAGAAAGATATTAATGATCGCACCGATTCCCTGTGTGAGCATGGTATAGAGGGTCTTACCGGTAGCCTGCAGCAACCGCTCAAAAGTGGTCTGTAGGAAAATTCCTATTCCGGCCACACAGCAGATGGTCAGGTAGGTCACCCCGTATTCCCGCACTTCCGGCACCTCCGTCTGGCTGGCAAAAAACGGTCCGCTCACCAGTGCACCGATCACCGCAAAGGCAAGATAGCTGGCGATTGCGATAAAAATGCCGTTTCTGGCAATAATATTGGCTTTCTCAAAATCCTTCTCTCCCAGAGTTCTGGACAAAAAGGCATTGATACCCACCGCAGTGCCCACCGCCACGGCAATCATCAGGCTCTGAATCGGAAAGGCCAAAGAAACTGCCCTCAGGGCATATTCGTTGATCCGGGATACAAAGATGCTATCCACAATATTATACAGGGCCTGTACCAGCATGGAGATCATCATGGGCAATGACATAGAGATCAGTAGTTTATCTATGGGCATCACGCCCATCTTGTTTTCTTTGGTTGGCATAATAACTCCTTTCCCGCAAAAAAAAAGCCCCTGATGGGGTTTTAAAAAGTGGACATATAGTAGGATATCACAACACTTAGTGAGGCATGGGGGATCTCGACCAGGGGGTTCGAATCCCCAAATCAGGATATCACAACACTTAGTGAGGCATGGGGGATTCGAACCCCCGACAACTTGATTAAAAGTCAAGTGCTCTACCGACTGAGCTAATACCCCATAATAAAACAGGGCTAGCTGGATTCGAACCAGCGAATGCAGCAGTCAAAGTGCTGTGCCTTACCGCTTGGCGATAGCCCTATAAATATGACACCAAGCGTGCCATTACGACACTTCACTCATAAAAAGGGTGGATAAAGGGATTCGAACCCTTGGCCTCCAGAGCCACAATCTGGCGCGCTAACCAACTGCGCTATACCCACCATGCGAGACAGTGATGGTCAAAAGCCCTCCTTATCTCAAATGTGCTCGAAGGGATTCGAACCCCCGACCCACGGCTTAGAAGGCCGTTGCTCTATCCAGCTGAGCTACGAACACATATCCATCAGTTGACAGTATTAGTAAACCGACGAAGCATATTGTAACTTATCCGACATCATTTGTCAACAGTTTTGTATCAATTTTTTGAAAAATAACTACAAAACCGCCGTTACAAATCGGGGTGACAGGATTCGAACCTGCGACCCCCTGGTCCCAAACCAGGTGCTCTAGCCAAGCTGAGCCACACCCCGCGACTGCATTGTCATCGTTTTCCGACAACGCAGATGTTATTATACCCCAGAAAATTTCTGTCTGTCAAGAGAGAAGTTTAGGGAACTACCGGCGCAAGTACGCAATGGTAAAGTGTACTTTTTCCTCTCTGTCGATCTCCATGATCGCATAGGACGGTTGACGCCCCTCCTGCCGTGGGTAAGACAGGCTTCCGGGATTCACGGCGATAATATCGTCATCCATGTCGATCACCGGGCGATGGGTATGTCCGTACAGTACAATGTCCACCCCCCGGTCAATGGCTTCCTTTTTAATAGTCTCGTTTCCCATGGATACATAATAGTTGTGTCCGTGGGTCACCCATACCTTATAGGGACCGATATCCAGTGTGATCTCTCTGGGAAGATCGGAGAAAAAGTCATTATTGCCCAGGACAATATAGACCGGGCATTCCGCAGCGGTGGAAAGTGCATACTCGCTGCCCTCCGCATCTCCGCAATGGATCACCATATCCGGGTGATGCATCTCCAGTACCTTGAAGTAATTCTCATTTCTTTTATGGGTATCACTTACGATCAGTATCTTCATATTTCCTCAGTTCCTCTTTCATCAGTTCCAGAGCCTTACCTCTGTGACTGACCTGGTTCTTCTCTTCTTCTGTCAACTCTGCCGTCGTCCTGCCGAATTCCGGTACATAGAAAATAGGGTCATAGCCGAAGCCATTCGTCCCCTTCTCCCCGTATCCGATCCGGCCTTCAATCGTGGCTTTGGTGGTAAGCTCTCTGCCATCCGGAAGCACTGCCGCAATGGCACAGACGAACCTGGCGGTACGCTTTTCCTCCGGCACCCCTTCCAGTCGCTGGATCAGATTCGCATTTTTAATGGAATAGGGGGTATCTTCTCCCAGATATCTGGCGGAATAGATTCCCGGCTCCTTATTCAACGCATCGATCTCCAGTCCGGAGTCGTCCGCCATCACGATATCTTTCGTGAAAGCAGCTACCGCACGGGCCTTGATCAGTGCATTTTCCTCATAGGTCCTGCCATTCTCTTCAATGTCTGCTTTGATCCCCGCATCCTTCATGGATACGACATCCAGGCCGGTATCTTCCATGATCATGCGGATCTCTTTGATCTTGCCGGCATTGCCGGTCGCAAATACGATTCTTCCCTGCATTATAATCCTCGTACCTTTCCGTTCTTATATATTCATCATTGCGTATTAGTATAAACCACGGAAATGGCTTCTGCAATACCTTCCGCAAGCTTTTTTTGGTAACTTTCCTGTTCTAACAGTTGTCTCTCACTGCTGTTCGTCACATATCCGAGAGAAATTCTGGCCGCCGGGATCTTCAACTGCCACAGGACATCTTCTTCCGCTGCCGGAAAAAGTCCGATAGCTCTGTTGCTTGCTGCCACCGTAACCTGTCTGGTCACGCAGTCCGCCCATTGTACATTTCCGAAATCCGGAAGATAATATTGGTCATTGTATTCCGCCCGGATGCCATAAATGCTGTCGTCCTCATAATCCGCCGACAATCCGATCTCCAGATACAGATCCGCATCCACCCAGTCGGCAAAGCTGCGCCTTGCTTCCTGCGCCACATCTGCATCCTCGGTGCGGGTAAGATATACTTTTACCTTGCTCCCTTCCATTAATTGGGCGGTCTGTCTGGCCACTTCAAGAGCAATGGCCTTCTCCTCACATCCGGATGCCGTCACGCCCTTTTCACTTCCGCCTCCCACAGGATCCAACACCACAATCCTGTCATAATTCTCTCTGGGATTAACGAAATCGATCCTCAGAGTACCTTCTTCCAGAGTATTGTGATATTCCAGAATCTCTTTCATGGACAGACGAAGCAATACGCCTTCATTCTGTGCTTCACAGATGCCGTTTTCCACCAGACTGAAATCTCCTGTCAGCTGATGTTCCCGGTAGAATGCTTTTCTGCCATTCTGTACATAGATCCAGAGTTCCTTCTCCATGTAATGATTTTCCACCACTACGTTTTCCGCTTTGGTACCGGCCTCCAGAGGAATACAGATCTCCCTGTCTGCTTTCCGGTCTTCTGTCATAGTCAGCTGCATTTCATGAGCCCGCTCCGCCTGGTTCTCCGTGACCAGTCCTCCCTGCTCCTGACTTAAAGAAGAGATCACTACGGTCTTATGGGCTGCGACCCAGAGCATAATGCCGAATGACAGGCCTCCCAACAGCAGCCAGAGGATCAAGGTGATACGGCTATTCTGTTGTTGGTCCCTGATCTGTAATATTTTTCTCATTGTTTCTAAACGTCTCTTCTCTTCGGCGGCTTCGGCCCCAGGAACTGATAGTAATAGGTCTTCATCATTCCGTTATAGATCTTGCGGTTCTTATCCGCTTTTCTGCCGATGTCCTTCTCCGCCTGCTCATAAGCGGTGATCAGATACATGCTCCAGGAATCCAGTTCCCGGAGTCTCTCGCCGATGGTCCGGTACAGCTGTGGCATCTGGCTCTTATCCTGCAAACGTTCTCCATAAGGAGGGTTCGTGATGATAAAACCGTATTTTTTCGGATGGTGAAGGTCCTCCACACTGCGGCGCTGGAAATGGATCAGCTTGTCCACCCCCGCCATTCTGGCATTCTCTCTGGCAATCTTCACCATATCTTCATCAATATCATAGCCCTGAATATCCGTCTCTACGGACAGATCGATCATCTCCTCCGCCTCGTCCATGGCATCGTACCACACCTTTTTCCCTACGATATGGGGCCATTCTTCCGCCGTAAAACTACGGTTCCTGCCGGGTGCCATATTGGCTGCCATCATGGCTGCCTCAATGGGAAAGGTGCCGCTTCCGCAGAAGGGATCCACCAGGATCCTGCCCGCATTCCACGGGGTCAGCTCGATCAGTGCCGCCGCCAGATTCTCCGCGATGGGCGCTTTCGCCGTCAGTTTCCGGTAGCCGCGCTTATGCAGGGATTCTCCGGTACTGTCCAGTCCCACGGTCACTTCGTCTTTCATCAGGAATACCCGGATGGGGAAGCTTTCGCCGTCCTCTGGGAACCAGCTGATGTCGTACTGTGCCTTCAGACGCTCTACCATAGCCTTTTTCATAATGGACTGAATGTCTGAGGGACTGAATAACTTGGACTTCACACTGGCGGCCTTGGCCACCCAGAATTTTCCATCCTTAGGGATATACTCTTCCCACGGCAGATCCTTCGTCCCCTGAAACAATTCTTCAAAGGTCTCGGCATGAAAACTTCCCACTTTGATGAGGATCCGCTCTGCCGTGCGCAGAAAAATATTAGCTCTGCACAATGCCTCCTCGTCCCCGAAAAAGGTTACGCGGCCGTCCGCCACTTCCGTAATATCATATCCCAGATCTGTGATCTCTCTTTTTAACACTGATTCCATACCGAAATGGCAGGGCGCAATCAATTCAAAACGTCTCATTCGTTCCTCCGGATCTCTGTCTCCAATAATTATACACATGGAATCATTATATATGGATTCTGAAAATATGTAAATAGGGCTGCCTTGCGGCAGCCCCTGAAAAATGACTTATGCACCAGACTAGCAGTTCTTGTTCTGCTCCTTGTTGTTGCTCTGGTTCTTATTCTGATTCTGATTGTTCTGCTTATTCTGGGAGTTCTGACAGTTCTTGCTGTTCTGGTTCTCATCATAAGAGTTGCTGTACTTGTTCTCGCTGTTCTGCTCATAATTGTTAGACATATTTGTGACCTCCTGATAGGAAATATCTTTTTTAGTTACAGGAGTAGTATGTCTATTTCGCACAAAAAAATGCCTGAAATTTATGGTACTTTAGAACTAAATTTCCTATTGCATTTTTGTATCATTAGTACTATAATCATTATTGTAAATAGAAACCCCTTCATGATTCTATTTGCACCCTTATGTATTATTTATTTATACTCCCCTCATGAGAGCCACCAGCTTCCCCCTGGTGGCTCTTTACATTGGAACTATTAAGAGTCAAGAAATATAACCGAAGTAACCGTCAGATGCTCGCATCTGTAGGATACTCCGGTTATTTGTTTGTCAGTTGAGCCAGTCCCGGAACAGCTTCACCAGAAACAGTACTACCAAAATCGGGATCAATACCGGTGCAAGGAACGACAATACGGAAAATACCGCGCTGAAAATCAGCACCACCACAAGAATTCCCAGAATCACCCATACCCAGGTCGGAAGCTTTGCGAACACATTTGCCACCTTGTTCTGGTGTTTCCCGTATCCGTCATCCGCACCCTCTGTATAGCTGCGGTGCAGATTCTGGCCTGCGGCTTCCCGGTACTCTCCGTTGCCATAGACCGTGTTACGGTATCCGGAACGGTTATCTCCGCCGTTGGTCTGAATGATCGTGCGGGCAATCAGTCTCGGATCTCCCAGGCTCTCTAAGACTTCCTCTTCCGTCCTGCCCTTACGGATTTCCGTATTGATATAATCTTCGTAATAATTCACATTATCCATGACCAGACCGGGAGAGACTCTTCCGTTCAGCGCCATCCGCAGTCGGTCCACAAATTCCTGTTTATTCATACTTCACGATTCCTTCCGTTTACACCATCATTTTAGCATGACATATGTACTGCGTAAATATACGGACCGGAAAGTATTTCTAAAACTTTTCTAAAATGAGATACAAAAACCCCGGAGACATCATCTCCGGGGCTTCCGATGTACGTGACAGGATTCGAACCCACGACCTTCTGGTCCGTAGCCAGACGCTCTATCCAGCTGAGCTACACGTACATTTACAGGTCTCACCTGCAACAGTATGTATTTTAACTGTTGCAGGTGAAAATGTCAATAGAATTTTTTAATTTTTTCAAACAATTTTATCTTCTGCCTGTTTTCCTGCGGTCTGTACGACTTTGACATCATACTTTTCCAGAATGGTTTGCCGGAATTCTTCGTAATTGTCTTCGTCATCATAGCAGGCATATTCGATCTCCAGCGGTTCCTCCATCTGCATCAGGAGCATCCCCAGAATGGATTTGGCATCCGTGGTCATCTTCTTTACACGGATGTCGATTGCATCATCAAATTCATTGCAGGTATCCACAAAATGTCTGATATCATCCTCCGAATGGAAGGTAATGTATAAAGTTTCCTTTGTCATATGTTCTCCCCTCTGTCCGCTTACGGACCCCACAGTGTATTATTGGCAGTTTTCCTTCGTCTATTCCGGGTTAGCGTGCTGCCAGCGCCTGCGCGATATCCTCGCGCATATCCAGTACAGCTGCGCGGGAAGCGTCCGCATAATTCTGCTCGCCGAACTGTGCATATTTCTCCTGCTGGTATGCAGCAATAATACCGCGGGAAGAGTTGATGATCGCACCCAGTCCATCCTCATTGAAGAAATGTACCAGATCTGCGCCCTTACCCCCCTGTGCACCGTAACCGGGTACCAGAATAAATGCCTTGGGCATCACTTTACGCAGTACCTTACCCTGCTCGGGATAGGTTGCTCCTACTACCGCACCTACATAGCTGTAGGAATCACCCATGCAGTCAGCTCCCCAGGCTGCCACCTTTTCTCCTACCAGCTCATACAGCGGTCTGCCGTTCACCAGCTGATCCTGGAACTCACCACTGCTGGGATTGGAAGTCTTCACCAGTACAAAAATACCTTTTTTCTCTTCCTTACAGATCTTCACAAACGGATTCACACCATCGGATCCCAGATAAGGGTTCACGGTCACAAAGTCCTCATCAAAACCATAGTAACTCTTGCTGCCTACCTGTACTTTGCCCAGATGTCCTACTGCGTATGCTTCGGAAGTGGATCCGATATCGCCGCGCTTGATATCGCCGATGACGATCAGCCCTTTTTCCTTACAATAATCCACGGTCTTCTTAAATGCCACCATGCCGGGAATGCCGAACTGCTCATACATTGCCACCTGAGGCTTTACAGCCGGGACCAGATCGTAAATAGCATCCACAATGCCCTTATTGTACTGCCAGATGGCTTCCGCAGCGCCTTCCAATGTCTCACCGTGCTCGGCGAATGCCGCTTTCTTAATATATTCCGGCACGAATTTCATCATAGGATCCAATCCTACCACGATCGGTGCGTTGGTTTCTTTGATTCGAGCGATCAGTTTGTTGATCATATTTCCTCCGTTCTGCAATGGATCTGCCTTTGAATTTATATTATTACACAGCAAAGGCACCGCCTTCGGGCGATGCCTCCTGACCTGTTTCTATTCTACCCCAACTAATGTCAGTTGGTCAACGTACTTCTTGATATTTGAAGCATTTACATATTTTTTGTGGCTGTCGCCGTTTACCACCACCAGCGTCGGTGCCTGCATCACGCCGTAACGTCTTGCCAGCTCCATGTTCTCCTCCGCATCAATGGTCACATAAGGCACATTTTTCAGATATTCCTTCACCAGCTTGCAGTTGGGACAGGTCTTTGTCGTGAACAGATACTTGATATTCTGCGGCTGCTCCACCTTTACTTCCACATCCTCCGCAAAATTGGATAAGGTCACCACACTTCTGGTAGGGCGCTTCAAGGAAGAATGTGCAATGTCATACTCCGTTCTGTTGGCATATTCCTGTAACTTACCGTCGTTCCAGTTCTGTACCGGACGATAGTAGCCGGTGATGCGGCTGTAGACCTCGGTCTTTGCTCCGCAGTGAGGGCAGATCTTCACTTCCCCTGCCAGATAACCGTGCTCCCTACAGATGGAATAGGTCGGAGACAGAGTATAATACGGCAGTTTGTAATTGGAAGCTATGGTGCGCACCAGAGAAGCCGCCGCCTTCCAGTCGGGAAGCTTTTCTCCCAGAAATGCATGGAACACGGTGCCGGAAGTATACAGTGTCTGCAATTCATCCTGGATATCCAGCGCATCGAAAATATCCACGGTATAATCCACCGGCAGATGGGAGGAGTTCGTATAGTAAGGAGTATCTCCGGGCTTTCCTGCCGTCTTGATACCGGGCCAGCGCTTTCTGTCATGTTTCGCCAGACGATACGTGGTACTCTCCGCAGGAGTCGCCTCCAGATTGTAGAGATCTCCGTACTGCTCCTGATAATCCGACAGGCGCTCTCTCATATGGTTCAGTACTTCCTTGGTGAACTCCTGGGTCTTCGGATCGCTCATGTCCGCTCTCAGCCAGTTGGCATTCAAGCCCACCTCGTTCATGCCGATCAGACCGATGGTGGAGAAATGATTCTCAAAGGTGCCCAGATACCGTTTCGTATAAGGATACAGTCCTTCATTCAGAAGCTTCGTGATGACACCACGCTTGATCTTCAGGGATCTGGCTGCAATGTCCATCATATGGTTCAGTCTTGCATAAAATTCATCCTTGTTGGCAGACAGGTAAGCGATTCTGGGCATATTGATGGTAACAACGCCCACGCTTCCGGTGCTCTCGCCGGAACCGAAGAATCCTCCGGTCTTCTTGCGCAGTTCCCGCAGATCCAGACGCAGTCTGCAACACATACTGCGGACATCACTGGGCTGCATGTCGGAATTGATATAGTTGGAAAAATACGGTGTACCGTATTTTGCAGTCATTTCAAATAACAGTCTGTTGTTCTCGGTGTCGGACCAGTCAAAATCCTTCGTAATGGAGTAGGTAGGAATCGGATACTGGAAACCACGGCCGTTGGAATCGCCCTCGATCATGGTCTCGATGAAGGCCTTGTTGACCATGTCCATTTCCTTCTTACAATCCTTGTATTTGAAATCCATCTCCACGCCGCCTACCAGCGCCGGCAGCTCTGCCAGGTCATCGGGCACCGTCCAGTCCAGTGTGATATTGGAAAAAGGAGCCTGCGTACCCCAGCGGCTGGGGGTGTTGACACCGTAAATAAATGCTTCGATGCATTTTTTCACTTCGGGATAGCTTAAATTATCTACTTTTACAAAGGGGGCAAGATAGGTATCAAAGGAAGAAAATGCCTGGGCTCCCGCCCATTCGTTCTGCATGATTCCCAGGAAGTTTACCATCTGGTTGCACAGCACAGATAAGTGTCTCGCCGGAGCGGAAGTGATCTTGCCGGTGATGCCGCCCAGTCCTTCCTTGATCAGCTGCTTTAAGGACCATCCGGCACAGTAGCCGGTCAGCATGGACAGATCATGGATATGGATATCCGCATTGCGGTGCGCCTCCGCGATCTCGTCGTCGTAGATCTCTGACAGCCAGTAGTTCGCCGTCACCGCGCCGGAATTGCTTAAGATCAGTCCTCCTACAGAATAGGTCACCGTGGAGTTCTCCTTCACGCGCCAGTCCTCTACCTTGACATAGCTGTTAACCACGTCCTTGTAGTCCAGAATCGTGGACTTCATGGCACGCATCTTTTCCCGCTGCCTGCGGTACAGAATATAAGCCTTGGCCACTTCTTCATAGCCGGCCTGTCCCAGTACGCGCTCCACACTGTCCTGAATATCCTCCACATGGATCTCGTCATTTTCCACTTTCTTCTGGAAATCGGCGGTCACCCGCAACGCAAGAAGATCAATAATGTCATTATTGTAGTTCATCTGCGTGGCAGTAAAAGCCTTCATAATGGCATCATTGATCTTCGTCAGTGTAAAGTCCGCTCTGGAACCATCTCGTTTGATTACCTGAAACATCTTATGTACCCCCTTGACTTCGTGTCCCCACGAGCGCCTGCTCCGGCCTCCGGAACAGATTGCTCTCAAAACCTATCACGATCTATTCTACAATACTTTGTAGGGGAAGTCAATCGTCTGGTACAACATCTTGTGTATACATTAGTTCACCCGTCGATTGCGAGAGTGCTGCTTTACGCTCGCGTAAAAAGCAGTGCTCTTGCAAATCGACGAGGGGAGCGCCATCTCATGAGCAAAAGGCAGCTGCCAAACAGCGGAAAGCCTCGAAGAGGCGATTTTGCGAATGGCGCTCGGTGAACGGCCACGAATGCGAACGATGCTCGGCTTTACGCCTTCTTCCACACCCTGTGGTACAGCACATACGCCACCACCGCCGTCACACTCTCCGTACACACAAACGCCCACCACACGCCGGTGACGCCCGCCAGGCGGCTCAGTACAAACGCCGCGGGGATGATCACTGCCACATACCGCATCACGGAGATCACCAGCGACGCCATCCCCTGTCCCAGCGCTTCCAGTGCACCGGAGCTGGTCACCGACACGGCGGACAGAATAAAGCCCAGACTGATGATATGCAGTGCCGTAATGCCGATGGTGATGGTCTCCGGATTCTCGGTGAACAGTCCGATCAGTCCCCCGGGGATCAGCCAGCACAGCGCCGCACCGACAGCCATGATCCCGGCGGTCAGTTCCAGTGTCAGCCGGTAGATCTGCTCCACACGCTTCCGCTCTCCGGCACCGTAGTTGTAGCCGATCAAAGGCCTTATCCCCTGAATGATACCGTTGGAGGGCAGATAGATAAAGGTCTGCAGCTTATAATAGACCCCCAGTACCAGCACATAGCCCTGTGAATACGTCGCCAGAATACCGTTCAGTGCGGAGATCAACAGGGACGGCAGTGCCATATTCAGCGTCGCCGGGATACCGATACCGTAAGTCTTGCCGCAGATCTCTCCCTCCGGACGCAGATAAACTCTGCGCAGTTTCACCGGCAACGGATCCGCTACATAATAGATAACATATACCAGTAAGGTGATCACCTGGCCGATTCCGGTAGCCAGCGCCGCTCCGGCGATCTCCATCCGGGGAAACGGTCCGATACCGAAGATCAGCAATGGATCCAGCACGATATTCGCCACAAAACCGGCGATCATGCTGACCATGGTGGCCCGCATTCGGCCCACCGCCTGGAAGATTTTCTCCAAAGTGATACCTCCGGTAACAATGGCAGAGAACAGAAATACCACATTGGAGTATTCCATGCCCAGTGCCCGCACCGTATCGCTCTTCGTAAACATTCCTAAAAACCAGTTCATTCCGCAGAGGAACAGGAGCATGAGCAACACACCGTGCAATACGCCCAGCATCATTCCCTGGGTCGCCGTCCTATCCGCCTTTTCCTGATTCTGTGCTCCCAGATAGAAGGAGATCATGGCATTGACGCCCACACCGAAGCCCACCGCCACTGCCGTCAGCAGATTCTGCGCAGGATAGACTAAAGACAACGCCGTCATGGCATCCTCGCTGAGCCTTGCCACGAAATAGCTGTCCACAATATTATAGAGGGAATTGAATGCCATGGACAGCATCATGGGAAGTGCCATGGACATGACAAGGGGAAATATCTTCTTTTCTTTCATATAAGTCTGGTTCATTTTCTACTCCTTTAACAAAATACGCCACACAACATTCCTGCTGTGTGGCGAAAATAAGATCGATATCTTGAAAAATCCACTGCCCTTACGGGTTTTATGATCGGTTATTCATTTTGTTCCAGTTCCAGAGCGTATTATAGGGAAGAAATGCCTTTCTGTCAAGCCTGTACGCCCAGTATTTTTGCAAATAACTGCTCCCCTTCCTCCGCTTGGTAGATATTGATACCGTCGATGTCCGTGCTGTGGTTGGCAAAGGCAGGGTACAGAAATCCCGCCTCCGGTTTTCCGGCCTCATACTCCCCGGTCACCGGGCTGACAGTGCCGATGAGGAACTGGTAGACCTCCTCGGACTCCCACTGGTTTTCCTTGTCTTTTCCCTTGGTGGGTACATCGTAGCTGCAGAAGAAGAGATAGATGGCATACGGATATCCCGGCTGGTATCTCTCTCCAATATATTCATACAGAGAGTACAATAATGCATCATTTTTCAGTTCACACTGCCGCAATGCCTCCAATAACTGCAGAATGCTGCCCGGTTTCCGGGCTCCCTGATCCAGTCGGTAGTTTTTCAGATTGACATTGGTATTGGAATAGGGCACCGTCTTGGCAATATTCAGATTTTTCTCCTTTTCGCTTCCGGACAGCTTCAGGAAATGGGTATTAAAAGTACCGTCAATAAATCCCTCTTCGTCCATATAGGCTCCTGCAATTCTGGAAAAACAGTTGCGGGACACGGTCATTCTTCTGGTCAGTTCCAGCATATCTTCTCTGTCTATGTGCATTCTTGATCTCTCACCTTTCAACAACCTGCAAGTTCTGTACCCGGAACTTACAGCAGTTTGCTCTTCGTATTGGCGCTCTGGCTATCCTTATATTCCAGAACTGTCAGCTTTCCCTCCCGGCATTCCAGCACCGCGGTGGCGCAGTTTCCCATATGGACCCGCCAGAAATCACTGACCGGGATCTGCAAAACGGGATTCAAGATACTGCGGTTCACCCCGCCGTGGGCCACTACCAGTACTGTTTCATAAGTTCCCTCTAACGGTAACAGTACCTGTTGCACGAACTCGCCGCTTCTGGCATACAACTGCGCAAAGCTTTCCGCTCCCTCGGGGGGAATATAGCTGCCCGGATTCGTAAAGGGCTGACTGTTTTCATCCTTAATGGTCCGGATATCCACGCCTTCCCAGGGGCCGAAATTCAGTTCCCGGAGTCTGTCGTCTGTTGTCAGAGAGATCTTCCGGTCTCCTACGATCGTCTCAGCCGTGTGTCTGGCCCGGATCAGAGGAGAACAGAACGCAATCTCAAACGACACCTCCCGCAGCCTCTCTGCCGCTTCCTCCGCCTGAGCAAATCCCTGTGCGTTCAGATCAATATCTGTCTGTCCCTGCAACAGCCCTGCCTGATTCCAGTCGGTCTCCCCGTGTCTTACCAAATAAATCTTCATATATGTGTATCCTCATTCTTTTGTCATAGCTTACTTTTCTTCTGACCAGGATCATCACTTGCACCGTTATCCACAGTAGTCTGTTTCAAAATACTACGGTTTCCACCGTTCTGTCAACCCGCACCCGGAGCGTATACGCAAAAACAGCGGGTTCCGCGCCCGGTTCCCACTGTTCTTTTTCGTAATTACCTATATCTCTTTTTCTTATTTCTCGATCTCCGCAGTCATAATGGACTTGGCTTTCGACGTCAGTTCCGCGCAGTACTCTCCCAGTCGCAGATACACCGGAATCTCTTCCTCCGTCCGGTTCAGCAGTACCACGGTGATCCGTCCGTCCTTCTCAAAAGCCGTCACCTCGATTTTGTCCGTATAGCGGGTCACACCGATGCGCTGTGCTCCCGGCTTCAGAAAATGGGTGAAATGCCACAGATGCCCGCAGATATTGGTCTCCCGCAGTTCCTTCGCCTTTGTGTCGAACAAATACGGCGCATCGCAGAAATTTCCCACATGGTTGGGGCCGCCGATCTCGTCCAGCAGCAGATTCCAGTCATAGAAAGTATTCATGCCATGATTCAGGTTGCCAATCATGTCATGGGCATATTTCTGGGCATTGGTCAGATAATCATCCGCTGCGAACTTCCGGTATTCGATGCAGGCTTCCGACAGCAGCAGCTTTTTGTCCGGATATTTCTCCCGGATCATCTGCAATGCCTCGAAGTGATCCCCGCTGTACCAGTGGAAAGCCAGTCCGGCGATCATGGGGGAGGTCTCCTCGTCAATGATGGTCTCCGCCCATTCCAGTACCCGCTCTTTATTATGATCCCACAGATAGATGTCAATATCATCCAGTTCGTGAGCTTTCAGGGACGGCCAGAGGAAATCCCGCAGAAATTCTTTTTCCTCCTCAGCTGTATAAACACAGGAATCCCAGGTCTGTACCGCTTTCGGTTCGTTCTGCATGGTCAGTTTCGTCACATGATACCCACGGCTGCGGTATTCCTCGATGTAGCGGCAGATGTATTCCGCCCAGCGCTTCCGATATTCCGTCTTTAATTTGCCGCCGTTATTCCGCTCCCCGTTGGTCTTCATGTAAACAGGCGGGCTCCAGGGAGACAGGAGAATATCCAGCTTTCCCCCGTAAGCCTTCTCCGCTGCATCCAGCAGGGGCAGAATATATTTTTCCACCCGCTCAAAGGAAAAGTGTTCAAAGTTCTCATCCGCCTCTTCCCCGTCCGCTTCGTAATGCGCCAGAGAGAAATCACAGCTGTCAATGGGGATCCGGACACGATTGTAACGCATTCCCTCCGCTCCGAAATACTCCGTTACCAGCTTCTCCTTCTGGGCTTCGTTCATCAGGGAAAATACATATCCTGCGGAATCCGTCACGGCACCGCCGAAACCTTCCAGCTTCTGGTAGCGGATCTGCGGATAAAGATTCACCAGCTCATTTTCTCTCTCAATATCCCACACCCAGTCAGCCTGCGCTTCCACGGTGGCACGGGTGTTGTTTTCATAGGTCGATGTATAAATCTTCAGCTTCATTGCTGCTCTCCTTTCTCTATGTCGCGTCTTTTATTGCTCACGATATTCCTTCGGAGACAGTCCCTTTACTTTTTTAAATACTCTGGAAAAATATTTTTCATCCCGGAAGCCCACGCGGTATGCGATCTCGTAGGTCTTCAGGAAGTTCTGTTCCAGATAGACGCAGGCTCTGTCGATCCGTATCTGATTCAGGTAGTCAATAAATTTACAGTTCAGGTTCTGGGAAAACAGGGTGGACAGGTAGCCTCCGGAGATGCCAACCTTGTCCGCCACGCTCTGCAGGGAAATGTCCTCCGCATAGTGCTCCTTGATATATTCCACGGCATCTGCCACAAAGCGGTTGCCCTGCTCGGCGTCCTCCTCCGGCTGCGGCCGTTCTTCCACTCCGATGTGTTCATCCGCCAGCCGGTTCAGACATTCCAGAATATCTGCTGCCCGCACAGGCTTTAAGAGATATTCCTTCGCTCCGTAGCGCAGGGCCTGCTGGGCATATTTGAATTCGTCATAACCGCTTAAGATCACGATGACCGGATGCAGCCCCGCTTTCTCCGCCTCCTTCATGACCTCGATCCCGTTTTTTAACGGCATCTGCACATCTAACAGGATCAGATCCGGCTGGTACTGGATCAACAGATCCAATGCCTCCTGTCCGTTTTCCGCTTCATAGATCTTCGTAAAACGGTCGGAATGCAGCTGAATATATTTGGATACTCCCCTTCGTATGGTGTCTTCATCATCTGCGATCAATAATTTCAGTCCCATATCACACGTTCTCCTCATAAGGTATTCTCAGGGTCACCCGGGTTCCTTTGCCCACATCGCTCTGGATCTCCAGAGAGAATCTGTCTCCATACCGGCGCTGTAGTCTCTCCCGGATATTCTTGATGGCATATCTGCCGATCCTCTGCTTGCGGTAGTTCTCCGGTTCCTCCTGCCAGATCTCGTCTACCTGTTCCTTACTCATGCCGATGCCGGTGTCCGCGATCTCGAAGCAGATCTGATCTTCTTCCCTGCGGCCGGTCACAATGACATCGCAGGGGGTACTTACGTTTTCAAAACCGTGCACAATGGCATTTTCCACGAAAGGCTGCAAGATCAGCTTCGGCATTTTCGCCTGTTTGATATCCTCATCCACCTGTATGGTAAAATTCAGCCGCTTCGTAAACCGCATTTTCTGGATCTGTAAATAACGATAGATCAGTTCCGTCTCCTGTGCCACCGTCACCTCTCTGCTGCCCTGGCTTAACACCAGCCGGAACAGCTGGGACAGAGCCAGAATACTTTCGGCGATCTCATCATTCCCTTCATTAGTGGCCTGCCAGTACAGGGAATCCAGCGTATTGTATAAAAAGTGGGGATTGATCTGTGCCTGCAGGGCTGCCAGTTCGCTTTCTTTTTCCTGCAAAGTAATGACGTAATTCTCTTCGATCAGCTCCTTCAGTGCCAGCACCATACGATTAAAGCATTCTGCCACTTCTCCCACTTCATCATGGGTCACGACTTCCACTTGCTGCTCTAAGTCACCGTTGGATACCTCGTTGATGGCCAGCGTCAACTTATGTAACGGGTTCGTCACGATATTGGAGATAATGAGTAACAGCGGCATCAATCCGATCAGCATTCCCAACAGCAACATACACGGCATATACACAATGTCATAAACCTGGGTCTGCAAACGGTATCCGGACACCACCTTGCAGACAATACTGGAATTTTTGTCCAGCTGTCTGCTGATGATCTCGTAATCCCCATAAGTGATATGTTCCTCCCTGGTACGGTAGTTCTGTCCGATGAACGCCTCACTCTCCAGATAAGCTTCGACTTCTTCATCCAGTGTGCCGGTCTTGACCAGAACACCGCCCTGCTGATCCAGTACCAGAACCCCTTCCGTGTCATTTTTAACAATACCTTCGCACAGCTTCAGAAAGTACTCCTGCCCCACACCGATGGCAATATATCCCAGTGTGGTTTTCTGCCGCAGATCCGGGATCCGGCGGTAGAGCACGATCTTGTCCGTGCGGTTGGTCTCATAGGTTTCCCCCTTCCCCTTGGGAACCCATTTCCATACCATACCGCTCTCGCTGGTGATAGTAGCCTGATAGGACTGCGACGCATAAATGCTGTCCAGATCCGATACATAGGCGCTTCCGTCCATGCAGCGCAGATAAGGTCGTATTCCGTTGGAAGGATAGATGGCAATGGTCTTGATATAGCCCTTTAACGCCATCATATCCTGTACGATCTCCATGGGCGCTTCCTCCAGCCAGAGTTTTGCATTGGCATTTTTCTCTTCCACCTCGTCCGTCACCAGCAGATCGTGAATATCGTTATTGATACAGATATAAGTGGAAAAATCTTTAATGTCCGTCTGTAAGATGCCGAAACTCTCCGACAGAGTATTTACGCTGGTAAGGTCGTTTTCCAGTCTTTTCGCACATTCTTTTTTATAATTATTGATTACCATTGCAACGCAGATGAGGACCAGCACCGGGGTGATCGTAAGATACCCGTAAAATACCAGTTTCTTTTTTACGCTTAACCGATCTACCCACTGCCTGATCCTCTTCATAGTCCGTTTCTCCCGTTTTAACCTTTGTTTTATCCTTTTACCGCACCCATGGCTACGCCCTTGGTGATGTGCTTATTCAAAAGTATGTATACAATGACCGCCGGAGCCGCAGTCAGTGCCATTACCGCGAACTGTACCGCGTAGTTGGACGAATACTGTCCGGTGAACTCCAGAACGGAGAACGGCAGTGTCTTCCAGGTAGGAGAACTTAAGTAGGTACTTGCCATCATGAACTCATTCCAGTTGTTCAGGAAAGTCATGATCGATACCGTGGCAATGGAAGATTTCAGCATCGGGGTGATGATCTGGAACAGGATACGGTAGATGCCGCAGCCGTCCATAACTGCTGCCTCTTCCAGCTCCACCGGAATGGATTCCATAAAACTTGTCATCAGGAATAATCCCTGAGGCAGAGAAAATGCCACATAAGGTATCAACAACGCCCAGATGGTATCTGTCAATCCCAACCGGCTGTAGATCTTGTAGTTGGGAAGCAGGGTCGCATGAATGGGGATCATCATTCCCATCAGCAGCAGGGTCTTCACGAAGCCGCTCAATCTCCACTGCATCCGTCTGCACGCAAAAGCTGCCATAATAGATACCAGAAGTACCAGTAATACTGCCAATCCATTTATCAGTATACTATTTTTTAAGTATAATAGGACGTGTCCATCCACAAAAGCTTTGACGTAATTGCCCCACTGGATCTTCTCCGGGATGATGAGCAGTCCACTGGTAAACATTTCGGTGCTGCTGGCCAGGGAAAAGTCCACCAGCCATACCAGAGGGAAGATCTGGATCACTGCCACAAGGATCAATACCAGCCATAATATTTTCTTGCCGATCTTACTTTTTTTTCCTTCCTGCCATTTCCATTAGGATGCCCTCCTTGCTTTCTTTGCTGTCTTCACTTCATCTCTGTCCCGGAAGATCGTGTTCAGCAGAACCGTTGCCAGAAGACAGATGATAATGAATACTACACCGATAGCGTTGCCATAACCGTATTTGTAGGCTTTGAATGCCTGCTGGTACAAGTAGTTTGCTGCGAACTGGGTGCTGTTGCCGGGGCCGCCTCCGGTCAGCAGATATACCGTTTCCATCTGCTTTAATGCGGAGATCACTGCCATGGTCACATTCACCTGAATGACCGGCTTCATCAGCGGAAGTGTGATTTTTAAAAAGGTGGTGGTGGGGCTTGCGCCGTCAATGGCTGCTGCCTCGTAGAGTACCGGATCGATATTTTTGATGCCGGTATAGTAGATCAGCATGCCCCATCCGAAACCATGCCAGATCAGTACCACCAGTACCGCCCAAATGGCATTTTCATAGCTTAACCAGTTGATGTCGCCCTTTCCGCCGAAAGCCTTGATGATATTGTTCAAAAGGCCGAAGTCCGGGTTGTAGATGAATTTCCACAGGTAGGCGATGACTGCCACGGAGATAACGTTGGGGATAAAATACACACAGCGGAAGAAATTTTCGGCTCTTCCTCCCAGCTTATCCAGGATCGCTGCGGTGATCATGGCCAGAGGATGCTGGATGCAGATAAATCCGATGGCAAGTAACAGGGAGTTACGAAGGGAAAGGCCAAAGGCCTTATCATGGAAGAGCTGTTTGTAGTTCTCCCAGCCGATGAAGTTCATGCTTCCCATACCGGTGTAATCGGTGAATCCGTAGTATACACTCAGGCAGATAGGCGCCAGTATAGCGAAGAAAAACAGTAGCAGTCCCGGCAGCACCAGACTGAGTATCACTAACTTATTACTGTATAATTTTTTCATACCAGATGCTCCTTTATCTCATAATGTGCCAGGCTCTGACACAGTTATCTTCTATTTTCAAGTCTTCTATTTAAGAGAGGTTCCCGTTCCCGGGAACCTCTGATTCTTTGCAACTCGTTATTTGCATGCTGCTCCGATGGTAGCCAGGAAGTCATCTACGCTGATGCTGCCGTTGCATACGCTCTGGATCTCGCTCTCGATGCTGGTCTTGAATGCGGAAGGTCCACAGTCATTGACAGGAGTACCGGATACGTTGGAGGCACCGTTGACAGCGTCTACGAACTGCATCTGAAGTTCGGTCTCGTCGCCGGTCATGTATGCGGACTGATCCTGCGCGGACATGCCTACACCGAACTCCCAGCCATACTTGGACAGCTTATCCGGCTGATACATGTAGTTTAAGAACTTGACAGCTTCGTCCTTCACTTCAGACTTTGCGGATACGGCATAGCCACCGCCGTTCCATGCTGCGATATCGGTAGCGAGTCCCTTGCCGCCTTCGATGGTGGGCATAGTGAATACACGAATGTTGGTACGAATCTCTTCGGGAATGTCTTCGTTCAGAGCCATGGAGGTCTCCCAGCTTCCCATGTAGAACATTGCGGCCTGACCGTTGGTGAACAGGTTCATTGCAGTGCCGTAGTCCTGGGAATCATAGCCGTTCTGGAACAGACCTGCGTCTGCGCTCTCCTTCAGGATCTGGGTTGCCTTCACGATATTGGCATCTGAGAAGTCACCCGTGGCAATGGCATTGTTCACAACTCCGGAATAATCACTGCCGGTCAGCTGGAACAGGATATCAGACAGATATACTGCCAGAGGCCATCCATCGCCGCCATCCATTACCAGAGGAACGATGCCTGCGTCCTTGATGGTGCCTGCCAAAGCTAACAGTTCATCGTAGGTAGTGGGAACTTTCCAGCCGTTGTCTTCGAACATCTTCTGATTGTAGTAGAAGCCTGCCACGTCAGTGTTTCTGGGAAGTCCGTATAACTCGCCGTCCTTCATGAATCCGTTCAGGGATCCGGGGATGAAACCGTAATTAATATAGTCGTTCTTATCCAATGCTGCCAGCACTCCGGCATCCAGTACTTCGTCCAGGAATGCGGGCTGACCCCAGATGCTTACCACATCGGGCATGCCTTCCATGGAGTAGGCTTTGAACTTGGTCTTGTAAGCTTCCTCATCCAATGCTTCCACTTCGATGGTGACGTTGGGATTTTCTGCCATATATTCATCAATGATGGTCTGCTCTACCAGTCCCTGTCCGTTCTTACGATCCGGCAGGTTGGAGAAGACTCTCAATGTGATCTGTTCTCCTGTGGTGTCTGTGGTATTCTCTTTTGAGGTCTCGGTTTTGGCTTCTGTCGTCGCAGTGCCGGTTCCTGTTGCCTCGTTTGTTCCGCTCTGTCCACATCCGGTCAACATAGATATTGCCATGGTTACCGCAAGTACGGTAGATAATAATTTACGTTTCATACATTCGTCCTCCCAATATGTAAATATTGTTTTTTGTCTTTATCATTATCACTGACGGCCGTCTGTTTTATTTGATAATTGAATTCTACCATTAGTTTCCATCAGGTAACAGATAGTAAATTTTCAAAAAGGGCGATTTTTTTCGAATACGAAAGGGTAGAAAATATTACACTGTAACTGGAAAGTTACGCGAGCAATGAGCCGCGCATAGGTATAGTGAAGACAGCGATGGGTGCTTGCGCACAAATCGCTGTCTTTACTTATGCCGTGATGCGGCGAACGCCGCGATATGAAATAAGATTGACAGCGCTCTATGCTGACAATCTTATGAATAGCGTGGCTCATTGCGGATGGCAGTTTTAAACCGGGCGAACGCCCACGTTGGATATGTCAGGGGCACAAACTCTTATAATTCCAAGATTGTACCCTCTCCGTCAAGAGTTGTGGGCACAGAGTGGCTTATCTCCTTGTACTGTGCCCATTTTAAAACAGGCTGCGGGCACAGATAGACTTATTCCCTTGTGCTGTGCCCATTTTAGAACAAACCATGGGCACAGCGCAGCTTACCTTCTTGCGTTGTGCCCATTTTAGAACAAACCGTGGGCACAAAGCGACGTGTTCTCTTGCGCTGTGCCCATTTTAAAACAAAGGAAGGGCATAGCCGACGACTTTATCGTTGCTATGCCCTTTCCTTGGAAATACATATATTTATTTCATTAACTCTCTATTTAAATCTCTACTTCTCAAACTTGTCATGAAGGTACTCGGAGAGCTTGGTGTTCTCACTGTAGTCCACGGGGCAGTCGATGATGCAGGGGACCTTCTGTTGAAAGGCATCCGCTAAGGTCGGCAAGAGATCCTCTGCCTTTTCCACGCGGTAGCCCTTGGCATGCATGCTTTCGGCGTACTTCACGAAATCGGGATTCTGGAAATCTACGAAACAGTTATGTCCGAAGTGGTCCATCTGCTTCCATTTGATGAGACCATAGCTGGCATCGGAGAAGATCAGGGTCACGATAGGGGTTCCCTCCCTGAGGGCCGTCTCATACTCCTGGCTGTTCATCATAAATCCACCGTCTCCGGAGATCGCCAGTACCTTTTTCTCAGGGTAGATCAGCTTGGCTGCCACAGCCCCGGGCACTGCAATTCCCATGGTGGCAAATCCATTGGAAATGATGCAGGTATTGGGTTCGTAGCAGTTGTACTCTCTGGCAATCCACATTTTATGTGCTCCCACATCCGAGATCACAATATCATCCGCGCCCATGAATTTCCGCACATCATGCAGTATCTTCTGGGGTTTCATGGGAAAAGAGGTGTCATTCGCATAGCTTTCATATTCCGCTACCATTTCTTCCCGCAGTTTCAGGAATTCTTCCGGTTCCTCCTTGGCATCGCTGCGGTACTGGATCTGCTGTAAGGAATAGGAGATGTCCCCGACGACCTCCACCTCGGGCTGGTACAGCATGTTGATATGTGCCGGTCTCTGATCGATATGCAGGATCTTGTGTTTCCCCTCTCCGTTCCATTTTCCGGGGGCAAATTCCACAATGTCATAGCCGACAGCGATCACCAGATCCGCCATATCCAGCACTTTATTCTGATAGTCTTTCTGGGGAATACCTATGGTCCAGAGGGAATATTTGTTGTTATAGGGAATGATGCCCTTGGCCATCATGGTATTGACCACCGGGATCTTCAGGGCATCCGCGAAGCTGGTAAGCGCCTCTCCGGCGTGGTTGCGCACCGCACTGTGTCCCACCAGGATCACCGGGTGCTTTGCTTTGAAGATCATGGCTGCTGCCTGGTCAATACTGGAAAAGGAAGCGTACTCCTTGTCCCGCTCCGGCTTCTTTAAGGGCTGGGCGGCAATGCCGCAGCTGACCGGGAGCTTCGCCACGTTCGTAGGCAGATCCACGTGACAGGCTCCGGGCTTCTCACTCTCCGCATATTTGAAAGCGATCCGGACGATCTCATTCACGGAATTGGGGTTCACGATCTGTTTGCTCCGCTTGGTGATCGGTGCAAACAACTCCACCAGATCCAGATACTGATGGGAGGTCAGATGCATCCGCTCCGTTCCTACCTGTCCGGTAATGGCAATGAGCGGTGCACCGTCGGAATTGGCATCTGCCGTACCTGTGATCAGGTTCGTGGCACCGGGACCCAGGGTGGAAAAACATACCCCCGCTTTTCCCGTCAGTCTTCCGTACATATCCGCCATAAACGCCGCGCCCTGCTCATGCCGCACCACAACCACCCGTATATCCGACTGTTCCAGCGCATTCATCATATCCAGATTTTCCTCTCCCGGAATACCGAAGACATATTTCACACCCTCGTTTTCCAGACATTTCACCATCATCTCTGCCACCGTATTCTGTTTCTTCTCCTGCTCTTTCATCTTCCTGTTGTCACCCCTTATTTGTTCAAACAATGAGAAACTCATATTGTCAGTTTCTCCGTAAAAAGAAAAGAGACAACGACTTTCCGTTTCTACGGACTTCGTTGTCTCTTCATTTGCTCATGGTAGCATAAAAGCTCTCATCAGTCAATTGTTATTTTAGTTGATCCGGATTCTTTGACCGGGGTAGATCCTGTTGCTGTCGCTGATCTGCGGATTCCTGCGAAGCAGTTCCGACAGAGACAGTTTGTATCTGGCTGCAATCTTCCCCAGAGTATCCCCGCTTTTTACAAGGTACTCTCCTTCTGTGAAAACATTCGTCTCCTGCGGTATGGTCTTCGTTACCGTGATCAGATATTCTCCGCCGCGTTTTAAGCCAAACATTGCCTGACCGGCTGTGTTCACAAGGTAGGAACCGCAATATTCCAGTTTCCCGGACTGCGCATTGTACCGGTACAGGTTCGCATATTTTCCGGCATTTTCCGCCCCCGCATTTACATGCAGATTTACAGGTACCGCAAATGCTCCGCTGTTATAAACGGAAAACTGTATGTTTTTCGCACTTCCTGCTTCTTTCGTCTTCCGGATTTCTGTCGAAAGCTTTCCTTCCGCAACCGTCAGATTCAGAGGCTTGCCGTCATTCAGTGCTCTCTTGTTCACATTCTGGCCGCTGATACTTAAAGCAATTCCGTTTCCATTGTGGAATGCCAGTGTTTTCTTCGTACCTGCCAGCTGCTGTAACACATTCACCGGAACCAGATTGTTTCCCTGTACGGAATAGTTCAGATTGCTCTGAGTGGAAGCAGACAGATTCATGTCTTTTGCTACCTGCTGCCAATTCACGGTTTTCTCTTCCGGAGTGCTGTCGGAAGAATCATTTCCCGAACTGCTGTCCGGAGCCGGGGTCGTTGTAGGCTGTGGTGTCGTTGTAGGCTGAGGCGTCGTTGTGGGCTGCGGTGTTTCCGAAGGCTTCGGGGACTCCGCAGGTTCCTGACTTCCCGCCAGTTCCTGATCCTCGGCTATAAAATAGGTACTAAAGCTTCCGGTCTTGCATTCGATGGTACCTGAGAAGCTGCTGCCCTCGAAAGCATATAACTTTTCAATGGTTCCGTCCTTCTTGATATGGAACAGGGCAGGATTCTTATAAGATGCCAGATTGTCCACATACAGACTTACCTCTTTCTCCGGTTCCACTACTTCTGTATCATTCTGAATCAGTGTGATATCCATGGCAGTCACCTTGGATGTCTTGTCTGTCAAGGCCTGCATGATCTTCTGCATTTCCGCATCATCCGACTGCTTGACACAGGGATAAGTATTTTCGCCGATTCCGTCCGCTCCTACCTGAATGAGCAGAGCTTCGTCACCTATCGGTGCGCTGGTTCCGTTGAACGTCTCCCCATCACGCTGTGTCAGTGTCTTGGGATAACAGGTTCCTTCAAAGACGCCATATCCCTGATAACCCTGCAGTTCCTGAACTTCCGCTACAAATTCTCCGTCCGCGATCACCTGTCCGGCACTTACCATGGATCCGTAAAAGGTCTCAGGTATGGGTTCCGAGTCAATCGCATGCTTATCATAATAGCGGGCAATATAATTGATATTCCCATTCACATAGGCGCTTCCCCGATAACTCTCATTTAATGACAGACATCCCACATTACCATTGACTGTGACCTTGGCTCCCACGCTGCTGGCACTGGTGAAAATAATATTATCGTTATCGTCTCTTAGAAATATGGTGTTTCCGTCCTCGTCTTCGTCGGCTCTGCCATACTGCTCAAAACAGGTCAGATCCAGCGTAACGTTACCGTTGACCGTCACATCACCGGTGATCACTGACAGTCCATACAGATCTGTGTTGAAGGTATGCGATTTTCCGTCTGCGATACAGACGATATCCGTTGCCTGCCGGTTCTCGTCCAGTACCTCCGCATCATCGTCATAAAGCAGATATTTTACAGGATAATGGAAGTCATTGGTGATTGGGGAACCATTCGGCAGATAATAATATCCCTGATAGTACTTATCACTGGGAATCGGATGCCCCGTCGCATCATATCTTCCGATGACACGCCATTGATCTTCCGCCAGTTCTGCAATGGTATTGTTGGGATAACACCACACATCATCCCTGTACTCCGGATCTTGAATCAGAAACTGATCCACAAAGTAATAGGCTTTTCCCACATAGGTATGACCGCTCTGATCTGCATGCTGCGTGGTATAAGGCACCAGACCGTTTGCACACACATCCCCGAGCACTGCCTTGCCAGTCACTCTTCCGTCTCCACGGATGACCGTATTTGCAAATGCATTTTCACCACTGACAACCAGATCCAGTGCTGCATAGGGGTTCTCCTCCGTATTGGCAATCTGCGTTCCCGCTGCCTCACAGGTAATGGGAGCTTCGCAGACAAATTCCTCACCGCCCACAGCTACCGCAGGAAAGTAATTGACCACATCCGGATTCTCAGCATCCGGTGTCGCTGTCTCATCCACAGTGACCGCCGTCAGGCTTCCGTATCCAAAAATATACAGGCTGCCGCAGACATCCAGTGCACTGCCTAACCATGCCGACACATAATTGTCTCCTGTCAGAACCAGATCCAGAGTAACTCCGGTTGTTCCTTCCTGACCATCGACCGTAGCATAGAAGCCGATGGCATTCTGCACTTTATTGCCATCTTTGTCCTTCTCCGGTGATCCGTAAGTAAAATCTTTTAGGTCAATCCTTGCGTGGCCACCCGGCGCAGCTGCCGTATAATGGAAGTTATAGTCCTCCGCTGTGGTCTTCAGCAGTCTTCCGTTATCCACCTTCAGGTAGATGTCTTTCTCACCAAACAGCGTTCCATCCGGCTCCACACAAATTCCACCGGTATAAATTTCCGGTTCCTCCGGTGATCCTGTCACTCCTGACGTTGTATCATATAGAGCTATCTCATTACCCGATACAGTATCTGCCGCTGCCTCCTCGGCGCTTACCGTCAGACTGCCGTAAGGCAATACCATAGCAGCCAGCATAGAACAGGTCAACATCATTGCCGTTTTCCTGCAAAATTTCCGGGAAAACAGTTCTCTAAAATAATTCATCCATCCCCCTCCTTTGCATTGTATGAATGTGAATTAATTTGTTTTTGATTATTTTATCATTTTATTATCGCATTAACAATATAATAATTTCAAAATTTTTCCATTTTTCCAAGATATTTGCGTATTTCAGCAGCTAAATACGCAAACGGGACTGTCCTTTCGAACAGTCCCTGAAGAGAAAAAGAGAAACCAAAATAGTTTTGGATATAAGCAATTTAATTCTGAACGTTGAATGCGCCCATGCCGGGATATACGGCTGCTGCACCCAGTTCTTCCTCGATACGGAGCAGCTGGTTGTATTTTGCCACACGCTCGGTTCTGCTGGGAGCACCGGTCTTGATCTGACAGGTGTTCAGTGCCACTGCCAGGTCAGCAATGGTGGTATCCTCGGTCTCGCCGGAACGATGAGAGGAAATAGCGGTATAGCCGGCCTTGTGTGCCATCTTGATGGCTTCCAGAGTCTCGGATACGGATCCGATCTGGTTCAGCTTGATGAGGATGGAGTTACCACAGCCAAGGGAGATTCCCTTTGCCAGTCTCTCGGTATTGGTTACGAAGAGATCATCGCCGACCAGCTGTACCTTGTCGCCCAGTTCTGCGGTCAGCTTCTTCCAGCCTTCCCAGTCTTCCTCATCCAGTGCATCTTCTATAGAAATGATGGGGTATTTCTCCACCAGTTTCTTCCAATGTGCGATCAGTTCTTCGGAGGTAAATACGGTGCCTGCCTTGGGCAGCTTGTATTCGCCCACCTTCCCGGTCTTCCATTCACTGGAAGCGGCATCCATAGCGATCTTGAAGTCCTTACCGGGCTCATAACCAGCCTTCTTCACAGCCTCTAAGATCGTCTCGATAGCTTCCTCATCAGACTTCAGCGCCGGTGCGAAGCCACCCTCGTCACCTACGGAAGTAGCCAGTCCTCTGTCCTTCAGGATAGAAGCCAGTGCGTGGAATACTTCGGAGCACCATCTCAAACATTCCTTAAAGGAAGGAGCACCTACGGGCATAATCATGAATTCCTGTACATCCAGTCCGGAAGAAAGTGCATGGCAGCCACCATTGATAATGTTCATCATGGGAACCGGAAGTCTGTTGCCGGAGATACCGCCTAAGAAGCGATACAGGGGAATATCCAGAGAAAGTGCTGCTGCTCTTGCGCTGGCAATGGATACTGCCAGGATCGCATTGGCGCCCAGTCTGGACTTATCCTTGGTTCCGTCCGCATCGATCATTGCCTTATCAATGGCATAAATATTGGAAGCATCCATTCCCTGCAAGGTCTCATTGATCACAGTGTTGATATTTTCCACAGCCTTCTGTACACCCTTGCCCAGATATCTGCTCTTGTCTCCGTCTCTCAGTTCCAGTGCTTCGAATTCACCGGTGGATGCTCCGCTGGGAGCCATGCCGCGGCCGATGGTGCCGTCTACCAGAGTTACCTCTGCTTCTACGGTAGGATTTCCTCTGGAATCCAGAATCTCTCTTCCAATGACTTTTTCAATCTCTAAATAGTTCATTTTGTTCTTCTCCTTTATCCTCTATTCTAAACTTTTTATTCCCAAACCTTCTCTTTCGTGAATCCCGCATAAGGGCTGAAAAACTCCTCCCGGAAGATACCCTCCCGGCAGGTCACGGATTCAGCAGCTCCGTTTCCTCTGAGGAGTTTCACATGATTCACTCATTAGTTAGTTGCACCTAACCCTTGGATTATTATATCCGGCTTTCCCTAAAATAGCAATAGGTGTAAATGAGAGGATTTCTCAATGTAGGTCTCTGCATATTTTTGCTATTTTTAGATAAAATTGATTTTATAAATATTTTTCTCTTATTTTCCTCTATTTCTAAATTCGTATTTCTTAAAAACTAAAATATAGTAAAATGGAATTCATCAAATCTTAAAAGAAAACATTTAAATATGCTGCATCTGCGGCAGAATGAGAGGCAATATGCGGAGTTTCGGTGAAATTCTTACATCCCTGCGGGAAGAACGGGGAATTTATCAGAAAGAGCTGGCTGCCATATTAAAAGTTTCCGTTGGTACCATCTCAAACTATGAGAACAATGTTCACTTTCCGGATCAGGAAGCATTAATACAGCTGGCTGACTACTTTGGAGTAACCACAGATTATCTGTTGGGCCGCACTCCCTATCGCTATAGTCTGGAGACTCTGAACCGGGAATATGCTCCGGGTGTCACTGTCGCTGATCTGGTGGGCATCATGCAGCATTTTAATCCGCAAAATGCCGCTTCTCTGTTAGACTTTATGGATCTGCTGCAATTAAGACAAAAGGCAGAATCCTCCCACGAAGACTCTGCCGCTGATTAACTGTATTCATCTGTTTTATCTGGTAGATAGAAACTGCTGCTCCCGGATGGCTGTCTGGTCGTCCGGGTAATTTTGTAAATAGGTATTTAACAGCACTGCCGCTTTCTGGTATTCTTCCAGATATTCATACGCCACGATTTCATTAAAAGCCAATGTCTGCATCAGCTCATTTCCCTCGATCTGTTTTCCTGCCTGAAATGCCTCCAAAGCCTTCTGATACTCCTTTTTCGACATCTCACATAACCCCAGCTGATTATAGATCTCTGCATTGGGTCCCTGCTTGGAAATATAATTGCTGTAGACGCTGGAGGCATAATTATAATCTCCGGTGGCTTCATACGATCTGCCCAGATAGAGATAGCTGTCTGCGCCTCCCTTGTCCTTCGCCTCTTCCAATGCCAGCGAAGCCTTCTGGTATTGTCCCAGATAATAATAGATCCGTCCGCTGTCATAAGCATCCAGCTGTTTGGCCGTATCCAGTACATTTTGCAGATATTCCTGTCCCACCTCACGGTAGCCGTGCTCCGCCAGGACTTCATAGATCTCTATCAGCCGGTCATAGTTTTTCGGATCCATGGAGATCACCCGGTCAAAATCCGCCTTGGCGCTCTCATAGTCCCCAAGTTCCAGTTCTACGGATCCCCGCAGGAAATAAGCATCCTTTTCCTCCGGTTTCAACCCCAGAATGGCATCATATACTTTTTTGGCTTCCGCCGGCTGGCCGTTCTTGGTATAAGCCGCCGCCAGATAGTAGTTCATATCATAGTCCACATTCTGGACCCATCCGCTGCTGAGTTCCAGCGCCTGTGTAAAATATTCTACAGCCTGATCGTACTCCGTCAGCCCCATACTGGCGATTCCTCTGCCTCTTGCCAGCAGCCGGCTGTCCTCTCCCAATCCTTCCGCTTCGTCAAAGGCGGTCAGTGCTCCCTGGTAATCCAGAGTTTCCACGAGCTGCATTCCCTCGTTGATCTTCGTTGTACCGCTGCCGCAGCCTGTGAGCATCCCTATCGTCAGGCCACAGATTCCTACAGCCCCCATTATCCTGTTTATTTTTCCCATGCTGTCCTCCATGGCTTTTGCTCCGGTTCCTTATTTCTCGTCCAACTGTGAAGTGCAATGAGGGCATCTCGTTGCATCGATGGCGATCTCGCTCTTACAGAAGGGACATTTTTTCGTCGTGGGTGCTGTCGGCGTTTCCTCTTTGTGGTGCAGGGTATCTCCTACTTTATTGATGAATTTCACCAGGCAGAAAATAACAAATGCCGTGATCAGGAAATTGATGACTGCGGTAATAAAATTGCCGTACATCAGCACCGGTGCCGTCTCACCGCTTCCCAGTTTTACATACAGGTTAGAGAAATCCGTACCTCCGAAAATAGCCAGGATCGGTGTCAGGATATCCTGATTCAGAGAAGTAACGATAGCGGTAAATGCCCCGCCGACGATCACGCCGACTGCCATATCCATTACGTTTCCCCTCAAAATAAACTTTTTAAATTCCTGAATGAATCCGCTTTTTTCGCTCATGTTTCTCTTCCTTCCTCTTATGGTAAAATGTTCGACCCGCGCCATTCACAAAGTCGCGCTGCCGCGCTTTCCGTCACTTCGTGACTACCTTTGTCCATGGTCGAACTGTTTTGTTTCATAATAGCATACCCCCCTTGAAACCTCAATAGGAAATGGGGTATACTCTTTTAGGAATGTAATGTAGGCAACACCGTATTTTTCCAGAAAGGATCACGTCATGCAGCGGATCAACGAAGACATCAAGACCGGCAATTTCAAACAGATCTATCTGCTCTACGGAGAAGAACGTTATCTGAAAAACCAGTACACGACCCGTCTGCGCAAAGCCCTGTGTCAGGATGGCGACGAGATGAACACCCATTTCTATCAGGGGAAAGATTTCTCTCTGGGAGAGGTCATCGATCTGGCGGAGACCCTGCCTTTTCTGGCGGAGCGCCGCGTCATGTTTTTCAAGGACACCGGACTCTTTAAATCCGGCGGAGAAAAGCTGGCAGAATACCTTGCAAGCCCTAATGACACCACCTTTTTCGTATTCACGGAAAGTGAGGTGGACAAGCGGAGCAAGCTCTACAAGGCCGTACAGTCCAAAGGGTACGCGGCCGAATTCACCGTGCAGGATGAAAACTCCCTGAAACGCTGGATCGCCGGTATTTTAGGCAGGGAAGGGAAAAAGATCTCAGAAAATACCGCACAGCTGCTGCTTTCCAAGACCGGCACGGATATGGAAAATATTCAGATGGAGCTGGAAAAGCTGATCTGTTACTGTCTGGACCGGGATGTGGTCACCGCAGAGGATGTGGAGGCTGTCTGCGCCACCCGTATCACCAATCATATTTTCGATATGGTGAATGCCATTGCGGAAAAGCAGCCCCAGAAGGCCCTGCAGCTCTACTATGATCTGCTGGCATTAAAAGAACCTCCCATGCGTGTGTTGTTCCTGATCGCCAGACAGTGTAACCTGCTGCTCCAGACCAAGGAATTAAAAAACAGAGGCCACGACAACAAGACCATTGCCTCCAAGATCGGTGTGCCTCCTTTTGCTGTTGGAAAATACGCCGCACAGGCCTCCCACTTCAAGACCTCTGTGTTGAAGAATGCGGTAAAACAATGCGTGGAGACCGAAGAAGCCGTGAAATCCGGTCGGATGAATGATATGATGAGCGTGGAGATATTGATTTTATCGGTATTGCCCTCATAACTGCGGAATTTTATAAAAAGCCCATGAACAGGTCATGTGCCTGCGCATGGGCTTCTTCTATTTAATTACTGTTGAGTTCCGCTTCCTCGATCCGGCAGCTGGCAACTACCTGTGAAATCAGTTTTTTATATTTCTTATAATCCTTTTCCTGCATCTGGATTTCCAGTTCGTAGCATCCGGATCCGGTAAAATCACCTTCAAAAACATAGGACTCCCTTACCAGTTCTCCCTCTGTTGTCATTCCGTGAAGTGCCGTGAGTTCCTCATTCACCTTCACTGTCTCCAAATCATTGTAATCCACCACATAATAGGGAGACACCCGGTTGCTCAAATAGATCCAGTTTTCCTGTCTGTCATCCGTATAAATCTGAATTCCTTCGTCCGGACTGGCTTCCTCTGTCTCGGTTGCCGGCCACCCTTCCCGGATCTCTACCGTCCATTCCGCCGGTCTGTCTATGCTTAAAGTAAACCCTGCTGCCTCATTCGTGTATTCACAGCGGATCATTTCCTGCTTCCCGCAACCGGTCATTGCCCATACGGTGGTTAAGAACATTAAACAACCAATCATTTTTTTATTCATAGTCACCTCGCACTTGTCCATTCTGCTATATCACTAACGTACTCCTGACTGCCATCATCCAGCATAGCTATTGCATCTACAAAGCTTTCTTTTCATATATATTATATAAGCTCCTTTACCAATAATAACGAATTACCTTCTAATGTTTGTTACATAAAAATATATTTTTTATTTTTCGTATTTTATCTTTTGAACCGTTTATGAAAACTTTTTCTAAAATACCTCTATATTTTCATAATGAAAACAATGACATTTTATTTTGTGTGCATCACCTACTCTTCTTCCTTAACTGTCCATGCTTGCGATAATCTCACATATTTCATCTGTTGTCAGATGGTCTGCTGTAACCAAATACGCATAATTATCCGCTTCATAGTAGGCCATCACATATCCATCCGTGTATATAAATAGTGTTAAAATATGTCCATTAATTATCCGTTCCTCCTCGGTATCATATTCGTTATCCAACACTATGCTATTTCCATTATTAATCAACATTTGTTCCCAGGTAATCTGTTCCCCTTTTTCATTTTCGTAAAAAATATTGGCACAAATATTATTCTCTAAACGTTCTATTTCTTCGTACCCCACTGGTATATAACATGGTTCCGTAATTCTTATTACAGTATTTTTCTCATTCGAAGAATAAGTATATAGCACTGAGTCTTCGTACGTTGTTTTTAGCGTTTCAAAAATTTTTTCTCTATATGCTTCCACACTCATGGTTAAAATCAGTCCTGTGCATAGAATTCCCGTCAAAAATGCCGCTACACGTTTCACTATTTTCTGCACACCGTTCAAAACCGGATGTGCTTCCTTCCAAATCACCTTCTTCATTTTCCGTTCAAAGCGTTCTGAAAATTCATATTTATTATCCACCTGACTCTCCAATGCCTTGATAATAGCACGGTCTACCACAGGCATATATTTATATAACCATTCATCTGTTACTTCCATATGTTCCATGCTCTTTCTCCCGTTTATTCATTGCTTCCTGAATCATGCTCTTTCCCCTTGACAGTCTTTGTCTCACGGTTCCTTCCGATAGTTTCAACAATTTTGCTATTTCATCATTATCCATCTCGTTTGCATATTTCAGAAGAAATACATCTCTGTATTTTACCGGCAGATCTTTGAGAATTTCCAATATTCCCTCATCGACTTCTGTTTCCATATAAGATAACGGAATGCTGCTCTCTCCCAATTCATCCACGGATATTTCTCTGTTGATCTGGCGTTTCTTTTTCCGGTATATATCAATGGTCGCATTTTTGGTTACCGTAATCAGATAGCGCTTTGTTTCTAAAGTATCCACCTCTCCAATTTTCTTCATATTCCCGGCTATTTTCATAAATGCTTCATGCACCGCGTCCTCCGCCAGAAAGTTATCCTGCAAAATGTTGCACGCCACTTTTAGCATCAGGCACCTGTACTTTTCGTAGAGGATCACAAACTTTCTTTTCTCCTCTTCTCCGTCAATCATCATCAGGTAAATCATGTCTTATCCCCTTTTTATCCTGCCAAATAGAATAACGATTTCATTTTCTACATTGTTACAAAAAAATAGATAATTTTCAATATTTTATCCTGCTCTCGAAAGTCGTTTTATTGAAGGGGAAAAACTGATTCCGATGTTCAAAACCTCGGATTCCGCTATACGCAGATGATAAGAAAAACGCTTCTGGCATGCTGACCAAAAGCGTTTCGTCTACAGTCTGAGTCCATGGACAGTTTTTCTGTTCATGGACTTTTATCTGTATTATGGTTTTACACATTTAAGTTCAAAGTAATTGTCTTCTGCAGGGAGACCTGTGATGCTTTAAGTTTTTTTGGATATACGTCCTTGTACCGGTAGATACTCAGGATAATTCCCACCAGTGCATAGCACAGTAATATATTATTTCTGCCAACAGATAAGAACGGCAGGAACGTTGTCGTCAGCGGAACCCAACCAAAAATTCCTGCGAGGTTCAGGGAAATATTTAATAAAATGATCATTCCGCATCCGAATCCCATCACCATGCCAAGTTCATTTTTCTGTCGAACTGAAGTTCCGAACATAAACACCACCAATGCCGCCAGAAGAACGATCACAACAATTCCGGCTAACTTTCCGTAACTGTTCAGAATATAGGAAAAAACGTAATCTTTATTAAATTCCGGCAAACCTTCGAGCACATTGTTTCCGCTGTTTCCCCAAAGTAAAATGTTCTCATTAAATTTATGAAGCATGGACGTCATGTAATATGCGTTTCCGGAACGAGATAAAAAGTCCCGGATTCTTTCTTCCTGATACACTACCAGTATATGAAGTGCATACATTGCAGCCAGCAACAGGACAGGCAAAACCGTAAAAAGCATCCACATACCGATAATCGTCTTTTTCACAGGCACTTTAAACCAGCCCTTCCAAATAGCCACCGTAAGTTCTATCAGCATACTGACCATCATGATGACGGCAACACCGAGGCATGGAATCCAAAACGTAATGAAAACCGGAAGAACCAGCCATAGGAGTGCTTTTAACAATGCCAGAGCACCACCGTTTCTGTATTTATATAAGATAGCCCCATAAATCGGCACATAGAACATCATCAGGGAAGTAATCGACACTCGGAACATTCCAAATCCAACCCAGTTGCCGACTCCATTAATATCCACACCGAAAAAGCCAGTCAGCCGCAATCCTCCCAGAATAAGTATAAATATTCCAATAAACCTGGAGTACTTTGCAATTACCGTATAATCCAGAAAGTAGATCACACACATGAGAAGGAATCCTATCACAATACATGAGACAAACCCCTCTGTAGTATACCGATATGCTTCCTGTCTCCATGTTTCCAAATCCTGATAACCGGGCTGCAAAAGAATGGATTGCTGTATCAGAATGCCCAACAGGCTTAAAATTCCTACTATCAAAAGTAATTTCCATGCGATCTTGGGCTTATGGATCCTGTCCAGAGAAATCCCAACTTCTACCGGGTCTCCCATGTCCGCAACCGCATTTTTCTCTGCTTCCTCATAAGTCATTCCCTCGGAAAGATTGTCCTCTATCTGGCATTCCATATGGTCTCTTATCTCCTCGGCAATATAGGGTCTGGCTTTTTTGCAGCGGATCTGTGACAACAGTTTTTCCAAATATGTCTCCATGCCTATACCCCCATTGCCAGAACGCTGGTTACTGCGGACTGATATTCTTCCCACTCCGCCTTCTTCGTCTCCAGTAATTTTCTGCCTTCTTTCGTAATGCTGTAATACTTTCTCGTCTTGCCCGCATATTCCTGCTCATATACCGTAAGCAGCCCCTTGGCTTCCAGACCATGTAACAACGGATACAACGTTCCCGCTTTTAACTCGAACACGTTACAGGATTTTTTTCGCAGTGTATCGATCATTTCGTATCCGTACATATCCTTCTCCGCCAGTAATCTGAGCAGAAGCATCGTCATACTTCCCGACATCAGTGATTTGTCCACAGCCATTTTTATCCTCCTTATATAGATAGCCGATATATGTCTTTGTCTATAATATATATCGGCTATCTATATATGTCAATATTTATTTTTCAATGCAATCACTAATTCATCTCGACTTCATCTACGATTTTGTATTTGTTATCCGTATCTTCTTTTCTTATAATAAACAGCACATCCGTAGTCATCTCGTTTTGCTCTTTTGCGGTCACTATATAACGGTTACCCAAATCCTGCTTCCATATTTTGATGGAGTCTTCATCAATGCCCCAGGCGAAACCATCCGCTTCCGCACGATACAATTTGTCATCCACTTCGGCATATAGATTTCCCAGGTAGCAAGGGGTAAAAACTTCCTGTATATAAATATCATCATAGATATTTTCAGCCTTTTGTTTATAATACTCCCAGGAGTCCGCCACCTTCACACGGTACATTACCGTCTCCCGGCCATCTGGCAGATTTACGGAAATGCTGTCCCTGCTGTCTACCGTGGAATCCCACGCACTTAATAACTCGTTCAGCAAATCATATCTTTCATTTAACATTCCGGTGATATCATTATAGACAGCACTGTTGCTCTCTCTGTCTAACAGCGTTCCCCGAATTATCAAATCATTATTTTCTGTATTTTCTGTATTTTCTACATTTTCAATGCTTTCCGATTCCGTTGCATTCTCCGGCTCCCATTCACGGATCTGGCAGCTGGCAACCATCTGCGAGATAATCTTTTTATATTTTTTATAATCCTTTTGTGACATAGAGATGGTAATATTATAGAATCCCTGACCAGTGAAATCCCCTTTAAAAACATAGGATTCCCTCACCCCTTCACCGCTTGTTTCGATTCCATGAAGTGCCGTGAGTTCCTCATTCACTTCTACGGTCTCCAGATCATTTTCATCCCCTGCATAATAAGGAGAAAAACTGTTACAAAAATAGATACTGCTCTCCTAGCTGTCATCCGTATAAATCCGGATTCCCTCGTCGGGACTGGATTCCTCTGTCTCGGTCGCAGGCCACCCTTCCTGAAGCTTCGCTGTCCATTCTACCGGTCTGTCTATGCTTAAGGTAAATCCTGCTGCCTCATTTGTGTATTCGCAGCGGATCATCTCCTGCTTTCCACAACCGGTCATTGCCCATAATGCTGCTAAAATCATCAGACCCACAATCCACTTTTTACCCATAGACACCTCCCTCAATGTCATATCATATTCTATTATCTCGTTTGTTAAATTATCTACCACTTGTAATTTCATTACTTTGTTGTGATTCCATTGCTTTCACAGGCATGCCTGCTAATGAACTAGCTATAATCAAATGTGCTTGATAACTTATCATATAACAGAAAATCAATCCGTTATTCCTCTACGTGCATTCGATAACCATTGAGAAAATGCCTGGGACTGTTTTTCGGCTGCTTTTATCATATTATTTGCCGTTGTGCCATCCTCTGCTGGTGTAACTAACAAAAACTCTTCTTCATCGATTGCTACTCCACATAATATGGTTTGCAGATCTTTGGAGATAATGAACATATTTCCAAGATTGTTTTTCTCAGTACTTGTTATACAGGAATAGTATGGTTCTGCATTTATAAACAGACCCACAATTTCCATATCATCTTTTCCGAAAATTTTTTCTCCATTTACCCACACGTTCCCCTGAATATAATCTTCTTGATTTCCCCAGATATAATGCGCTGTCTTTCCCCGCATCTCTACCGATACTAATTCGCCATTCGTAAAATCGCTCAAACGCACCAGCATTCCCGTACCGATATATTTATAATCTTTTTCTATTGGTGCATTGTAATATCGTATCCCATAATCTCCCAGGCATAATATCACAAGTATGAGGATTCCTCCGAAAATAACTGCTATATAATTTTTCTTATTTTTATTCCAATACAGAATCTTTACCTCCTATACCAACGGCGATTGTATTTTCAATATATTCTCCACTTGTAGCACCATATAATAGCTTTTTCATAAAATATTGGTTCACTATACACATTATCTATAGCATCATTTGTGTTTTGGGCAAACACATTGACAGAAGATTTTCTTTTTCGTTTTCAAGCATTCTATCTCTTCAATATTCTTTCTAATTGCCTCTTTATCAGATTCAGAAGGCACAAACTTCTCATTGTCATTTTGGATCTCTATTTCTGTAAAAAACAATCCTCCACCTATAATCTCGATATTACTATTTTCCATAAGCATTACCAACTATCCCTTTAACTGTTAGTGTTCCATATGATGAAAATCATATATTTTTCCTTTTCATAAACCGTAACATAATATTTCCTATGTATTGTTGCAAAAGTACTCTGAAAAATCAATAGTCTTTTGTGGCACAACATTAGCACTAAACTGTCCTCGCATGGCACGGCTTTGCGATTTTCATTGTCACTTTACTATGCTACTATATGAAACGTAAATAACTGTTCTCCAGCAGCCAATACTGTTCTTGAAGAATATACCTACCGGTGCGTTCGCGATAATGGTGAAGGATGTGCTCTTCGACCGCTGGACTTTTTTCAAAGTTCTATTCTACTGTTTCAATTTCTACACCATGTCCAATATCCTCGGATGTTAAGTCAATACTCATATAAGAAATCGGCTGATTATCCCTGATGGCAACAAAAATCATTCCGACCGCTGGAGAATCATTTGCTTCTGCTATCTCTGCTGAATATACAGTCACATCATCTTGTTGTAGGATAGCGCGAAAGGTACGCATATAATATGTTTCTTCCCCAATTACCTTCTGTGCATATTCTTCCGCCCAGACGTATTCCTCCCTGCAATAGCGGAACTCCTTCGTATTCAGATCGATCGCTCCTAATTCTTCCTGTCCTGCAATGTATAAGTCATCTCCGATCCGGTAGCCCTCGCAGTACCAGCTGAACATATTTCTAGGCTCCACAGAATATGGTGTTGCCTGATAGTTCTCCGAATCCGCCGTATCGAATTCCACCAGGATCAGCTGCGGATCCCGCTCTCCGGCATTCGTCAGGTCGTTAAAATCATAATAGCAGAGGTAGGTTTTGCCCTGCTCCTCATCACAGAAAGCCCCTGCCGATGCCCAGTCCCATTCGTCTGCCTCTGCATCCGTAAGCAGATCGTCCAAATGGAAAAATACAAATTGAGGCTCGGTATCTTTTTCATATTCTATGTAACTGATGAACAGTCCGTTTTCTTCTCTTCCGCCGTTGAACAAGCCACTATCACAGAACGCATCCGTGAGTCCCGAGGTGGGATGTCCTTCACGATAAGTCGTCCAGCTAAAGGTCAGTTCCTGAATAACCGGCTCAAAATAGGAAGGATACGCCTGTTCTGCCTTTTCCGAGGCACATCCGCCAAAAGAGAAAACCAGAAAACTTAATAGTAATGGCAGTGCTATTTTCCTCTTCATTGCTCACTCTTCTTTCGTTTTTGCTTTCGGTCCCCATAGATAACCGCCTAACATTCCGGTCAGGATAAATACCATAAAATAGAGTCCCGGAACACCTGCGACAAAAGCATAAAACGCTATCTGGAACTGCCAGATGGGAATTAACAGATTGAGCGCTGCCACACAGACAACGGCAAAAGCAACATATTCCACAACTTTTGCTTTGTCCCGTCTGGTCTTCGTTGCCAGCAGGAATCCCCATGCCGTGTAAATCAGCATGCGTACCACCGTCCGTACTCCGCTCATTCCATCAAAAGAAGTTTTGTAATCCTCCTTCAGTGCCACCAGGACAATCAGAATCACAACCGACAAAATAATTTTGTAGTAATTTGAAAAAAATTTCTTCATAGCTGCTCCTTTCTTTCTGCATGATGTCTTTGCTCCTTAATTGTACTTGATAATGATATCATTATACAATTGAGCAATTGAGTAAGCGGCAAACAAAACTTACTTCTGCATCGCTTCCATCAGACGCTCCTGCCAGTCATAGAAAGCCTTGCCATCCACCAGGCAGCGTTCCTCTTCATCAATCCATAATCCCTGTTCTTCCGAAGCATATCGAAAGCTCCTTGTCTCGCCGTCCGCATAGACGAACTGAAAATATCCCACCCCCTCTACCATCTCTTCCGGCGGGATCGGATCTGACGTCACATTTCCAGAAAACTGTATAAATTCCTGCCACAACTGCTCTACGGTATCGACATCTTCCACATAATCGTAATCCTCCGCACAGAAGCTGCAGCCAATCTTCTGAGGGCATTCCTCCGGCAAAAAAGCCGCGCAGAATGCTGTCTTTGCTTCATTCTCCAGCATTCCCGGATACCATATATCCGCTATGGCATAGGCTTCTTCCGGTGTTGCCGCCGGATATAAAACATAGCTGGCGGGATTCTCTACGGATATCATCCCTTTTTCCACATTCTGTACCGCCTGATAAATCGCTACGGTAGTCTGGGCATCCGGGGTTCCGATCCAGCCAGCCCCTCTTCCCTCCTTCATAAATCCTCTGCTTGCTCCATAGGTAAAGAAATAATTCTGCGGTTCCTCTCCCTCTCCAACGAAAGATATCTGCCCATGGAAAGTGCTGCCGTGGATCCAGGGCAGTACCCGGTAATAATAAGTTCCGCTAACACTCACCTGTACCTCTTCCTGCTTCTCGTAGGCATTCTCCTTCGGCATCCGAATCCCCGGCACCGTGAAATCCACCGTCCTGCGAAATTCAATGAGATTCAGTAGAAGCACCACTACTGCCAATACAATCACACTGAAAAACACTGTTACTTTTACGTTAATTTTCTTCATAAACCCTCCTTCGTTCCTCTTCTATCTATATTGACGACTTTTATACTCCGTTTGTTACAAACAGCATAACAAAATTTCACCCCTGAATCTACTTTTTCACCCAAGCGACCGCTTTCTGTTATTTCTGGTCTTTTTATAACATAACCACTGTAAATACACAATTGAGCAAATGGAAAGCAACCCTCCCCTTTGTTAACCATAACGAAGGATCTTACGCTATTTGTTACAAATCCGATAAATATTTACATTTTAGTTTACATTTTTAGAATAGCATATTTAAAAAAACGAAACATCCTCCGGGAACTGAAAAGCAAAAACTAAGGCAAAAATGGGCGAAAACGACATTCTATTTTGCGTTTTCTTATTATATAATGATGCCAGTGGCACATGTCTGGTACGGAACAATCCGCAGGCATCAATGATATCGAATGGAGTATAAGATGCGTATTCTTATTTGCGATGACGATTTACTGATCGTAGAAAAACTGCAAAAATATCTGAAAAGTTATTTCAGTCACCTGCATCTGAGATGTCCGGAGATCGTCTGCTTTTCAGACGGGGAGTCCCTGCTTGCGGATCCGGGCGACAAAGATATCCTTTTTCTCGATATCGAGATGCCGGGGCTTGACGGAATCTATGTAGGAAATGAACTGAAAAAGAAAGAGAAAGATATTATCATTTTTATTATTACTTCTTATTCCGAATATCTGGATGAAGCCATGCGGTTCCATGTATTCCGTTATCTGTCCAAGCCCATAGACAGGCAGCGTCTGTTCCGGAATCTGAAGGACGCTCTGGATCTGTATCATTCCAGACTGGTGAAGGTGCCTATTGAGACCAGGCAGGGCGTACACGTTCTTCCGGTCTCTTCTATCATTATGGTGGAGGCACAGGGGAAAAAAGTGATCGTCCACACCACGACGCAGGACTTTGAATCCATCCATACCATGCCATACTGGCTGGAGCTACTGCCTTCCAACCGCTTTTTTCAGACGCACCGGAGCTTTATTGTCAACTATGAGCACATTACCGACTTCGACCGTATGCTGGTGCATCTGGCGAACGGTCAATTTGACGCTTATCTGACGAAACGGAAATACAGTGCCTTTAAAGAAGCCTATCTTCTCTATCTGGAAAGTACGAGGTAATTTATGGAAAGTGTTTTTTCTATTATTTTTGCATTTCTGGTGGAAGCCATTATTCTCCTGCAATATGCCAGCTGGCTATTTTCTCCGAAACGCCCCCTGTCCGGCAGGCTTGTCGTGCTGAGCCTTTTGTATATCTGCCTGTGTGCGACAGCCTTTTTTAATATCAAATGGCTGAATATGCTTTTATATTTGTTGGCTAATTTTCTGTTTCTGGTCACACAATACGATGTCAAATGGCGCGCAGCTGCCTTCCATTCCACATTGCTCGCTGCTGTCATGGGGATGTGCGAGCTGATCGTATATAGTATCATCGCCCGGACCGCTCCCCATTTTTATATGCAGATGGATTCGCTTCACAATACGATTCTTTTTATCCTGTGCAGCAAGATCTCCTTTTTTACAGTCATTTATCTGCTTACGCATTTGTTCAAAAGTCTGCAGAAAACAGCGGATCCCTACGATAACTCTGTTTTGCTGCTGATGATCATTCCCGTCACATCGGTATTCATCATGCTTACTTTTGTGGGAATGGGTGATCAGTATACATTGACCCCCGGGACGAACCGGATGATCTCTCTCAGTGCCTTTTTCCTATTGCTTATGAATCTGCTGGTGTTTGGAATCAATCAGTACAATCGGGAAAAAAATTGGAAATATACGGAGATGCAGCTGTTACTGCAGAAAGAAACAGATTTTACGGAATATTATAAGATACTGCTTTCGCAGAGCGAAAACCAGGCAATTCTCATTCATGATATTAAGAAGCATTTGCAATCCATTGCATCTCTGAACGAGCAGAATGCCCCGGACAAAGTCAACGCCTATATTAACGAACTGCTTCTCTCTTCGGATTTCAAAGAGTCCGCCCGCATCTGCGACAACGAACTTCTGAACGCCATTATGGCAAGGTACAGGCGGCAGTGTACTGAACAGGGAATCAGTTTTACCGCTGACATCCGCAGTGGTGTACTGCATTTTCTGCCGGACAGTGACCTTACTTCTCTTTTTTGCAATTTGCTGGATAATGCCATGGAAGCTGCCGGGAAAGTTCCCGACGCTTATATCGAAGTCAATGGCAGCAAGCGGGAAAATACACCTTTTGTTCTGATCACAGTGGTCAATTCCTGCCGCGTAAACCCTTTTAAAAATGATGCGGCAGATCCAGCCACTACCAAAGCGGATAAGCGTTCTCACGGCTTCGGACTGAAAAGCATCCGCAAGATCTGCGAAAAATACCACGGGGATATCCAAATGTACTATAACGATACTACTCTGACCTTCCACACGGTGATAACGCTCCGGGGATAGGCTCCCTTATTCCCACATTCCCGTTACAAAGCACATCAGTGCCGCCCAGGTATATAAGGGATAGAAAAGCCCCTGATCATCCACACCGTCTTTTAGGATTTTCTGTGCTTCTTCTTGGGTCACCAATAAAAAGCCGTCAAAGCATTCCGTGCCAACGGCACCATCCTGGCTTACCTTCGGCATTTCTTCCCGGTTCAGCGTGATCTGCACCAGTGCATTGCTCTCGTCCGTCATGCCCGGGGTGCTGAATACCAGGGGATTCACCAGACGGATGCTGTCACTTTCTTCCAGTGTGATGCCGGTCTCCTCACGAAGTTCCCGGATTGCCGCATGGAATACGGGATTTGCTTCCTTTGCATCCTCCGGATCCAGCAGTCCTGCCGGAACGCTTAGCAGGAACTGTCCCGCCGGATAACGATACTCACGGCTTAAGCAGAGTCTCGGCTCCTGATCCTTAACTTTCAGGATCACGACACAGCTGACCGCATCCGGCAGCATCTGTTTAAATTCTTCGTCATTTTTTACTGCCGCCAGCTTCTCAATACTTCTCCTAGTGGCATCAAAATAATGCTTTCCTGGCTCATATTGCAGGTCAAATACTTTGATGAATCTGCTGTCATAGACGGTCTCTACCTGTTCTTTTTTTATGATCGGTCTGTTCTCCATTTTCATTTCCTCTTTCTGTTCCGCAGTCTTGTGCTATCTATCGTTTCTATCTACTGTTTTCTTCTGCCGGGCTATCGTTGTTCTGCATTTTTTCTGCCTCACCAGCCGCTCTTTCCAGCCTGCCGAGGACCTGTTCATAACGTCTCTCCGCCTTTTTCCAGTGGATCAGCTTGTGCCATCCTTCCACATAATCGGGTCTGCGGTTCCGGTACTGTAAATAATAGGCATGTTCCCACACATCTATCAGCAATATCGGTGTATACAATCTCAGATCCGGCACATTCTGGTTCGCTGTGGTCAGGAGCATAAGATTGCCGTCCTGATCACTTACAAGCCATGCCCATCCGGAGCCGAAGACTCCCGTGGCCGCCTGTGACATCTGCTCTTTCCATTGTCTCACCGATCCGAAATCCCGGATCAGTGCTTCCTCCAGTGCTCCACAAGGCTCCTGTCCTGCCGGGCTTCGCATACTGTCAAAATATAGCTGGTGGTTATATACGCCGCCACCGTTATTGTGAATACTTTCCCGGGCTTCCTCCTGCAAGGATGCAAGTTTATTATCCTCCGAAGTGAGCAGTTCCGTCAAGGTCATTTGCTGTAACTGAGGATAATCCGCGAGAATTGCATTCAGCTTGTCCACATAGGTCTGATAATGCTTATCATGGTGAAAATGCAGTGTCTCCTCATCCAGTACCGGAAGCAGGGCATCATATTCGTAGGGCAGGGGCTGTGCGACAAAAGGATAATGTTCTTCTAACATGAGACTCCAATCCGCCTGCGGGATACAGGCTTGCGATCATACAATATTTACCATACGCTTAGTATATGCCGTCCCTGCGGATTTTATTTTCAAATTTAAGTTACCCGACCTCGAAGTTAATTTTTCTTGACTTCCCTTATTTCTACTGCTATCATGTAATCAAAGCATTTATTCTATGAAGAAAATTCAAAAAGCTGGTCTCAGCATCTGTTTTCGGGATTTCCCGTTTTCCATTCAGAAATTCATGCTTTTATTCCCTTTTATTATTTCTAAATATTTCACAGTGGATTTTTGACGATCCTAATTTTTACGCAAAAGGAGGTTCTATGAAGAACAGGACAAATTTACTCCAGTGGCATCCTGCCTTTTTTGCCGGGATACAGGTGGATCTGGATGCCGAAAACAGTGAACTGTCGTATGTCAACGAGCATCAGCTGGGGACGAAACCGAAACAGATCGATGTCATTGTATTGAAAAAGAATGACAACTATCAGATTCGAAAAAATATCGGAAGAATCTTTCGTAAATACAACATCATCGAATATAAAAGTCCTTCCGACTATCTGAGCATTGATGATTTTTACAATGGCTATGCTTATGCATACCTTTATAAAATTGATACCGTCACGGTAGACGAACGGAAAATACGGGATATCACCCTGACCTTCGCTACTACCAAGTATCCGCAAAAGCTTATAAAGCATCTGGAATGGGTACAGTGCTATAAAATCCGCAATGTATCCCCCGGCATTTATTATATCTGCGGCGATATTATTCCTATGCAGATCGTTGTATTATCACAGCTTTCTCTGGAAGAGAATCTGTGGCTGCGGGTCTTAAGCAACAAGCTGGACGATCCGGAGATCATTGATCGCATGTTACAGGAATATGAGCAACATAAAAACAATCCCTTATACAGTTCTATTGTAGAGATTGTGGTACAGGCAAATCAATTATTATTTCGAAAGGAGGGATCTATCATGAGTGAAACATTAGAAGCTATTATCAATGAAAAACTGGATGCACGAGAAAGGAAAACGCGATTAGCAGTCAATCAGGAACATGCTCGTAACATGTATAACATCGGTATCTCCGTAGAGCAGATTGCTCTAATCACCAAGTCTTCTGTCGAAACTGTCAACGAATGGTTAAACAATAAGGGAGCCTGACGGCTCCCTTATTGTTTCTCTCATATCTTACAGCTGTGCAATATCCACCAGTGTCAGTTCCTTACATTCGTTCATATGTTCCATGCTGGTCACGAGAGCATTGGCGGTGTCCATTGCGGTGATGCAGTAGATACCGGTCTCGATAGCGGTACGGCGGATCAGGAAACCGTCTCTGGTCTTGTCGCGGCCCTGGGTAGGGGTATCGATGACAAGGTCGATCTTGTGTCCCAGGATCAGATCCATAACGGTCGGGGATTCCTGTGAGATCTTGTTGACCTTTCTTGCCTTCACACCTGCCTCATTCAATGCGGCTGCGGTACTTCTGGTCGCGTAAATGGTATATCCCAGCTTCTCGAAGCGTCTTCCGATCTCGATAGCTTCTCCCTTATCCGCATCCTTTACAGTGATGATCATATTCTTGTACTTGGGCAGTTCTACGCCTGCTCCAAGGAATGCCTTGTACAGAGCCTCATTAAAGCTCTTGGCAATACCCAAGCACTCACCGGTGGACTTCATCTCCGGTCCCAGGCTGATCTCGGCACCACGGATCTTCTCGAAGGAAAACACGGGCATCTTGATGGCAAAATACTCTGCTTCCGGCTGCAATCCGGGCTCATATCCGAGTTCACGGATAGTCTTGCCGATGATCACCTCGGTAGCCAGATCCACGATAGGGATGCCGGTTACCTTGCTGATATAAGGTACGGTACGGGAAGAACGGGGGTTAACCTCAATAACATACACATCCTCACCGATGGCAATGAACTGGATATTGATCAGTCCCTTGACATGCAGTGCCTTTGCCAGTCTTCTGGTGTACTCCGCGATCTTCTCTTTTACAACTTTATCAATGGTCGGAGCCGGATATACGGAGATACTGTCTCCGGAGTGAATACCGGTTCTCTCGATATGCTCCATGATACCGGGGATCAGGATATCGGTACCGTCGCATACGGCATCGACCTCGATCTCCTTACCCTGCAAATACTTATCTACCAGAATCGGATGATCCTGTGCAATACGGTTGATAATCGCCATGAACTCTTCGATCTCTTCATCGGAGATGGCGATCTGCATGCCCTGTCCGCCCAATACATAGGAAGGACGTACCAGTACGGGATAGCCCAGTCTGTTGGCAACTGCCTTTGCTTCCTCTGCGGTGTATACAGTACCACCGGCTGCACGGGGGATCTCTGTCTCTTCCAGAATCTTGTCAAACAGCTCTCTGTCCTCAGCGGCATCTACATCCTCCGCCTTGGTACCCAGGATAGGCACACCCATCTTCATCAGGCTCTCGGTCAGTTTGATAGCGGTCTGTCCACCGAACTGTACCACAGCACCGTCGGGATGCTCGATATTTACGATAGATTCCACATCCTCCGGAGTCAGCGGCTCAAAATACAGTTTGTCGGCAATATCGAAGTCGGTACTTACGGTCTCCGGGTTGTTGTTGATGATAATGGTCTCATAGCCGGCCTTGGAAAATGCCCAGGTGGCATGTACGGAACAATAGTCGAACTCGATACCCTGTCCAATACGGATAGGACCGGAACCCAGTACCAGAACCTTCTTGCGTCCGGTGGTCTCCCTGGCTTCGCACTCGCCGCCGAATACGGAATAATAGTAAGGGGTGGATGCTGCGAACTCTGCGGCACAGGTATCTACCATTTTGTAGACGGCCTTGATGCCGTTGTCGTAACGCATCTTCTTGATCTCTTCCTCGGTCTTGCCGGTCAGTCTTGCAATCACGTTATCCGGGAACTCGATCCTCTTGGCTTCTTTCAGCAGCTCAACGGTCAGCGGCTGTGTCTCCAGTGCATGCTCCATCTCGGTCAGAATGGCGATCTTGTCAATGAACCACAGGTCGATCTTGGTAATGTCGTGGATCTGCTCGTAGCTGATGCCTTTACGGATAGCTTCCGCAATAACATAAATACGCTGGTCATCCACGATCTTCAGACGCTCTAACAGTTCGTCTGCGGACAGTGCGCTGAAATCATAGCTGCGCAGGCAGTCCACATGCTGCTCCAGGGAACGGATGGCCTTCATCAGTGCTCCCTCGAAGTTATTACAGATACTCATAACCTCACCGGTAGCCTTCATCTGGGTGGTCAGAGTACGTTTTGCGGTAATAAATTTATCGAAGGGCAGTCTGGGGATCTTCACGACACAGTAGTCCAGTGTCGGCTCGAAGCTGGCATAAGTCTTGTGGGTGATGGCATTCTTGATCTCATCCAAAGTAAAGCCCAGTGCGATCTTTGCTGCTACCTTTGCAATAGGATAACCGGTCGCCTTACTTGCCAGTGCGGAAGAACGGCTGACACGGGGGTTAACCTCGATAACACAATATTCAAAACTGGTGGGATGCAGTGCAAACTGTACGTTACATCCACCGGTAATCTGCAATTCGTTGATGATCTTCAGAGCGGAAGTACGCAGCATCTGGTACTCCTTGTCGCTCAGAGTCTGGGAAGGAGCTACGACGATACTGTCTCCGGTATGCACGCCGACGGGATCGATGTTCTCCATGTTACATACGGTGATGCAGTTGCCTGCGCTGTCACGCATTACTTCGTACTCGATCTCTTTCCAGCCTGCAATGCAACGCTCTACCAGTACCTGACCCACACGGGACAGACGTAAACCGTTCTCCAGAATCTCTTCCAGTTCTACCTGATTGTGTGCGATACCGCCGCCGGAACCGCCCAGAGTATAAGCAGGACGCAGTACCACAGGATAGCCGATGGTGTTGGTGAATTCCACACCGTCTTCCACATTCTCAACGACCTTGGATGCCGCACAGGGCTCGCCGATACGCTCCATCAGGTCCTTGAACTCCTGACGTCCCTCGGCGTTACGAATGGTGGCTGCGGTGGTACCTAACAGCTTTACATTATGAGCAGCCAGGAAACCGGACTCCTCCAGCTCCATGCCGAGGTTCAGGCCAGCCTGTCCTCCCAGTGTGGGAAGAATGCTGTCGGGCTTTTCCTTTTCAATGATCTGTTCCAGAACCTTCACGTTCAGGGGCTCGATATATACCTTATCTGCGATATCTTTATCGGTCATGATGGTCGCAGGGTTGGAGTTCACCAGGATTACCTCTACTCCCTCTTCCTTCAGGGAACGGCAGGCCTGGGTACCTGCATAGTCGAATTCCGCTGCCTGTCCGATGACAATAGGGCCGGAGCCGATTACCATTACTCGTTTTACATTAGGATTCTTGGGCATCTTAGTTCTCTCCTCTCATCATATGAATGAACCGGTCAAACAGGTAACCGGAGTCCTGGGGTCCCGGACATGCTTCCGGATGGAACTGTACGGTGAAAATGTTCTTGCCGGTGTAGGACAGACCCTCGTTGGTACCGTCGTTGACATTGATAAATGCGGGAACCGCTATGGCGGGATCCAGCTTGTCGGTATCTACCACATATCCATGGTTCTGAGAAGAAATATATACTCTTCCGGTCATCAGATCCTTTACCGGATGGTTGCCTCCTCTGTGTCCGTATTTCATTTTATGGGTATCTGCGCCGGTGGCCAGAGCCATCAGCTGATGTCCCAGACAGATTGCGAAAATAGGGATCTCGGTATCGTATAACTTTTTGATCTCGGCGATCACACCGGTACATTCCTTGGGGTCTCCCGGTCCGTTGCTCAGCATAATGCCGTCGGGATCCGCATCAATGATTTCCTGTGCGGGAGTTCCGGCGGGATATACCGTCACTTCACAACCTCTCTCTGCCAGAGATCTTGCAATATTTCTCTTGGCTCCCAGATCTAACAGAGCCACCTTCAGTCCCTGTCCGGAAAGCTCGGTTACCAGTGCGGGCTTAGGCTCTCTGACGCCCTTTTCATAGGCTTCTTTGTCAAAACGTGCCGCTCCGGACAAAGGTCCGTTCTGGGCCAGATCCGTGGTGGGCTTGACCACATATTTTTCCTTGCAGGTCACCTTTTCCACTACCTTGCCTGTGGTGTATGCTTTCAGCTTCGGAAGCACTTCCTTCAGATCATAGGCTTCGTTGGTGGTGATCATACCGTTCATGGTACCCTTCTCCCGCAGGATCTTGGTCAGCGCACGGGTATCGATCCCGGCGATACCGGGCACACCGTTCTCCTCCAGATATTCCTGAATCGTACAGTCACAGCGGAAATTGCTGGGAATACGGGAAAGTTCTCTGACAATAAATCCATCCGGCCAGGGTCTTTCTGATTCGCAATCATCCTTACATATGCCATAGTTACCGATCAACGGGTACGTCATACATACTGCTTGTCCCGCATAAGACGGGTCAGTCAGGACCTCCAGATATCCGGCCATGGATGTGTTAAATACGATTTCACTGATGATCTCTTTGTCTGCACCGATGTGCGTTCCTTCGAACACCGTGCCATCTTCCAAAATCAAAAATGCCTTCATTCTTTCCTCGCATTCTGCCGCTTTCCGCGGCGTTTGTGTTTCTCTTAGTATCCTACGATACCCACGAATTGCTCCGCTGCTTCGCAGCTCCCGCAATTCTGAAAACATTCGGAATCCGCGGATTTGCTTCGCAAATCGCTGCTTCCTCATGTTTTGGCGATTAAAAAGTTTAAAAGTCTTATCGTGCAAGCACGAACGTCTTTTCACCTTTTTAATCTGGTATCTGCATAATCGGTTTATTATATCACAAAAAAAAATGGGTCGCAATAGACCCTCCCGGTATAAAAACCCACAAAAAACCTTTCCGCAATGTCGATACTCCTTGGAGAATCTGCCAAAGCTGTGAAAAAGCTTACAATTTCCATTGCTTTTTCTACGGGATCTGATATAGAATAGTTATGTATTTTCTATTTTTCATTATCAGGAAACGCTGATTTTGCACAGCAGATTGGACAGGCCTCTATGGATCGTATCAGTAATGCACAAATGAATTCCCTTGGAACTTATAAAATTTATTATGAAAATGTACATCAGACAGACTTTACTGCCGTAGTAGTTGAGTGTACTCCTGCAAAAGAAGATGGTTTCTGGCTGATCGTCCTGGACGCCTCCGCCTTTTTCCCGGAAGAGGGCGGCCAGTCCGCCGACAAAGGCACCCTGAACGGTGAGAACGTGCTGGATGTCACTATCAAACAGGGCATCCTGTATCATAAATTAGCCTGTGAATTACCTGCGGGCACGGAAGTGACCGGCCATGTAGACTGGAATCGTCGGTTCGACTTCATGCAGCAACACTCCGGCGAGCATATGATCTCCGGACTACTGCACTCTCATTTTGGACTGGAAAATGTGGGATTCCACCTCAGTGACCGGGAAGTGACTTTAGATATGAACGGTGAAGTCTCTCTGGAGCAGCTGCGCCTGATCGAGCAGGAAGCCAATACTTATGTATGGCAGGATCTTCCGGTGAAAATCAGCTGGCCTTCCCCGGAAGAGTTGGAGATTCTCCATTATCGAAGCAAACTGGCCCTGATGGAAAATGTCCGCATCGTGGAGATCCCCGGTGTGGATATCTGCGCCTGTTGTGCTCCCCATGTAGATACTACCGGGCAGATCGGTCTGATCAAGATCGTAAATGTACAGAATCACCGTGGCGGTGTACGCATCAATATCCTCTGCGGGGGACGCGCCCTGGCGGACTATTCCGAAAAACAGGATTCCGTCTGGGCAATCTCCTCTCTGCTGTCCGCGAAGCAGCCGGAAGTGGCCGATGCGGTTGTGCGGGCCAAAGAGGACGCCAGACTGCAGAAGGAACGTGCCAATGCTCTGCAGGCCGAACTTCTTAATGTACAGGTGAGTGCACTTCCTTCCCCGGAAGAGGTGAAAAATGTGATCCTCTTCGTTGGGGAACTGGATGCTATTGCGCTGCGCAATGCCGTCAATTCCCTGACCGCAAAATATTCCGGCTACTGCGGTATTTTTGCCGGAGACGATGGGAACGGTTATCGTTTTATCGTGGGCAGCTCCTCCTGTAACTGTCAGGAACTGGCGGTCTGTATGCGTCAAAAGCTGCAGGCCAAAGGCGGCGGATCCGCTCCCATGATCCAGGGCAATATTGCCGCATCCGCGGAGGAGCTTCGAAGCTTCTGGGCATCCCTATAATACACTCTTTAGGAACTGTCTTGCCTCCGGGGTCTTCGGTGCGGAAAAAATCTCCTGGGGGGTTCCCTCCTCCAGGATTCGCCCGTTTGCCATAAACACCACTTTGTCTGCCACCTCTCTGGCAAATCCCATCTCATGAGTAACACAGATCATGGTCATTCCCTGTGCTGCCAGATCCTTCATGACGTTCAGCACTTCTCCCACCAGTTCGGGATCCAGTGCGGAAGTCGGCTCATCGAACAACATGATTTTAGGTTCCATGGCCAGTGCCCTTGCAATAGCTACACGCTGCTGCTGACCACCAGACAGATGGGAAGGATACTCCTTCTGTTTATCTGCCAGCCCTACTCTGGCAATCAGTTCTTCTGACAAGGCTCTCGCCTTTTCCTTATCCATTTTTCGTACATGAACCGGTGCCAACATTACGTTTTCCAATACGGTTCTGTGAGGGAACAGATTGAAGCGCTGAAACACCATACCCATCTGCAGGAGCAGTTCCTTATGCTTTTTCGAATCCATACGGGCTACCGTACGATCCGCTTCTCTGTGATAAAAAAGTTCATCTTCCACATATATCTTGCCTGCCGTAATCTTCTCCAGGCCGTTCAGCGAACGCAGAAAAGTAGATTTACCGGCACCGGAAGGCCCGATGATCACCACTACTTCTCCGGGTTCTACTGTGAGATTAATATCCTTCAGCACCTCCAGATCTCCAAAATGTTTTGCCAGGTGCTCTGTTCGAATCATTGACATTTTCACACCTCCTACTCATATCTGGAAAATCTGGCTTCCATCTTGTGGAAAACAAATTCAAAGAAAGCCGTCATGATCAGATACAGAATCATTGCCGGAATATACACAAGCGCCGTACCGGAGGAGGAAGAAATTGCTCTGGTCACCTTCGTCAGATCTGCCAGTGCTATGATAGATACCAACGATGCATCCTTCAGCACCATGATAAACTCATTGGCTACCGGCGGAACCAATCGACGCACCGACTGTGGGAAAATTACCAGTCTCATAGTCTGGGCTTTGGTCAGTCCCAATGCCTTGGAAGCCTCAAACTGTCCCTTATCGATCGATTGAATTGCCGCCCGGAGAATCTCCGCGCAATAAGCCGCACTGTTCAATGAGAAGGCAATAAACGCTGCCAGAAAACGGCTGTTAATGGTGAATATCATGGATATCTGAGGCAGTCCGAAATAAATGAAATACAATTGCATCAACAGCGGTGTTCCCCGGAAAAAGAAGATATACGCACTGCAGATACTACTCAAAACTTTATTACGCGACATCTTGCCCAGTGCCAGGAAAATGCTTAAAAGCAACCCCATAGACACTGCACATATCGTCAACAATATGGTTATTCTGGCCCCCGCAAGCAATTGCGGGAACCATGTGATCATCTGTGCAAGCATAAGCATTTCCCCTTAATCTCTCAGTCCTGCTGTCAGATCTGTACCGAAATATTTTTCTGCGATCTTCCCCATGGTACCATCCGCATAAATAGCATCCAGTGCTTCTTCCAGCTTGTTTGTCAGTTCATCGTTACCCTTCTTTAAGCAGATGCCGATAGGCTCCAGTTCATCGTTTTCCCATACTGTCTTATATGAGGCAGCGTCATCTCCCAGATAGTAAGCGGCTACTACACTGTCTGTAAAGACGGAATCCGTACGTCCTGCCTTCAGATCATCAAAACAGTTGATCACCTTATCATACTGGAACAGTTCTACTCCCAGTTCACCGCCGTGCTCCTTCATATAGTCATCGGACGTAGTCTCCGCCTGTACTGCGGTGGAATGGCCGTTCAATGCCTCCAGGGAGTCAATATCGGAATCTACCGGTACGATCAGTACGGTATGATTTGATACATAGGGTGTAGTCATGTTGAACTCTTCCTGACGCTCTGCCGTAATGCTGACGCTGGAAATGATACAATCATATTTATCCGTCTTTACTCCTGCAAAAATACCGTCCCATGCCGTATCCACCAGTTCCAGTTTCAAGCCCAGATAATCTGCAATTGCCTGTGCGATCTCCACATCATAACCAATGGGAGTGGATCCATCCGTATCAAAATATTCCATGGGAGGATAACCGATCTCCGTTCCTACCATGAGTGTGCCATCCTTCAGGGTAAGTCCTTCCCCGGAACCGGATGCAGTCCCTGCCGAAGACGATGTATCTGTCATCTGACTTTCCGCTCCCGTGGCAGCTGTCACAGATCCGGAAGCGGCGTTTGCTCCGCTGCCGGCAGAACCACAGCCTGCCAGAGTGACTGCCATTGCTGCTGTCATCATAAGGGATAATATTTTTTTCTTCATAATAGTTCCTCCTCGTTGTTTTTCTGAAAAACAAAAAAGGTAGTCCTTTTTAGGACTACCTTGTCTTATGCTGTTAAGTTATCACTAACTGCATAATTATGCAAGCATTTTTTATTATTTTTGTGTTGTAAATTATTTTTGTGTTATACTTCCGTAGCCGCGTTTTTCTTCAGTGCTACGCTGACGGCCTTCGCTACGCCGCCACCCACGATACAGCTCATAGGCATCTCCAATGCTCCGTTGATACCGCAGAATGCCACTGCAAAGCCTACCAGATTCAGCCCGTTCACATTCATGCTCTGCAGGTAATCGGTATGACCGAAACAGATCATCAGAGTGGACATGAAGAACAAAGTGTTCATAAATGCTCCCAGCAGACCGGTCACGAAAAAGGATACCACCTTCGTCTTGTCGATCTTCCACAGTGCCTTGAAGATCACACCGGACAGCCATCCCATCAAAGTTCTGGTGGGGATACATACCAGGAAAGTAAAGAACGGATTGATTGCTACCAGAGTTGCTCCAAAAGGATCTCCTGCAAAACACTGGTAAAAACTGGTCAATCCGAATACCAGTCCCAGTACAGCTCCTCCCGTGGGACCCAGAATCATTGCTCCGATCACTACGGGAATAGTCATCAGAGAGATTGCTAACGGTCCGATGCGCAGATAACCTAACGGGGTAAATGCCAGAATCAGCATAATAGCGATGAGTACGGCCAGTTGTACCATCTCAAGTGTCTTGTTCTTTTTCATATGATATTTTCCTTTCCGCGCTTTTTGCGCCTTTGCTACTATTCCTCCATCCGTGGGAGGATATAATTACAAGTTCTTGAAGAAAATAACATAAATGTATACAAAATACAAGTACATTTTTTAATACAATGTAACTATTCCGAGCCACCCTGTTATCTAACGGTGCAATACCACTTCAACGCTGCCACATAGGCATCATATACCGTATCCATTTCAATGTCCTTCAACAGCATCTGACGGGATACTTCCGCCCAGTTGGCTGTCTCATACTGCAGCATGAATTCGTACACCGGCGCCAGCACACCAATACGGTAGATCAGAGCATTGCTGATCTCGCCTGCCACATGCACTACCTTCAGAGCCTCTGCCATAGGCTTTTCCAGAATCACATCCAATACCGAGAACAATCCCATCAGGAACAGTTCGTCCTTCTGTGCTTTCAAGCCGAAAGCTTCCGCAAGGTTCTCTGCAAATTTCGCGCGAAGCAGTGACAGTCTGGTGACTTCGTTGGGCTTGTCGGCATACAGAGCGTTGGCTACGGCGGTGTTGATCCACTTCTTCAATTCCCGCTGTCCCAGCATGGCTGCGGCATGACGGATGGAAGTGATCTCGGAATTCACAGCCAAAGGCTGCACCATCTTCAACAGATCGATGGTAAGCGCCGGATCGCGTCCGATAATATCCGCTGCTGTGGTCAGTTCAAAATCGGGACTGTTCACAATATTCAGCAGATCGATATAGTTGCCCTTCAAAGGTGCCACGTCATTCTGTCCCCTGGTAATGGGTACGCGGTAGAATTTACCCTCATACAGACGATAGCCTCCGGTCTCCTTCAATCGCTCGAAGTCTTCCATGGTATCGATATTACCCGCACAGAGCTTGATATTCGGGAACAGTTTGCCGAAATAGATCTTTGCCTTGTCAATGGCGATCCTGCGGTTATTCAAAAGGACATAATCCATCAGCTTCAGGACTTCACGATAATTCTCAAAATCGCTGACCGCCAGCTTTCGAACAGCCAGCTTATAGCCTTCCTGCTTCAGTTCCTTCAGCCGGTTCACATACATCTCGATGGGCGGGATCGTATTGTCGATCAGAAGCACGATCCTGTCATGTGGTGCACTGCACTGCTCCGGAATATCCGCAAAAATAGAGATATTGCTGATCGGCACGAAGATCTCTTTCCCCTGAGACAGTGTATCGATCCCCACCTTCTGGATCAGTTCCAGTCCGGTGATCTGGGATGCCCCGTCGAACTGTGCTGTTCCAAGCAACAGAGGATTCAACAGGAAGTTTTCTCTCTGGGTAAAAAAGGAGTAGGCACAAACGGCCATATTTTCATCAAAAAGCGGTACTAATGTAAGCAGCATATATTTACCTCCCAATTTACCTTTATTATACCGATTCCGACAGTACTTTACAAGTAGTACTATCAGCACAGGAATGTTGTAAATAAAAAATTAGTGAAATAAATATATGTATTTCCAAGAAAAGGGCACAGCAACGATAAATTCGATGTCTGTACCCTTCCTTTTGTTTAAAAATGGGTACAATGCAAGAGAACACGTCGCGCTGTACCCACAGTTTGTTCTAAAATGGGCACAGCGCAAGGGAATAAGTCTATCTGTACCCACAGTCTGCTTTAAAATGGGCACAACACAAGAAGGTAAGTCGCGCTGTGCCCACGGCTCGCTTCAAAATGGGCACAGCGCAAGAGCATCAGCTACTCTGTACCCACGGCTCGCTCCAAAGTGGGCACAGCG
>CAKSAN010000017.1 GCA_934436435.1 uncultured Acetatifactor sp. | reverse complement strand
CCTCGATAGCTCAATGGTAGAGCACTCGGCTGTTAACCGAGTTGTTGTAGGTTCGAGCCCTACTCGGGGAGTTTTTTCATAAGAAAATAAATATCTTCGGCTCCATGGTCAAGCGGTTAAGACATCGCCCTTTCACGGCGGTAACACGGGTTCGATTCCCGTTGGAGTCATCTGATCTCTGATCAGTCCCGAAAGGGTTGCGGACCTTTAGCTCAGTTGGTTAGAGCAACCGGCTCATAACCGGTCGGTCCTGGGTTCGAGTCCCCGAAGGTCCACTGAAAGCAGTTCAATTTCATAAGATAAATATGGCCCAGTGGCTCAGTTGGTTAGAGCGTCGCCCTGTCACGGCGAAGGTCGTCGGTTCGAGTCCGATCTGGGTCGCTAAAGATTTTCATTAATCTTTATGGGGTCTTAGCTCAGCTGGGAGAGCATCTGCCTTACAAGCAGAGGGTCATAGGTTCGAGCCCTATAGGCCCCATTTTTATGTTTGGAATAAAAAACGTCTTTATGCATTTGCATAGAGGCGTTTTTGCGTGCAACGGTAAAATAACTGCCGGGGTGTTTTTTTAGTTCCGGAGTTGCATTGACGAATAATGAAAGAATCGTTATTATGGAGTAATACAAGTATCGAAAGGTGGGAGTACACCATGGAACAGCGGATTTTGCAGTATCGAAAACAGATTGATGAATGGCTGGCGAAAATGGACAATGGGGAGCAGATCACACAGGAACTCCTTCGGGAAAAGTTGGAGGAGCATCTGGTGCAGGTGGGATTTTTCCAACATGAACGCCTGATCCATCTGATCGTTACAGTAACTTTTGCGCTGTTAGAGATGCTGGCGATCGTCTTAAGTGTGATCTCTGACAGCCTTTTTACCTTATTACTTCCGGTAGTGATCCTGATCCTGCTGATCCCATACATCCGCCACTATTACATTCTGGAGAACGAAGTGCAGAAGATGTATGTGCAGTACGATCGGATGCGGAAACTGCAACAGACAGCAGCCGGGAAAAAAATCGACAAGCCGGAGAATTAACAGGAACGACACAGCGGAAATAAAACAAGCGGAAAAGATAAGGGTAAGGTTATGGGAATTTCATATAGCAAAAAACATAAAAGAAAGATGTCCGTTCTGTCCGGACTGACTGCGGCGATCCTGTTACTTACCGGTTGCAGCAAGTCCGAGGAGACGGTCTACCAGATCCCGGAGGACAGGAAACTGATCATATATACTGCCCATAAAGAAGACGTATACGAACCAATCATCAAGGAATTTGAGGAGCGCACCGGCATTTTTGTGGAACTGAAAGCGGGAGATACGCTGGCACTTTTTGAAGAATTGCAGGAGGATGCCCCCGGCACTTTTGATGTCATGTTCGGAGGTGGTATTGAAAATTTCGAAGAATGCAAGGAGTATCTGCAACCCTATACTGTCAGCGAGATCGACAATATAGCAGAACAGTACCGGGTGGAAGGAGATGCCTATACCCCGTTTTCCGTACTGCCCACAGTGTTTATCTATAACAACAAGCTGGTCTATCCCGTAGCGGCTCCCAGGACCTGGGAAGAATTACAGACCGACCGCTGGAAAGGCAAAATCGCATTCGCGGATCCCACGAAATCCGGAAGCAGTTACACCGCACTTTGCACCATGCTGCAGATATCAAAAGAGGAGGGAGAAACAACGCTGGCTGCCTTTACCAATGCGCTGGATGGCAACCTGTCGCCGTCCTCAGTTGCAGTACTGGAGGAAGTCAATGCCGGTACCAGACTGGTAGGCATCACCACGGAAGGCATGGCGAGACAGAAGATTCTGGAGGGCGCAGACATTACCGTAATCTATCCCACAGACGGTACCAGTGCAATTCCCGATGCCACGGCAATCGTCAAAGGGGCAAAACATCCGGAAAATGCAAAAGCATTTCTGGAATTTACCGTAAGCCGTGATGTCCAGAGACTGGTGGAGGAATCCTTTTTCCGGAGAACCGTCCGCAACGATATGGAAGAATATGCAGTACAGGAGTCGGGAAAATTGAAAACCATTGATTATGATATTCATTGGGCTTCCCAGGAGAAGGAGAATATTCTGAGTACCTGGGAGACATTACAGGGGAGAACAGATGAGAAAGTGGATTAGAAAGTCATTTCACAGACAATTACTGGTCTGCTTTGCTGCCGTGGCTTTACTGCCACTGTTATTTTTCGGGGTATCATTGATTCAGACCATGGAAACCAAGATCAACAGCGACTATGAGAAACGGGTGACAGAACAGGCGGAACAGATCGATGCCGGGGTACTGGAGCTGTTTCAGGATTTTGAGACGGTGGTGGAGAATATCAATGCCAACACCCGGATCGTGGGACAGATCGGTGAAGATGATTCCTGGTCAAAAAGTAAGATCTACCTGCAATTTTACCGGGAAGTAACAGATTACAGAGAGTATGCCCAGTTTGACCTGTATGATAAAAACGGTAAATGCATTTATACCACCGCACAGGGAAGTGCGAAAACGGATCTGCCGGTGTACTGGGGGATCCTGAAAGCCGTGGAGAACAGTGAAGAGACACTGGTACTGCGGCGGGCGGATACCAATGACAGCGGCATCCTGCTGTATGCGGCGGGGAAGCTTCTGGGGAAGGACGGCTCGCTGGAAGGATATATCGTCATCAGCATGCGGGCGGAAAATTTTGAAAAAGTGCTCCATGACAAGGGGAATAACAAGGCGGAGGTAGCGATCCTGGATCCTTACTGGAGAACCATTTATGACAGTGGGAGCCTGCAGGCTGAGCAGATCCGGGAAGAACTCATGGACGGCCATAAGCTGTTGGGAGTATACCGTGCCGGAGAGCTGCTGATCCAGCCGCTGGGAGACAGTGGATTGTATACCGTATTGTCCTGCCCCAGTGTGTTTTCCACGGAAGTATTGAGTTCCATGTACAGTGTGCTTATCGTGATGCTGACCATCAGTGTCATTCTTTGCGTCATAGTGGCTTCGCATCTGGGCAGGAACATGACACGGCCCGTCGAACGGATGAATACGGCCATGCGTACGCTGCAGGAAGGAGACCTGACCGTCAGGATCGCTTCCGACAGGGAGGACGAGCTGGGGCAGATGTCCCGGAACTTCAATATCATGGCCAACGAGCTGGAACAGAGCGTGCAGGATAAGGTGGAGAAGCAGAAGGAACTTAATGCCTCCCACATAGCCATGATGCAGGCGCAGTTAAATCCCCATTTCCTGTATAATACGCTGGACACCATGAAATGGGTGGCGAAGGCAAATCATATTCCGGAGATCGCCACCATGGCGGCGGGACTGGCGAAGATCCTGCGGACCAGTATTTCCAAGAGACAGTTCATCTATCTGAAGGAAGAACTGGAACTGGTGAACTGTTATGTAGATATCCAGAAGATCCGTTTCAACGATAAGTTCTCTTACGCGGTGGAACTGGAAGAGGGACTGGAAGAATGTGTGATCCCGAAGCTGATCATACAGCCCATCGTGGAGAACTCCGTGTTGCACGGATTAAAAGAGAGTGAAGAGGGAAATATCCGGGTACGGATCACGGAGAGGGAGGACGTGCTTTGCATTGAAGTGACCGATGACGGCTGCGGCGCTCCCACAGAACGGATGGATGCTATCAATCACAGAAAACAGGAGCAGCTGGTGGGACATATCGGGGTATCCAATGTGGACACCATCATCCGGCTGACTTATGGGGAAGAATACGGCATCCATATGGAGAGCCTGGCCGAAAGCGGCAGAAATGTCACAGACAGACAAGGAACAGAAGATGCAGGTGCAGCTCACGGCACAAGGGTGACGCTGCGGCTGCCGGTGAGATACGGAGAGGCCTGATCCGCAGGAGACGGTTTTGACGGATACCGGGGAGAAATACAGAGATATCACAGATAACGGAGGAAACAGGGGTATGTATAAAGTAATCGTGATCGATGATGAGACACTGGTGCGTAGAGGCATCGTGATGGAGACGGACTGGCAGGCACTGAACTGTGTAGTTGTGGCGGAAGCCGGCAATGGGGTTGAAGGACTGGAAGCGGTGCGGAAGTATCATCCGGATCTGCTGATCTGTGATATCCGCATGCCCAAAATGGACGGCATCGAGATGCTAAAGGAGCTGCGGGCGGAGGAGAATGATGTCAGTGTGATCTTTCTGACTGCCTACAGTGAATTTTCCTATGCGCAGAATGCCCTGAAACTGTTGGCCAGCGACTATCTGTTAAAGCCCTTCGGAGACGGGGAGCTGGAGCAGGCAGTGAACAGCGCCCTGGAAAAACGTAAGAAAACCCAGGAGCGGGAAGAGGCAGGCAGCGAGGAGCAGCTTCCGGAACTGGTACTGAACAAAGGAGACAAGAGCAAGTACGTCATGGCGGCCGTGGATTATATATCGGGGCATTACGGGGATCCGGAGCTGTGCGTGGCAGAGATTGCAGAACATCTGGGAATCAGTGAGGGACATTTGAGCCATACCTTTAAAAAGGAGACGGACTATACGGTAGCGGCCTATATTACCAGAGTGCGGATGCGTACCGCCATGAAATTATTGAGTGACTGCCGGAACAAGGTCTACGAAGTGGCGGAACAGGTGGGCTATCGTGATGTTGCACATTTTTCCAGCAGCTTTAAGCGGATTGTCGGTGTAACACCTTCAGAATATCAGGATAGAAGCATGTAAAAATACAAATTGCACAAACGAAGTATAAAAATGACAGTAAAATTATACACAATATCAGAAATATTAAAATAATAACAGTTTTACCTTATACAAATTGCTGAATTCCCAACGTATAATAAAGACATCAGAACGGAAGTGGTGGACATAAGAATATGTAGACCATGAAGGGTTAGAAAAACGAAATGTCAAAAGGGAGGACAGCGTATGAAGAAAAGAGTAGTATCGTTACTGATGGTCTGTGCACTGAGCGTTGGTATGTTGGCCGGATGCGGCAGCAACAATGAAAATCAGAACCAGGCAACGGGAAGCGCAGACAACACACAGGCAGCCGCAACGGAAACGGTGGCAGAGAGCAAGACACCGGAGGCTTCCGATGACGCAAATCTTACAGCAACACAGCAGATTATCAAACAGGCAGAAGGAATGACACTGGAAGAACTGGCACAGAAGGCCATTGAGGAATCCAACGGCAAGACCTTCTACGGCGTAGGTAACTCCAGCCGTGGTAAAGCAGCACTTCCCCTGTTCATCGAGTATCTGCAGTCTATCGATCCTTCTTACAGCATGGAATTCGACTGGCAGCAGCCCAAGAACAACAAGATCTTCGAGCAGCTGACCGCAGATTCCCTGAAACCCGAAGGAACCTTCGCAATGACTCTGATCCAGGATGGTAATCAGATCGAATCCAAGATGACACAGACCGGAATACTGGATACCTTCATTCCCAAGGAGTGGGCGGAAGCCAACGGAACCACAGCCGATGCAGTGGACGGTTATCTGGCACTGCAGACACTGAACAAGGTATTCGAGTACAACTGCACCGGCAGCAAAGTATATGACAACTGCTGGGATTTCGTGGCAGAAGATACCCACGCACTGTTCATGGATATTGATTCCGAAGTCGTAGGTAAGAACTTCCTGTACATGCTGACCGAAGACAAATATGCAGCCATGTTAAAGGATGCTTTCAATGCATTACCCGCTGACGAGCAGGCCTATTTCCAGCCCACCATCGACGAGATGGAGTCCGAAGCAAATGACCTGGGACTGGGTGCTGATGGTAAATATGCACTGGCATGGATCAAACTCTGGGTAGGCAGCTACAATGCGCAGACCGATGACGGTCCTATCTGTAATACACTGGTATCCGATTCTGCCACCGACCAGTGCGGACTGTTAGTATACAGTAAACTGCGTTCTGTAGAAGAATCCGCAGGCGTATCCGTGAACAATATCAAGGTTGCAGCTTATCAGGACGGTTATAAGGGAATCGGCGGCTACGGTTACTGCCATTATCTCTTCGTAACAGATAACAGCCCGCTGCCCTGGACTGCATGTGCCTTTATTGCTTACATGACCTGTACCGAAGACGGCTTTAGTGCATGGGGCAAAGACATGGGTGGTTATTCCGCTAACCCTGAAGTTGCCAAGGCAATCGAAGCTACCTATCAGCACAGCATCGGCGGTAACGACGAGAACGGCAATGTCGTATATGAAAGCAAGAACGACAGAGGCTTCGACTGGTGGTCCACCGATGGTGAACTGGTACTGGAAGATCCCGAGTACTGTGCATCCGTTTCCTTCACTGTAGGAAGCTGGATTGAACTGTTACCGAAGTACACCGCTGAATAAGTTTAAAAGAGTGACTATTCGTCCCGCCAGGATAAGAAAATCTGCTACATCATGCTTGCATGTAAGTAGCAGTTTTCTTATTCGCAGGGGCGAATGATTCTACAGGACATAAGCTTGTATTAGGAAGAGAGGTAGACCATGAATCAGAGTGCCGCAAAAAAAACAAGCAAGATGGTGATTGTTCTGAATAAGATCAAGACGTACTTCTCAAAGCCACAAAATATCATTCTGCTTCTGTTTGGTATCACGCTTACTTTTACCACAGTGGCACCGATCGTGGCTATCGTTGAGGATACCTTCAAGATCCATCCGGGTACCATCGATGCGCATCTTACCGGAAAGGCCAGCGGTTATTCCGTTGCCAACTATGTGGATCTGTTCACCAGTAAACTGGCAAGGACAAATCTGTGGACACCGCTGTTAAATACTGTACTTCTGGCAGTATTCACCTGCCTGATCTCCATTGTATTCGGCGGAGTGTTCGCATTCTTAATTACGAGAACCAATTTAAAATGTAAAAAATATTTGAGCTCTATTTTTATTTTCCCCTACATCATGCCCCAGTGGACACTGGCAGTGGTATGGCAGAATGTTTTCAACAGTAATGCAGTCACCGGAACCTCCAACGGTCTGCTGGCTTCGCTTTTTAACATTACGATGCCGAAATGGTGGTGTCTGGGACTTTTCCCCAGTGCGGTGGTATTGGGACTGCATTACGCCCCCTTTGCCTACATACTGATCGGCGGTATCTTCCGCAACATGGATGCCAATCTGGAGGAAGCGGCGACGATTCTGGATACGCCGAAGTGGAAGACCATGTTCCGCATTACCTTACCCATGGTAAAACCGGCCATCCTTTCCACCATCCTGCTGGTATTCGGAAGTGCCATGGGAAGTTACCCCGTACCTCATTATTTAGGACTGACCACCCTGTCCACCAAGTACATTTCCATGAACTCCAAGTATACCGGGGAAGCCAGTATCCTTGCCATTATCATGATGATCTTCGGTGTGGCAATCCTGTTAATGAACCAGATGAGCTTAAAGAGCCGTAAGAATTACACGACGGTTACCGGTAAATCCGGACAGATCTCCAAGATCAATTTAGGAAAAGTCGGAAAATATCTGATCGCGGTCATCCTGATCGTTATTACCTTCTTCACCAGTATTTTTCCGATTCTGTCCTTTGCACTGGAGACCTTCCTTCCGAATCCGGGAGATTACAGTTTCCTGTACACCATGGACCCCGGTGCGCTGACCACCAAGTGGTGGCTGACGGATAACAACGGAGCCGGAGCCCTGTACGGACAGCCCGGTATTCTCCACAATCCGCTGATCTGGAGAGCTTTCAAGGGAACGATGTTAGTGGCTGTCTGCTGTGCCCTGATCGCAGGTACCATCGGTACGCTGATCGGTTATGCGGTATCCAAGAACCGGAGAAGCAAATGGGCGAATTACGTCAACGGTGTGGCATTCCTGCCGTACCTGATGCCGTCTCTGGCAGTCGGCGCAGCCTTCTTCATCCTGTTCTCCAATGACAAGATCAACCTGTTCAACACCTACACATTGTTGATCATCGCAGGTGTGATCAAGTACATTCCCTTCGCCAGCAGAAGTGCACTGAACTCTATGCTGCAGCTGTCGGGAGAGATCGAGGAAGCAGCGATTATCCAGGATATTCCCTGGTACAAGAGAATGCTTAGGATCATCATTCCGATCCAGAAGTCATCCATCATCAACGGATACATGCTTCCGTTCATGACCTGCTTAAGAGAGCTGTCCCTGTTCTTACTGTTATGTACCCAGGGCTTCATCCTCTCCACAACACTGGATTATTTCGACGAGATGGGTCTGTACGCATTTTCCAGTGCCATCAACCTGATCCTGATCGTAACGATCCTGCTCTTTAACACATTGGTAAATAAACTGACCGGGTCCAGCCTGGACGAAGGTATCGGAGGTAAATAATTATGCCGGAAATTAAATTAACACATGTTACAAAACGTTGGGGTAAATTCTATGCGGTAGATGATCTGAGCCTGGATATGGAGGACAATTCCTTTATCACATTGCTTGGACCCTCCGGCTGTGGTAAAACCACGACCTTGCGTATGATCGCCGGTCTGGAGACCCCCACCAGCGGTCAGATCAAGATCGGAGACCGGGTGGTCTTCGACAGCGAGGCAGGCATCAATGTCCCCGCCAACAAGAGAAAAGTCGGTTTTCTGTTCCAGAACTACGCACTGTGGCCGAACATGACCGTCTACCAGAACATCTCTTTCGGACTGGGCAATATTAAAGAAGAACTTCCGGTGATCGATGAGGAAGCAAGATCCTTAAAAAGCAGGATTAAAGCACTGGAAAATCCGGGAGAATTGGTAAAGCTGATCGAGGAATGCAGGGATAAAAAGGGAAAGTTAGATCTGGATATGGTCTATCTGAAACTGATCGACAATTACACGATCTCTATTTATACCGCAAAGGAGCTGTATAATTACAAGATTCATGAGGCATCGGATAAGGACAGCGCCGCAAAACAGAAAAAACAGGAGCTGACCGCCAGACTGGACGGCATTCTGGCAGGCTATAAGGAAAAAGGACAGGAACTCAATGACAAATTCGAAGTGGTGTCCGGCGGCAGGGTAGAGACGAAAGTCAGAAAGTACACAAAGGAAGAGATCGATCTGGCAGTACGTCGTGTCTCCCGTATCGTTAAGATCGGAATGTTCATGAACCGTTACCCCGCAGAGCTGTCCGGAGGCCAGCAGCAGAGAGTTGCCATTGCAAGAACCCTGGCGCCGGAACCACAGGTTCTGTTCATGGATGAGCCTTTGTCCAATCTGGATGCCAAGCTTCGTCTGGAAATGAGATATGAATTACAGCGTCTGCACGTAGAGACCGGAAGTACTTTCGTATATGTTACCCATGACCAGATGGAGGCCATGACTCTGGCAACGAAGATCTGCCTGATCAACAACGGTGTACTACAGCAGTATGAGCCCCCTCTGTCTGTATACAGCAGACCGAACAACTTGTTTGTGGCAGACTTTGTGGGAAATCCTTCCATTAATTTCATTGAGGCGAAGGGCGTGCAGAATGAGAAGGGCGGCGTGGATGTAACGATCCTGGACGGCAGAAAAGCACAGTTCGTTCCCAAGACTCCTTTAGACCTGCAAAGATGGTTCACCGAGCGGGATAAGAAGGAGGCCGATGAGGCAGCCCGCCACAAGGCACAGATGATGGATAAGAAAGCGGTGGAGAAGTCCAATAAGGATGAAGTTTTCAAATACCACATTGCAAGAGTGAACGAGGACGATTATGCTTTACAGGAAGCTCCCGTGATCACCAATGAAGATTTTGTCATCGGAGTACGTCCCGAAGCACTGCAATTACATGACGGCGCAGGAATGGACGGCGTGATCTACGGTGCCATGCCCACCGGTATGGAATCCACCATCAAGCTCTGCATCGGTGATTTCCTGTTGACCGGTGTGGTCTTCGGCAATACCGCTTACAAGATCGGACAGAAAGTAAAATTCGAGATCGGCGGAGAAGATATCCTGCTGTTTGACAGAAAATCCGGAAAACTTATTGCGGCAGGAAGTTTACAGGTATAAATTTCCCCGTAAAATCAAGGCTTATCATAGCTTATAAAACGTATCGGAAGCGAGAAGGACTGCCTCGTTTCCGATACGTTTTTTGGTTGTATCCGCTATGGGTTTCGTATATAATAAAGGGTAGTAAAAACGTGAAAAGGGAGGCAGCAGAATGAAGATCATCCATTGCGCGGACATCCATCTGGATTCCAGAATGAGTGCAAATCTTACCGGAGAAAAAGCCAGAGAGCGCAGGACGGAACTGTTGACGACCTTTCGGAAAATGGTGGAATACGGGGCATCCCATGAAGTGGATGCCATTCTCATTGCGGGGGATCTGTTTGATACGAAGAACGTGTCAGCCACCGCAAGAAATGTGGTGAAGGACCTGATCGTGGGGCATCCCGGAATCGAGTTTTACTATTTACAAGGCAACCATGATGAGGGGAGTTTTACCGGGGGACTTTCGCAGATCCCGGAGAACCTTCATCTGTTTGACAGCAAATGGACAAGCTACCGTCTGGGGGAAAAGGTGTGCATCACCGGCGTGGAACTGAATCCGGAGAACAGCGGCAGCGTCTATAATGCATTATCTCTGGATGCGGATCTGGTGAATATCGTTGTCCTGCACGGTCAGGAATCGGAATACAGTGCGAAGGACAAGGCAGAGGTCATACATCTGACCGCCCTGAAGAATAAAAGCATTGACTATCTGGCACTGGGACATATCCATAGTTATAAGAAGGAACCGCTGGATGGCCGGGGAGTCTATTGTTATCCCGGATGCCTGGAGGGGCGCGGGTTTGACGAATGCGGGGAACACGGATTCGTACTGCTTACTGTGGATGAGGCAGCAGGCACCGTGGAGAGCGGTTTTATCCCGTTTGCTTCCCGGAATCTCTATACCATTCCGGTGGATATTACCGGCTGCGTGTCCACGATGGAGATCCTGGAGCGCATGAAAAAAGAGACCGATGCGGGCAATTATCCGGAGAAGAGTCTGGTAAAATATGAATTGACCGGTAAAGTCGATGTGGAAAGTGAAAAAGAAACGGACTTTTTGCTGCATCAGTTCAGCAGCCGTTTCTATTTTGTGAAGATCAAGGACAGCTCGAAATATCTGGTAGATTATGCTTCCTTTGCAAAAGATGTGTCTTTGAAGGGAGAATTCATCCGCACAGTTATGAGCAGAGAGGATCTGTCGGAAGAGGACAAGGCAGCGGTGATCCATTACGGACTTCAGGCACTGGCCGGAGAGGAGATCCTGGACGCATGAAGCTGATACGGTGTCATATAGAGAATTTTGGAAAATTGAGTGATTTTACCTGTGAGTTTACGGAAGGCTGCAATACCATCTGCGAGGAAAACGGATGGGGAAAAAGTACACTGGCGGCGTTCCTGCGGGTCATGCTTTTCGGATTTCGCAACGAGGGCAAGAGAGATCCCATAGAAAACGAGAGAAAACGCTATACTCCCTGGCAGAAGGGAGTATACGGGGGAGAATTACAGTTTGAAAGCGACGGAAAACAGTATTCTGTCCGCAGAACTTTCGGCAATAAAGCGGCGGAGGATGAATTTCAGCTGACAGATCCTGTGACCCATCTGCCCAGTGATGATTTTACGGAGAAGCTGGGAGAGGAGCTGTTCCGGATCGATGCCGCCTCCTTTGAGCGGACCACTTTTATCTCCCAGAATGACTGTGAGACTTTTGTCACGGACAGCATCAATGCCAAGATCGGTAATCTGGCGGAGAACACCGATGACATTAATAATTTCGAGACGGCGGACAAGCGGCTGAACGATCTGCTGAATGCCATGTCCCCCACCCGTAAGACCGGATCCATCCGGCGGGATAAGGACCGCATCACGGAACTGAAGACACAGATCCGTAACGGACAGGATATCCGGACGACTATGGAGAGTATCGCCGCCAGAAAACAGACAGCTCTCGAAGAGCGGGAGAAGCTGGCGGGAGAGCTGGCGGAGCTACAGGCAAAGCAGCAGGAGCTGGGAGCCTACAAGGATCAGCAGGCAAAACGGGAAAAATATCTGGATCTTACGACAAAGCTTGCGGAGAGAGAGCGTCTTTTAAAAGAAGCAAAAAGCTATTTTAACGGAGTGATCCCCACGGAAGAGGATCTGCGGAAATGCTTAAGCAGATGCAGTGAGGCGGAGAGCATCCGTAGAGCCATGGAACTGTCCGAACAGATGGGCAGTGTGCCGGGGGGCAGCGCCCGTTATGAAGAGCAGGAAGTGGAATACCGGGAAAAAGCGGCCCGGCTTAAGACTTTAGAGACGGTACAGGCGCAGGAACAGCGCAGGATCCTGCGGGAGAGGGAGACCGGCAGAAAGCGGAAAAATGTATTTGGAATTCTCGGAATCGTATTGCTTCTGGCAGGAGGGGCCTGCTTTTTATTAAGACAGACTGTACCCGGAGGGATTCTGCTGGCGTTGGGGATCGTGGCATTGGGAGCCGCGTGGTTTATTTCTTCCGGGATCCCCGGAGAAGAGACACTGGAGAATGGCGAGATTGATGACCTGAGGGCAGAACTGGTGCGGCTGGAAGAAGAACAGCATCTTGCAGCCGGCAGACAAAGGCAGAAACAGGAAGAGAGAGACAGACGTTACCGGGAGCAGAAGGAACAGTATGAACAGCTGGAGAACAGTATTCATCAGTTTTTCACCCGGATCGGGATCCTGTTGGAAGAACATCCGGAGGAACAGCTGACAGAGCTTTTGCATCGCAGAAGTGATTACCGCAATGCGCTGATGGAATATGACAAGAGCGAACAGGAACTGAAAGCTTTCGAGCGGGCGGAAGATGTTCCCAGACTGCTGGCGCTGAAGGCACCGGAGGGGGAGGAATCACTGGAGAGCCTGACGAAAGAGATGAAGGTACTCTCCGGCCGGATGGAAGAACGTTTCCAGACCATCCGCAGCTATCAGGAACAACTGTCCAGCATGCAGGAAGCCTGGAACAATGTGGAGAGCATGGAGGACGAACTGGAGGTTTTACAGGAGGACATCGACAGACGCTCCAGACAGTACGAATTATTGGGGACGACGAAGAAACTGCTGGAAGATGCCAGAAGTTCTTTTACCGCAAGATATACGGAACCGGTCATGCAGGGATTCCGGAAATATTACAGGATCCTGACGGGAACGGAATGCGACAATTACCAGATGGATGCCAATACGAAATTACAGGTCATTGAGGGAAATATGCCCCGGGAGATCGGATACATGAGTCTGGGTAACCGGGATCTGATCGGCATCTGCATGCGTATGGCACTGGTGGAAGCCATGTATGACGACAGACGGCCGTTTCTGATTCTGGACGATCCTTTTGTAAATCTGGATGAGAACCGGACAAAGGGAGCAATGCGCTTCCTTGCGGAGATCGCGAAGGAATATCAGGTGATTTATTTTACCTGCCATGGCAGCAGGGAATAATACGAGACATGCCCTCCATCGGGTCTGACCGGTGGAGGGCATGCTGTATTTCAGGAGACAACTATTCTTCGGCATCCTCACTTTCGGTGCCCGCACTTCCGGCAGCCCGGACAGCAATGCCGTTGACCTCTATATTGCCATCCAGCTCGATCACGAGGCACTGTCTGCCGTCGATCAGTTTCGTGTTGACAAGATCTGTGCGCTCGGGGTTGACTTTGATGACTACATCCGGTGTCTTTACCTCAAAGCTGCGGGGATTGTAGACATTGGTCATCATGAGGGAGGTATTTTCTCCGGCAGTCTCATCAAAGCATTGGTCGAAGACCTCCATGCGGTCGTTGGCCACACCGCTGCTGGCGAAAATGGTCTTCACTTCATTTTTATCCAGCACCACAGGTTCGGGATCTTCTTTGTGTTCCTGAGCGATCTCACTCATTTTCTCATGGATGTTCTTTACCACTTCGATATCGCAGGTATTGCCCAGTGTTTCCTCCACCAGTGTCTGGAAGGTCTCTTTCTGACCGCCGGCGGACAGGGGAAGCGGACAGCCTAACATCAGGTCTACGAAATTCTCTTTTAATTCCTCCGCATCTTTGGAGTAATACAGAGTGCTGTGCAGATCCGTGCTCCGGTCATTGAAAGCGGGGAACAGGAAGGCAGTATCCGGCATGCCTACCACCCAGTCACGGATACGGTTCTGGAAGGTATTTTCCACGGCATTGTAGCTTAGACCCGGCTTGGACAGATCCACAGGGCAGATACAGGTGAGGATATATTCATATACTTCGTCGGAAGCGTCTTCCATCTCGATGCCGTCCCGGGTACGCCCCGGTACATCGTAGGCATCATGGATCAGCAGGATCAGATAATTGCCCACATATTCATAGGATTCAATAATGCGGTCATAGAACTGTTCCAGCAGATCGTCGTCCTTCAGACGGCTGTCCCGCAGACGCAGCAGAAATTCCTGGGTGCCGCCTTCCGTCTCACTCTTTAAAGGAAATTCCAGATTCAGCAGATTCTTGCCGATGGTGCCGGACAGGCTCTTACGCAGAATCTCAAAGTACTTGAACATCTCCTCCTCAGGCAGCGCCAGAAAGGCCTGCTTTAATTCTGTTTTTTTATTTTTTTCTCCGTCCACATAACACCCGCAGATCCGGGTGATGGAGCAGTTTTTCGGGGTGAACAGCTTTTTGATTTCGCTGATTTCCTGTTTTGTCATGAGAGTACCTTCTTTCAGTTTCTGTATAAGTTTGAATTGATACCAGTATAATATAAAATCTACCGGGGGACAAGTGAATCGAGGTTATAGAATTTTTAGAAATCCTTCATTTTGCTATAATTGTTTTCTGACAAATAAGGTGGTATTATAACATTATCAAGAAAAGCCAATCACCACAGGCGACATACAGTGATGATCCGGAGACGATTTTACCGCCCCCGCGCTGGCAGAAAGAAAGAGGCGCGTTTTTATGGAACAACATGATTTAAGTAAGATTCAGAAATTACAGGAGAAAGGAAAATCCGACAAGATCATCAAATATCTGGGTTCATCCGATGATGTGGTAGTGGTGGCTGCACTTGAGGCACTGAGCCAGATTAAGGATGAGGACAGTGTCAACAGCATTGCTCATATGATCGACAATCCGGATGCTAAGATCCGAATTGAAGCAGCAAAAGCATTGGGCAACATTGGTACCGAATATGCCAAGACCTATCTGCTGCACAGACTGAATGCAGAGCAGGATGAGACGGTGAAGACGGCTATCAAAGATGCCCTTCACACCCTGGCAGAGCATCATTAATTTGCTTTACTCGTAGTTTTTCTACTTATACATTTTCCCTCTTATAGGCACCCGGGTCATTCCGGGTGCTTTTTTTAATGCGAAATTTGGAAAAATCTTGCGATGGGTTCTGCTTGAAGCCGTGGCGCATATCTATTTATAATAGAACGGTACGTGAAAAAAGTAGTTTTGTAGTCATGGAGGTAGTTTAATGGAAAAATTAAACATTACAACTACAAAGGATAATGAAAAAGTATACAAAATCCTGGGGGATCTGATGAATGCCAACAAGGAATTCCAAATTATGATCACGGTTCCTTCTACGAAAAACGCCAAGGACAGCGCAGAAAAAATGACAGAAAAGAAGGAACAGACCCCGGAAGTCATCCATGACCTGGAAAAGGATGTCACGGATATGATCCATGAGATCGGAGTCCCGGCACATATCAAAGGATACCAGTACTTAAGGGAAGCCATCATGATGTCGGTGGAGGATCCGGCCATGATCAGTTCCATTACAAAGATCCTGTATCCTACCATTGCCAAGCGTTTCCAGACCACACCCAGCCGCGTGGAGCGTGCCATCCGCCATGCGATTGAGGTCGCCTGGAGCAGAGGCCGCATGGAGACCCTGGATGCCATGTTCGGCTATACCATCGACACCGGCAAGGGCAAGCCTACCAACTCTGAATTTATTGCCCTGATCGCCGACAGAATCCGACTTTCCTACAGAAGCTGATGAGCGCGGCCGCCTTTCCTGCCAATAGCATTGTTATTAACGCTGCCATTGGTAAGGAAATTTTGACCGGAAATGAAAGTATTAAATTATGGATGCCCTCTTTTCTATAAATGCCAAACATGTTATAATCTATTTATGTTTTTGAAATACAAGCCGTAGCATATGTGGAGGGTTTACATGAAAAAAATTCTTTTTGCCGCATCGGAAGGCGTACCTTTTATCAAGACCGGAGGACTTGCGGATGTCGTAGGATCTTTGCCGAAGTATATTGACAAGGAGTATTTTGATGTAAGAGTGTTTATTCCGAAGTACACCTGTATGAAACAGGAAATGAAGGATAAACTGAAGTATGTGACACATTTCTACATGGATTTCAACTGGCAGAATGTGTATGTGGGAGTGCTGGAGGCGGAGGAAGCCGGAGTACACTACTATTTCATCGACAATGAGAGCTATTTCGGAGGCTTCAAGCCTTACGGAGATGATCCCAGATATGAGATCGAGAAGTATGCGTACTTCTGCAAGGCAGTGCTGTCGGCATTACCGCTTTTGAATTTCCAGCCGGATCTGATTCATTGCCATGACTGGCAGACCGGACTGATCCCGGTATACCTGAAAGAGCGTTTCCACGGCGGAGATTTTTACCGCAACATTAAGTCCGTTATCACTATACATAACCTGAAGTTCCAGGGAAAATGGGATGTGAAGACGGTACAGAGCATTACCGGTCTGCCGGAGTATTATTTCACTGCGGATAAGCTGGAGGCTTATAAAGATGCGAACCTGTTGAAGGGCGGTATTGTATTTGCGGATGCGGTGACCACGGTAAGTGATACCTATGCGGAGGAGATCAAGACCCCGTTCTACGGAGAGGGTCTGGACGGACTGCTGCGTGCCAGAAGTCATGATCTGCGTGGTATCGTCAATGGCATCGACTATGAAGAGTTTAACCCGGAAACGGATAAAAACATCGTAAAAGCATATAATGCAGTGAACTTCCGCAAGGAAAAGGTGAAGAACAAGCGTGCCCTGCAGGAAGAGCTGGGACTTCGTGTAGATGACAGGAAAATGATGATCGGTCTGGTATCCCGACTGACAGACCAGAAGGGACTGGATCTGATCGCTTATGTCATGGATGAACTGTGTCAGGATGATATCCAGTTCGTGGTACTGGGTACCGGTGAGGAACGTTACGAGAACATGTTCCGTCATTTCGACTGGAAGTATGGAGACAAGGTGTCTGCCAATATTTACTATTCGGATGCACTGTCCCATAAAATCTATGCGGCGTGTGATGCTTATCTGATGCCGTCCCTGTTCGAACCCTGCGGCCTGAGTCAGCTGATCGCGCTGCGTTACGGCACTGTGCCTATCGTCAGAGAGACCGGCGGACTGAAGGATACCGTACAGCCCTACAACGAATACGAGAACACCGGCACGGGCTTCAGCTTTACGAATTACAATGCACACGAGATGCTGAATACGATCCGTTATGCGGAGCATATTTACTATGACAGGAAGAGAGAGTGGAATAAGATCGTGGATCGTGCCATGGCCACCGATTATTCCTGGAAAGTATCCGCCAGAAAATATCAGGAGATGTATGACTGGCTGATCGGATAAAGAACCAAAGTAAGGTAAGAAAGATGGCAGATAAGAACAGTTCCAAGAACAATTTTATCATGCAGGCGGGAATTCTGGCGGCGGCCGGAATCATCAGCAGAATCATAGGGCTCCTTTACAGGGGCCCTTTACAGAGTGTAATTGGCAATCTGGGACTGGGGTATTACCAGTCCGCGTACAACTATTACACCATCATCCTGCTGATCTCTTCCTACAGCATCCCCTCGGCGATCTCCAAGGCAATCGCCCAGAAGCTGGGAGAAAGGGAATACCGCAATGCCCACAGATTGTTCCACGGAGCCATGATCTATGTCTTAGTGGTTGGCGGCATTGCCAGCCTTTTTCTGTTTTTTGGAGCGGGATTGTTCGTGTCGGGAGCGGCGATCACGGTACTGCGCACCTTTGCACCGACGATCTTTGTCTACGGCATTCTGGGTGTCCTGCGGGGTTATTTTCAGGCCCATAAGAGCATGGCGCAGACTTCCGTGTCACAGATCCTGGAGCAGATCGCCAATGCGGTGATCAGCGTGGGTGCGGCCTATCTGCTGATCAATCTGTTCATGGGAACCATGGAGGTCCCGGCGGATCAGGAAGGACAGGTGACCAGAGCAACCTACGGTGCGGTGGGAAGTGCACTGGGTACCGGTGTTGGCGTGCTGGTGGCATTACTTTTCATGGCCGGTGTCTATGCCCTGAACCGGAAGATGATCCTGCGCAGAGTGCAGCATGACAGACATTCGCATGTAGATTCCTACGGACAGATTTTCAAGACGATCACCCTGGTGGTGACGCCGTTTATTTTAAGTACTGCCGTATACAATCTGAGCAGTACGGTCAACAACAGTATTTACACCAAATGGTATCCGAACCTGCGGGGGCTGGATACGGTATCTATTTATGAGAAATACGGTATTTTCTCCGGACAGTCGCTGACCATGTCCAATATTCCCATCGCCTTTGCCTCGGCCATGGCTTCGGCTATGATTCCTTCCGTGGCACAGCTGATGGCGGCCCGGGATGTGAAAGGGGCCAGAGAGAAGATCGGGCTGGCAGTGAAGACCACTATGGTGATCTCGATTCCCTGTGCGGTAGGACTCTGCGTGCTGGCGAAGCCGGTGATCAGCCTGTTGTTTACGAACAAGACGGCGGAGGAACTGAATCTGGCAGCAGCACTGCTGATGACTTTGTCTCTGTCTGTCATCTTTTATGCACTGTCGACCTTGAACAGTTCGATCTTACAGGGACTGGGCAAAGTAAATACGCCGATCGTCAATGCCGGAATTTCTCTGGTGGTACAGACGGTGGCAGCCGTATTGCTTCTGATGTTCACGAGTCTGGATCTGTACAGCATCGCCATTGCCAATACACTGTATTCCGGCATGATGTGTGTGCTGAACCAGTGGGCGGTACGAAAAGCGGTGGGCTACCGGCAGGAGATCGTCAGAACCTTTGTGATCCCGGCTTTTGCCTCCGCATTTATGGGAGCAGCGGCCTGGGCCATCTATGAGGGCCTGTATATGGTGACCAAGTCCATGCGGATCTCCGTGATCCCGGCCATCGTGATCGCTGCCGTGGTCTACTTTGTCATGCTGATCCTGATGCGCGGCATCACAGAGCAGGAGCTTCGCAGCTTCCCCAAGGGGTATCTGCTGATAAAGGTGGCGAAGAAGTGCCATTTGTTGAGATAAAGAGAGTTTAAGCACAAAAAGCCTGCCTCATGACGATGTTGTCGTCGGAGGCAGGCTTTTTGTGTGCGTGGGTGTAAATAGAAGAAGGAAGCCGATTCAGCCCCGGGAAGATAGAGGAAGCGGGGCGCAGGAAGGTAAAATAGGTCGAATATACCCAGGGAAAGTGAACCGGCAGGGTATAGGGAGTGAAAACAGGTCGAATATACCCAAGGGAAGTGAAGAGGCAGGGTATAGGAAAGCAAAACAGGTCGAATATACCCAGGGAAAGTGAAGAGGCAGGGTATGGGGAGTGAAAACAGGCGGAATATACCCAAGGGAAGTGAAGAGGCAGGGTATAGGAAAGCAAAACAGGTCGAATATACCCAAGGAAAGTGAAGAGGCAGGGTATAGGAAAGCAAAACAGGTCGAATATACCCAGGGAAAGTGAAGAGGCAGGGTATGAGGAGTGAAAACAGGCGGAATATACCCAAGGGAAGTGAAGAGGCAGGGTATAGGAAGTCAAAACAGGTCGAATATACCCAGGGGAAGTGAAGAGGCTGGGTATAGGAAGTCAAAACAGGCCAAATATACCCAAGGGAAGTGAAGAGGCAGGGTATGGGAAGCAAAAGAGACTAATAATACCCCCGGGACCGAAGTCACGGGGGTACAAAGTCATGGTATATCATCGTATAGAAGTGCCAAACGGTCAAGGGTATCAATTACTTCTGGGAGAATGGATCTCCGCCGTTTTTGAACAGGGTGATCATCTCCTGCCCGACACTGATGGTGGAAGGCAGATCAGGGACATCCTCTCTGGAGAACCAGGCAGCTTCGCCAAGCTCTGACTCCTGTAAGGCGATGGAGGGATCGCCGGCCAGCTTCGCGAAGAAACCGATCATGGCGGAATCGCTGAAGGACCAGGGTTGGGATTTGTAATAGACCAGATCACTGACCCTCAATCCCACCTCTTCCATGATCTCCCGGCGGGCAGCTCCCTTGAAGGTCTCGCCGACTTCCACAAAACCTGCCACCAACGCCCAGTGACGGTAGGAACCGCCGGCATAACGGGTCATCAGGAGCTTGTCCCTCTCGGTATCCACGATGGCGATAATGACCGCGGGAGAGATCTTGGGATATTCGATCTGACCGCATTCCGGGCAGATGCAGGCCCGCTCCGTGGTGCTGGGAACCGTGGGATGCCCGCAGCGGCCGCAGAATTTCCTATCCAGACGGAAACGGTTGATCTGGGTGGCGGTGATTCCGGCGAATGCCAGATATTCCGGCTCAAAATTACGGAACACACCGGAAGAATAGAGAGCTTCCTCCGGAAGCATGAGAGCGCCGGCTTCCTCCGTGGTCTTGCGGAAGAAAGCTCTGTCGTCAATGGAAAAGAGATATTCGCAGTCCAGGAAAAAGCGCTCCATAGGCTGTCGGATTCTCAACAGCTTGTGAACCTCCTCAAAGGTAGGAAGATATAACAGAGAGTCTGCATTTGCGGAAGCATCAGTAACATCCGCAACATCTGCACGGGAGGGCAGATAGACCTTTTCCCCGTCGAATAACAACAGATAATCGGAAGATTTCGGTTCCTGGTTCCGGAACTCCGGGTAATATTTATGCGGTTCAATCTTATGGATCATCATAGGGTATTTCTCCTTTTATGATTATTTTTCCAGAAACGTTCATAAGAATATAGTAGTCCACCGTGGGGAAACTGTCAAACGTAACAGTTCAGCTGCACACAGATATGTTCATGCCTGAACTGTTGTGGAAATTATTTGAGATTCCGGGATATTTGTGTTAAAATATTTTGTGACTGTTCAGAGCTGTTCGTTTCATGAATACCTTTCCGGACAGTTACGGAATTTATCAGAAAAATACAGCATGAGAGCATCAGGAAGAGTATCTCATGTGGAAACGAGGGATGGTATGTTACAGATGATCTTGCCGGAGGGAAGCAGTTCTCTCCTTGCTTTTTTTGGAATCCTTTTTGCTTTTGGAGCGACTGTACTGGCGACGGCGAAATTAAGCCCGTATCTGCCCAAGGATGCCGGAAGGGAATTTGCCCATGACGGAAAATTATCCGCGGGGAAACCCAGAGGTGCCGGAATCATCTTCGTGCTGGCATTTGTGGCATCTGTTTTGCTGTTTGCCCCCTTAAGCGCAGAGCTGGTGATCTACCTGTTGCTGATCGTAGTCTGCATGATGACAGGATTTCTGGACGATGCTTCCAAGACTCCCTGGGGTGAGTACAAAAAAGGTTTCCTGGATCTGTGCGTGGCGGCACTGGTAGCCATCACGTTTCTGAAATATAACTCCAATGTGGTGGAGCTGGCACTGTTCCATGTGAAATTCACATTGCCGCCCGTAGTATTTGCCATCCTCACGGTGATCCTGGTATGGGCCTCTGTGAACGTGACCAACTGCTCAGACGGTGTGGACGGACTGTCCGGAACTTTGTCGATCATTACGATCATGTCCATTTACATCGTGGATCGCATGAAAGCGGTTAATGAGACCTATTCTTTCCTGATCCTGCTGTTTGCCGTATGTATTCTGGGCTATCTGTGGTACAATGCGACACCCAGCAAGCTGATGATGGGAGATGCGGGCTCCCGGGCCATGGGATTGTTCATCAGCATCGCCATATTAAAGAGCGGCTGTCCGTTTTTGTTTATTCCTCTGGCGCTGGTGCTGATCCTGGACGGAGGCCTGGGGCTGCTTAAGGTTTCCCTGCTTCGTTTCCTGAAGATCCATATTTTGAAAAATGTGCGTACCCCCCTGCACGATCATGTGCGTAAGGTGTGGGACTGGTCCAATACACAGACCGTATTCCGTTTTGCCATCATCCAGATCATCCTGTCGCTGGCAGTGATCTATGCGATGCAACTGTAAGAAAGAAGGATTATTATGTACGACGAATTAACACCCAGTGACATCAAAAAAATGGAAGAGGAGATCGAGTACCGCAAGCTGGTGGTGCGTCCCAAGGCACTGGAGGACGTGAAGGAAGCCAGAGCCCACGGCGATCTCAGTGAGAATTTTGAATATTATGCGGCCAAAAAATACAAGAACCAGAATGAGAGCCGGATCCGCTATCTGGAGAGAATGATCCGGACCGCAAAGGTCATCTCCGAGAGTTCTGCAGCGGATGAAGTGGGCATCAACAACACTGTTACCGTGGAATTCATTGATGACGGCACCCAGGAGGATTACAAGATCGTGACCACCGTGCGAGGGAACTCTCTGGAAGGCCTGATCAGCAATGAATCCCCGCTGGGCAAGGCTCTGCTTGGAAAAAAAGTGGGCGACATCGTCCATGTGCAGGTCAATGCAAATATAGAGTATGACGTGGAGATCAAGGCACTGAAAAATACCGAGGATGACGGGGACAAGATCCGCAGCTTCTAGTCCTCGGCATTCCACGAATATTTTGAAATAATTACATGGCACAGAACAATTACAAAAAAGGAATTATTAAGAATGAAAAAATATCTGCTGTTTGATCTGGACGGTACGCTGACAGATCCCAAAATCGGAATTACCACCTGTGTGCAGTATGCATTGCACTCCTTCGGCATTGAGGAGCCGGATCTGGACAAGCTGGAGCCCTTTATCGGGCCGCCCTTACGGGACAGTTTTATGGAATTCTACGCTTTTACCGCTGAGCAGGCAGAAGAGGCCGTGGAAAAATACAGAGAACGGTTTCGGGACACGGGAATTTTTGAAAATGAAGTTTATACCGGGATTCCCGAAATGCTGAAAAATTTACAGTCCAAAGGCTTTTTCCTGGCTGTGGCATCCAGCAAGCCACAGGTGTTTGTGGAGCGGATCCTGGAGCATTTCCATTTGAAAAAATATTTCGCCGTAGTGGTAGGCAGTGAGCTGGACGGCACAAGAGAGACGAAGGATCAGGTGGTGCAGGAGACTCTGCATCAGCTGTTCGGGGAGAATCCCATAGAGCCGGATCAGGTCTACATGATCGGTGACAGAAAGTTCGATGTGGAGGGAGCCAGAGCCTTGGGCGTGGAGAGCGTGGGTGTGACCTACGGCTACGGAAGCAAGGAAGAGCTAAAGGAAGCAAAAGCGGATTATATTGTACAATCTGTGGAGGAACTGGAAAAATTCCTGCTCCGGGGCAGCGAAGAACTGGCAGACAGCAATTCAGACAATAAGAAGAAAAATCCCATGTATCAGAGAATCTGGACTATGGTGTATTCGTTCCTGATGTTTATTCTGGTGCGCAATGCGGTGCAGTATGCATTGCTGGCACTTTTGTATCAGCTGGCGCAGTCCGGGGCTTCCGGGGGACTGGTGGATCTGCTGATCCTGCGGGATGAGACCGGAGCCTACAACGGCTACTCCGGGGATGTGTCCAGTATCATAGCGGCATTGGGCTTCATCGGCGGAGCTCTGGTGGTATGGTCCACGGCAAAGCTTCTGATCACGAAGAACAAAGAGGATATGCACCTAAGCCACCTGAAAAAAGAGGGAAAGGCAAAATATGCGCTGCTGGTGGCAGCCACTATTGGTGCTGTCATCGGCTTTAACCTTCTGTTTGAACTTCTGGGCGTGACCAATAAGTCCGAAGCCTATACCGAAGTGGTGTCCCAACAGTATTCCGCACACTTTATTGTAGGCATTCTCGTATTTGGTTTTATTTCTCCGATTGCAGAGGAATTGCTGTTTCGTGGAATCATCTACGGCTACCTGCGCAGATTCATGGACTTAAAGCTGGCCATTGCCCTGTCCGCACTGATCTTCGGTGTCTACCATATGAATTACGTGCAGGGTGTCTATGGCTTCCTTATCGGCTGCCTGATGGCTTATGCCTATGAGTATTTCGGGGAGTTCAAAATGGCAGTGTTCGTTCATGTGGCATCCAATGTCCTCGCCTACTGCCTGTCCTACACTGCCATCGCGGTCACCGGCTTCGTCAGCTGGCCCGTGTGCGTGGTATTCCTGGTGGCAGCAGTGGTGTCTCTTGGAATGTTGCACAGACAGAAAAATATATTCTAACCAAGAACGAAATAAATTTTTTGTCATCCAAAAGTATTTAATAAGATATATCTGAATGGTTATCATAACCCGGCAGTCGAAAACAGGGTAAGGATAAGCAGGCCGTAAGCAGACGTCGGCACTTAGTAACCGTACTTTGGTCACTTATGTACCGCTGCGCTCTGCGATACGAGCGTAACGTGCTAAAGCACGCGCGTGCCGCGTTCCTTACCCTGTTTAAAACTGCGAGGCATAATGAGATATTATAAAGGAGCAACGTATGAAATTCAGCATTATCGTAGTATGCTTAAACTCCGGCAAAAAACTGAATCAGACCTTAGACAGCATCTTAAGCCAGACCTACCCGGATCTGGAAGTCATCGTCAAGGACGGCGGCAGCCGTGACGGCTCCATAGAGTCCATGCGCCGTGATCCGAGGATCCACCTCTGTCAGGAGCAGGATCACAGCATCTACGAGGCCATGAACCAGGCGGTCGCCCATGTGACAGGAGACTATATCCTGTTTTTAAACTGCGGAGACTTTTTCTATGACAACGAGGTTCTGGCGCACACCGCAGAGTACATGGAACAGCATCCGGCTAAGCTTCAGGGCATCTATTACGGAGATACCTACAGCGCGAAAACAGATACAAAGATATCCTCCCCACCCCACATCACCGGCTTTGTCTGCTACCGCAACATTCCCTGCCACCAGTCCTGCTTCTACTCAGCAGATCTGTGCCGGCAGAAGCCTTACGAGCCGAAATACCGGATCCGTGCGGATTACGAGCATTTCCTGTGGTGCTATTACCGGGCCAAGGCTCCTATGCAGTATCTGGGACTTACCGTATCCTCCTACGAGGGCGGTGGCTACTCCGAGACAAAGGAGAATTTAAAGCGCGGTGCCGCAGAGCATAAAGAGATCACGGCAAAATACATGAAGCCCGGAGAATTGTTCCGTTACCGAACGGTCATGGCGCTGACTCTGGCACCCCTCCGGACCGCCATGGCGGAGAGTAAACATTTCTCTGCAATATATCAGAAACTGATGAGCAAGGTGTATGGCCGGAAACAGGAAAAATAGGGGAAAACAAAAAAGAATTGTGTGAGAGATACCCTTTCGAAAAGAAAATTAGTGCAATTTCCAGACAATAGTGATATAAATAATAGAATTGACAAATTATCTGACAATTCATAGAAAAATCTATATTTACAAATGAGAAAAATAGGTGTATAGTACAGAAAAGGTCGCAATGAGGCGCTCGAAAGAGTCTCATTGCGACCTTTTTTATTAGTCGAAATCAAAACACGAGAAGAGAGAAATAGAAAACCGGAAAGGAGAACTATATGTTTGATGTAAAACAGGAGCTGCCCAAGGCACCGTTATATCGGGAAGAATTTGAGCATGATAACTGCGGTATCGGAGCCTGTGTCAATATTCACGGAGAGAAGAGCCGCGCGACCGTAGAGAATGCGCTGAAGATTGTAGAGAATCTGGAGCATAGAGCCGGTAAGGATGCGGAAGGCAAGACCGGTGACGGTGTCGGTATTCTGACCCAGATCCCCCACAAATTTTTTGCCAGAGTGACCAAGGCTCTGGGCATGGATATCGGCGGAGAGAGAGAATACGGCGTCGGTATGTTCTTCTTCCCCCAGGAAGAGCTGCGTCGCAATCAGGCCAAGAAGATGTTCGAGATCATTGTGGAAAAAGAAGGAATGGAATTCTTAGGCTGGCGTGAAGTACCTACCTTCCCCAATGTACTGGGACATAAGGCCGTGGAGTGCATGCCCTACATCATGCAGGGATTCGTGAAGAAGCCCGCCGATGTGGAAAAAGGGCTTCCCTTTGACCGCAGACTCTACATCGCAAGACGTGTCTTCGAGCAGTCTTCCGATGATACCTATGTAGTTTCTCTTTCCAGCAGAACCATCGTATATAAAGGAATGTTCCTGGTGGGACAGTTGCGTACCTTCTTTGCAGACTTACAGAGCGAAGATTACGAATCCGCCATTGCCATGGTGCATTCCCGTTTCTCCACCAACACCAATCCCAGCTGGGAACGTGCCCATCCGAACCGTCTGATGGTACACAACGGCGAGATCAACACCATCCGGGGCAATGCTGATAAGATGCTGGCCCGGGAGGAGAACATGGAATCCGAACATCTGAAGGGACAGCTGCACAAGGTACTGCCCGCTATCAGCAAGACCGGATCCGACTCCGCTATGCTGGACAATACGCTGGAATTTCTGGTGATGAGCGGCATGGAGCTGCCTCTGGCAATCATGATCGCCATTCCGGAGCCTTGGGCGAACAACAAGGCCATGTCCCAGACCAAGAGAGATTTCTACCAGTATTACGCTACCATGATGGAGCCCTGGGACGGTCCCGCATCCATCCTGTTCTCCGACGGAGATATCATGGGTGCCGTGCTGGACAGAAACGGACTGCGACCTTCCCGTTATCTGATTACCGACGACGACACCCTGATCCTGTCCTCCGAGGTAGGTGTCCTTCCCATCGATCCCACGAAGATCAAGATAAAGGAAAGACTCCGTCCCGGCAAGATGCTTCTGGTGGATACCGTACAGGGCAGAGTCATTGACGATGAGGAGATCAAGGAAAAATATGCTTCCAGACAGCCTTACGGCGAATGGCTGGACAACAACCTGACAGAGCTTAAGAGCATCCACATCCCGAACCAGCGTGTTCCGGAGTACACCTACGAAGAACGTCAGCGGATGCAGAAAGCCTTCGGTTACACCTACGATGAAATGAAACAGAGTATTCTGCCGATGGCGAAGAACGGCAGTGAAGCCATCGCAGCCATGGGTGTGGATACCCCCCTGCCCGTGCTGAGCAAGACGAACCATCCGCTGTTCCATTATTTCAAGCAGTTGTTCGCGCAGGTGACCAACCCGCCCATCGATGCCATCCGAGAGGAGATCGTAACCTCCACCACCGTATACATCGGTACCGAGGGCAACATTCTGGAGGAGACCCCGAAGAACTGTAACGTTCTGAAGGTCAACAACCCGATCCTGACCAACACCGATCTGTTAAAGATCAAGAACATGAAAGTAGATGGCTTCAAGGTAGAAGTCGTACCTATCGTATATTATAAGAACACCAGCTTAGAGCGTGCCATTGACCGTCTGTTCGTGGAAGTGGACAGAGCTTACAGAGACGGAGTGAACATCCTGATCCTGTCCGACAGAGGCGTGGATGAGAACCATGTGCCCATTCCTTCCCTGTTGGCCGTATCTGCCCTGAACCAGTATCTGGTACGCACCAAGAAGAGAACCAGAGTCGCACTGATTCTGGAATCCGGTGAACCCAGAGAGGTACACCATTTTGCTACTCTGCTCGGTTACGGTGCCTGCGCCATCAACCCTTATCTGGCACAGGATACTATCCGGGAACTGATTGAGAGCAACATGCTGGACAAGGATTATTATGCGGCAGTGGATGATTACAACAACGCTGTCCTTCACGGCATCGTCAAGATCGCATCCAAGATGGGTATCAGCACCATCCAGTCCTATCAGGGATCCCAGATCTTCGAGGCCATCGGTATCGCACCGGAAGTCATCAGCAAGTATTTCTCCAACACGGTATGTCGTGTGGGAGGTATTACCTTAAAAGATATTGAGCAGCAGGTAGACGATCTGCACTCTCAGGCATTTGATCCTCTGGGACTGAAAAACGATCTGACCCTGAACAGCCCCGGACATCACAAGATGCGCAGCGGCGGTGACGAGCACCTGTACAACCCCGCTACCATCCATATGTTACAGGAATCCACCAGACGCGGTGATTACCAGATGTTCAAACAGTACACCGCCATGGTAAACGACGAAGATTCCATCAAGAACCTCAGAGGACTGATGGATTTCAATTATCCGAAGAAGGGTGTGCCCATTGAGGAGGTAGAGCCGGTAGAGTCCATCGTGACCAGATTTAAGACCGGTGCCATGTCCTACGGTTCCATTTCCAAGGAAGCCCATGAGACCATGGCCATTGCCATGAACCATCTGCACGGCAAGAGCAACTCCGGTGAAGGCGGTGAGGATCTGGATCGTCTGACCGTAGGACCGGACGGACTGAACCGTTGTTCCGCCATCAAGCAGGTAGCCAGCGGACGTTTCGGTGTCACCAGCCGTTATCTGGTCAGCGCACAGGAGATCCAGATCAAGATGGCGCAGGGAGCAAAACCCGGCGAGGGCGGACATCTGCCCGGAGGAAAGGTATATCCCTGGATCGCCAAGACCAGACACTCCACCCCCGGCGTGTCCCTGATCTCTCCGCCCCCTCATCACGATATTTACTCCATTGAGGATCTGGCGCAGCTGATCTACGATCTGAAAAATGCCAACACCCAGGCAAGAATTTCCGTAAAACTGGTATCCGAAGCCGGTGTGGGAACCGTAGCAGCCGGTGTGGCCAAGGCAGGAGCGCAGGTCATTCTGGTATCCGGTTATGACGGAGGTACCGGTGCGGCACCGAGAAACTCCATCCACAATGCCGGACTTCCTTGGGAGCTGGGACTGGCAGAGACCCATCAGACCCTGATCATGAACGGACTGCGTAACAAGGTACGCATCGAGACGGACGGTAAGCTTATGAGCGGCAGAGACGTAGCCATCGCAGCCATCCTCGGTGCCGAGGAATTCGGTTTTGCTACCGCACCCCTTGTGACCATGGGCTGTGTCATGATGAGAGTATGTAATCTGGATACCTGTCCGGTAGGTGTGGCTACCCAGAACCCGGAACTGCGGAAAAACTTCCGCGGTAAGCCGGAATATGTGGAAAACTTTATGAAATTTATCGCACAGGAGCTGCGGGAATACATGGCAGCACTGGGCGTGCGTACCGTAGATGAACTGGTAGGCAGAACCGATCTGTTGAAGAGAAAAGAGCATCTGAATGAGCGTCAGGAGGAAGTGGATCTGACCCAGATCCTGAGCAATCCTTACGAAGGCAGCAAACAGAAGGTGACCTTCGATCCCAGGCAGGTCTATGACTTCCAGCTGGAGAAGACCCTGGATGAGAAGGTGCTGTTAAAGCAGCTGGGCAAAGCCATCGACGCAGGACAGAAGCGCAGCATTGAAGTGGATGTCAGCAACACCGACCGCGCTTTCGGTACGATCCTCGGAAGTGAGATTACCAGAAAACTGGGCGATGATGTGGAAGAGGATACCTACCACGTACTGTGTAAGGGTGCCGGCGGACAGTCCTTCGGAGCCTTTATTCCCAAGGGCCTGACCCTGGAACTGGTAGGCGACAGCAACGACTACTTCGGCAAGGGCCTGTCCGGTGGCAAGCTGGTGGTATATCCTCCCCAGGGCAGCAAATTCAAGGCGGAGGAGAATATCATCATCGGAAACGTGGCACTGTACGGTGCAACCTCCGGCAAGGCATTTATCAATGGTGTGGCAGGCGAACGTTTCTGCGTTCGTAACTCCGGTGCCATCGCAGTTGTTGAGGGTGTAGGCGACCACGGCTGTGAGTACATGACCGGCGGCCGGGTGGTAGTCCTGGGCATGACCGGTAAGAACTTTGCAGCCGGTATGAGCGGCGGTATCGCTTATGTACTGGATGAAGGCAACGATCTGTATAAGAGATTAAACAAGGAAATGGTATCTTCCAGCGAGATTACATCCAAATATGATGTGCTGGAACTGAAATCCATGATCCAGGAGCATGTGGCACTGACCAATTCCGCCAAGGGTAAGGAAGTGCTGGATAACTTTGGAGAGTATCTGCCCAAGTTTAAGAAAATTATCCCTCATGATTACGAGAGAGTCTTAAAGACCATCGTCCAGATGGAGGAAAAGGGACTGAGCGCAGAACAGGCACAGATCGAAGCATTCTATGCCAACACCAGAAAGTAGGAGGTAAGTCATGGGAAAACCAACGGGATTTATGGAATATAAAAGGGAAGTCAGCGTGGCTGAGGATCCTAAGAAGAGAATACAGCATTTTAACGAATTCCATGAGCATCTGCCGAAGGAAAAGCAGCGCTTACAGGGTGCCAGATGTATGGAATGCGGCGTGCCGTTCTGCCAGTCGGGCATGATGATCTGCGGTATGGCCAGCGGATGCCCCCTGCACAATCTGGTGCCGGAGTGGAACGATCTGGTATATACCGGCAACTGGCAGCAGGCTTACAACCGTCTGAAGAAGACCAACAATTTCCCCGAGTTCACTTCCAGAGTGTGTCCGGCCCTGTGTGAGGCGGCATGTACCTGCGGACTGAACGGGGATCCGGTCTCCACCAAGGAGAACGAATATGCAATTATTGAAAACGCCTACAGCGAGGGTTATGCGGCAGCCAAGCCCCCTGTGGTGCGCACCGGCAAAAAGGTGGCAGTCATCGGCAGCGGTCCTTCCGGATTGGCTGCGGCGGATCTGTTAAATCAGAGAGGACATCTGGTAACGGTGTTCGAGCGCTCCGACCGTGTAGGAGGACTGTTGATGTACGGTATTCCCAACATGAAGCTGGAGAAGCAGATCATTGACCGCAAGATCAATATTATGAAGGAAGAGGGCGTTACCTTCGTCACCGGCACGGATATCGGCAAGGACATTAAGGCATCCAAGCTGCTGCATGATTTTGACCGTGTCGTACTGGCCTGCGGTGCTTCCAACCCCAGAGACATCAATGCTCCCGGAAGAGATGCCAAGGGAATCTATTTTGCGGTGGATTTCCTGAAAGCCAATACCAAGAGCCTGCTGGATTCGAATTTTGAAGACAAAAAATATGTGGAGACCAAGGGCAAGAACGTGGTCATTATCGGCGGCGGTGATACCGGCAACGACTGCGTGGGAACCTCCATCCGTCACGGTGCCAAGTCCGTGACCCAGATCGAGATGATGCCCAAGGCTCCGGACAAGAGAGCGGAGAACAATCCCTGGCCCGAATGGCCGAAGGTCTGCAAGACCGATTACGGTCAGGAAGAAGCCATTGCGGTCTACGGACATGATCCCAGAATCTATGAATCTACCGTCAAGGAATTTATCAAGGATAAGAACGGCAATCTGAAAGCCGTGAAGATCGTGAAGCTATCCTGGGAAAAGGATCCGGCTACCGGACGCATGAAGATGCAGGAGATCGCCGGAAGTGAACAGATCCTGGATGCGGAGATCGTGCTGATCGCAGCAGGATTCTTAGGAACCCAGAAATATATTGCCGATGCGTTCGGAGTGGAATTAAATGAACGCACCAACGTAAAAACTGCCCCCGGCAAATACCAGACCAGTGTGGAAAATGTATTCGTCACCGGCGATATGCACAGAGGACAGTCTCTGGTGGTGTGGGCGATCCGCGAAGGCAGAGAAGCCGCACATGCTGTGGATGAGAGTCTGATGGGGTATTCTAACCTGGTGATCCAGTAGAATTTCCGGGCAATATGGATTTTCGTTTTATCATTAAAATAAAAAGATGGTAGTTGCGTACTTTGTAGTCGCAACTACCATCTTTTTGAAAGGGGCGGATCAGATCGTGGATCCTGCCTTCTGATATACGGGAATGACTTTTGCCTTGATCAGTGCCAGTCCTACGGCTCCGGTCAGGAACGTGGATGCACACATCTCGAAGATCGCATTCACGCCTACAAAAGAACAGATGAATAAAATCGCATTTTTACCACCCATCAGTCCCTGCACATAGGAAGTATTGCCAAACAGCAGGACTAAAAGGGACATGAAAAATGCAGTGTTGAAAAAGGCGCTGCAAAATCCGGTGATCATGCAGGCAATCCTGTCTCCTACGGCCTTACGGCTGTAACGGAAAACATATCCCAGCAGAAATCCGTCCAGAAGTCTGGGGACGAAGCGCTGGATGAAGGCCAGTATGGGGTTGATGTCAAAAAGAATCACTCCCATGGCGCTGGTGCCTCCCACGCCGACACATTGCAAAAAGCTGGTCAATCCGAAAACAGCTCCCATGGCGGCTCCGCCTACAGGGCCAAGTGTGATCGCAGCCAGTGCAACGGGGATGACATTGAAGGTGATTGCCAGAGGTCCGATGTTCAGGTACCCCAGCGGGGTATAAGCCATCAGCAGCAGTACCGCCGCAAACAACCCCATCAACGTGAGTCGCATTGTCTTACTTTGTTTGTTCATATGAAATTTTCCTCCTTGTTACCATTCTCCCTTTGGGAGATACAATACAAGTTGTCCCGGTGATTCGGGACACTCCTCCTGTTTATATCATATTCCGGAGGAAAAGAAAAGTGATATTTGCATAAAATAAGCTCTTATGGTATTTTAGGAGTACGGTTCCCCCGGATATTTCCGCAAGGTCCGCAAAGCGGCGCGTATGAACGGTAATATTTTGGGGAAACGCTTAAGAAGGACATAATAGAAGGAGACGACTATGCTGAAGGGAAAGACCGTAGTTCTGGCAATCTCGGGAAGTATTGCTGCATATAAAATGGCCAACGTGGCCAGGATGCTGCTAAAACAGCACGGTGATGTGGAAGTGCTGATGACACAGAATGCCACACAGTTCATCAATCCCATTACTTTTGAAAGTCTGACGGGACATAAATGTCTGGTAGACACCTTTGACCGCAATTTCCAGTACAGTGTGGAGCATGTGGCACTGGCAAAACGGGCGGATGTGGTGCTGGTGGCACCGGCCTCGGCCAACGTGATCGGCAAGATTGCAAATGGCATTGCCGATGATATGCTGACTACCACAGTCATGGCATGCCCCTGCAAGAAGATCGTGTCCCCTGCCATGAACCATAATATGTATCACAATCCCATCGTGCAGGATAATATTGAAAAATTAAAACGTTTTGGCTATGAGATCATCACACCGGCTACGGGAATGCTGGCCAATGGCGACATCGGTGACGGCAGAATGCCGGAGGAATCCGTATTGTTCGAAGCAGTGGTAAAGGAGATTGCCTGTGAGAAAGATCTGGCGGGGAAAAAGGTAATGATCTCTGCGGGAGCCACCAGAGAACCCATTGACCCGGTGCGTTTTATCACGAATCATTCCAGCGGGAAAATGGGCTATGCCCTGGCGAGAGCCGCCCTGCATCGTGGCGCAGAAGTGACGGTGGTGGCAGCCCACACGGATGTGGAGCCTCCTTTGTTTGTGAATGTGGTGCCGGTACAGACCGCGGCGGAGATGTACGACGCCATTCTGTCCAGAGCAGCGGAATACGATTTTGTCATCAAGGCAGCAGCCGTGGCGGATTACACCCCGGCGGTGACCGCAGACAATAAGATCAAGAAAAAGGACGGGGATATGTCGATCCCGCTGGTACGCACGAAGGATATTTTGAAGGCCCTTGGGGAAAACAAGAGACCGGGGCAGATCCTGTGTGGATTTTCCATGGAGACGGAAAATATCTTGGAGAATTCGAGAAAGAAGCTGGAGAGCAAGCACTGTGACATGATCTGCGCCAACAGCTTAAAGAGTGCCGGTGCTGGCTTCGGTACGGACACCAATATCGTGACACTGATCACAAAAGATTCCGAAGAGAGTCTGGAACTGATGAGCAAGGAGCAGGTGGCACACAAAATTCTGGACAAACTGGTGTCTATGGAATAAAAATCATTTGCTTCCGGGCAAAAAGATGGTATGATAGAAGCAATGATGTATAGTCGCTTCGGCGGCGGATTGAGAGGACGAAATGGACAAGATTATTTTGACAGGTGACAGACCCACCGGAAGATTACATGTGGGACATTATGTAGGCTCCCTGAGAAGACGTGTGGAGTTACAGAATTCCGGTGAATATAAGAAGACTTTTATCATGATCGCAGACGCACAGGCGTTGACGGACAATATCGAGAACCCCGAGAAGGTACGTCAGAACATTATCGAAGTGGCACTGGACTACATGTCCTGCGGACTGGATCCCAGTAAGGCAACGATCTTCATCCAGTCTCAGATCTCCGAGCTGTGTGAACTGACTTTCTATTACATGGATCTGGTAACCGTAGCCAGATTACAGAGAAATCCGACCGTAAAGAGCGAGATCCAGATGCGTAACTTCGAAGCCAGCATTCCCGTGGGATTTTTCACCTATCCCATCAGCCAGGCTTCCGATATTACCGCTTTCAAGGCAACTACCGTTCCCGTAGGCGGTGACCAGCTGCCCATGATTGAGCAGACCAGAGAGATCGTACACAAATTCAATACCGTATATGCACCGGTACTGGTAGAGCCCAAGGCACTGCTGCCGGAGAACGAGGCATGTCAGCGACTGCCCGGCATTGATGGCAAGGCGAAAATGAGTAAGTCTCTGGGTAACTGCATCTATCTGGCAGATACCGCAGATGATGTGCGCACCAAGGTCATGAGCATGTACACCGACCCCGAACATCTGTTAGTCAGCGATCCCGGACATCTGGAAGGCAACACCGTATTCACTTATCTGGATGCGTTCTGCCAGCCGGAGCATTTTGAGAGATACCTGCCGGATTACGCAAATCTGGATGAACTGAAGGCTCATTATACCAGAGGCGGTCTGGGCGACGTGAAGGTGAAGAAGTTCCTGAACAACGTAATGCAGGAGACCCTGGAGCCCATCCGTAACCGCAGAAAAGAGCTGGAGAAGGATATTCCCGCAGTTTACGAGATTCTGAAGAAGGGTAGTGATGAGGCCCGCGAAGTGGCAGCCCAGACCCTGTCTGAGGTGAAGAGCGCCATGCGTATCAACTACTTCGACGATGCAGAGCTGATCCGTATGCAGAGTGAGAAGTATGAGGGACAATAAGTAACTGTAAGAATAGTATAGGATAAGAAAAGGACGTTTTCCGGAAAATTTCGGAAGCGTCCTTTTTATAATGCGCTCGTTGGCGGGGCACGATCAGAGAATAAGCCGGAGACGGGCTTGTGCCTGTGCAATGGTATTCTGTTCTAACAATTAATTGTTGTAATCCACGTATATGGAATTTTTGCCAAAATACTGGGCGGTTCTTTCGCTGGTGGGATCTTCGGGATCTCCGGGGAGATCGCCGGTATAGATCATGGCGGGCTGGTGGGTAAACGGTGTCAGCACTACATCCGTAACCTCCGGGTCATTCAGCAGAAGCAGCCGTTCTTCATATTCCGCAGCGTAGGCAGCGGCTTCTCCGTCTGCCAGTACCCGGACCGCCTTGACAGCAGAAACCTCCTGCCACAGCCCGGTGAAAAGGATGCCAAGCAACAGGAGCGCCATGGCGACATAACGGACAATTTTCAACTTGCCGGTCACTCCTTTTTTCTCCGAAGCATTCTGACGCATTTGCAGCTTCCGGACCACAAAACCGATCCAGTAGACGAATACGGCAAAGCTGATCAGCAGAAACATGTAGTAGACGATGGCCACCGCCCGGCCCGGCCCCGTGGAGTTCATGGTATAGAACAGGGGACAGGACATGGAGCAGAACAGTCCGTAAGCATAACTGGTGAAGAGAATGGGGTGGGAGAAAGATTTCCCGTTTTTTTCTCGCAGGATCCGCAGAAAGACCGGCAGCAGGAGCAGAGCGGCAAGCAGCCACCACAGTCCGGTCCAGGCAAAGGTATAACGGATGCCCTGCAACAGGGATTTTGCAATGGCTTTCCATGCGGGGATCTTCCACATACCGTCCTGACGGACCTGATTGCCCGGAGCCATGGCGCTGACGGCGAAGGACAGCAGGAGAACGGCGGAGGTGATTCCGCAGACGTAAGCCTTTTTATTTTTCTGCAACAATAACAGAAAGGTTACGGTTACCACAAGCAGCATACAGGGAAGCAGGGACACATAATTGCCACCTCCTAAGAAAACAGCAAACAGGAGCAGCGGTAGCAGCAGTATCCTTTTCCCGTTGTAAAGATAGCGAAGCAGTGTGCCGAGGAAAAACAGCGTCACAGCGAAGAAACCGGTGTAATACATGGAGCCGTTGTACCAGTAGAAACTGTCGCTCTGAAAGGCCACGGTCTGGATACACAGGAAACTTAATATGGAGGAAATCGTGATCCACTCACCATTCGTCCCCGGCAGAAAACGGCAGATCAGAGGGCGCAGCAGATAGAAAATGCTGCCGCACAGGAGAAGCAGGATCACAAGGGTCACCAGATGATAGGCGGTATTGGAAAAAATATTAGGGGGAAGATACATAAGGAGCAGGGCGGAAAAGGTTCCCTGCCAGTCCCTGTAAGTATCGGCCACACCACTACAGGCAGCGGCGAAAGCCTGAGTAAAGCTGCCGGTCTGCTGCCAGACCAGATGAGCCTCCACGCCGTAATAATAATCGTCTCCGGTAGGATAATTGTAGCGTCCCAGCCAGCCCAGAGGGATCATACCAAGGAGCAGAACAGCAAGAGCCAGTAAAGGTGTTAAGCTGCGAATTTTATTTTTCATATAGGATCATAACTCCTGAATCTTTATTTGTGTTTTCGATACAGTAACTACAGTCAGTATAACATACCTGTAAAGACAGGGAAAGGGACTTGTTTTGTAAAAACGGGAAGTATATAATCAGCTTAAAGATGGTGAAAGGAGGGTGTGCCATGGAGAGGAAAGACAACAGAGACCGGGAGCCGGAGGAAGAATACGGCTTTGACTATGAAGAGCTTGCGGACGCAGATACCGATCCGGAGCAGGAGGAACAATGGGAGGATCCGGAGCAGGGGAGACCGGATGAATATGAGATAGAAGCTCCGGACAGGATGGATAGGAGGAAAATGGGGAAGCCTGCGGAATACGATGAGGATTATGGGGAGTACCGGGAAGAGGACGATTTCGATGACGATGAGGGAATCGCTTTCCGGTTTAAGCCCTGGATGATCCCGGCCTTTGCGGGCATGATGATCCTGGCGGTCCTGATCTGCATTCCACTGTGGAAACTGAGCCATCATGACAGAAATGCGGAAAATAATGAAATAGCGGCGGTAACAACGGAAGCGCAGACGTCAGAGCTGGCTTTTGCAGAAACCTCAAAGAGAGAGACTTCGGAGACCGAAACGGCACCGGAAGCGACGGCGCCCGAACCGGAAAGCACATCGGTTCCTGAGACGGCTGCTTCGGAGTCTGTAACAGCGCCGACCGAAGCATCGCAGACAACACCAGTACCCCCGACGACTCCGGGAGCGCAGCCGCAGTCTACGGAAGTCCCCGCAGCGACAGAGCCTCCTGCTGACAGCAATGCAGGTGATGCTCTTGCCGAGGGGAATTCCATGACCTTCGGAGATGTGAACGAGACTGTCACCGCCAAGGATGTGAGTAACCTTCGCAGCACACCTTATACCGGAGATGAGGGAAATGTGGTGGGGCAGCTGAAAAACGGAGAGACCCTGACCCGCACCGGAAGGAACGATTCCACCGGCTGGTCCAGACTGGAATACAACGGGCAGACCGTTTATGCGGTGTCGGCATATCTGACCACGGATCTTACCTATAAGACACCGGAGAAGCCGACATATCCCAACCGCGTCAGTACTCAGGACGGCAGAGTGATCGTTTTTACCGACTGTGACGACTATATTACCCCGAAGGATCTGATCAACCTGCGGACAGAACCCAGCACCAGCGAGGGAGAGAGCACCGTGCGTACCCAGGTGCGGAACGGAACCAACCTGCACCGTACCGGCTACAGTGAAGGATCCGGCTGGTCCAGAGTGGAGTACAACGGTGAGATCCTGTATGCCGTGACTAATTATGTGATCTCCGGCAGTGCTCCGGAATGATAGCGCAATAGTTTTCGAAATAATCTGAAATAATCTATAGAAAGCAGAGAAGCTGTACCCGGAGGTGCAGCTTCTTTCGCGTAAGATTCTATTTTAGAGAAAAGTATAAGGGATCGGCAGATTTATTTCGGTCTTACGGTAAGTCTCTGGATCAGACCGTTTTCATCGGTCTCACGAACCGTGGCGATGGCCATGATGTTGTAGCCGCCGAAATTGGCAATGAACTCGGCCTGCTCTTCGTTTACAACCTCGGCATCCAGAATGGAGTAGCGGCGGAAGCCAAATTTGTTACGGAAGAACATGTTGATGGCTTCCTTACCGTAGATGTGATACTCCTGCTGGGAAGCGGAGGTGGTGCAATAGTCACACAGAATGCCGTCGGGAGTGAACAACTCTGCAAGTCCGGCAAAATCTTTATTTTCCATAGCTTCTACATATTTTTCAATGGGTTTCATAGCGTGTTCCTCCTTAATATACCTTTTCAGAATTTAAAAGTGCGTCAGTACCGCCGTCTACGAACATGATGTTGCCGTTGACACCTCTGGCGGAATCGGAAGCCAGGAATACCATGACCTCAGCGATCTCTTCGGGAGCCATCAGACATTCCTGACCGTACTTGGTGGGAATGGGGAGGGCATTCAGTGCCATTTTTGCGGTGGTGCTCATGGTGGCGGTCATGGCAGTATGTACATTGCCGGGAGCTACCGCATTGATGCGGACGCCATTGGCTGCCCAGGTAGCAGAGACTCTGCGGACCCATCTGGCCAGGGCATACTTGGTGGAGACATAGAGGCTGTTGCCTACGGAAAGGTTGGTGGAATCCATGGAGGATACCAGACTTAACACCCTCTTTTCGTCGCCGATATTATTCAGCAAATCTACGATATCCTTACGTCCGGCACCCTGGGAAATGGTGTTGGATACGGTGACTACGCAGCTGCCGTGTTTTTTCTTAAGGAGGTCATAGACGCCCTTTGCAATGGCTACGGTTCCGAAATAGTTCAGGGAAATGATCAGTTCCAGATTGCCGCAGGCACCGGAGACACCGGCATTACAGATCATGCCGTCCAGACCTTCGGGATGCAGCTCGTGCAGCTTGTCTACAGCGGCCTGTCTTCCTTCCGGAGTAGCCAGGTTCACACAGATGTCACCGTCTTTCAGATCGATATTGATGACTTCGTGTCCTTTTTGAAGTAACAGTTCTTTTGTCTTGGCGCCGATTCCGCTGGATGCGCCGGTGATTGCATATACGCCCATGTTAAATCCTCCTTGTTTTCGGTCTTGTGTTTTACTGATGAGTTCATTATAATAAAATCTGACATCTTTTAAATAACCAAAATGAGAATAAATGAGGATACCAGATGCTGACCTATGACCTGACTGCCCGTGGCAGAAAAACCATGTATGAATACTTATATGAAGCGATGAAAGCGGATATTTTGAGCGGCCGTCTGGCAGCGGGGGAGAAGCTGCCCTCGAAGAGGGCCTTTGCCGAGCACTTGCAGGTCAGCGTCAAGACTGTGGAAAATACTTACGAGCAGCTGTTACTGGAAGGATATATCCGGTCGGAGGAAAAAAGGGGGTACTTTGTCAACCGGCTGGAAGTGAAGAGTGCATCCGCTCCGGCCTATGCCTCCTTTGTGACCCGTTTCCGGGAGGAAGAATATCTGGCGGATCTGACAGCAAATAATATTCAATATGATAAGTTCCCCTTTGCCACCTGGGCGAAGATCATGCGCCAGACCCTGACGGATTACGATACGTCGCTGCTTAAGACGGTCCCTTTTAATGGGGTGGAAAAATTGCGAGTGGCCATTGCGGAGCATCTGTACCGGTATCGCGGCATGCAGGTGTCACCGGATCATATCATCGTGGGAGCGGGAACGGAGTATCTCTACAGCCGCCTGTTACAGCTGTTGGGAAAAAATGCAAAATTCGGTGTGGAGAATCCCGGCTATCGCAAGATCACGAAATTGTATGACGTGGGTGGCGTGGCCTGGGACTATGTGGACATCGACGGTCAGGGAATGAAAGTGGAACAGCTGGATCAAAAGGGCATTACGGTGGCTCATGTGTCGCCGGAACATCATTTTCCCATCGGACTGGTCATGCCGGTGGGCAGGCGGCAGGAACTGTTAAGCTGGGCGGCGGAGGAGCCGGAGCGCTATATCGTGGAGGATGATTTCGACTGTGAGTTCCGCATGGTGGGAAAACCGATCCCTTCCATGCAGTCCATGGACCGCAACCACAGAGTTATCTACATCAACACCTTTTCCAAGACCATGGTTCCCTCCTTGCGCATCGGGTATATGGTGCTGCCGGAGAAGCTGATGGAACGCTATATTTCCACCATGAATTTTTACTCCTGCACGGTCTCCGGATTTGAACAGTATGCCATGGCGGCATTTTTGGAAAAAGGTTATTTTGAGCGCCATATCCGAAGGCTGTTAAATGATTACAGAGGACAACGGGAGCGGATCTGCCGGATGTTTCGGGAGTCGTCTTTAAGTCAGATCAGCCAGATCTATCAGGATGACGCCGGGACGCATTTTCTGCTGCATGTGCGGACAGAACTTAGCGATGTAGAGATCAAATGGGCGGCCAGACAGCGGGGAATCTTCGTGAACTGCCTGTCGGAGTACTGCTTTGCGGATGCCCAGAAATATCGGGGAATCCTGGTCATTCACTATTCCGATATGGAGGATGAGGTGCTGCAAAAGGTGATCGGGGCGCTGGAGGAGATTTTTTGTAACTATTCAGAGCCATGAAAAACTGCGCTCTGCGAATGGGGTTCTGAATAGTTACGATTTTTTATAATTTATAATTTTTCCAGAATGCGGGAACACTGACAAAAAAGAATGCAGTGCTATTGCATGGAAGGAGAAATTATGAATCAGAGAGTGGGAAGAAGCAGTATCCGTCTGGCACAGCCCGTGTGCGTGATCGCCGGTGCCAGTATCGTGGGAAAAAAGGAGGGCGAAGGGCCGCTGGGGGCTCTGTTCGACATGGTGGGAGAGGATGATCTCTTCGGCTGTAAGACCTGGGAGGAGGCGGAAAGCAACCTCCAGAAAGATGCGGTCTACATGGCCATGGAAAAGGCCGGTTGGAAAGCGGAGGATGTCTCGTATCTTTTCGCCGGAGACCTGTTGGGGCAGTGTATTGCCACTTCCTTCGGCATTTCGGCTTACAGCATTCCGCTGTTCGGGGTCTACGGTGCCTGCTCCACCTGTGGGGAATCCCTGACGTTGGGAGCCATGACTGTGGCGGGGGGCTATGCGGATCATGTGGTCTGTGTGACGTCCAGCCATTTTGCCAGCGCGGAAAAGGAGTTCCGTTTTCCGCTGGACTACGGAAATCAGAGACCGCTGTCCGCCAGCTGGACCGTGACGGGAAGCGGAGCTTTTGCACTGGGACTGAATCAGAAGTGCAGAGCCCATATCACCGGCATGACTCCCGGAAGGATCGTAGACTACGGCTTAAAAGATTCCATGAACATGGGAGCCTGCATGGCTCCGGCCGCCGCAGATACCATTGTCCGCCACATGGAAGATTTTCATGTGACACCGGAAGAATATGACCGGATTATCACCGGGGACCTCGGAAGCGTGGGACAGACTGTGCTGATCGACCTTTTGCGGGAGCAAAACATCGACATCTCCGGCAGACACATGGACTGCGGCATCGAGATCTTTGACGCGAATGCCCAGGACACCCACGCCGGCGGCAGCGGCTGTGGCTGCAGCGCCGTGACCCTGGCAGCCTACGTCCTGCCGAAACTGGAATCCGGCGAGTGGAAAAAAGTCCTCTTCCTCCCCACCGGAGCCCTGCTCAGTAAGACCAGCTTCAACGAAGGAAAAAGCGTGCCGGGGATCGCACATGCGGTGGTGCTGGAAAGTCCTGTAAAATAGAAATAAATCACTCTTGCAAGCACTGTAAGTTACTGGTAAAATAAACCTCAAACGGCGAAAACACATTATGCCGGGAATGGCTGGTGAGTCAAAATGCGCAGGATAGAATTTAAGATGGAACGACCGGGACTGTTGGAGGTCGGACAGAAGATCACGGTAACGGAGGGCCTTCTGCCCAGCAACTATTACTATACCATAGACCCGTCCCTGGCCATGTCCCCCAATATTCCTTTTCGTTACCGGTTGAAGAACCGGGAGGGTGTCGTGGCGGACATCGTGGAGAATTCCAGAGGATTCTACGTGACGGCGGAATTTGATGAGCCGGAGGTAGATATGACGAAGTAAACGCTATGGATATGCCGCATCGGATTTCAATATGTGCCGGATGCGGAGGTGTTTTCAGGGCGTAAATTATAACAGGAAAGAGGAGAATATTATGTTACAGAAGATTTCAACAGACAAAGCACCCGCAGCTATCGGACCTTACTCCCAGGGCATCGTACTGGGCAATATCTTTTTCGCCTCCGGACAGATTCCCATTGATCCCGCTACCGGCGAGATCCACGGAACCACCATCGAGGAGCAGGCAGAGCAGGTAATGAAGAATATCGGCGAGCTGTTAAAGGCAGCAGGCACCGACTACACCAGAGTAGCCAAGACCTCCTGTTTCCTGGCAGATATGGGCGACTTCGCAGCGTTCAATCAGGTTTACGCAAAATATTTTACCGAGAATCCTGCCAGAAGCTGTGTTGCAGTCAAGACCCTTCCCAAGAATGTACTGTGCGAAGTGGAAGTGATTGCAGAAGTTTAGTAAAGTTTAGTATAAGAAAGAAGAACAAGACGGAAGATCGTCGCTTACAGGCGACGATTTTCTTTATGGGAGAAACTTATGAAAAATAATATTACTCTGATCGGCATGCCGGGTTCGGGAAAAAGTACGGTAGGTGTGGTTCTGGCGAAGCGTCTGGGCAGACACTTTGTGGATTCCGATCTGGTGATTCAGGAAAGACATGGAAAATTATTGCATGAACTGATCACGGAATACGGAGTGGAAGGCTTCTGGCAGATCGAGAGTGACGTGAATGCGTCTCTGGAGCTGGACAACAGCATCATTGCCACCGGCGGAAGCGCCTGCTACGAGCCGGAGGGCATGCAGCATCTGAGGGAGATCAGTACCGTGGTGTATCTGAAGCTTCCCTATGAAGAAGTGGAACAGCGGCTGGGAGATCTGAACGCCAGAGGTGTGACCCTGCAGCCCGGCCAGACACTGAAGGATCTGTACGAAGAGAGAACCCCTTTGTATGAAAAATATGCGGATCTTATTATAGATTGCAGCGGAAAAATGCTGCGGGATGTGGTGGCGGAGATCGCGGAAGGATGCAAGAAGCAGTCCTGAAAAGATTACATATCCCGAATGCAACAATGAACGAAAAATGATTAGAAACGGAAAAAACGACTATGGAAAATACAAAAGCAAAAACTACGAGAAACAGTCTGATCCTGCTGCTGACAGCCACTATCTGGGGTATGGCGTTCGTCTCCCAGAGCAAGGGCATGGATTACATGCATCCGTTTACTTTTAACGGGGTCCGCTCCCTGATCGGCGCCGCCAGTATTCTGGTGTACATTTTGATCAGCCGGAAGATCGCGGGAGACAAAGCTGCACCGCTGGACTGGAAACTGAATATCAAAGCGGGACTTTTGTGCGGCATCTTCCTGACGATTGCCAGCACGTTACAGCAGTTCGGTATCAAATACACCAGCGTCGGCAAGGCAGGATTTATCACAACGCTGTACATCATTTTTGTGCCCATGTTCGGCATCTTTTTGAAAAAAAAGGTGGCACCGGTTGTCTGGGCGGCAGCAGTCATGGCGGCAGTCGGAATGTATCTGCTCTGCATGACCGAGTCCCTGCGCCTTGGAGTGGGCGACATCATGGTATTTTTATGCGCCATTGCTTTTGCCATACAGATCATGACCATTGACCATTATGCGGCAAGGATCGACGGAGCTGTGGTATCCTGCATCCAGTTCACGGTATGCGGCGTGGTCTGTTGTACCGGAGCATTGATCTGGGGACAGCCGACTTTCGGACAGTTGCAGGAAGGTCTGGGTGCATTGCTATACGCCGGAGTTTTGAGCTGCGGTGTGGGCTACACCTTACAGATTGTCGGCCAGAAGGGCTTAAATCCTACCGTGGCGGCACTGATCATGAGTCTGGAATCTGTCATTGCAACGATCTCCGGATGGATCGCTTATAAGATCGGATTTTTAACCACCGACCAGACCCTGACGGTCAGACAGATTGCGGGCTGTGTCATCGTATTCGCGGCGGTGATCCTGGTACAGCTTCCCTCGGAGTGGTTTCGTTTTGGCAAAAAGAACGCGTAACGTATAAAATTGAAAAAAGTGCAGAGACTGTCCTTAACAGATAGTAAGGAGGAAATGCAGATGATGGATTATATCAATGCTTTCTGGGTGGGCGGTCTGATCTGCGCGCTGGTGCAGATCTTAATGGAAAAGACGAAGATGATGCCGGGACGTATCATGGTACTTCTGGTGGTTACCGGTGCGGTGATCAGTGCACTGGGCTGGTATGAACCTTTTCAGGATTATGCCGGTGCGGGTGCCAGCGTACCGTTGCTTGGTTTTGGAAATGTATTAATGAAGGGCGTGAAAGAAGCGGTGCAGGAACAGGGATTTTTAGGTCTGTTTGCCGGAGGCTTCAAGGCCGGTGCCGTGGGAACCTCTGCAGCGCTGATCTTCGGCTATCTGGCAAGTCTGCTCAGTAAACCGAAGATGAAGGAGTGATCAGAGCTCCTCATAGGAAATTCCTTTCATTTCCAGATATTTTTTCAAAGCTTTGTCCCATGCGGTGTCTGCGCTTTTATCCATGGTGAAAATCTGATAAGCACACCCGGTGGTGAGAACTGTTTTTTCCCCATCGTAACGGATGTTCAGTACCAGTGCCCGGATGACGGCCGGATCGACCTGCGCTTTTGTGAGCATGGCAGCTGCCTTATCGGGCTGCATATGAAGCACGAATTTAAAATACAAAGGAGTGTGTTTTCCCTTGATGAGGTCAAAGCACAGTCCTTTTATTTTGTTCCAGGATTGCAGATCCCAGGGGATACAGTCCTCGCCCCGTTCTTCAGCGGGATAGAAGTCCTTGTTGATATGACCGTCGATCGTCACGGTGAGGGCGGTGCTGATGGTGGCTTCTTCCAGCAGGAAGGGATCAAAAGTATCCGCTACCAGCAGATGATTCATAAAATTTTTCATGGATGTAATCTGTAATGCGATCATGGGAACTCCTTGGGGTGGAATACCGGTGTCCTTCGAAATGTGATTCTCCGGGCGGAAGGATAATTCCGCTTTACAACGGTATATGATATATATGATATAAGAAACAGTATATACGAAGTCCGTCGAAAAGGGAATATGAATATTTTGTGGAAAGGCTTTACGAACGGAATATTTCGTGCTATTATAAGTAGTATTGAAAACTACATAGCATAGTTTTAAAAAAAGTAATAAACGATCAATAATATGGAGATAAATGATATGAGTTTTAAAATCGTAGTAGACAGCTGTTGTGAATTGCCGGAAGAATACCTGCAGGATCCCCGTTTCGAGATCGTTCCCTTGGGACTGGAAGTGGGAGATTACCAGATTCAGGACGACGAGAACTTCAACCAGGCGGAATTTCTGAAAAAGGTGGCAGAATATCCGAAATGTCCCAAGTCGGCATGCCCTTCCCCGGAGCGTTTCCGGGAAGCTTACCGTACGGATGCGGAACATGTGTATGTAATCACCCTGTCTTCCCATCTCAGTGGAAGCTACAACAGTGCGGTGCTGGGAATGAATCTGTATCGGGAAAAATACGGAAGAAAGCAGATCCATGTCATCGATTCCGAATCTGCCAGCTGCGGCGAGACCCAGATCGTGAAGAAGCTTGTAGAACTGGAGGAGCAGGGACTTTCCTTTGAGGAGATTGTGAAGCAGATCGAAGTATTTCGTAGTAATGTGCATACCTATTTTGTGCTGGATAATCTGGAGACCCTGCGCAAGAACGGCAGACTGACCGGAGTGAAAGCCCTGGTGGCGTCCACTTTAAGCATCAAGCCGATCATGGCCGGGGATAAAGGGAACATCGTGCAGAGAGGTCAGAGCGTGGGAATGAAAAAAGCACTCCGCAGAATGGCAGAAATCATTCTGGAAGAGGCAGGCAACACGCGAAGCCGTATTCTGATGATCACTCACTGCAATGCGCCGGAGCGTGCCGAGACCATGAAGAAGCTTCTGCTGGAAAAGGCAGAGTTCAAGGGATGCCTGATCATGGACACCCGCGGCGTCAGCAGCATGTACGCCAACGACGGCGGCGTGATCGTGACCGTGTAAAAAGATTCAAAAATATTATAGGCAATATAGCCTCGGTGGGTAAGACTGTCAGTTTTCTGTTCCCTGACGACCTGCTCCGCCGGGGCTTTTTTGTTTTCCTGAAAAATAAGCAAAGGGGGGCATTTTCCGAGGAAAAAAGGTTCCGAAAGCTGACATAAAAAGTGATTTTCCTTGGAAATTAAGTATTGGGCCGGAAATAGTGGAAATAACTTGCCCGGAAGAGGAAAATTCCACTATTTTGTGCGAAATCATTTATTTTAGAGGAACGGGGCGTTTAGCATGGCTTTTCGATACAACTGCATTGCCATGGGAAAAATTCGGTTTGTATCCGTCGGCAAGAAGGAAGCCGTGCTGTTTCCAGCGAATGATGTTTGTATCAGAAACAGGAAAATGTTGCGAAAAAATACAAAAACAGAGGATTTTCAGCCACAAGAAGAAAGAATTTTCGCGAAAAGCGCATTTGGCACTGTTCCCATACAAAAAATGCGTTAGGAAGGTGATTTTTTGTATGGAATCGGCCGATTTCCGGAGATTTACGAAAATCCCCGATTCTCGTATCGCGCATCGGAATCACCCGATTACAGGGCCGGAATAACAAGATAAAAATGTAAGAGCTTACAACAACGCCACCACAATCAACTCATGCATATTCCACAAAAAGATAGATAAAAAATTAACTTTTCTAAAAGCTATTGATAGTTTTTATTATTTAGGATACAATTACACATATATAATAAATGATTAGCCGGCAGCAAACGGCTATTTTTTACCAAACAAAATGTAAGTGCTTACACAAAAAGAAACGCAGGCCACAGCCCGCAGAATGGAGAAGATTATGAGCCGATTGAAGATAGCCACCCCCAATAAAGCACAGCTTACGGTGGAACGCCTGTACAAGGATCTGGAGAGAAGAATTATCGCCAGTCCGCCCGGATTGTGTCCGGTGGACTTACAGCTTTCTTTTCTGAAAATGTGTCATGCCCAGACCTGTGGTAAATGCGTGCCCTGCCGCGTGGGACTGGGACAGCTGCAGAACCTGATGGAAGATGTGCTGGCAGGCAAAGCGACCCTGAAGACCCTGGATCTGATCCGGGACACCGCATCCGACATCGTGGACTCCGCAGACTGCGCCATCGGTTACGAGGCAGCCCATATGGTACTGGCCGGACTGGAAGGCTTCCGGGAAGATTATGTGTACCATATCGAGCATGGCGGCAAATGTTCCTGTCACATCACCCAGCCGGTTCCCTGCGTGGCGCTGTGCCCCGCAGGTGTGGATATCCCCGGTTACATAGCTCTGGTGAAGGAGGAGCGTTATGCGGATGCTGTGAAATTAATCCGCAAGGATAATCCTTTCCCGACGGCCTGTGCCCTGATCTGTGAGCATCCCTGCGAGGCAAGATGCCGCCGCAACATGATCGACAGTGCCATCAATATCCGTGGACTAAAACGTATGGCAGTGGACAACGCCAGAGCCAACACGGTTCCCGTGCCCGAGAAGGCAGAGAGCACCGGCAAAAAGGTGGCCATCATCGGAGGAGGCCCCGGTGGACTGTCCGCGGCATATTATCTGGAACTGATGGGACATCACGCCGTAGTATTTGAGGAAAAGAGCAAACTGGGCGGAATGCTTCGTTACGGAATCCCCAATTACCGTTTCCCCAGAGAGCGTCTGCAAGAGGACATCGACACTATCCTGTCCACCGGAGTGGAAGTGAAAATGAACACCAGGGTCGGCAATGGGAAAGGTGAGATTTCCTATAATAAATTGCACGAAGAATACGATGCCGTCTATATTGCCATCGGTGCTCACACGGACAAAAAGATCGGTATCGAGGGCGAGGATGCCCACGGCGTAATGTCCGCAGTGGAAATGCTGCGCCGCATCGGCGACGATGACATGCCGGACTTCAAGGACAAGACCGTAGTCGTAGTCGGCGGCGGCAATGTAGCCATGGACTGTACCCGGTCCGCCATCCGGCTGGGAGCGAAAAAGGTGGGAATCGCCTATCGCAGAAGACAGGATGACATGACGGCACTTCCCGAGGAAGTGGAAGGAGCCATTGCGGAGGGGGCAGAACTCTACAGCCTGAAGGCACCTCACAAGATCGAAGCCGATGAAAACGGCAATGTGACGGCGCTGTGGGTAGAACCGCAGATCATCGGCCCCATCGATGCCTGGGGGCGTGCCCGTCCGATCCAGGCGGATGTGCCTCTCCTTCGAATTCCCTGCGACATCGTCGTGGTGGCCATCGGTCAGGGCATCGAGACCAGACATTTTGAGGAGGCAGGTATCTCCGTGAAGCGGGGCACCATCACCGCCATGAGCGACAGTGAGGTCAAGGATGTCCACGGCGTATTTGCCGGAGGCGACTGCGTGACCGGCCCGGCTACCGTGATCCGTGCCATTGCCGCCGGAAAAGTAGCTGCCGCCAATATCGACGAATATCTGGGCTATCATCATGTAGTACCCTGCGATGTGGAGATCCCTCCGGTATCCTATGAGGATAAAGAACCCTGCGGACGGATCCAGCTGAGTGAAAAAGAAGCCGGAGAGCGCAAGACGAATTTCGATGCTTTTGAATGCGGCATGACGAAACAGGAAGCCTGCCAGGAGGCGGGCAGATGCTTACGATGCGATAAATACGGTTACGGAAGCTTAAAGGGCGGCCGTGCGGCCATCTGGTAAAAAGAGGAGCAAACAATGGGCGAGAAAATGATAAACCTTACAATAGACGGTATACAGCTGCAGGTTCCGGAGGGAACCAGCGTCATGAGCGCGGCAGCGGGCATCGGCATCGAAGTGCCCCATCTGTGCTTTTTGAAAGACATTAATGAGATCAGTGCCTGCAAGGTCTGCGTGGTGGAAGTGCAGGGAAAAAGCAAGCTGATCACTGCCTGCAACAGCCCGGTGGAAGAGGGGATGGTAGTGTTTACCAACTCTCCGAAGGTACGCCGTGTGCGCAAGACCAACGTGGAACTGATCCTGTCCCAGCATGACTGCCACTGTGCGACCTGTGTCAGAAGCCGCAACTGTAATTTACAGCAGATCTCCAATGATCTGGGGATCCTGGAAGTACCTTTTACCGAGGAAGTTCCCGAGACTCCCTGGGATCATTCCTTTCCGCTGATCCGGGATTCCAGAAAATGTATTAAGTGCATGCGCTGTGTACAGATCTGTGATAAAGTGCAGGCCATGCATGTCTGGGATGTGCAGAACACCGGATCCCGTACCACGGTGGATGTGGCGGACAACAAGACCATCGACTGTTCCGACTGTACGCTGTGCGGACAGTGCATTACCCATTGTCCCACCGGAGCATTGCGGGAGCGTGACGATACTTACAAGGCTTTCGAGGCACTGGCGGATCCCGAGAAGATCACGGTAGTCCAGGTGGCACCGGCGGTGAGAACCGCATGGGGCGAGGAACTGGGACTGAACGCGGAGGAAGCTTCCGAGGGGAAAATGGTGGCAGCATTAAAGCGCATCGGGTTTGACTATGTATTCGATACTAATTTTGCGGCGGATCTGACCATTATGGAAGAGGGAAGTGAGCTGCTGGAGCGACTGGGCAATTCCCGGAAATACGCATGGCCCATGTTTACCTCCTGCTGTCCCGGCTGGGTGAACTTTGTGTCCAAGAAATACCCGGAATACCTGCGGAATCTGTCCACGGCAAAATCCCCCCAGCAGATGTTCGGTGCCATGGCAAAGACTTATTTTGCGCAGAAAAAGGGCATTGATCCTAACAATATCTGCTGTATCTCCATCATGCCCTGCGTGTCCAAGAAGAGAGAGGCTTCTCTTTCTTATATGAAGAGTGCCGGAGCCGGACAGGATGTGGATATCGTACTGACCACCAGAGAATTCGTGCGGATGATCCGGGCCGAGCATATCAATACCCGGTTCTTAAAGGAGCAGGCTTTTGATTCGCCTCTGGGAGAAAGCACCGGTGCCGGAGTGATCTTCGGTGTTACCGGCGGTGTTATGGAGGCGGCACTTCGTACGGCCTATGCGGTAGTGGAAGGGAAGAATCCGGAAGCGGATGCCTTCAAAGCGGTCAGAGGAAGAGACGGCAGAAAAGAAGCGGACTTCACTCTGGGAGAGCAGACCTTACATACCTGCACTGTCAGCGGACTGGCCAATGCGGAGAAGCTGATGGAGGACATCAAAGCAGGAAGGGTATCCTATGATTTCGTGGAAGTTATGGCATGTCCCGGCGGCTGTGTCGGTGGCGGCGGACAGCCCATCCACGACGGATGCGAATTTGCGGGGCAGCGTGGCGACACCCTGTACCGTCTGGACAGCGCAAGAAAGCTTCGCTTCTCCCACGAGAACCCCGAGGTACAGAAGGCCTACGAAGAGTTCCTGGAGAAGCCTTTAAGCCGTACCGCTCACAAACTCCTGCATTCCGAGCATGTGAACGAGTTGTATTTCGAGACACATAACTATTTGTAATATCCGGTGACCGGTTTGACCGCAGGGCATGCCTGCATGCATCTGCGGCCGGACCGGGGGACCGTTTCGGCTTTGATCGGCCAGAGCGCCTGATATCAGAATTTCTAAATTGTCACTTTCCAAATCGGAAATTATTCACAGAAAAGTTTGCAGAAAAGTCTTCGTCATCGTATGATAAAAGTATCAGAACAAAATCTGTTTTACTCAAAGAAAAAGGAGAGGGCTGTATAGAATGAAAGAGTTCGGAAAACAGGTAAAAAGGGTATTCTCTTCCAGGTGGTCGGAATGGATCTTCCTGGCGGCAGTAGTGCAGACGATGCTCCCTTTTTTTATTAAAAGTCTTGTCTTGTTTGTGACAAAGGAGGCACAGGGGAATCTTACGTCGCTGGCGGCGGAACTGGCGGCGTTGCTTGTGAGCGGTGCAGTGCTGTGCATTCCGGTGAAAAGGAACGGAGGTGCCGGAGCCGGCTTCTGGCTGAAGGGGTATCTGCCTTATGCGGCAGCAGTGTGTGCGGGCGGAGTGCTGTTTCAGTTCGTCGGTTATGCAACGGGTCTGTTTTACAGTATCCTGCTGCCAGTGGCGACAATTCTGGTGACGGCAGGCATCGTATATATGATCCATCGGATGGTTTCTCTGGTTACAGGTCAGGAGGGGAAAGCAAATGTCGGAAAGTACATTCTTGCCGGTATTGTCATTCTTCTGGGACAATACCTGCTGCCCTATCTTATCAGTGGTGTGTTCACAAATCTGCTGATGCAGCGCATGGTGTGGATGCTTTCACTTTTGTATTTCCTTGTGAGTGCGATTCTCCTGTGGGCGGCGGACGGATGCGCTGTAGCTTTGGCGTTAAGTGCATGTGCGGCAGCGGCTCCGGTGGAAGAGACAGGCGGAAATACGACAGGGGCAACAGACGGTGCAGCTGCTCCGACAGCAGAAGAGACAGTGACAGACCAAAGTGCGGCAGGTGATATGGCAGCAGCTGCGGTAACAGACAGTGCATCTCAGGCAGCGAAAAAGAAGGGCATGACCGACGTGATCATCCCGGCGGCTGTGATTGCTGTGGCGGTGGTGTGCAGTATCCGGATCACTCCGTCCCTCGTCACCCGTCTGCAGAATTCCTATGCTGGCGGAATCCAGCAGATGAGAGAGTGTGCAGAGAACAGGGATTATGTCGCTGCCTCAAAGATATATAAGGAACTGTATGCAGAATTGGATGCATGGGCGGCAGTTCTGGAAGAAAGCAGTGGTACGGTGGAAAGTATTTATCGGGAGTATCCGGATAACGCTACGGTGGCTTATCTGCTGGCAGCCGGTAATTCGGACAGCAGTTACCGTCTGGAGGCACTGGAGAAGCTGTACATGACCGGAAACGTTGATACCAACCTCTGGTACACGATCCTCACGGAATATAAGAATGCGGAGAGTCTTACGCAGGAGCAGAAAAACCGACAGCGTGAAATCCTTTCCCGGCTTGCGGCAATGCGGATCTACACGGGCGGCTATGACTCTATGGAAGAACTGCGGGCTGACGGCACAAAGCTGACGGAGAGCATTGAGGAACTGAAAAATGTTCTCGACAATCAGGAGTTTATTGTCCTGATGGGGCAGATGCAGATGGGAGATCTGACGGATCAAAGCGGTATTCTTGTCTCGACCGGCTTTGGCGATTCCCTGCGACAGCAGATCTTTTATGAGGCACAGGATCATCCGGACAGCTTTACCAAACAGTTTCTGGCATTGTACGCACTGGCCAATGCGGGTCAGAATGTGGCAACAGAGAACGCCTATTTTGGAAGTGATCAATATGTCGGTGTCATTGACCGGTTTACAGAGCTTCTCGATGAGCAACAGGAGGAGTTTTCCGAGGAAATGCTGCAATCCCTGCACCAGTTGGCAATCAGGTCCTATATGACATATATGGCAACGGAAAAGTGCGCCGATTACTGTGAAAAACTTCTGGAAAGCAGCGACGATTACTCCATAAAGCTGAACGCCATGTATTGTTATCTGGATTCCGGCAGACCGGAGAAATGCGCAGCGCTGGCCAAGAGTCTGTTGGCAGAGAAAAAGGAGGATGTGGCAGGACTTTATTACCTTGGGGCAGCATCTGTAGCACTCAAGGACACGGACACAGTCATCGACTGTGCGGAAAAGCTTGCGGAGCAGCTGGGGACCACAGAATATCCGGATTATGTTGACCGTTATCTGTCCCAGCTTATCTCGGAAATCACGGTTTATAGGGATTCTTCCAACGAAGCATATTATCTGGAAGGCTGCTATGATGATTTCACGGACAGCCAGTTACAGAGGATTGGGAAGAATACATTTTTGAATGCTTACATTCAGGCATACCGGGCAGCCATAGATCCGAATGGTATTAATCGTTATGCCGAGGACACGGATGCCGGTTTTGAGTATATCGACCAGATGCTTGCAGTCCGTCAGGACCTGGGCTATGCCTGGTACTTAAAGGGCGCAATTTATAACAGCCGCTGGGAAGACGAGAAGGCGGCAGCCTGCTTTGAGGAGGCGGTGAAGTACCAGAAGGATGATCCGATGATCTGGTACGCTTTGTACGATGCCTGCGAGGCAGCCGGCGAGTATGAGAAGGCGTATTATGCGCTTTCGGTCTGCCGTGAGTTTATGCCGTGGGAGGACTATTATGGAAGCTTTGACAACGGACTTCCACACATCGGCGTGTACCGGGCTGGACTGATCAGTGATCTGGAACGTGAGCATGAGGAATTGTTAGACAAAATAGCCGGGGAGGTGGAGCAGAAATGATAGTGTATTTGATTCTTGGCATACTGGGGGCAGGCTTTCTGCTTTCGCTGATCTTTACAGACAGCTCGGTCATAATGTGCATTTTCGGACTACTGCTCTGTATCGGAGGCATCGTCTGCAAGGCATTTCTCGGAGATAAATTCAAAAAAAGCTGGAACCGGGCGCTGCAGATTCTGCTTCCGTCAGCGGCGGTTCTCGTGGCGCTGTTTACTTTTGCGTCAGGTGGAGACGGCACTCTTATAGCCCGGGCAAAGGCCGCAGAGCGCGTCTACCGGCTTACCTCGGGGGATGATCTGGAGGCGGCACAGACCTTTCTGGAAAGCTATTATGAAACTTATGGTGAGAACGATGACGTGGCGCTCACTGTTGCGGAGGGTTATCTTACAGCGGTAAAGAGACTTCAGGATAAGGACAGTGACAGAGCGAAGGAATATTACTGGGCGGGCAGCGACCAGCTGAACTACCATGTGGAGAATACGAAGTCGAAGAAGTATTATCTTCTGCAGGGGGAGTACTATCTCTATGGCGGCAGCGCATGGATGTACTGGCAGGTGGAGCACTGGCAGCAGGCGGTGGAGGACTATCCCGACTGGGGACAGGCGCATATGATGGTAGCCATGGCACTGGCAGAAGAGGATCCTTTAAATTATGCCATGCGGGAATATTACCTGAAGCTTGCGTTGGAACTGGAGCCGGAGAATGCCTATGCTGCCGCAGAACTTGGACGGGTGTATTTTGAACAGGGCTATTACGATCATGCCGGAGCATATTACACGATGGCGAAGGAGATCGGAGCCGGGAATGATTATATAGAAGAAATGGCTGATTTCTATCTTCGTGCCATCGGGGAGGTGCAGAAATGAGAAAGAGGACGGTTAGAACATTAATTGTTTCGCTGTGTGCGGTTACCCTGGTGATAGCAGCACTTGTGCCGAATAAGGTGCAGGCCAGGGGAGAGGCGGGCAGCGATGGAGACCGGTCGACGGTGAACTACTCCTCCCCCAGAAACATCCTGCAGCAGGGGATGGATTATGTGAGGGATTCCTATAACGCGACAGTAGACTGGGCAACAGGCACTTCCGCCTACCATTTTGCCGCTGATTGTGCGTATGACATCGGCAACGGGGACAGCTGGACCGGTATTCTGGGAGGAGCCGCTTACGACCAGGCAATCGGATACGGATCGGATCTGCTGGAATTGGGGTTCTCTTATACCAATGCAGGCACTTCATGGGTAAAGTCCATAGGGATCGCCGGTACGATTGCTAATACCGGCAACGGACTTTGGAACAATTACCAAAACATTATGACCAGTCCGTATGCTTCCAATCCGGTAATGGATACGGTGACTTCTTCGTTGGATAATATGTCATTTGGCTGGGGATATGTTGATAATCCCATAGCAGAGGGGGCAAGTGTGGCAGCGGGACTTGCTTCAGGAGTGCTCCGCCATCCGTATGTATCGAACTATATAAATAATCTATATGACTTCCGGCAGAATCATCCGATCATCAAATGGCTGCCGCCAAACCTTGCTGTTCGCGGGTATGAATTTTACACAGCAGGCTTACAGACAGTATATATGGATCTGATGGGCTACGATGGACGGGATGCGTTGCGGCATTACGGCTTTCTGGATTCCGAGGAAATGACAGCGGAGGAATACAGGGATAAGTTGTATTGGGACCGGGTGTATCTGTATGCCCAGATGGTCGGTGAGGGGCGCGAGAAGGAATTTGAATGGCTGCGGGACTGGCTCCTGAACTACCAGAAAAAGAACAATAACGCCATGCCGAATAATGTGGAGGCGAAGAAGCCGAATATCTATCTCTATCCGACAGAGGAGACGGAGGTTTCGGTTCGCTTTGCCTATCCGAATCTTGTGACGAAATCCGAGCCGGAATACGGAAACGGATGGACCGTTACGGCGCAGCCCGACGGCATGCTCTGTACCGCCGATGGGGAGAAGCAGGGGTATCTGTTCTACGAGAGCAATACGATGGCATCCTTCTTCCAGACGGAGGAGGGCTTTGTCGTCATGGCAGACGAGAGGGAGGAGACCTATCGTCTTGTTCTGGAGAACTATGGCTTCAACGAGCAGGAGATTCAGGATTTTATCGAGTATTGGAGTGTCTACCTTGAGGAGGGAGAGGACTATGTGATGTATCCGATCCTGACAGATGTGGTGGATGAAGCGATGCCGGTAGACTTCTCTGTGGAACCGGACAGCATTTATCGTATCTGGTTCGGCTTTGCGAGATACGACGGCGGTGAGATAACGGAGCCGGAGATCGAACCCATCATCCGCAGCGGCTTTACGGTGGTGGAATGGGGCGGCGCTGTGCTGGATTGACTTCGCGTACAATACCCCTTGACATTTTTTCACACAGGGTCTATACTGTGTATAGTTTAAAGATGATTACTAGAGTAAGAGTGGACGCGTGCCACTCTTTCTTGTTGTTGTAATGATGGTTCCTATAAGTAAAGGAGGGCATACATGTCCAAACGAGAGGACTATGAAAGCAGAACCGAAGAACTGCTTACGCCCATCGCAGAGGCCAACCGGGTGGAGATCTACGATGTGGAGTATGTAAAGGAAGGCAGTGACTATTACCTGAGAGCCTACATTGACAAGCCGGAAGGTGTGAACATTCTGGATTGCGAGAATGTCAGCAGAGCATTATCCGAAGCTCTGGACAAGGCGGATTTTATTCCGGATGCGTATATTCTGGAAGTCAGCAGTCCGGGACTGGGAAGAACGCTGAAAAAAGATAAGCATTTGCAGAAGAGCATCGGCGAAGAAGTAGAGATCAAACTGTTTAAGCCCATTGACAAATGCAAGGAATTTTCCGGAATCCTGGACAGCTTCGATGCGGATAACATCACTATTACGGAAGAGGGCACCCCAAGAACTTTTGCCAGAACAGACATTGCCCTGATCCGTCTTGCACTGGATTTTTAATTAAGAAGAAACCATACACTAAGAAAAGGCGAAAGCCGGAATGGAGGAAATGATGAATAAGGAATTAATGGAGGCACTGGATATTCTGGAGAAGGAGAAGGAAATCAGCAAGGAGACCTTGTTTGAAGCCATTGAAAACTCCCTTATGACAGCCTGCAAGAATCATTTTGGAAAGGCTGATAATGTCCATGTGGAGATCAATAGAGAGACCTGCGATTTCCTGGTATATGCAGAGAAGGAAGTCGTACCCACGAAGGATGATGTGGAGGATGACTGCCTGCAGATCGCTCTGGAGGATGCGCAGGAGATCTCCAAGAAAGCACAGGTGGGCGACATGATCCATGTAGAGATCAAGTCCAAGGAGTTTGGACGTATCGCTACCCAGAATGCCAAGAATGTGATCTTACAGAAGATCCGCGAGGAAGAGAGAAGCGTGATCTACAACCAGTACTACGAGAAGGAAAAAGACGTTGTTACCGGCGTGGTACAGCGTTATGTAGGCAAGAACATCAGTATCAACCTGGGTAAGGCAGATGCCATGCTGACTGAGAACGAGCAGGTAAAGGGCGAGGTATTTAAACCCACCGAGCGCATCAAGGTCTATATCGTGGAAGTAAAGAACACCCCGAAGGGACCCCGCATCAATGTCAGCCGTACCCATCCGGAACTGGTAAAGAGACTGTTTGAGTCCGAAGTTACCGAGATCAAGGACGGCACCGTAGAGATCAAGAGTATTGCCAGAGAGGCCGGAAGCCGTACCAAGATCGCTGTATGGAGCAATAACCCCAACGTAGATGCCGTCGGTGCCTGCGTAGGTATGAACGGAGCCCGTGTCAATGCTATTGTAGAGGAGCTGCGCGGTGAGAAGATCGATATCGTGAACTGGGATGAGAACCCCGGTAACCTGATCCAGAATGCACTTTCTCCTGCCAAGATCGTAGCAGTATTCGCAGATCCCGACGAGAAGACCGCCAAGGTAGTCGTACCCGATTATCAGCTGTCCCTGGCCATCGGTAAGGAAGGTCAGAACGCAAGACTGGCAGCAAGACTGACCGGTTACAAGATCGACATCAAGTCCGAGACGCAGGCCAAGGATGCTCCCGGTTTCCGTTATGAGGACTATGTGGATGATTACGAAGATGATACCGTAGACGATTTTGATGGAGAGCAGGAATAATCAATGGCAAAAAAGATTCCACTGAGGCAGTGCGTAGGCTGCGGAGAAATGAAAGGCAAAAAGGAAATGCTGCGTGTCCTGAAGACACCGGAAGATGAAATATGTCTGGATGCAACCGGCAAAAAAAACGGACGCGGCGCATATATATGCAGACAGAAGGAATGCCTGCAAAAAGCCCGGAAGAATAAAGGATTAGAGCGTTCTTTCAAGATGAGTATTTCTCCTGAGGTATATGATACGCTGGAAAAGGAGTTTGATCAGCTTGAAACAGAATAAGATTTATTCCCTTTTGGGACTTGCGATGAGGGGGCGTAACCTGGTAAGCGGTGAATTCCAGACGGAGGACGCTGTGAAGAAAGGTTCTGCCATGTTGGTGATCGTTGCAGAGGATGCATCAGCCAATACGAAAAAGTTGTTTCACGACAAATGTTCCTATTATGAAGTCCCGGTATATGAATATGGCACGAAGGAAGAACTCGGCTGGGCCATCGGCCGGGATTTGAGATCTTCGGTAGGTGTGTGTGATGCGGGACTGGCAGATGCACTCATCAAGCAGTTGGAAGCGAATTTGCCCGGTTAGGCAGAATGGAGGAAAGCATGGCGAAAATCAAAGTACATGAACTCGCAAAAGAATTGGAACTACAGAGTAAGGATATATTAAGTTTTTTACAGGAAAAAGGAATTGAGGCGAAGGCAGCACAGAGCTCTCTGGAAGAGGATGCGGCAGCACTGGTGCGTAACAGCCTTGGAAAGAAAAAAGCAGCGGCACCCGCAGCGGAGGAAACACAGGTAAAGACCGAAAGCGCAAAGCCCGCAGAGGAAAAGACACAGGCACCTGCAGGGGAAGCGAAGGCTCCGGAAACGAAAGTTTCCGAGGAGACCAAAGCCCCGGAGGAGACGAAAAAGAAGAAAAAGATCATTTTCGTAAGCAACCCTCAGAATTCCAAGATGCCCGGACAGCGTCAGGGTGGTCAGAACGGACAGGGACAGAGAACTGCCGGCGGCCAGCGCCCGAATCAGGGACAGAATAACAGATACCAGAATAATTCCTACGGTAATCGTGTGCAGTCCCAGGCACCGGTACGTCCCATCAAACCGCTGACCCCGCCGTCACCGACACCCAGTGTGGCAATGGTCCCCGGCAATAAGGGGCAGCAGCCTGCGAAAAAGCCCGCAGCACAGGCCCCTGTAAAGGAGCAGACAACACAGAATACCGTAGCTGCTCAGGCACAGACACCTCAGAATACACAGAATACGGCACAGACAAGACCGGCAGACAACAGACCTCAGAACGGTAATCGTGACAACCGCGATAACCGTCAGGGTGGTTACGGTCAGAACAATCGTGACAACCGTGGACAGAACGATCGTGGTCAGGGCGGTTACAACCGTGATAACAGAGACGGCAATCGTGATAATCGTCAGGGCGGCTACGGTCAGGGTAACCGTCAGGGCGGTGCAAATGCAGGCAGAGGAGGCATGGGCAATGGCAGACCTCAGGGAGGCGGATTTAACAAACAGGGTCGTCCGGGTATGGAAGGCGGCCAGGGTGATCGCCGCGGCATGGGCAACGGTGAGCGCGGTTACGGCAATAACGGCCGCGACGGAAGAAGCAATGGCGGATCGGGTAATCGATTCGGAGATAACAGACAGAATAAGGGCTTCGCTCCGGAACCTGCAGGCAAAGATCTTGAGAAGAAGCGCGAAGATGAAAAGAGACGTTTCAGCCAGGAGAAGGACAACAAGCGTTCCAAGAAGGACCATATCTACGAGGACGAGGATGCACTGAAGAACAAGCCCGGACGCTTCATCAAGCCGGAAAAGAAGAAGGAAGAGGTACAGGAGGAGCAGATCAAGGTGATCGTGCTGCCTGAGACCATCACCATCAAAGAGCTGGCAGAGAAGATGAAGTTACAGCCCGCAGTCATCATCAAGAAGCTGTTCCTGGAGGGCAAGGTCGTAACCGTGAACCAGGAGATCTCTTATGAGGACGCAGAGAACATCGCCATGGAGTATGATATTCTCTGTGAAAAAGAGGTCAAGGTCGATGTCATCGAAGAGCTGCTGAAGGAAGACGAAGAGAAAGAGGAAGATCTGGTGGAGAGACCTCCCGTAATCTGCGTTATGGGTCACGTTGACCATGGTAAGACTTCCCTGCTGGATGCCATCCGTAAGACCAATGTAACCGACCGTGAGGCTGGTGGTATCACCCAGCACATCGGTGCTTATACTGTAAATGTGGGAGACCGTAAGATTACTTTCCTGGATACTCCCGGACACGAAGCATTTACCGCTATGCGTATGCGTGGTGCCAACGCTACCGACATTGCAATTCTGGTAGTAGCAGCGGACGACGGCGTAATGCCCCAGACCGTAGAGGCTATCAACCATGCAAAGGCAGCAGGCGTTGAGATCATCGTGGCAGTGAACAAGATCGATAAGCCCTCAGCCAACATTGACCGTGTAAAACAGGAGCTGGCAGAGTACGAGCTGATCCCCGAGGACTGGGGCGGAAGCACCGTATTTGCACCCGTATCCGCAAAGAGCGGCGAAGGTATCGACCAGCTGCTTGACATGATCCTGCTGACCGCAGATATTATGGAACTCAAGGCCAACCCCAAGAGAAAAGCAAGAGGTCTGGTCATCGAGGCAGAGCTGGATAAGGGACGTGGTCCTGTGGCTACCGTACTGGTACAGAAGGGTACCCTGCATGTGGGAGACTTCATCTCCGCAGGTGTGGCCCACGGTAAGGTAAGAGCCATGATCGATGATAAGGGACGCAGAGTCAAGGAAGCAGGACCTTCTACTCCTGTAGAGATCCTGGGTCTGTCCGACGTTCCCAGTGCCGGTGAAGTATTCCTGGCACATGATAATGATAAGACAGCAAAATCCTATGCAGAGACCTATCTGGCACAGAACAAGGAGAAGATGCTGGAAGAGACCAAGGGCAGAATGTCCCTGGATGATCTGTTCAGCCAGATCCAGGAAGGTAATCTGAAGGAACTGAACCTGATCGTCAAGGCTGACGTACAGGGTAGTGTTGAGGCTGTAAAACAGTCCCTGATGAAGCTGTCCAATGAGGAAGTAGTAGTAAAATGTATCCACGGCGGCGTAGGTGCCATCAATGAGTCCGACGTGTCTCTGGCAAGTGCGTCCAATGCGATCATCATCGGATTCAACGTTCGTCCCGATGCGACTGCCAAGGCAACCGCAGAGAGAGAGGGCGTGGATGTACGTCTGTACAAGGTCATCTATCAGGCCATCGAAGATGTGGAAGCTGCCATGAAGGGTATGCTGGATCCCGTATACGAGGAGAAGGTCATCGGTCATGCGGAAGTTCGTCAGATCTTCAAGGCATCCGCTATTGGTAACATCGCAGGTTCCTATGTTCTGGACGGTGTGTTCCAGAGAGGCTGTAAGGTTCGTATCACCCGTGAGGGCGAGCAGATCTTCGAGGGCAACCTGGCTTCCTTGAAGAGATTCAAGGATGATGTGAAGGAAGTTAAGGCAGGATATGAGTGTGGTCTTGTATTCGAAGGCTTTGACAAGATGCAGGAGCTGGATATCGTAGAAGCCTACATCATGGTAGAAGTACCACGCTAAAGAGAACATCTAAGGCGTGAAAATACCACACCTAAGATATTCTATAGCTTTAGCGGGAAGAATCGTTTAACGATTCTTCCGGTGGCTTGGATTTCGTTAGTTATTTAAGAAGGAATAAGAATGAGAAAGAATAGTGTGAAAAATACCCGTGTCAACGGGGAAGTACAGCGCGTTCTGGCAGAGATCATCCGGGGTGGTTTAAAGGACCCCCGGATCAGTCCCTGGACCAGTGTGGTCGCTGTGGAAGTGGCACCGGATCTGAAGAGCTGTAAGGCATGGATCAGCGTGCTGGGGGACGAGGAAACGAGAAAGTCCACCTTGCAGGGACTGAAGAGCGCCGAAGGCTTTATCCGCAGAGAACTGGCTCGTACCATCAATCTGCGCAATACTCCGGACATCACTTTCGTGATGGATCAGTCCATTGAGTACGGTGTCAACATGTCCCACAAGATCGATGAGGTCATTGCTGCGGACGAACAGGCACAGAAGCCGGAAAATGAAGTTGTGGAAACTACCGAAGAAACAGAGGAAGGTGACGAGTAATGGATTTGCGTGAAGAATGTCTGGGCGCGAAAAAGATCGGCATCAGCGGACACATTCGTCCCGACGGAGACTGTGTGGGTGTATGTCTGTCCTTACAGATGTACCTGCGTAAGCTCCTTCCCGAAGCGGAAGTTACCGTGTATTTGCAGAAACCTTCCGAAGAGTTTTCCTATCTGAAAGGATACGATGAGATTCACACCGAGTGTCCCGAGCAGGATCCTTTTGATGTATATTTTGCACTGGATTGCAGCGGGGACCGACTGGGAGATGCGGAAAAATATTTTCAAAATGCGAAAAGGAAGATCAACATTGATCATCATATCAGCAATTCCGGCTGCGGTGATGTAAATCTGGTCCGTCCCGAAGTGGGCAGTGCCTGCGAGGTACTGTATCATATCATGGATGTGGAACTCATTGACAAGGATATTGCGGAAGCTCTGTACACCGGCATCATTCACGATACCGGCGTATTCCAGTATTCCAATACCACACCGGAGACATTACAGGCGGCAGCGTTTCTGATCTCCTTCGGATTCGATTTCCCGAAGCTGATCGAGGAAAGTTTTTACCAGAAGACGTATTTGCAGAGCCAGATCATGGGCAGAGCCCTGATGGAGAGCATTCGCTTCATGGACGGCCTCTGCATCGTAAGTATGGTGGATCGCAAGACCATGGAGTTCTACAATGCGGTACCGGGAGATCTGGATGGGATCGTGAACCAGCTGCGCAATATCAAGGGCATAGATTGTGCGATTTTCATGTATGAGACCAATGTACTGGAGTACAAGGTCAGCATGCGTTCCAATGAGAACGTGGACGTGGCGAAGGTGGCAGCTTTCTTCGGAGGCGGCGGACATGTACGTGCCGCAGGCTGTACCATGAAGGGAACCTTCCATGACTGCGTCAACAATTTGTCACTGCACATCGACAAGCAATTGCGGGGAGAACAGGATTAATGGACGGCATCATCAATGTATACAAGGAAGCGGGCTTTACCTCCCATGATGTGGTAGCCAAGCTTCGCGGGATCTGCCGGCAGAAAAAGATAGGGCACACAGGTACACTGGATCCACAGGCTACCGGTGTGCTCCCTGTATGTCTGGGGAGTGCTACCAGAGCATGTGAAATGCTGACAGACAGGACCAAGGAATATGTGGCGGAACTTTTGCTGGGACAGATCACGGACACCCAGGACACCACGGGAACCGTTCTGGAAGAGCGGGAAGTAGAGGTGAGCGAAGGACAGGTACGTGAAGTGATCGGAAGCTTCGTCGGAGGCTATGACCAGATTCCGCCCATGTATTCCGCACTGAAAGTCAACGGAAAGAAACTCTATGAGTTGGCCAGAGCCGGCAAGGAAGTGGAGCGGCAGGCAAGACATGTGGATCTGCCGGCGATCGAGATTCTGGAAATAAAGCTTCCCGTGGTAAAATTCCGTGTGGAGTGCTCCAAGGGAACCTACATCCGCAGCCTCTGCGCCGACATCGGAGCCAGGCTTGGCTGCGGCGGCACCATGCAAAGCCTTGTCCGCACCAGAGTCGGAGAATTCCGGCTGGCGGATGCCCTGACACTGGCACAGTTACAGGAACTTCGGGATACGGAGAGACTGGAGGAGGCACTGCTTCCCACAGACCGTATTTTTGCGGATTTTTCCGCGGTCCATGTGGAAGAAAAGTGGCGGAAACTGATCGATAACGGGAACTCTTTTTATCCGGGACAGACTATGGAGCAGACCATTTATCCGGCAGGAGAGAGGGTGCGCATCTACAGAGAGGATGACAGCTTCGTGGGCATTTATGTGTATGATGAAACGAAGGAATGGTACAAGCCCGTGAAGATCTTCCCAAGTAATACAGAAAGCAGGAAATAGACTTGGAAATCATTGCAGGAACAACAGACTTTTATCTGGAAAAAGATACAGCGGTAGCCATCGGTAAATTTGACGGAGTCCATCTGGGTCACAGGAGACTTTTGGAAGAGATTCTTGGCCGAAAAAAATACGGGCTGGCGGCGTGCGTGTTCACCTTTGACCCTACACCGGCGGTGCTGTTCGGCCTGTCTGACGGTAAAGAACTGACCACCAGAGAGGAAAAAAGACGCCTGTTCGAGCGGCTGGGGATCGATATTCTGATCGAGTTCCCTCTGACGAAAGAAACGGCAGCCACAGAACCGGAGCGTTTTGTGACGGAGATTCTGGCAAAACAGATGAATACCCGTTTTGTGGCGGCGGGGGAGGATCTGTCCTTCGGCAAGAACGGCGCAGGCGATGCTGTACTTCTGGAAAAAATGGCACCGCAGCTGGGCTTCTGTGTCCAGACCATAGAGAAGATCGAAGTGAACGGCATTGAAGTCAGCTCCACTTACATCCGTAAGCTGGTAGAAGAAGGCCGGATGGAAGAAGCCGAAGAGATGCTGGGAATGCCTTATACGTTGGTGGGGTGTGTGGAGCATGGCAACCATATTGGCCACACCCTGGGATTCCCCACGGTGAATCTGCTGCCTCCCGCAGGGAAGTTGCTGCCTCCCAACGGTGTCTACTATGCAACGGTGCGCTATAATGGGAAGGTTTACAAGGCCATCAGTAATGTGGGAACCAAACCCACCGTTTCCGCGGAGAAAGTAATGGGTGTGGAATCCTATTTGTATGATTTTGATCAGGACATTTACGGACAGGAGATCGAAGTGGCCTTAAAGAGCTTCCGGCGTCCGGAACGCAGATTCGGATCTCTGGAAGAACTTAAGAGCCAGTTGGATCTGGATATTGCGGATGGTCGAAATGTGTAAGAAAAGAGTCTTTCTTGCAGAAAAACGGTGAAAGTTGCGTAAAAACATGTAAAGAAAAGTAAAAGAAAAGTAAAATATACATTGCAAGTTTTTATTCTATCTCGTAAAATATAATTTGGATTGTTTTTAATGAGAATAAATTTAGAATGATTGTTTTGGTTTTTGGAAGAGAATCAAGAGAGATTGAGGGATTAAAAATGAGCTTTGGAACAATATTGACAATGGCTGGAGGTCTGGGACTGTTTTTGTTCGGAATGGAACTGATGAGTGATTCCATCGAGAAGGTAGCAGGTGCCAGACTTCGTCGTATTCTGGAAATCTTCACCACCAACCGTTTCATGGGCATGATCGTAGGTATTATTTTTACCGGTATCATCCAGTCTTCCTCGGCCTGTACGGTCATGGTCGTCAGCTTCGTTAACTCCGGCCTGATGAATCTGTATCAGGCGGCGGGCGTTATCCTCGGTGCCAATATCGGTACCACGATCACTTCACAGCTGGTATCTTTTAATTTATCGAAAATAGCACCGCTGATCCTGTTGGTGGGTGTGGTCGTGATGATGTTCACGAAGAAGGAAAAAGTCCGTAAGGTGGCGGAAGTAGTCGTTGGTTTCGGTATTCTGTTCGTGGGTCTGAGTACTATGTCCCAGGCGATGGCGAATATGAAGAATGAACCGCAGGTGGTAAATCTGCTGATGTCCCTGAAGAATCCATTTCTGGCTACACTGATGGGATTTGCCCTGACAGCCATTATTCAGAGCTCCTCCGTTACGGTCAGCATCGTATTGCTGTTAGCCAATCAGGATCTGCTGCCGTTACCCATTACGCTGTACATTATTCTGGGATGTAACATCGGTGCCTGCGCTACCGCAATGTTAGCTTCCATGACCGGTAAAAAGGATGCGAAGAGAGCAGCACTGATCCATCTGCTGTTCAACATTATCGGTACTGTTATTATCTACATTGCCTTGTTTGTGGCAGGAGACCAGATTGTGGAACTGATCAAGTCCATCTCCGCAGACAATGGCCGGTTCGTAGCAAATGCACATACACTGATCAAGATCACACAGGTAATCCTGCTGTTCCCGTTCACCAGCTGGCTGGTGAAGATGACTTATCTGATCGTTCCGGGAGAGGATCAGAAGGTTGGCTACAGAGAGAGCTATCAGTTAAAATACATCGGCGACAAGGTAGTGTTCAACCCCGCTACCGCAGTGGTGGAAGTAATCAAAGAACTGGAGCGTATGGCTTCGCTGGCAGAGGAGAACTTAAACCGTGCCATGAATGCCCTGATCACGCTGGATGAAGAGGACATCGAGGAAGTCTACGAGGTAGAGAAAAATATCAACTTCCTGAACCATGCCATCACGGATTATCTGGTGAAGATCAACCAGACAACGCTGCCCATCGAAGACCTGAACAGTCTGGGTGCCCTGTTCCATGTGGTGAACGATATTGAGCGTATCGGCGATCATGCGGAAAATGTGGCGGATGCAGCCAGACAGCGCAAAGAGGAGGGCATTTCCATCAGCAAGGAAGCCCAGAAGGAACTGGGAGATATGCTGGAGATGGTCAACAAGATCATCCGTTATGCCGTAGAAATGTTTGCCAGGAGTGACGAATCCCATATGCAGGAGGTTATCGGTCTGGAGGATCAGGTAGATGAGAAGGAGCGTGAACTTCAGAAGAAGCATGTAGAGCGTCTGACCAAGGGAGAGTGTTCGCCCGAAGCCGGCATGATCTTCTCAGACATCGTATCCGGACTGGAGAGAGTAGCAGACCATGCCACCAACATCGCCTTCGCCATTACCTCCGAAGAGGATGCCGAAGACGGCGATACCAAACGGTAGTAAAATAAATAGTATTCGAAACTGGATGACCTCCCGGAGCGGCATGTGCCTCTCCGGGAGTTTATTTATGGATTCCTCTCCTTTGATGGTTCATTTTCAGGAAAAAAGTTTTCTTGAGGATTTGGTGTAAATAGTCCCAAAACAATGAGTTCTGTACAAAAAAGTTCCAAAAGCAGGAATTTTTGTACAGAATTTCTTTATTTTGCTTACTTAGCGAAAACAGAGCCCTTTTATATAGCAAAATCTCATATTTTTGTATTTTTTTCGCAAAAAAAGACGTTTTAAATACAAACAGAACTCCCGGAGGGGCCTTCTACCGTTCCGGGAGTTTGTCCGGCTTGCTAATATCACGAAAAATCCCCCGGTCCAATTGCAGGGGCTCCGTAAAACAGTATTTTGACCTGATAACAAGAAACCCAGAACTGTTGGCTGAATCAGCTGCGCAGTTCTGGGTTTTCTGTTGTTCATGAGGGCAAGAATCGTTCCGTGGCCACAAATTTTCAATTCTTGAAAATTTCCTGCCCCTTTGGGACAGCTTCTTGTTAGGACGTGCCTGCCCCAAACCCTGCTAGGAGCGAGTACGACAAACTGGAAATTGGCTATTTCGTTGCAACAATACTTATCCAATGATTTTTTATATTTGAATACGTTTTTATCTCTGTAAAACCTGCTTCTTTCAAAGCAGCAATGAGTTGATCAGAGGTGTAAATCTTC
>CAKSAN010000016.1 GCA_934436435.1 uncultured Acetatifactor sp. | reverse complement strand
AGCTTGCTTTAAAATGGGCACAGCACAAGAAGATACACCGCTTTGTGCCCACAGCTTGCTTTAAAATGGGCACAGCACAAGAAGATACACCGCTTTGTGCCCACAGCTTGCTTTAAAATGGGCACAGCAACGATAAAGTCGTCGGCTGTGCCCTTCCTTTGTTTTAAAATGGGCACAGCACAAGAAGATACGCCGCTCTGTGCCCACAGCTTGCTTTAAAATGGGCACAGCACAAGAAGATACACCGCTTTGTGCCCACAACTCTTGACGGAGAGGGTACAGCATTGGAATTATAAGAGTTTGTACCCTTGACATATCTGCCGTGGGCGTTCGCCGCATCACGGCATAAGCAAAGACAGCGATTTGTGCGCGAGCGCCCATCGCTGTCTTCACTATGCCTATGCGCGGCTCATTGCTCGCGCAACTTTCCGGTTACTACGCATCCGGTTCCGAGATTCGTGTAACTCCCACATAAATGTCCGAGATTTCAAACCATGTGGGATAGTCCACAATTCCGGTCTGGGGAAGATTAAATATCCTCTGGAAGACCCGGACGGCCTCGGCGGTACCGGAACCATAGATTCCATCGGGTGTCAGTGTCGGAATCGCCGGATAGTTTCTGGCGATCCGGTTCAACTGTTGTTGCAGCTGACGGACCTTTTCCCCGGAGGAACCGATGGTCAGATCATACCCCGGCCAGGAGGACGGTACCCCCGAAATAATATCCGCGGAATTAATGTACATATCATTGCCGTAATAATAATGGATAATATCAATAGCCGAATATCCCTGATCCGCCAGAGACTTGGATCCCCACTGGCTCAAGCCCCGGCAGGTGGTACGATTACCGTCACAGTACGATGTGAAAATAGGCTGTCGTACTCCCGGTCTGGACAAAAAGTTGGTAAAGATCGAATCCACCAGATAATCAATCTCTTCAAACACATTTCTGCCGTAGATCCATTTCTGGTCATATGCCGTGGAGGAGGTTATTGTAAAATCGTATCCCCGTCCTCTGTACCACTCCGTATAAACCCTGTTCAGAGTAAATGACTGTATCACAAGAATATTTGCATAGATAGCGCTTTCCGGCCAAGTGGAATAGATCTCGCTGGAAGCTACATTTTTAATATAATCCTTGTAACGCACCCAGTAATTGCGGGCGGTAGGATCCTCTGGGACGCCATCATGTACAATAATGTACTCCGGAATGACCACACGGCTTAGGACAATCTCCCCTGTCTCATTCATGGGTTTGATCTCCTCTTCCGGAATTTTCGGAGGATATTCTCCGAAAAGAGTATGTGCGGGAATCACCACTACCTTTTCTTCCTCCTCTGTCACATTCAGAGGATTCATGCGGATCGGCTGCAGGGAAAACTCATCCGCCAGAATCTCGGAGCCGGATACCAGTACCGGTTCAAATCCCTCTGCAGTGACCTGAATGTTGTATTCGGAATAAGGCTGTGCTGTGATATCGGGAGACAACGACAACTCCCTGGGTGGTGCAGGCAAAGTTATGACCCCGGTCTGCCCGGATTCATCGGTGGTAAGCGTCTCCATTGGAGAATCCGGATCTCCGGTATAAGAAATCGTAACAATAGCGCCCCGGATCGGAGTCAATCCCAGGGAGGATGTTACGCTGATCTGAAGGGAACCTGTATAAGTAGTATCCATGGACATGCGTCCTTCCTGTCGCAATAAATGTTCCTTACAGGATATGCGTAATATAGGAAATATGTGACTGCTTTTTATTTCAATCTCTGAATACTACGCAAAAAAGAAGTGTCACTGTATTACAGTCACACTTCTTTTTGCATGTTTAAAATAAACTTTTCGATTTATCGAACGTTGATCACCTGACCCGGATGAATCTTATTCATATCCGCGATCTGGGGATTGGCTGCCTTTAATGCCTTCAGCGTGGTCCCTAACTTTACGGCAATGCGTGACATGGTGTCACCGGGCACCACCGTATAGCCATCTGTCACAACTGCCTTTGATGCGGTATTGGTAACAGTGACCACATACTGTCCGCCGTGTGTCAGAGCAAACATTGACTGACCGTCCTTATTGATCTGATAGCTTCCCACCAGTTTCATCTGTCCGCTCTTTGCATCAAAGTAATACAGGTTTGCATACTTTCCGGCATACTCTGCCGCAAATCCTACATGAAGGCTGACTCTTGCCTGCAAAGGACTATTCTCTGTGATCAGAATATTCTTACTGTTTAACGCTCCCGCCATTACCGCGTTCTTCACCTGTGCGGGAATGGTATCCTTATTGGTCACCGTCAGATTCAGTTCACTCTGGATCTGCTTGTTATTCCGTCCGCTGACACTGAGAGCCACACCGTTTCCTGCCTGTAAAGCCAGCGTTACCTTCTTGCCGGCGATCTTCTTCAGAATATCCGCAGATACCTTCACATCTTTACCGGTCAGTACGTTTACATTCGTATCATTTGCTGCCTGTTGTCTCCGCTTTTTCCGCAAATACAAAAGTACTGAAGCTGGTGACTGTAAAAGTCACGGTGCCATCTCCGTTATTCTTCAATGTAACGCTCTCAACACTGCCATTTGTATGATAATGCAGAATTGCCAGTCTGCTGGTGTCCAGTCCCTGAGGAATCGGCATTGTAATGGTAATGGGAACATCCAGCTCATGAATGGAAGCATCGTCATTTTTCAGTTCAATCGCAAGCTGCACGGTTTTTTTGTAATTTTTATCACTGATATACTCCGGCTTCTCGGGAATTCCTACCGAAAGCTGTACATTACCTGACTCTGCGTTCAGACCGGCACCTACCATTGTGATCTTGCCGGAATCCACATAAGAGGCTGCGGCTGCGGATACCTCAGGAGCCTGAACAGAGATATTTTTCTCTTTTGTATAACGGTCTTCCAGTTCCTTCATCTGTTTCAGAGTCTCGGAATCTGTCTGCATTGCCGTTTTCAGAGTGTTTTTTGAAACGCTGTCTTTCACAGTTGCCAACGCCTCGGACGCTGTTGCACTGTTATTTAAAGCATCTTTTAATGCGGTGTTTACATCTGCAGCTGTTTTCGTAGTGTCATAGAACTCTGACTTTTCTCCCCATTCACTGTTTCGGATGGTATCGATATCGTTACTGCATACCCTGATTGCAACACAATACAGCCCTGCACCGTTACGTTCAATATATCTCGACAAATCAGTCGTCAGATCACAGCCGTCCTCGGACTCCGTACGTTTTCCATAGGTAATCATTCTTCCGCCTATAGACATCAGTTCATCATCTTCCGACTGTTTATAATATACGTTAAAATCATATCCACCGGCTTCCTTTACACTGGTATAATGGAACAATCCGGGGGTCGTTTCATCCCAATAGCCTGCAGTGGTTTTCAGCTGTGCATCCGGTCTTACATAGGTTACTGTAGGGGAAGAAACCCAGTCACTGTCTTCCGTAGTCTCCGGGTCATAATCACTTGCTGCCCGTACTCTGAATTGATAGGTTCCGCTCTCATCTATCTTATCAGACAATCCATGGCTGAGCGTTTCAGAAGTATAGCTATATTGAACAGACATCCGATAAGCAGATTCTCCGTCCCGCAGCAATTCTACATCATAATATCCATGTGCTTCCGGTACTTCTTTCCAGCATGCCGTATAATTCCGTCCTCATGACAATTTCGCGGGTGCCGCCAGTTTACTCTTCTCTGCCGCCGGGGTAGCCGTTGCCGCCGGTATCGGGGTTTCCGCAGGGGTTGCAGTTGCCGCCGGGGTTGCGGTCGCCGCCGGGGTGGGCGTAGCCGTTCCCGCATTGCCATCAGATACATCGGCACTGCTCAACACAGCTACCGGATCTGCCACATCACCCGGTTCCTCTGCCGCTACGCACAACGCATTGGACATTACCATCACAGATGCCATCGCGGCTGCAAAGAGTGCTTTTAAATTATTTCTTTTCATCATTTGTGCCCTCCATAAGTTTTTAGTTGTCTCAATAATATCACTTCATATACTGTTTTACAATATACCCGTCTTCCGTCGTAGTACTATGAAAATTCCGACGTTTTCAAATTTCCTCATACGTTTCAAATCGCACTTATATCCAAAAAAACTTGATTTTATCGGAAAATTTTATGTCCTTACAGGGCATTTTTTTATTGAAATTTTTTTGATATGTTGTATAACAATAGTACTACATAGCACTCTGTTAGGAGGGGCATATGGCATACTATTTACGACAGGATAAAAAGAAAAAAGGTACTTATCTGCAGATGTATCAAAGTTACTGGGACAAAGAAAAAAAACAGCCTCGTTCCAGAAATATCGAAAGCTTTGGATACGTCTCTGATCTCATTTCTGATGAGATCCCAGACCCGGTTTCTTATTATCAGAAATATGTAGCAAATAAGAACAGAGAACATGCGGATTCTGTTGCTGATGAAACACGCCCCAGAGCATTCACTGTCCAGCTTGAAAAAAATATCGGATACTTTCTTGTTTCCTCTCTTCTTTCGGAACTGAATGTGAGAGAAACAATCGACATCCTTGCATCACAAAAAAGATTCCAGTTTGACCTTTATGACATGATCGCACAACTGATCTATGCACGGATCCTTTATCCCTGCTCAAAATCCAAAACAGCATCCACCGTCTTCCCATATCTTTATCATGGTGTTCCTATTTCTGAAGATCAGATTTACGATGGCTGTGCTTTTATCGGAGAATCCTATAAAAAATATATCGAACTGTTCAACCATTGTTATGAAGAGCATTACAAACGTGACTTCAGCAGTGTTTTCTTTGACTGCACAAACTACTACTTCGAAATTGACCTTCCGAAGGAAGATAAGCAAAAAGGACCTTCCAAGGAAAACAGGCTTGAACCGATCATTGGCCAGGCCCTGCTTCTGGATGCAGACCTGGTTCCTCTTGCCATGCAGATGTATCCCGGAAATGAGTCAGAGAAACCATATATCCGGAAGATCATACAGGAGATGAAGGAACGTTATAAAGTTGCCGGAAAAACCGTGCAGGTCGCAGATAAAGGATTAAACTGTGCCAGAAACATTTATGCTGCTGTCGTAGAAGCTCAAGACGGATACATTTTTTCAAAATCTGTCCATGGGAAGGGACTGAGCGAAAAAGAAAAGCAGTGGCTGCTTCTTGAGAATGATGCGAATGTCTATACGAATTACCGTGATAAAAGCGGGAAGCTCCTGTTCCGCCTGAAATCCTGTGTGGATACTTTTTCTTATAAATTCAAGGAAACAGATCCTGAAACCGGTGAGGAAAAAGAGACCTCTTTCTGCGTAAAAGAAAAACGCATCGTTTCCTATAACCCCTCCCTTGCCCAGAAACAAAAAGCTGAGATCATGAAAATGGTGGACAAGGCCGCCAACTATACTACTTACAAAAAAATGGCACGGGAGGATCTGGGGGATTCTGTTAAATATATCCAGGTCACGAATACAGATCAAAATGGAAAAAGCCGAAAGCCGGTAATTGAAATCAACCAGGCAAAGATTGACGAGGATCTGAAATACGCAGGATACAATCTCCTGGTGACATCTGAACTGGATATGGAACCACTGCAGATATACCACACATATCACAACCTCTGGAAAATAGAAGAGTCCTTCCGTATCACCAAATCTTATCTGGATGCACGGCCTGTTTATGTGCAAAAAAAAGAAACAATCTATGGGCATTTCTTAATCTGCTACCTTAGTTTGTTTCTTTTAAGGATTCTGGAAATCAAATGTTTCAAAAACGAGATCAATTCCTATGATCTGGTAAATTTTATGCGTGACTTCAGGGTTGTTGACAAAGGCGATGGAACCTATATCAATATTTCCCAGAACAAAAGCGTTAATGAAAAGATCAAAAAATTAACTGGTTTAACCAATCTCGATGCACTGTATCTGACAGAAAAAGAGAGTGAAAATATCTTTGAGTTCACCATGCTTATTGATGACTGAGTACTAGGTTTTGAGAGAAACGACGAAAGTCAGGTAGCATAATTTTTTCCGATTGTAAATACTTAAAATAAGGGAACCCACTCTTTTCCGGTCACTTCCTGATAGCTGGTCAGTAAAGATGCCAGAGGTATGCCCCATCTCGACGGACTGCCCTCTGTCTCATAGACCTCACCTACGACCATGGCGAGCAGATTGCCATCCTCGTCAAAAACCGCAGAACCGGAATCTCCACTTTCCAGGATAATATTCATCTTGGTATGGTTCAGACCGTTGCCATAGGCAAACTCTTCCATAAGACCTGCCACCGTACCCTCGACACAGGTTCCGGTATAACCTTCTCTGCTCATGCGATAAACCTTGATGTTTCCGCATGCTTTCTCTCCGTCACTCATGGCGAGCCAGCTCTCAATATCGACATTGACGGGAGCCAGCTTTCTGGCTGTTTCCGCATCCACATCCTCACTGTGGACCGATACTACTCCTACATCAAAGACATCACTGCAGCCTTCTTTTCTTCCGATTGCCTGTGTACCGTCAGCAAATGTCACAGTCCAGGTGTCCGCTGACTCAATGACATGTCTATTGGTACAAATATAAAGCATGCCATTCTCTTCCTTTGCCAGAAACCCTGAGCCACAGACTTCCTTGCCACCATTTTCCGCATACAGATTTACCAGGCTGTACACTGCACCCGGAAGCCCGGTGTCATCTGTCTCTGTGCTTTCTTCCTGTACCTCAGTCTGCTGTACGCTTTCTTCTACAACAGTTGCTGTCTCCTGCTGCTCTTGCTTGCTGCCACAGGCGGACAGCGTCAGCACGACTCCCGTCATCAGGCAGACATTACATATCTTCTTCCAAATCTTTTTCATAATCATCCTCTTTTATTTTCAAAAGAATCCTGCCGGGCTTTTCCAGTTTTGTACTACTTTCTATAACAAAAGCGGCAGATACAGATACCTGCCGCCTTTGCCTCTTCGTTACGGACAAAGATTAATATTCTACACCGCTATAATCACCAAACATAGCATCGTAATCAGAAGAAATGACGTTCTGATCATAGATCTGATTATTCTTTACATAGAATACATTCCATACGTTACCGGCCTGATTAGAGGGTACGTTGTACTCCTTGATTAGTGTTGCGCCCTGATATACCTTTATGTTTGCACCGGCGAAGGACATCTCGGTAGAATCAGGATTATGACCATTGGTAAAATCGTGTACAGAATAATAGTAGGGCTTGTCACTCTGCACATTGAATACGGTTACGGTCTCAGGACCATAAGAAGAAGTATCATCCACATCCAGGGAAGCATTTATTTCGTCCGCAAGACCATAGTAAATCTTGTGGGCAAAATATACATGGAAGTAATCAGCGCTGTCTCCTGCCACGGTAGGTCCTACCAGATGGGAATCCAGGTCTTCGGGTGTCTCACCCCAGGTAAGAACTACACGGAACTGAGTGTCGTCTACAGCAGTTGCGGTAGGATTCAGAGTTCCGTCAAAGAAACGGGATGCATTGGAGCTGAATACATTCACAAATACAGATGCATAGCCTTCACGGGCAAACTCGATGGTGTAGTAACCTCTCTCCAGAGCTACACTGTAGTGGCCATCCGCATCCGTAGTTACGGAAATGATAGGGTTACCCTCTTTGTTGTTCCAGTTTTCTCTGATATTCACAGCTACATTTGCCAAAGGCTGGCCTGTTACAGCATCTCTGGCAATACCTGCAACATCGTTCTGTCCACTGCAATTAGCGCTCAGCAGATTGAAGGTCGGCATTGTAAAGGAACCGGAACCGGAACTTACTGCGAAATTGGTCATGGTCAGTGTCATGTAACCGGGAGCTCTGACAGCTACATCATATCTGCCGGCAGGCAGGCCAGCGATCACATAGTTACCATTTCCATCCGTCGTTACCTCATACCAGCCGTCACCGGTAGTCACAGTGCTGCTGCCTGCATTATTACCGCTGACATCGTTGCCGCTGACATCGTTGCCGCTGACATCATTACCGCTGACAGAAGCAAGTGCCTCATACAGATCACCGATTCTGGTAAATCTTACAACGGCATTGGTAATAACGTTACCGGTCTCAGGATCAACCAGGGTACCTCTGGTATCAACTTCTGCCATGCTTGCGCCACCACTGATTCCACTGTTAGAACCGTTGTTGTCATTGGAACAATTATTGTCATCAGAATCATTAGAAGAAGCTGCTACAACATCAGCATGGCAGTTTCTGCCTTCCTTGCTGCCAAATGCCAGCCAGTGTCTGTAGAGAGCCATGACATCATAGCCAAATGCCTTCTTCAGATCAGGATATCTGTCTGCGTATGCTCTTGCATCAAAAGTTCCGAAAGAATTTCTGCCTTCCTTGATGCCAAAGGTTACATAGTGATTTAAGTATGCGTTCCAGTTATCACCGAAAGCAGCGTTCAGATCAGCATATGCCTCTCTGTACTTCTTCAGATCGATCAGCTCGGTAAATACGCGCTGCTCTTTCTGTCCAAACTTTACATAATGATTGTACAGTGCCTTGGCATCTTTACCAAAAGCAGCGTTCAGATCACTGTAAGTCTGGGAATAGTAATTTGCATCGAATACATCCTTGGGAGTAGTGGTCTTTGCAGATACGGTAGTTCCTACCAGCATTGCCAGAACCAACACTGTGGATACAGTCTTTGCGAGCTTTTTTCCGAAAAAGCTCAGTTTTTTGTTGTTCATTCCGGGATTCCTCCTCATTCGTTTTTTAGGCTTTTTTCTGCCCATTCAAAGAATAGCACTCCTTGTTCCGGATTACAATATTCCGTGAACCTTTTTTCAACAAATGTCAGTACTTTTTTTCCGGTACTTTTTCAGTTTGTGCATATTCCACATAAACTTCTTGGATTTTATATCATTTTTATACTTTTTTATCCCTGGCCGCTGCCTGATCCTTCAGAACTATTTTTCTTGTGACCCGTTTCTGTACCTTTTCCTCGTACATCCGGCTGTCCGCTACTTTGATGTAATCGGCAAAGGTCTGGTCGGATTCCGGATCTGTCACTACGGTTCCGATACTCATGGATAAAGGAAATGGAAGCTTCTGGGCTTTTCCCTCCGCCTCCAGGGTTCTGCCCGTAGGAATAAAATTTCCCAATAAAAAACTTCCGGCAAAATTATCTTCTGCCGGAAGTTTTTCCGTTCTGTCTGATTCGCTATTTGGTCAGCAGCATCATAATGTCGTTGCTTCTTGCCACGAACTTGGTCATGGCATCGGCGGACAGGGGTGCATGCTGGAGTTTTGCCAGATCATACAGCTGCTCACAGATCATTTCTGCGTTCTCGCCGTCCTGGTGCTCGGTAATATACTGTACCAGAGGATGGTTGGCATTCAGGATCAGGGTCTCGCCCTCACCGCCGAAAGCACTCATATCCATACCGGGCATGGAGTACATCTTCATCATATCCTGCATACGTCTGCTCTCTTCGGACAGAGTGATCATGGAAGAGATCTTCTTGTTCTTCAGCTTCTCTACCTTGATAGTAATCTTGTCATTCTTCAGAGCTTTCTTCATCAGCTTGCTGATGCTCTCTGCCTGCTCTTCCATCTCTTTTTCGGTCTTCTTGGAAGTCTTGGACTTCAGGGCATCGGTCACATCCGCATCGATACGCTGGAACTTGATTCCTTCGTTCTTCTGCTCCAACTGGGAGATGAAGGGCTGATCGATATTGTGGGTCAGGATCACAGCATCCATCTTGGCAGCCTTGAACATATTAATGTACTGGCTCTGCTGCTGTTCATCCGTTACATAGTAGATGATCTTCTCCTTCTTCTCTTCTTCGGCATTCTCTTCAGAAGCCTCATCTCCTGCCTTGTCCTCTACGACTTCGGCTTCTACCTTGTTGCCGTTCTCGTCCACGGCATTTTCCTTGTTCTCTTCCTCATCCTGAGGCTTGATCTCCAGACACTCGGGCAGAGTCAGATACTTGCCGTCCAGATTCTTAAAGAGGATATAATCATTCATCTTCTCACAGAACTTGTCATCCTTCAGGCAGCCGAACTTGATGAAGGGACTGATGTCATCCCAGTACTTGTCGTACTCTTCCTTGTCGGTCTTGCACATACCGGCCAGCTTGTCCGCTACCTTCTTAGTAATGTACTCGACGATCTTCTTGACAAATCCGTCGTTCTGCAATGCACTTCTGGATACATTCAGAGGCAGATCCGGGCAGTCGATGACACCCTTTAACAACAGCAGGAATTCCGGAATGACTTCCTTGATGTTATCTGCAATAAATACCTGATTGTTGTACAGCTTGATGGTACCTTCGATGGACTCATATTCCATGTTGATCTTCGGGAAGTACAGGATACCTTTCAGATTGAAGGGATAATCCATGTTCAGGTGGATCCAGAACAGAGGCTCCTTGTAATCCTGGAATACCTTACGGTAGAAGTCCAGATATTCTTCCTTCGTGCACTCGTTGGGATGCTTGGTCCACAGAGGGTGCGTCTCGTTGATCAGCTCGGGACGCTTTCTGATCTTCAGCTTCTTAGGCTCTTCTGCGGCTTTTTCCTCCGCATTCTCACCTTCTGCTGCTTCCTTCTTCTCCGGCTCGATCTCTTCCAGCACCTCATCATCGGGAAGCTTTTCCTCTTCCTGGATGATCTGGGTCTCCCTGGTGTTCGCCTTGGACAGATAGATCTCGGTTGGCATGAAGGAACAATATTTCTTCACTACCTCACGGGCCTTGTACTCATTACAGAACTCCAGACAATCTTCATTTAAAAACAGGGTAATGGTCGTACCGACATCGGTCTTATCTCCGTCTTCCATGGAGAACTCGGTGCCGCCATCGCACTCCCAGTGCACTGCCTTGGCGCCGTCCTTGTAGGATAATGTATCGATATGTACCTCATCCGCTACCATAAATGCGGAATAGAAGCCCAGTCCGAAATGACCGATGATCTGGTCGGAATTGCTCTTGTCCTTATATTTTTCAATGAAATCCGTAGCACCGGAAAATGCGATCTGGTTGATATACTCTTCCACTTCGTCGGCGGTCATGCCCAGACCGTTATCCTTGAAGGTCAGTGTCTTCTTCTCGGGATCCACGATGACATCCACACGTCCCTTATAACCTTCGGGCAGGGTGTATTCTCCCATCATGTCCAGTTTTTTCAGCTTGGTCACGGCATCACAGCCGTTGGAGATCAGCTCTCTGTAGAAAATGTCGTGGTCGGAATACAACCACTTTTTAATGATTGGAAATATGTTTTCACTGTTAATTGATAAACTGCCGCTTTTTGCTGCCATTGTTACCACATCCTTTTCTAAAATTGCACAGCCATGGCTGACTGTTTCCTAACTGATTCTAAGTGTAAGACTGTAAAATTTAAAAGTCAAGACAAATTTAGCACTCATTTGTAATGAGTGCTAACAGTTGATTGAAAAACCAGTATTTATCAGTGTTTCCGCAATTCTAAAATTTTAATAAAGCGTGTGATAACCCCAGAAATCACTCCTCCGGAAAGTACTTGGCATACACGTCAAAAAAGTTGTCCGTGGTCACCTGTTCGTCCGTGATCAGTGTGATCTCATCCCACAGCTTGTCATTGAGCTGACGCACCAGTGTATTCACAAAGCTGTCATACTCCTGCCCGAAGACTTCCCTCTTACGTTCTTCCACGATCTTTAACTTATTGGCATCCGTCTCTTCCCGGTCCAGTGTGTTGATGCATTTGATAATGTAATAGCCGCGCTCACACTTGACGACCTGGCTCACTTCGTCCGTTGCCAGATTGAAGGCTGCTTCCTCGTAAGCGCTCTCCGCCTCTCCCTTGCCGAAGGAATAGGTGATCTCGGAATCGTCACTGTATTTGGATGCCAGTTCCGTGAAATCATGCTCTCCGTCTACCGCCAGATCTCTTACCTCGCAGGCTTTCTCATAGGCACTCTGGATGGAGCTTTCCGAATAGGGCTTTAAGTTCCCGTCCATATCCGTGGATGCCGTTGCGAAAAAGATCTGCTGTACCGTGATCTTTCTGGCCTCATCATCACTGATCTCCGGGTTGATGTCCTGTATGATCAGTTGGTAGACCTTATCCGCCATGGCATATTCCCGGTACAGATTCTCCACAATCTCCTCCGTGGCACCCATGGCCTCGATCTCCGTGTCATTCAATGAAGAAAAATACTCCTGCGCCGCCTGGACAACCTTTGCCTCCTCGGTCTCATCCAGCGTGACCTCTTTCTCTTTTGCCAACAGATACATGGTCTTGATCTGGGCGATCCTTGCCAGCACCGTCTCCTTGACATTATCCTCCAGAGTTACGCCGTTTAAGGAAGTATTCCAGATCTCCGCCCCGTAGACATTCTCATATTGATTCTGCGTCGTGGTCAGGTAGATCATGATCTCCGCCTTGGAGCAGGATTCCTCCCCAATACGGAAGACTTCATTTTTACCGAATCCCGTAGTAAATACCACTTTGGTGCCGTCGCTGCTGCCGCAGGCGGTCAATCCCGTTGCCATACTTATTCCCAACACTCCCGCGATCAATACCGCGGTGATATGACATCTATTTTTAAAAAACATAACATTTCCTGCTTTCTCAAAGTCTCTAAGTTCTGATTATACCCTATTTTTTTCTTCTGTGCCACGGTTTCTTGGAAGTTCAGAAATTTCTAAGAATTCTACTGACGCAAAAATGCGTGCGGATATTCTCCACACGCATTTTATTTCTAAGCTAATCTAATGATTTCCGCATCGGATTACTCGATCACATGGATCCATCCCTTAGGAGCTTCGATTCTGCCCATCTGGATACCGGTCAGAGTCTCATACAGCTTCTTGGTGGTAGGTCCCATCTCGGTCATGCCGCTGGGCAGGCAGATCTCTTTGCCATGGTCAACGATCTTGCCTACGGGGGAGATAACTGCTGCGGTACCGCACAGACCAGCCTCTGCGAAGTCTTTTACTTCGTCCAGATATACTTCTCTCTCTTCTACTTCCAGTCCCAGATATTCCTTGGCAACATATACCAGAGAACGACGGGTGATGGAAGGAAGGATACTGTCGGACTTGGGAGTTACGACCTTGTTGTCCTTGGTAACGAACAGGAAGTTCGCACCACCGGTCTCTTCTACCTTGGTACGGGTAGCAGCATCCAGATACATATTCTCATCGTAGCCTTCCTTGTGAGCGGATACGATAGCATGTAAGCTCATGGCATAGTTCAGACCAGCTTTGATGTGACCGGTTCCGTGAGGTGCCGCACGGTCGAAGTCGGTGACACGGATGGTCAGGGGCTTAGCGCCGCCCTTGAAGTAAGGTCCTACAGGGGTGCACAGGATACGGAACTGATACTCGTCCGCAGGCTTTACACCGATGACAGGATTGCTGCCGAACATATAAGGACGAATGTACAGAGTTGCGCCGCTGCCGTAAGGAGGTACGAAAGCTGCATTGGCCTTAACGGTCTCGGTAACAGCCTCTACGAAACGCTCCTTGGGGAAAATGGGCATCTCCAGTCTTGCTGCGGAAGACTCCAGACGCTCACCGTTCAAGTCAGGACGGAAAGTAACGATATGTCCGTCTTCTGTGGTGTAAGCCTTCAGACCCTCAAATACGGTCTGTGCATACTGCAATACGCCTGCACACTCATTCAGTACGATGTTAGGATCCTGGGTCAGCTGACCTTCATCCCACTTGCCGTCCTTGTAATTGGACACATATCTGTAATCTGTAGGGATATAACTGAAACCAATGTTACCCCAGTCAATATTTTTCTTTTCCATTTTATATTCCTTCTTTCCTCGGTTTCCAACTCTGCCTGTTGATTTCTCTTAACAGAATCTTTTGATTTTCATTATTATACCTTTTGTAATAAAAGTCAATATACACATTTATGCTTTCCAGTGCTTTTTTCAGCGAAAATGTGGTTCATTTCTCCTTTTGTCTGAAACAAAAGATTAAATTCACTACAACTTTATCACTATATTTCAGATTTTTTTCTTTCATACTTCAGGAATTGGTAAGTAATGTCAAAATAGACCTGCTCGTCACTGTCCGCCGTGATCTCCCATTCCGGATCACTGTCCAGATCCGGGAAATAAGCATCTGCCTCGTAGGCATGATCGATCTTCGTCACATGGGCCACGTTGCAATATGGCAGCATCTGGCGGTAAATGCTCTCGCCGCCGATGATATAAACGCTCTCCTCATCATACTTTTTCAGTTCTTCCAGAAGTTCCTCAATGGAGTGTACCACGATGGCATCCTTCACCTGATAATCCGGGTCCTTGGACAGAATGATGTTGGTACGGTTTTTCAACGGCATCCCCTGGGGAAACGTCTCCAAGGTCTTGCGTCCCAGCACTACCACTTTCCCTGTGGTCTCCTCCCGGAAATGCTTGTGGTCATTGGGAATTCGGATCAGCAGTTCGTTTTTGCTGCCGATGGCCCAGTTATTGTCTACTGCTACGATTAAGTTCATGTTGTCCTCCTCTTAATAATCGATTTCTTCGTGCCTTGCACTCTCGAAATCGCACTGATATTCGTATTCCGGGCTATCGCCCTGCTTACTCATATCAGTTTGATCATCTCATAGAGCAATAGCTCTGTCTGCAAGCAGCCACGCTATCGTCTATGGATGATCTTATTATGTTATATGGCTATCGGAATGTCCTTGATCTGTTCGCCGGTCTGGTAGCCCTCCAGCTTCACATCATCCGGTGTGAACTGGTAGAAATCTTTGATCTCCGGGTTCAGCCAGAACTTCGGTGCAGGGAAAGGTTCTCTGCTGATCAGTTCCTTAATAGCATCCACATGGCGGTCATAGATATGGGCATCCGCAATGACATGCACCAGCTCACCCACGTTCATGTCGCAGACCTGCGCCAGCATATGCACCAGCACCGCATACTGTACCACATTCCAGTTATTGGCCGCCAGCACGTCCTGAGAACGCTGGTTCAAAATGGCATTCAGCGTCAGCCGGTTCTCTCCCTTTTTCTGGGTCACGTTAAAGGTCATGCTGTAGGCACAGGGGTACAGGTTCATCTCGTGCAGATCCTGGTGGACATAAATATTGGTCATGATGCGGCGGCTGAAAGGATTATTCTTCAAATCATAGATCACACGATCCACCTGATCCATCATGCCTTCCTTATACTGATGCTTCACCTGCATTTGATAGCCGTAAGCCTTACCGATGGAGCCGTCCGCATCCGCCCACTCATCCCACACATGACTGTTCAGGTCATGGATGTTGTTGGATTTGCGCTGCCAGATCCACAGCATTTCATCCGTGGCGGATTTCAATGCCGTCCGGCGTAAGGTAAGGATCGGGAACTCTTTCGACAGGTCGTACCGGTTCACTACTCCGAATTTCTTAATGGTGTAGGCAGGGGTGCCGTCCGGCCAATGAGGGCGCACCTTCTCGCCCTCCGTGCTGGTACCGTTCGTCAGAATGTCATTACACATGTCTATAAAAATATGATCCGCTAAACTCATGTTGTCTCCTTATTTCTAATTCTGTCTATAATAACCGATTTCTCCGTGCCTTGCACTTATATTTCCCACTTGTCGCACAGAGAATTGATCTGGTCGGCGAACTTCGCCATATCCTTGTTGGTCATGACGCCCTCACTCTTGGTGACCAGTGCCAGCAGCCGTCTCGCAGAAGCCAGCAGTCTCTCGAAGACTCCGGTGGCAGGCTTCGTCTTTTTCTTCACGACAACCGGTGCTGCCTCGTAGGCGAACTTGTTGTTTGCCAGGTCGAATTCCGTACCGCTGTAAGGGGCATAGGCTCTCTGCCCGTACTCGATCTTCAGGCATTCGGTAAATGCAGTACATACACCGTCCTCACCATGTACCACGAACACCTTCTTGGGCTTCTCTTCGAAGGCCTGCAGCCAGTCAATCAGTCCTTCCTTGTCCGCATGGCCGCTTAAGCCAGTCAACTTCCGGATCTGCGCTCTTACCTGTATCGACTCCCCGAAGAGTTTCACCTCATCGGCACCCTCTACCAGTGCTCTGCCCAGGGTTCCCACCGACTGGTAACCCACGAACAGGATTGTACATTCTTCTCTCCACAGGTTATGCTTCAGATGGTGGCGAATACGTCCCGCATCACACATACCGGAGGCGGAAATGATGACCTTGGGGGTATCGTCAAAGTTGATGGCTTTGGATTCCTCGCTGGTAATGGACAACTTCAGTCCCGAAAATGCAATGGGGTTGATACCCTCTTTTACATATTCCATGGCTTCCTCATCGAAACACTCAAAACGATTCTCCTGGAATACGCCGGTAGCTTCCACCGCCATGGGACTGTCCACATACACCGGGAAATCCTCATGTCCTTTGACCAGACGTCCCACCTTGATCTTCCGCAGGAAATACAGGATCTCCTGGGTACGTCCCACGGCAAAGGACGGGATCACCACATTACCGCCACGATCCAGTGTCTCCTGCAATACTTTCGTCAGTTCTGCCACATAATTCAGCTTATCCTTTGGGTGCAGCCTGTCGCCGTAGGTGGACTCCATAACCACATAATCCGCTTCCTTCGTGGGGGTCGGATCCTTTAACAGAGGCTGGTGTTTGTTACCGATATCGCCGGAAAATACGATCTTCTTCGTATTACCGTTCTCTGTCAGCCAGACTTCAATACTGGCGGAACCCAGCAGATGCCCGATATCCGTAAAACGAATCTTTACTCCCTCGCACACTTCTATGATCGTATTGTAATGGCAGGGTACCAGTCTGCGGATCGCGCCGTCCGCATCCTCCATGGTATACAATGGCTCCACCACCGCATTATTTGCGGAACGCTTTGCCTTGCGGTTCTTCCACTCTGCCTCGGCACTCTGGATATGTGCACAGTCACGCAGCATGATGCTGCACAGATCCGCTGTGGCATCCGTGGTATAGATCTGCCCCCGGAATCCTCTGGCATACAGAAGCGGCAGAAGTCCCGAATGATCCACATGGGCATGGGTCAGGAATACATAATCGATCATGGACTCCGCCACCGGCAGCGGAACGTTCTCAAACACATTGATGCCCTGCTCCATACCGTAATCCACTAAAATATGCTTCCCGGCAACCTCCAGATAATGACAGCTTCCGGTTACTTCATGGTCTGCCCCCACAAACACAAGTTTCATAGATCTACCTCCATTTTAAAGTTTTATTTCAAAGCATTGGCTGTTTCGTAGAACTGATAATAGATCCCTTTCCGTTCCATCAACTGGTCGTGATTCCCTTCCTCCACAATACCGTCATCCGTCAACACCAGGATCCGATCGGAATTGCGGATGCTGGAAAGCCTGTGGGCAATAGTCAGCGTGGTACGTCCCACCGACAACTCTCCCAGAGATTTCGCCACTGCGAACTCACTCTCATTGTCCAGTGCGGAGGTGGCCTCATCCAGAATGATGATGGGCGGGTTCTTCAGGAATACTCTTGCAATGCTGATCCGCTGTTTCTGCCCACCGGACAGCTTCACGCCCCGCTCTCCCACATAAGTATCATAACCGTCCTTCAGTCCCATGATAAAATCATGAGCCCCGGCACGTTTTGCCGCATCCATCACTTCTTCTCTCGAAGCACCGGGACGTCCGTAAGCGATATTTTCATAAATCGTACCGGAAAAAAGATACACATCCTGCTGTACGATGCCGATATTCCCCCGCAGACTCTTCAACGTAAAATGCTTGATGTCCTGACCGTCCAGTAAGATCCTCCCCTCCGAAACATCATAGAATCTTGGGATCAGATTACACAGCGTCGTCTTACCCCCGCCGGAAGGTCCGACGATGGCCACTTTTTCTCCCGCATGGATCTGTAAGTTCAGATCGGTAAATACCTTATTATGGTCGTCCGGGTATTCAAAACTTACTTTTTCAAAAGAAATCTCTCCCTTCGGATCCTTCAACTCTATGGCATCCGGCTCGTCGAAGATCTCGATGTCCGCATCCACGATCTGCAAAAAACGTTCAATGCCTGTCATGCCCCGCTGGAACTGCTCGGCGAATTCAATGATACGCCGGATCGTTGCGATCAGGGTGGACACATACAGCATATACGCCACCAGGTCTCCGGCGGCGATCTTTCCTTTTACCATGAAGATACCGCCCGCCACCAACACCACCAGATACATCAGTCCGTCAAAGAGCTTGACCGTGGTATTAAACGCCGCCATATAGCGGTAGGTCAGCTTTTTGATGTCCAGAAAAGTACCGTTGTCCTTCTCAAACTTTACATTTTCCACGTCCTCATTGGTGAATGCCTTGACCACCTTATGGCCCAGCAGACTGTCCTCGATCCGGGCGTTCAGTTCACCGATCTGGTTCCGCTGCTTGCGGAAAGCACTCCGCATCCGGAAATTCAGGATCATGCACACGCCGCACATCAGCGGCACACACAGGAAGATCATCAGAGTCAGCGGCAGATTGATATTGGCCAGAATGATAAAAGAGATCACCGTCTTGATCCCGGCGATGAAAAATTCTTCCGGGCAATGATGGGCGAATTCCGTCACATCAAACAGATCGTTGGTGATCCGTCCCATGATCTGGCCGACCTTGGTATTGTTGTAATAAGTATTGGACAGCTTCTGTAAGTGATTGTACGCGTCCCTGCGCATATCCGTCTCGATCTTCGCTCCCATGACGTGTCCCATATCGGACATATAGTAGCTGGCGATGCAATCCACGATACGGAGTCCGAAATACAAAACACCCAGTGACAATATGGTCTTTACCGACAGGGATGCCAGATCCCGCAGTCCCTCGTTGGTAATGTAACGCATAATTAACGGCAGCACCAGTTCACAGACCGTGGTCAGTGCCGCACAGAACAGGTCCATCCATAGGGTAAAACGGTATTTTTTAAAATAAGGTGCAAACCTGCGAAACAGTTCGCCGGTCGAATATTGCTTATTATCCATTGAAAACAGTTCCTTTAATTATAAATTATAAATATTTTCCCTTTCCCTGATAGAAACGGACTTTTCCTTTTTGCTCCTTCTTCTGTTCATACAGGGTATTATCCGCAACAGACAGGAAATCCCACACCCGGTTCGGCTCCTTCGGGATGGCACAGACACCGCCCACCGAGATCGTAAGCCGGGGTTCCACATCGGAGTCCTCGTTGGGGATCTCACATTCCCGGATGCCAATACATAGCTGTTTTGCATGCTCCTCGGCGTACTCCCTGTCGCGTCCCGTCATGACCACCAGAAATTCATCCCCGCCGTAACGGGCCACGTAATCCTCCGGAAAACATTTTTTCAGAGTGTCCGCCACTGCACAGATCCCCGCATCTCCTTTACCGTGTCCGTAACGGTCGTTTAACTGCTTGAAATAGTCAATGTCCAGGAACAGAATACCCAGTTCTTTTTCGTTCAAAAGACAGTCCTCAAAGACATCCTCCAGATAGCGGTTCAGGCTTCTCTTATTGTAAAGCCCCGTCAGTTCATCATGATCTGCCTGATACAACAGACGGTTTCTCTTCTGCTCCTGTTCCTTCTGCTCCGCTTCCGCCGTCTGCAATCGCTTTCTAAGTTCCATCATATACATGACCTGATTATTTTCTGTCAGTTCCCAGTTGGTCTTTAACCGGAAAAATGTGTCCGCACTCTGCTCAAATTCCTGCGGTGTCATCTGGTCACTGCAATACCGCATCCGCAGAGATAACAGCTGCAGCAACAGGCTCTTGTTCTGTTCGATGGCAGCCTTAGGTTCCAGACAGTCTAACACCTTCTCCATCTGCTCCGGCTTGCCGACTTTTTCCACATATTGCAGCAGATTCTGGATACTGTCGTATTCCGAGGAGACCTGGGGCATATCTTCCAGCGCCTTCACAGCACCGCTCACATATTCTTCTGCCTTCTCATACTCTCCGCGTCTTGCTGCCAGATAGGCCAGAAATACATTTACCGCCAGTCCTGTCTCACGGAGGATCTCCTCACTCTGCCCGGTCTCTTCCAGTTTGCGCAATACCTTTTCCGCCTCATCATCCATATGCAGATGCAGCAGACAGCAGCCGTATTCTGCCAGCATCTTGCGGAAATTGATCTTGCCGTAGGTACTATTGTCGTCTGCCTGTTGAAATTCGCGGATGCACTCTCCGTAACACTGGACGGCTCTCTCATAGGCTCCTATGAGATAATACGCATCCGACATATTACTCAGCACGATACTGTGTACCATTCTGTCACCATATTTTTCGGTATAGTCCAAGGCTTTATCGTATTGCTCCATGGCCAGAGACAGATTGTTCTGCATGTGCGCTACAATACCGATCATATTGTACACTCTCGCCACGTGATGCTCCTGCTCCGTTCCCAACAGGCATCTGACACCCTCATCCAGATAGTGCAGACATCCTTCCTGATTCCCCGTGGTCAACTGGTAAAAAGCGGCAAAATAACAGATCCATCCATGGATGCCTCTGTCATCCTGCTCCGTAACATCGGAAAGTGCCTGTTCCAGAGTCTCCCAGGTAAAAGGGATTCCGTCTGCCATCTGCTGATTCAGGCGTTCTGCTGTCTCTAACATTTGCTGTCTTGTCGCACTCATAGTATCTTCGTACCGTCCTGTTCCTGTCATTCTCTCGATGTTCCGCGAATTGCGGTTCTCCGGCTCCGGTGCCTCACCTGTGGGCATACACTCTTTCTTCCTATCATTGTATTATTTTATATCGCAGTGCGCAAGTTATTTTCCAGAATAAAATGTTTCCCAATCTTTAAAAAAATGTTAGAATGGATGTGTATTTTAAAATTTAGTACAAAAAATGAGGACATGGTTATTTTTATGAAAACTATGACAGCCAACAGAGAATTTCTCAATCTGCATTTTGACAGCATCCAGGCTTTACGCGGTCTGGCTGCTCTTTTTGTGGTATTTCAACATGTCCGTTTTCTGAACTTCGGTGCCTTCGGTGTAGACATTTTTTTCTGTATCAGTGGCTTCATGATCATGTTTACCACGGAAACGAACACAAAATATTTCTTTCGGAAGCGCCTGATCCGGATCCTTCCGCTTTACTACCTTATGACCATCGGAACCTATATGCTGCTGGTGCTGTTTCCCTTTATGTTTCAGCAGACCCGGCAGGATCCTTCCTATCTGCTGAAAAGTCTGCTGTTTATCCCTTTCGATATCGGCGGCGGAGCAATTCAGCCACTGGTGCGTATCGGCTGGACCATCAACTGTGAAATGCTGTTCTATCTGTTATTTTTTATATCCTTTCATATCAGTATGCAATACCGCGGTCTGATCTGCGGTGCATTTCTGGCGGTACTTGTGGGTATGGTGCAGATATTCGCTCCGGCGATTTCGTCCCTGCAGTCTCCTTTGGGCAGTGCGCTGTCCCCGGTTCTTCTTTTTTACGGAGATCCGGTCATGTTGGAATTCCTCTTCGGAATTCTGGCCTACTACCTGCTGCGGGCTCTGTATCGCAGGCACACCCTTCATCCGGTTTCGAAGTCTGTGAGCATCGCATCCGCTGTTTCCATCCCGGTGATCTTTTGTCTGCTTGCTTATTTTACACCCCGGATCAATGTGATCGGTTTCCGCAGGCTTCCTCTGTGGGGTCTTCCGGCGTTTTTGTTGTTAGTCCTTGCCTTTCTGGCAGGACTTGGACTGACCATGCCCCGCTTTTTCGTACAGTTGGGGAATATCAGCTACTCCCTGTATCTGGTGCACTATTATCCCATAATGTTCCTGGATCGTGCTGTATTTGACTTTTCCTCCCTGTCTGCGACGTCCGTTATCGGGCTTGTGATAAGCATAACCTTAAGCATTGCACTGGCTTATCTGTCCTGGATTCTTGTGGAAAAGAAATTCACCGGGTGGCTGCGAACGGTGCTGCTGCGTTGATGGTGATGTTTTACCAATTGTATATGCAATTTGTAAAAAAGATGCACACTTTTTTTATTGACATTTTGGGAACCCTATAGTATATTATAACTTGTCCGTAAGACATGCGCGAGTGGCTCAGCGGTGGAGCACCTCCTTGCCAAGGAGGGGGTCGCGGGTTCGATCCCCGTCTCGCGCTTACAAATAAAAAGGAGTGATGCGTAAAGCATCGCTCCTTTTTATTTTCGAGCCCAATCCTGGGCTCGAAAGTTCGATGTCTTCGCTCCGCTCCGGTCCGCGCAGGCGCACATCAATAAAAACCTCGCCGTAGGGTCTTATCCCTACAGCGAGGTTTTTGATTAAAATACTATTTTTTCCTTCTTACAAGCATTACCGCCAGTCCTGCAGCGGATGCCATAAAGAGGGCGATCCAGAGGCCGGAAGCATCTCCGGTGTTGGGAGATCCGGTCAGGGTCTGGGCAGTGTTGTCACCACTGTCTGCGGCGTTGTTGCTGCCGCTGTTATTGTTACTGCTGTCGTTGTTGCCATCCTTATTGCTGTCGTCATTATCGTTGTTGCCGGTATCATCGTTATCATTATTACCATCGCCGGAGGTGTTCTTTGCCACCGTAAAACTGGTCTTGGCAGTGCCGTCCGTCCAAGCGATCTCAAAGGTATGGCTGCCTTCGGACAGAGTCTTCAGGTAGTCTGCCTTTAATTCGATGATCGTGGAACCCTCTGTGACTTCATAGTTCGTGGGATCAATGATAGTTCCATCCACCTTTACATTCACGAACTTGGAAAATGCACCGTCTCCTCTGATCCTGAGACTTCCGCTTCCATCCGTGCTCTGGCTCCAGGTACCGTCTGCTCCCTCGATGATCCGGTATGCCGAATCCGCATCCGTCACACCGGTCAGGGTGATAGTCAGTGTGATGGTGAAATCCTTGTAATTAGCACACTGCGCCTTGAGCGTAATGGTGATCACATCCCCCGCCTTGCCACCTGTGATTGCATAGGTCAGTCCGCCATCCGCTGCAACCTCCTGTCTGGCAAGCGTGGCAGCCGAACCGCTACTGACGCTGTATTCGCTGCTGTAAGTCCACTTCTGCCCGGCGGGAAGTCCGAACCAGTCCGGTGTGTAGGTGTGGTCAGAGGTGTCCGTATATTTCTGTGCAAGGGCCTCCGTCTTAAGGCTGCCGCCGTCCGCCGGTTCTATCACTACTTCTATCGCGGCGTTGACCACTTCCTTATAATTCCTGTCATCTGGCCTGAAATCGGCGTAATACTTCTGGATGCCGATCTGGTCAAGTACCATCCCCGGTGTCTGCCAGCTCCATGTGCCGGGCAGATTGTCCGAAAGATTGGTCAACACGATTTCACTAAGCTTCTGACCGTATTTTGCTGTCAGGCCAATAGGCATCGTGTAATCCGGCGTCGCCTTCCCTACCGTAAATTCCACGGCGGTCGAAGTGAACGCACTGTAATTATCCGTTTCGCTGATCACGGCATACATATAGTAAGTACCGGCATTCAGCGTTGTAGGCTTTATGTTTTCCCACTTTGTGCCGCCGCTGTTGGAATTGGCGGTGCTGTAATAGTAGGCAACCGAAGCATTTTGGTCCCCCGTCCGGTTTGTCAGACTCGGTGTGCCGGGAGTCGTATTGTAAATGTAGTTCTCCATGTGGACGGTTCCGCTTTGTGCAGCCTTGTTGACCACGACGGTGGTGGTACCGGTTACCTCAGCGTAAATCTGTGTATCACTGGGGGTGAACTTCCACTCCACGCCCGTATGCGTACCTGCGGTGAGGATCCTCTTGGAATCCTGCCATGTGAATGTACCGGGAACCTCTGTGTCACCATCCTTCATCGTGCCGGTGATGGAGCTTCCGCCCAGCGTCTGACCGTAGGTGATAGCCGTCGCCGTCACCGCGCCCTCCGGCACGGGAACCAGCTTGTTCGTCGCACTGACGTTGACCGTCAGAAGAATGTCCTCGTAGTTGTCTGTGCTGACCTCGACGGTAATGATACCGATGGAACCTTCTGTAGTGCTGTTTCGTTTGGATGCCTTCAATGTCAGCAGACCGGTCTTGCTGTCAACGCTGGGAACAAAAGTGTCGGTGTCCAGCGTCGTATTGAGCCCGCCATAGGTGATCGTGCCGTATATACCCTTGGGGGCAGGCGGCAGCAGAGCGGACAGATCGAGGGAATAGGTCTTATCCAAAGCGTTACAGATGGTCAGTGCTCCGGGGTTAATGTCCGCAGGTGCACCGGCTCTGGCGATGGACAGCCCGGTTTTCCGGAATGCGGCGCTTCCCTTGCCGTCGGCAAACATATAGTTTTTGAAGGAACCGCCCCGCAGTTCCACCGTGACATCAATGAATCTGCCGTCTCCTGCACTGCTGTCGTCATAAACGCCCTGCACCACACAATTCGGTGTCTCGTCATCCAGTACATTACCGAAGGTCACAGCGCCGAATTCCGCGGTGTCCGTGCCGTCGTAGGTCTTGGCCATGACTTCCACATCCTCGACGGTTAGTTCTCTCTTTGCGATGGTCACCTCCACCGATGATGGATAAGTGTCATCTTTGTAGTCGCCATTACCTATAATTTTGTAAAATATCTCATAGGTGCCCGCGTTCTTTGCCGTGGGGATCGTTTCAGAATAGGAGTTGCCCCACTCGTTATAATCCCAGCTATAGAGGATCTTTCCGTACTTTGCGTCCAGCTGGCCCGGAGTAATCAGTTCCTGCTCCTGCCCGTTGTAGACCAGATCGGTTCTGGCCACCGGCGCAGTAATAGCCTCCGCCGGAATTTTAAGTTTGGAAATATTCAACGTTTTCTTAGCGCTTTGAGCGGTATAGCCGTCCTTGGTGCCGGTGAACCAGATCGTATATTCGCCGGTCTCGCTGAACTGGTATTCGGCGGAATAGCTTCCGAAATCTCCCTGACCCGTCAGCATGACAGGTGTTTCGCTGTCCTGCTTCTGGATGTAGAAAGTGACAGAAGCACCCGTAGCACAGGCCGCCGTAAACTGCACGGTCGTGCCCACCTCCGCCGCAACAATATCCCTGCCATCCACATGGAACTCCAGATCCGTGCTGGGAATGGGCAGACTCCCTATGCTGACGTTGGTCATGGAAGAAGCGTCCGCGTCGGCGGTATCGCTGTCCCTCCACTCATAGCTGTTGTCATCCTTGAGCAGTTTGTAGCCGTGACGATCATACTGTTCCGGCAGGATGCTTCCCCAGTCCGCGCCACCCGCGATGGTCAGTGTGTCCATTCCGGGGATGACAGAGGATCTGCTGATAAGCCCGAATTTTGCCTTACTGCCGGACATGGTGATGGCGGAGACCGTACTTCCCCTGCCGGAGAAATACACCTCGGCATTGTTGACTGTCAGTGCACCATTGATATTGTGGCTGTTCATATTGATGAACGCGTTCCTGTCGATGGTACTGTCGCCGGAGACATCCCCAAGCAGCACGATAAGATTGTCTTTGCTGTCGCTGCGGTCCGTGTTGCTGACAGCGCCCTGCAATGTCACATAGAATGCATACTGTGCTGTGCCATCGGCACTTGTGACCGGCACCTGCACCGCGCCCGCCTGGTTGCAGCAGGGGCAGACAGCGCTGCCGTCGCTGCCGTACCAGCCCTCGTAGCCACACGGCACGACGGAGGCGGTTCTCGTCAGATCGTCCGTAGCGGCATAAGATACATAACTGCCATCCTCGTACCGAAATGCATAGCCGGGTGCCAGCAATGATCCCGCCGTATTGCTGTAAAGCATCACTTTACCGAAGGTACCGCCGCGCAGCGTGGCACTACCGCCGCTGTACACATACAGGCTGTCCATGCTGCCCGACCAGCCGGTAAGGTCGGTTTTACTGTCCGCGTGCACGAAAACAGACCCAATAGATCCCGTCCCGGTAACGGTCAGGCTGTTCCCGCTTCTTTCCCTGCCAATATAAAGGCTGTTCACGGATTTTCCGCCCAACGCCAGTGTCAGTTCCTTGCCATCGTCCAGATAACCCACAGCATTGCTGCCTAACAGCGTCACAGTGCTGCCGCTTGACGCGTTCTCAAACGCGATATCAAGACCGGAGCGGGTGTTGCCGGAGTCAGGGAAGATGCCGTCGGCGTAATAGACGGTATTGTCGTCGGGATCCGTCACCTTGACAGTAAAGACCCTGCCGCACCCTGTGCACTTGCCATCGGTGCTTACATCGGCGTGGTCACAGGTCAAGCCGCATTCGCAGGTGATCACGGTGCTGTCGGCATAGCTGTGATCATGCACCGCCACTGTGTAATACTGACCGTCGGGCAATACAGTGGTGGCATCCTTGTATGGACCGGGCAGATACTGCTGCAGATTACCGGTATTGAACTTGTTGTAGTAGCCGTTTACCAGCGTCTGCGTCCCCGCGTTCTCATCCACCAGATAGACCGCATAGCCCGGATCCAGCAGATCGGCGACCACCTTCTTGTTCGAGCCATCGGTATAACCTGTCATGCTGATCTTTCTGATCTTCACCGTACCCTCGCCGGTGATCTTGATGCTGTCCGCATTCGAAGCGATGAGCTCGGCATAGATGCCGTCCTGTATGGTGGCATACCCTTTATGTGCCCACAGTGTACCCACGCTGCCGGTCTTTTCCTCCGAGCTGTCGATGATTGTCAGCTTCCGATCCTCATACAAGATCATCTGTCCGTCTGTCAGCCGGAAGCCGTTCAGGTCCAGCGTGTAGCCGTTCGCCGTTCCCAGAAGGGTCACATCGTATCCATAGTTATCCAGCAGCTTGATGGTGGGATTATCCGTCCGGTCCTTCAGCACGGTCTGCGCGGTCTGGATGGTCTTATAGAGCGTCCCCTCCGCCTCGCAGAACATCACGCGAACGCCGCAGGCCGTACACAGGCCGTCGTCATCCGTCTGGATGTGGGTGCAGGGCGCGCCGCAGATGGAGCATTTGCCGCTGTCCCAGTCGATGGGGTGAGAGGTGTGCTCCACGATGGTCACCGTCTCCGCGTTGAGATAAACGCCCTCGGGATATCCGTATTTGGACGTACCGACGATGGTCCGGTTTTCTGCGGCAAAATAGTTGATGGGATCGCCGCCCGCGTCGCCGTAGGTCCAGCCGCCCGCCAGCATATCCTTCAGATGCCCCACCAGACCCGTCACACTGAGACCCGTGCCGGGGTAATAGACGCTGTGAGTGTCCGGGTTTGCGATAAAGAAGCCGCCATAAATCTGTATCTTATGTCCACCGGAGATAGTTCCCGCGTTCAGGCCGCCGGTGAAGGTGCCGCTCTTGACATTCAAATCGGAATAGTCCGCGTCATCCATCACCTGAATGGCCCAGCCTTTTGCGGCAGTGGCGGTCACATTCTCCACCGTCAGATTGCCGGAGGCACTCATGCCCCAGTCGTTGTCGTAACCGAGGGTCAGCTGGATGGCATCGCCCTCACCGGTGTTCTCGACTTTGCCGTTGCGGATGGTAAAGCCATATCTCTGGCTGATCTGGAACACCGCGTCGCCGCTGCCAAAGATGGTGTGTCCACCCAGATCCAGCTCCCTGCCTTTGGTTTTGTAGGTCACCACCAACGCATCCGTGCCCGTATCCACGTCGCACAGCAGCGTGACGACGGGGTCACCGTTTTTATAACGCACCAACGCCTCCTCTACGGTTTCAGCATACTCCACGGTCTTGCCCCCGTCCACCACCAGTCTGGCTTCATAGACCTGCTTGCCGCAGTCGGCGCACAGACCCTCGGTGTCCGAGCCAACGATCTTATCAACGCCCTCGTGGGGGCAGGCATAATTGCAGATACTGCATATGCCGTCGGCATAGCTGTGCTTCTCCGCCTCGCCGCTGGCAAAGCCGCAGTCCGTGCAGCGATAGCTGTGGGTCAGGCCGTCCTTATTCGCGGAGTAGGCGGGGGTATGCACGGTCAGCGTGGCCCCGGTCTCTATCCGACCGCAGATGCAGGCCGTCTTGTGTCCGTCCTCGCCCTGACTAGAAAAGCTGTCATAAACGCAGTTTTCATAAACGCCCGCGCCGTTGGGATTGTATCCGCACAGGGCGCACGTTTTCAGGTGCTGCTCCTCATCCGCATGCTGTGCGTAGCTCCACTGATGCTCCGTGCAGCGGGAGATCGTCACGGACGGCTCTGCCGTTCCGTCCGCCCAAACCTCCGGTTCGCTGCCGGTTCTGACGCACTTGACCTTATCATTGCCGCCCTGCTGGTTCCATACCATCACATCGGAAAATGCCGTATCCTTGCCCGTCGCCGTCAGCGTACCGTTCAACAGCCGGATCACAGCCAGATTCCCGGAGGAAAAGGCGGCGCCGCTATTGTTTGTGACAGTCATTTTCCCGGTACCGCCGCTCTGCCCGTAGATGGTCAGCGGCACGGGGCTCCCAGCGGGGAGGGTGACGCCGCCGTTGACCGTCAGGCACGCGCCGTCGCAGAGGATGATGCTGGGCATTTTCCCGGAAACGGTCACGCCGCCATCGATGGTCACATTGCCCCTGGCGACATAGACTCCGTCATTCCACACGGTGGTATTCGCTTCCACCTGCGTATAGTCCGTCACCGTGGCACCCGTCCCGTTTTCATCCACATAGGGTACGGGAACAAGACCATCAACGACCTTGACATCCGAAATCTTCTGGACATAAAAATCCTCCGGGAAGGTTCCGTCAGTATGCTGATAGGTACGTCCTGCAGCAAGCAAATCTGTGATAGTCACACCCTCGTTAATCTTGTCCGGGTACTTGTAGGTCACGATGTTGATGCCATTGAACGTGCCGCCGAAAAGGTTAACTGTCCCTTCGGTGTATTCCAGAGCCACCCCGCTGGTAGCATTGAAAACGCCTCCGTTGATCTGAAGTGTACCTCTATTGATCGAAATGGCACGGGAGCTGTCGTTGGGGAATTGCTTGCTGCCGTAGGTGAACTCGCCCTGAACCGTAATCCCGTCGTCGATGATGAGCGTACCACCACCGATCACGGAGATCGCCGCCGTCTTATACATCCCGTGGATCGTACCCCCGCCTGTGATGGTGAGCGTTCCGGCCACCACATCAATGACCGACGCCACATTGTCCGTTTCGCCAATATCGGCATGAGTGATAGTGTGTCCATCCAGGTTCAGCGTGCTGCTGCCTCTGCTTATGAATTCGATCTTGCCCGGGAATTTTCCATTCCTCCCCAGATACACGTCGTCCAGCAGTGTAAAGACAGCGGAAACGTTCTTATAATTCACCGTCTCGAATGCCGCGAAGATATCGCTGTACTCTGTCGTCTCGCCGTCGATCTCGACCTTTATCACGCTTGCCGCGCTACGCGCCATCTGGACGCTGTTGCCGCTGACAGTGCCTTCATACATGGCGGTACAGGAATCCTCTGCCGCCACCTCGCCGCCGGATTCCTGTACCGCCCCGTTACTCTCATCCTGATCCTGCACAACGGTATCTTTGCCGCCGGTGTAGGCATTACCGACATCTGTAGCACTTTGTGTTTCCTGCACTGTAGCATCTGCCACCTCTGCCGACGCCACCGTGGACGGCATGGAACAGCAGAATGTAATTGCCATAAACAGACTCAATATTCGTTTCTTCATGCATAATCTCCTTAAAAGCCGATTTAAAAGCGCATTTCTTTTCATTGTATCATAAAACGCTGTATTATTTCAATGAAAAGAAAAGCATTCATGAAACGAAATTCTTTACAACCAAAAAGACGACTGCACTCTCATGCAATCGTCTTTCTCCGTCTCTTTACTGTTCCAGTTTATCCGCATATTTGATCCGATAGATTCTCCGCAGGGAATCGTTGATGCGTTCCTCTGAGATGGTGCCGTTCTGTACGGCTTCCAGAACTCCGTTATACGCGGTTTCAAAATTCTCCGGGGCGTAGATCATATCACAGCCTGCTCGAAGAGCCATTACCGCGGCTTCATCGGCTCCGTAGTAATTGGTGATCGCCGCCTGATTCATGGCTCCGGACACGATCACACCGCGGAAGTTCAGTTCATTTCTTAAAATATCCGTTACCACTGCACTTGACAGGGTACAGGGAGTATTATCTCCGGTCAGGGACGGTGCCGACATATCGCTGACACGGATCATCTTGGTCATGCCATTGTCAATGCAGGACTGGAAAGCCACGAATTCATTGGCTCTGAAATCCTCTGCACTTCTGTCGGTGCTTGCCATGCCGTCCTTCGTGCTCTGGGTGGTACTGCCGATGCCGGGAAACTGACCGATACAGGCCGTCACCTTCTGCTCCTGTAATCCGGCCTGCATATAGGCCGCAAAGGAGGCAACGGTATCCGCTGCCGCTCCGTAAGAGCTGCTGCCTGCCGCATTCCCGTCTACAATGCCAAGATCTGCGGAAGGTGCAAAATCCAGGTTAAATCCCAACTCTGCCAGATAAGTTCCCACGGTGGTTCCCGCTATGTATGCATTATTGGTATCTCCGGATGCTCCGATATTCTGCGGGGTATCTGCTTTGGTTCCCAGCCCTGCCGCTGCTACCGCATCCGTACCGCCTCCCTCTCCTTCAATGGCAATGAATAAGGGGTAGCTGGTGTATAATTTTGTATTATCAATCATCTGTTTCAACTGATCTGCGGATTTGATATTCCTGGAGGCATATACGATACCGCCTACGGGATATTTGGATAAAGCATCCTTGGTGCCGTCTCCCGCCTGTACTGCCGCAGACACACCGGTAATGGATTCCGGCGTTGTAATGAACAATCCCGCCACCTTATCTTCCAGCGGCATATTCTGTATGATCGCCTCGTTGATAATGGTATCCAGCTTCTGTTCAGCCGTCAGTTCTTCTACCGTCTCCGTGGTCTCCGTCGGTGCCTGAATGGTCTCCTCGTCCGAAAGGATCTCGTCCACCTTGTTCTGTTGTTCTTCCTGACTGCGGCTCATGCCGGTGATCTTGCTTACGGCAAATGCAATTCCCACTGCCAGCACCAGAATCATAATTCCCACGGCCGTATAGGCAATGATCTGATTCCGCTGTCTTCTTTTTCGCCTGAGTTCTCTTTTCTCCTGCCGATTCTGTTCGTTAGTATCCATTTTCATAACTCCTCTGTCTGTATTACCTACCTATTATACACGATATCGGCAGTTTTTTCCACTGGAAAATTGTACAACTATTAAGAGAGCGTACCGATCATTACTTCAATCAGCACGCCCTCTCAGACTGCAAGCTCCAATGGCCTGTCCTCTCTTTCTTTTGTTTGCTTTATCTTCCATTTTGTCTTTTGTTCTCTTTCCACTTTTCTTTTGTACGTATGTACTGTAATGTGAGATAATTTTTATCTTCTGTTGTTCATTACTTTTTCTTCTGTGTACTTGATATTCTCTATATGAATTGTTTCTCTTTGGTATTTCTATTCAGTTGTACATCATGGAAGATTGTGGTAGGACTTTAATTGTTAGGTGGACTGTACCTCTCTTTCTATAGATTCTTTTGTACTTCTCTCCCAACCTTCTTTTGTTGGGTTGTTCCGTTTCTCTTTTGTTAAGTTTAATATACTACAGGGATATGCATTTGTCAACACATTTCTTAAAATATTTTTGTTTATTTTCAATATTTCTATTTGATTGGCATATTTTTACATTTTTCGACATATTTCTATATATTGTCTGTCTTTTCTGCGCATCCCGCCATGCTCCACCCACCAAAAGCCCAAAGGGCTTTCGGTGGGTGACGGCTGTCGCCGTATAAAGGCAAAAAAAGAACCGGTTTGGTCAGCAAGCTGCCAAACCGGTTCTTTCCTTGCCTTTGCATGGCTCGTTACACGGCAAACTGACTATTGTATAAATTTGCGTAGAATCCTCCCTTAGCCAGCAGGGTCTCGTGGTTGCCCTGTTCTATAATGTTTCCGTCTTTCATTACCAGAATGACATCGGCGCTCTGGATGGTGGAGAGGCGGTGGGCTACTATGAAGCTGGTTCGGCCTTCCATCATTTTGGCGAATGCGTTCTGGATCTTGATCTCGGTACGGGTGTCGATGGAGGAGGTTGCTTCATCGAGGATCAGCATGGGAGGCAGGCACAGCATAACTCTGGTGATACACAGGAGCTGTTTCTGTCCCTGGGACAGGCTGCCGCCGTCTTCGGTGATCACGGTGTCATACCCTTGGGGCAGACGCTTGATAAAGCTGTGGGCATGGGATGCCTTGGCTGCTGCAATGATCTCTTCCTCGGTGGCGTCCGGTTTGCCCATGCAGATGTTGTCGCGGATGGTACCGGACCGCAGCCAGGTCTCCTGCAATACCATACCGTAATTGGTACGGAGACTTCCTCTGGTGATGTCACGGATGTCGGTGCCGTCTACCTGAATGGAGCCGGAATTCACATCATAGAAGCGCATCAGCAGATTGATCACGGTGGTCTTACCGCATCCGGTAGGGCCTACGATCGCCACTCTCTGACCGGGGGTGACTTTCAGGTTGAAGTTCTGGATCAGCTTCTTCTCAGGTACATACTGGAAGTATACATTCTCAAGATCCACATTGCCATTGGCATCTTCCAACACTCTCGCATCCTTCGCATCGGGCACCTGAGGCTCCTCGTCGATCAGTTCAAAGATACGTCCGGCACAGACAAATGCATTCTGTAACTCGGTTACCACGCCGGAGATCTCGTTGAAGGGCTTGGTATACTGGTTCGCATAGCTTAAGAAGCAGGACAGACGGCCTACGCTGATGCCGCCCTTGATAGCTACGAATGCACCGAATACGCCAACACCGGCATATACCAGGCTGTTGACGAAACGGGTTGCCGGGTTCGTAATGGAGGAGAAAAAGATGGCTTTCAGAGAGCATTTCTGCAATCTGCCGTTGATCTCTCCGAACTGGCTCTTTACCGCTTCTCCTCTGGAGAAAGTATTTACGATCTTCTGGTTGTCGATCATTTCCTCAATGAGGGAAGTCTGCTCCCCTCTGGTCTCGGACTGCTCCTTGAACATGGAGTAGGTCTTGGTGGCGATGAATTTTGCCACCAGGAAAGATACCGGTGTGATACATACTACCACCAGTGCGATGGGCACATTGGTCACCAGCATGAATCCCAGTGTGCACAGGATCGTCAGTACACCGGTGAACAGCTGGGTGAATCCCATCAGCAGACCGTCTGCGAAAGTATCTACATCCGCAATGACACGGCTGACAATGTCACCGTAAGCGTGGGCATCCAGATATTTTAAGGGCAGGATCTCCAGCTTTGCAAAAGCATCCGTACGGATGTCGCGGATCACATGATAGGTAATATAGTTGTTGCAGGTATTCATGACCCACTGGCCCACCGCCGTAATGATCATGACGATGGCGATTTTTTTCATAATGGCAAAGATGCCGGGCATATCCACCTGCCCCTTGCCGATGATCAGATCCACCGCATTACCGGTGAGGATCGGGATATATAAGGTCAGTAATACGGTCACCGCTGCCAGCACCAGAGAAAGTACCAGTGCCGGTGTATATTTGCGGATATATTTCAGTACCCGCTTCATGGTCTCTTTGTTATTTGGCTTCTGCATTACTGAACACCTCCTCTCTGTTCCGGATACTGGGAATAATAGATCTCCTGATATACAGTGCAATCCTTCAATAATTCCTCATGGGTTCCCATGCCTGCGATCTCACCGTCATCCAGCACGATGATCTTGTCCGCATGGCGGATGGTGGAAGCACGCTGGGATACGATAAAGGTCGTGGTCTTGTCTTCCAGCGTCCGCAGTGCTGCACGCAGCTTTGCGTCGGTAGCATAATCCAGTGCGGAAGCGCTGTCATCCAGGATCAGGATCTCGGGCTTTCTGACTAAGGCTCTTGCAATGGTCAGACGCTGTCTCTGTCCTCCGGAGAAGTTCTTACCGTTCTGTGCCACAGCCGCATCCAGCTTGCCGTCCTTGCCCTCTACGACCTCTGCCGCCTGCGCAAGCTCCAGAGCCTTCCACATCTCCTCTTCCGTAGCGTCCGGTTTGCCCCACTGGAGGTTACTGCGGATCGTTCCCTTGAACAGAACCGCCTTCTGAGGTACGACGCCGATACGACCCCGCAGTTCCTCATCACTCATAGTTTTAATATCTCTGCCTTCCAGCAGGATCTCACCTTCCGTTGCCGGATAAAATCCGGGGATCAGGTTCACGAGAGAGGTCTTACCGGAACCGGTACCTCCGATGATGCCCACGGTATCGCCGCGGTTCACGGTAAAGTTCATATCCTGTAAGGTAGGTGCACCGGCTCCCTGATAGGTCAGGGAGACATGCCGGAAGTTCAGGAAAGGTGCCTTTCTGTCTACCTGATCTGCCAGCTTCTGATCCTGCATGCTCTTCTCTGCGTAAGCAGCATCCGCTCCGATCTCAAATACGGAAGCCACACGGTCTGCACAGGCCAGTGCCTTGGTCATGGTCACGATCAGGTTTGCCAGCTTCACCAGCTCTACCAGAATCTGGTTCATATAGTTGATGATCGCCACAACTTCACCCTGACTTAAGTTACCGATATTGACCTGTACGGCACCGGTATAGATCAGAGCAATGATGGCACCGTTTACGATGACATAGGTCACGGGGTTCATGCAGGCACTGATCTTACCTACGAAGATCTGCATGGCAGACAGTGCTTCATTGTTCTCCCGGAAACGCTCTTCTTCCTTTGCTTCCTGATGGAATGCACGGATGACGCGGACACCGGTCAGATTCTCTCTGGTAATGCCCAGCACCTGATCCAGTTTGGACTGCACCTTTTTGTACATGGGAATCGTGGATAAAATAATACCGAATACCACGACGGACAATAAAGGAATGGCCACCACGAAGATCAACGCACATTTCACATCAATGGTGAATGCCATGATCATGGCACCGAATACAATGATCGGGGAACGCAGGAACAGACGTAAGGTCATGTTGACACCGGACTGCACTTGGTTCACATCACTGGTCATGCGGGTGATCATGGTGGAGGTTCCCGCCTTATCAATATCCGTAAAGCTCAGATCCTCGATATGGTCAAACAACGCCTGACGCAGTTTGGTGGATACTCCCACCGCAGCCTTGGCTGCGAAAAACTGTGCGGTAATGGAGGAAGCCAGTCCCACTACTCCCAAAAGCAGCAGTACCAGACCCATTTTTCCGATATAGCCCATGTTCCGGTTGGAAATACCATAGTCAATGATATTCGCCATTACCAGGGGAACCATCAGTTCAAAAAAAGCTTCCAGCAGTTTGAACAGCGGTGCCAGTATGGACTCCTTCTTATAATCCTTCAGATACATCATTAATCGTTTCATAAAATCCTCACTTCCTGTGATCCGTAACAGACCGCAAGGGAATAACTGTCCGCCAGAATCCATTCCCGGAAACAGATCTGCTTTTCCTGCCATTTTCTCTCGTCGGAAAAGTCTTCTCCCACAGCACTGCCGATCCCCTGACCGGTGTATTTGCCGTAGGCTTCCTTTCTGCTCCAGAGCCGGTAAAACAGCTCCGTGCGTTCCGACTCCTCCGTCTCTCGCAGCAGTTTCCATTCTTCTCCGGCAAAAAAGCGTTCCGCCGTCCGTTCTTTGTAGGGAACCCATTTCTGGATATCCGCGCCCACTTCTCCGTCTCCCACCGCGCAGATCACATAATCTCCGGAATGAGACAGATTGAATTTTTTCGGAAAGTTCACGATCTGTGGCTTCCCCAGATCCCCGTATTCATAGGAAAAGAACAGTGGCCCCGTCTTGTCCAGACGCATCCGCTCCTGCAACGTTTCCCGCAGCTCATCCTCCTCTAAAAAAAGGATTTCTTTATTCTCCGTTTCGTCCAACAGATCCCGTGCCATCTTCTGCAGCAGCATTCCCGCACCGAGACTGGCTGCTTTTGCTCCGGCGCCTTTCAGCCGCTGTGCCTTTTTACGACGCACCGGATCCACGCATTCTGCCGCTGTCCGTAAGAAGCTCCGTCTTGCCTCTTCCTCTCCGGGGTGCAGATGCAATACATAAATCCCTACTGCCATGTTCTTCTCCTGACGAATCGCCATACCCATCCAACATAAAGGCTGCCACATGGAAATCATTTCATGTGACAGCCTTATTATTATTCTTCCGGCTTTGCGGTGATGGCCAGATGCAGTTCATCCAGCTGCTTCTGTTCTACCGTACCCGGTGCTCCCATCATAATATCCATGGCGTTCTTGTTCATGGGGAAAGGAATGATCTCACGGATGCTTTCCTCACCACAGATCAGCATGATCATACGGTCTACGCCGGGAGCGATTCCTGCATGAGGGGGTGCTCCGTAGCAGAATGCATTGTACATGGCAGGGAACTTTGCCTTCACATCAGCTTCGCCTAATCCCACCAGTTCGAATGCCTTGATCATGATCTCCGGATCATGGTTTCTCACCGCACCGGAGGACAGCTCTACGCCGTTGCAGACCAGATCGTACTGGTATGCCAGAATCTCCAGAGGGTCCTGATTGTTCAGCGCATCCATGCCACCCTGAGGCATGGAGAACGGGTTATGACAGAATTCCAGTTCTCCGGACTCCTCGCCGATCTCATACATCGGGAAATCCACGATCCAGCAGAACTCATAGCAATCCTTCTTCATATGTTTCTCGCTGGCTGCACCCAACAGCTTTCTGTATACACCGGCTGTCTTCTGTGCTTCCAGCTTCTTGCCTGCGGCAAGACCTACAAAGTCACCGTTCTTAAGGCCAAGAGCCTTGATGACTTCTTCCTTGCGGTCCTGTAAGAACTTGGAGATACCGCCTACGAACTCTCCGTTCTCATCCACACGGAACCAGAAGCCTTTGCGCGCGGTCTGTACCTCTACCTCTGCGCAGATAGCGTCGATCTGCTTACGGGTAGCCGTGAAACCGTCTACCACGATCGCCTTTACGGTCTGACCCTCAAAAGCAGCAAATCCGCAGCCCTGCATTACTTCGGTGGCATCGGTCAGTACCAGATCGATACGCAGATCCGGCTTGTCGGAACCGTACTTGTCCATGGCCTCCAGATAAGGGATCCGTACAAAGGGCGCTTTGGAAGCTTCTTTATAAATACCGTACTTTTCAAATACGGGAGGAAGTACCTGCTCTACGATGGAGAATACATCTTCCTGAGAAGCGAATGCCATCTCCATATCCAGCTGATAGAACTCTCCGGGAGAACGGTCTGCTCTCGCATCCTCATCACGGAAGCAGGGAGCAATCTGGAAATAACGGTCAAAACCGGAAGCCATCAGGATCTGTTTGAACTGCTGGGGTGCCTGGGGCAGAGCGTAGAACTTGCCGGGATGATTTCTGGCGGGAACCAGATAATCTCTTGCACCTTCCGGGGAAGAACAGGTCAGGATGGGGGTGGTGATCTCCATGAAGTTCAGAGCATACATTCTCTGGCGCAGCTCTGCCACGATCTGGCTTCTCATCACGATGTTCTTCTTCATGTTCGGATTTCTCAGATCCAGATAACGGTATTTCAGACGGGCATTCTCGTCTGCATCCTTGGACTGATTGATCTCAAAAGGAAGTGCATTGTAGATACACTTGCCTAAAATATCGATCTTGTCGGGCACTACTTCGATCTCACCGGTAGGCAGGTTGGCATTCTTGCTGGAACGCTCTCTTACCACACCTTCCACGGAAATGGTGGATTCCTTGTTGATGCCATCCATCACGTTCATCATTTCTTCGGTCTCTACTACCAGCTGAGTGGTTCCGTAGAAATCACGCAGAATGACAAATCCGAGATTCTTGCTGACTTTTCTCATGTTCTCGAACCAGCCGACCAGTGTGACTCTCTCACCGACGTTGCCGATCCGAAGTTCATTACAATTATGGGTTCTGGACTGAATCATTGCTTTTGCTCCTTCGTCTGTTGCTTTTTATCTCTTTAATTCTTCCTTATAGAATTCCACGAATTCTTCGTAGCCTTCCTTATTCAGCTGTTCCTTCTGGAACTTCTTGTTCTTGTTCATGCGGGCTACCAGCACCTGGGTACCGTCTTTCCGGGCTTCCTGTGCCTGTGCAATCACTTCACACAGTCTTTCGCCGCTGACACCCTTTTCGATCAGGTATGCTACCTGCTTCGGTCTCGTGGGCACCTGGAAGCCTCTCTCCATGAGCAGCATGATGATACGCTCGAAGCCGATGGAGAATCCGCAGGCGGGCACATCATTGCCGGTAAACTTGCCTACCATCTTGTCGTAACGGCCACCGCCACCGCAGCTGCCGCCGAATTCCGGCATGGCGATCTCGAAAATGGTTCCGGTGTAATAGGACATGCCTCTTACCAGAGTGGCATCGAACACGATCTCAAAATCGGAAGCCTTGGTCGCTCTGACACTGTCCATGATCTCTCTGAGGCTCTGGGCGATCTCCGGCTCCAAAAATCCTTCCAGCGTATCTGCCAGATAAGCCACACCGTCCTCAGCACTTTCCAGTCCCTTGAACAGTTCCAGATACTTGTCTACACAGGCCTTGTCAAAACCGTTCTCCAGAAGCTCTGCCTCCACACCTTCCAGACCGATCTTGTCCATCTTGTCCAGCGTAATGAATACGCTGTCATAGGACTCCTCGGGGAATCCGCTGTAAGCAGCCATTGCTTTCAGAATCCGGCGCTCATTGATACGGATCTGGAAATTTTTGAATCCCAGTTTTCCCAGTGTGGTGGTGGTCGCCAGGATCAGTTCGATCTCCGCCAGATTCGAAGGCTCTCCCAGAATATCAATATCGCACTGCATAAACTGACGATATCTTCCTCTCTGGGGTCTGTCCGCTCTCCATACATTACCCATCTGCAATGCCTTAAAAGGAGAAGGCAGGGATGCCGCATTGTTGGAATAATAACGTACCAGAGGCACAGTCAGGTCATAACGCAGACCGCTGTCCACTACCTCTTCCTCCGTGGTCGCGGCTGCCACATTCAGCTTCTCACCGCGCTTTAAGATCTTGAAGATCAGCTTCTCATTGTCGCCGCCCTGCTTGCTGCTTAAGTTCGCAATATTTTCCACACAGGGAGTCTCAATGGAAGTAAAACCAAATTTGCCGTAGGTATCCTTGATGACGCTGATGACGTAATCACGGATCTGCATCTCCTCCGGCAGGATATCTTTCATGCCCGTTGTGGGCTTCTTGCTAAGTGCCATGGTTTTCTACCCTTCCGCTCGTAAAATTTGACTCAATATCTTATATATGATACTTTTTTTCCCGATAACTGTCAACCCTCCGAGCCTCCGCTTCTGCCAGAAATGTAAGCATTTTCCTCCGAAAAACAGGACAGTGATCCCTCACTGTCCCGCCTTCTCTTTCATCTTCTTCAAATAGGCATCTTTCAATGCACATTTTTCCTCCAAAGTTCCCTAGACACGGAACTGCTGCATATTTTCCTGCAGCCTGCCGATGCTCTGCAATACTCCCTTGGTCTCCGTGGACATATTCTCACTGGAATAGGTGATCTCCTGGAGATTTTTATTAACTCCCGCCACCGCATCCGACAGTTCTGCCTGCGCTCTGTTGATGTCACTTAAGATGCCGTTAATGGTGTGAATGGAATCACTGACACCGGAAGCATTCTGTCCCAGACTGCTGCTGACTTCCGCATAATATCCGGCGTCGTTTTTATAATCCTTCGCCAGATCCGCCAGTTTCTCATAGTCCTTCATGACCGTGCCGTCCAGAAATACCAGAATGCCGTTGCTTTCTGTTGCCAGCGTCTGTACACTCTCCAATACCTTCTGGGTCAGTTCGTTGACCTTTTGGATCTCGGATGCGGTATCTTCACTGAGCTTCTTGATCTCTTCGGCTACCACGGCGAAACCTCTGCCTGCCTCTCCGGCTCTGGCAGCTTCAATGGAGGCATTCAGGGCTAACAGGCTTGTCTGGGATGCGATCTCCTGAATGGATGCTGATACTTTTGTAATATCGTTGATGATATTGGTGCCTTCCACAGCTTTCTGCATCCGGATCCTGCTCTCTGTAACGATCCGGGTGGCGTTTTCCTTGCCCTCCAGCACCTCTTTTGTAATCTGGTCCACACGTACCACAATGGTGCCGGATTTCTGTGCCATCCCGCTGACGTCATTTGCCAGCGTCTCCACAGCCACCGCTGCCTCACTGCAGCTTTCGTCAATGTTGCGGATGCTGTCTGTCTGGGTATCGATGTTGGCTCCGGTCTCTTCCATTGCAGCACTGATTTCCATAATGTTTTCACTGATGCTGTTTACCTTGCCGCTGGCATCCTGCATGCTGGTGTGAATGGAATCCGCTTCCTCTCTGGTCTGACGGATCACATCTATGAACTTCTCCTCCAGTTCTCCGATGAGATACTGGATCTCCTGTACTTCATTTCTCTGTTTCTTGCAGTTTTCTCTGCCGATAACCTTATCCCGGATAAACAGTTTCATATTCTCCATGGGCTTCAGGCTCTTCTTCACACTACAGATCATCACCAGTGTAACGACCACGATCAGTACCAGTCCGATCATTACGACCTGGATCACATTTTTCCGGATCAGATCCGTTACCACTGCCTTGTCCTGTACCACTCCTAACGTCCAGCCGGTAGCTTCCACCGCTGCGGTTCCGATAAATTTCATTTTCCCGTCATAGTCCCGGATCTGGGATACCTTTGACAGATCTACGCCCAGCGCATCCGCCAGCACGGTATTCCCTTCCTCCCTGGGAAGAAAATCTTCATTTGCATGGGAGACCACATTACCGTCAGCATCCAGCAGAAATGCCTGAATGGATTCTTCCGTGCTCACATCACTGACAATCTGTGTCAGAGTATCAATGGTAATATCTGCCAGAAAAACAGCCTGTTCTCCCTGAATCTTCATGGGCTCTGCAATGGTCACTACCATCTGTCCGCTGGCAAAGTCCTTATAAGGCGCCGTATAGATCAATCCGCCCTTTTCAATTGCCTGTTTCCACCAGTCTCTGGTGGTGGGATCCAGATCCAGTTTGGAATGATCCGCCGGAAATACGCCGCCTTCATAGGCAAAACATACATAATACATCAGGGCATCCTTATTTTCCGCCAGATTCACTTCCAGATAATCCATGATCCGATCAGTGTCCTTAGTGTTCAGAAAGACAACTCCGTCACAAATGGTGTGCACGATGTTTCCCTGCTCCGCCAGCCATTCGTTCACCACGTTGGCATTGGCCTGTGCCTGTGCCTCCACGAAATTCCCGGCCTGTGTCGTCATATTGTTCTGTAAAGCGCTCACACTAAGCAGCTCACAGATCAGAATTGCCAGAACCAGTGAAAGAAGCGTCTGCATCGTAATCTTACTTTTGATCGTTTTCCTCATAATGTACCTTCCTTTTGTCATAAAACGTTCTCAGTACCGCGTAAGCCTTTTGTACCAATTTTACTTTTTCCCATATAACGTGTCAAGAAGTCACCGCCTCAAACCAACAATTTTTTGGGAATATAATGTCACAAAATATTTGCGGCCAGGGATATCCCCACTTTCATAATCCCCGCCAGTACCATGACCCAGATGGGATTCATTTTTGTCTTCCGCAGCAGCAACACACAGACTCCAAAGATCCCCACCATGCTCCACTCTGTTCCCGTCAGGGAGATCACCTCCCCGCTTCCCCAGAACGCATTTTTGAGGATCAGAATCCCCGCCGATGCGATCATGGCCACCACAGCCGGCCGTAGGGACTTTAATACTCCCTGCAGCAGATCCATGGTCCGGTATTTCAGATACAGTTTTGCAAGGATCGTCACGATGATGCAGGACGGCAGGATGCATCCCGTCGTAGCCACAATGGCTCCGGGCAGTCCTGCGATCTTCAACCCCACAAAAGTAGCGGAATTCACGGCAATGGGTCCCGGGGTCATCTGGGATATGGTGATCAGATCGGTGAATTCCGACATGGTCAGCCACCCATGGGTGGTGACCACCTGTCCCTGGATCAGAGGCATGGCCGCATAGCCGCCTCCGAAGCTGAACATTCCTATTTGCAGAAAGCTTAAAAATAATTGCAGATAGATCATTTTCCGGACCTCCTTTTGGCAAGAAGTGTCCGGGCCACACCAAGCAGGCCGCAGACGATCACAATATAGATCACATTGATCTCCAGCACACATGCTGCCAGAAAGGCTCCCGACAGGATGCACAGTGACATGGGGTCTTTTTCCTTTACGACAGGCGCTCCCATGTCATAGGTCACAGAAGCGATCACCGCCCCCACTCCCGCCTGCATGCCGGACAGCAGCTGTGCCACATAGAAGTTCTCTCGAAACGCATTATAGCAGACGGAGATCACCATTATGATGACAAAGGGCGGCAGAATCGTACCAAGGATGGCCACCAGAGCTCCCGGAATCCCCGCCAGCTTGTAGCCTACCACAATAGCCCCGTTGACTGCAATGGCTCCGGGGGCGGACTGGGCGATAGCCACCAGATCCAGCATTTCATTCTCCTCGATCCAGTGATATTCGTCCACAAATTTCTTCTTCATCAACGTGACAATGACATAACCGCCCCCAAAGGTAAATGCACTTAGATATAAAGTGGATATGAATATTTTCCACAATATCCTTCCCCGGGATTTTTTCTCCTCTCCCCTGTTTTCCATGCTGTTTTCCATGCTGTTTCGCTCCATTCTTTTTAGCCTGCCAAATCCCGGCTGTTCTCTTCTACATTGCTTCCTTCCATTCCCTCATTTCTTTTGTTTTCCCCTGCCATCTGCAGGACCGCATCGCATTTTTCCACACTCCATACACACAACACCATCTGTGCATAGCCGAAAAATACGGCGGGCGTCCGGAGGAGACTCACCAGTCCCAAAGCCCAGATTCCCAGTCTCTCTACATAGTCCCACGGGAAATACCGCAGGGACATCACCGTAAGTAATACTGCTGTCCCCAGCCAGATGTAATCTTTCCCGGTGCACAGTTTTCTTCCTTTTACAAAGCTGTTATAGAGCAGAAACAGCAGACAGCCCAGCAGCAGGATCCCCATTCCGGGATGTGCGCCTCTGTGAAAATAACTGCTGAACAGGCCTCCTATGCTGTATCCTTCTTCCATAATACTGGTATATTCCAGACCGCTCTCCGCAAAAGCTCCGTCAAACAGCCAGTGTTTCCATGTCCTGTAGGTAGGATATGCCAACAGCACTCCCAGAATGCCGGTCACCGGATACTGCCATTGTTTTTCGCAGATCCCGGCGATCATAAGCAGAAACAGCAGGATCAGACAGGCGATCCCGTCTTTTCTGCCGATGATCCCCATAGCGGCTGCCGCCAGAATTCCGTATCCCAGCCGTCCCATCCATTTGTCCGCTCTTTTCATACGCCATAGCATAACCGTCAGAAAAGGCACCAGCATCCAGATCATAATCTGCGTCCAGTCTCTGTTTTGCCTGACAATATTTTCGTGGGCCGGCAGCAGCATATACAAAATCATACCCGTAAACGTAAGCCACCTTTTTCGTGAGGATTCCGGCAGAATGCTGTGAAACATCCACCATGCCGTAATGCAGGTTGCAAGCTGACTTACGATCAAACATAGCTTCTCAAACATCATAGTTGTGTATCTCCCGTCATAAAGGGTTCCTCATTGTACCAGTAAAGCGGCTCCGACTGAAAGGTCAGACGGTTCTCAAAGTATACCGCCTGAAGCACCAACACCAGAACTGCCGCAAAGACCACCCAGGAAGAAAGCTTTCTCTCTGACAGTCTGCATACCCTTCCCAGAACTGCCAGCAGAATCGCTGCCACCATTACATAAAGCAAAAACCATCCTGCTGCCCCCTTTGCATACAACAGCTTTACCGCCAGTGGATTGACCACACCGCACAGTATTCCCGGCAGATACCACTGTTCCCTTTTCCAGGTTCTCGAAAGTGCTTCATAAAATACCAGCACCGCAAACAGGATCTCTCCCAGCTGTAACCCCTTATAGGCTGTCATTACCGGGAAGCCGATCCGCCTAAGGATCGCCGGAAGCCACAGATAACACAAATGCGCGGCCGGAACCCTTCCCAGTTCTCCCCTTAGCACATATTCCGTTTCTTTCAGGCATTGCATGCCGTTCGTTCCCGGGATCAGCCAGTCTGCCATTAAGGGAATCCCCGCAATGAGAATGGTTCCCGCGATACCGGCAAACACCCATTTTTTCTGTGGTGTGATGTTCCCCTCTTTGATCCTGTCATGGAAGAACAGCAGGAAATCAAGCACCAGAAATCCTGCCACCGCCATGACAAACAGCATCCGGTATCCTGCTGCCGTTCTGTCCACCCGTATGGAATATGCCACCGTCTCCCCCTCTAAGAAGGGATACACCACCACATGAGCTTCCTCCACGCCGGATGTCACATAGTACAGGATCTCTTTATAACGGGTCCCGGCAAAGACACTTCCCTGATTGCCGCGGATCGCCCGGTAACTGCTCACTTCGGCATCCAGTCCGACTTTTATTCCGGATCCGACGCCGTCTTCTCCCTCTGCCTGCACGCAAATACGATACACGCCGGGAGACAGCCGGAAACTGTTCCCAACGATCTCCCCTGTTTCCGCATTCTTTGTAAAGACATCATTTCCGCCTTCGAACACAGTGAAAGGCCCCCGCAGGCATGCCGGAAGAAGGACCAGCAATATTACAATTTCTATGAAAAAGAGTATTTTTCTCTTCATGGATGTCTCCTTTTGCGCGCCATCCCTGTCACAAATGCCGCCACAACCGCAAACGTTATCAGTTCCGCTGCTCTCCAATACCACGGCTCGGTGAACTTCACCGTGATCCGGCCGCTGTATCCGGCAGGAACGTTTACTCCAAGCAGGTGACTTCCGTCATCTGTGATCTCCAGACGTTCTCCCCCATCTCCAAAGGCTCGATATCCTTTATACAGAAGGATTGGCAGTTTCACCGTCCCCTGTGTATCCGAACTGTTTTCACAGAAAAATGTGGCACGTAATCCCCTTTTTTCATATTCGCCGATCCCGATTCCATCCTCTGCCTGCGGCTTTGCGAAGGAAAACTTCGTGCTGTCGGTTCCGTAGATCAGGTACTCTTCTCCCGAGATATAGCCAAATCCCATGCTTTCCTGATTATACAGATGGCTGGCATTTGTGGCCTCATCCTCTGCATCAATCAGATAGATATACGACGTGGCCACCGCTGCCAGTGCAACGACCAGCCCCATCCGGTAAAACAATTTATAATCCTTCCGGAAGAAATGAAGCAAATATCCCGCAACCACTACCAGAAAAGTCATGCCCCAGCCAATGAAACGGTAGGGGAACTGCAGACTGCTGACAAGCGTAGCTGCTGCCGGCGAGATCGTCTGTAGTTTGTCCCAGGGAAACGTATCCGTAGCCATCCACAATGCCAGACATCCCAATCCGGCAGAACGGACCGCAAAACTTTTCTCTGTCTCTTTCCCTCTCGGAATCACCTCCAGAAACAGGAGCAGAAAAAGGAGGAACACGCCTGCAATAAGAAACAGTCCCGGTCCTACGGAATGCGTATACTGCATCCGTTCCGTCGTCGATGCCGCCGTATCATGGAAATTCCAGAAAGTCTGAAACTCCTGAACAAAGGTCACTCCTCTCTCCTGGATCGTCCGGGCGGAAGCATGCCGTATCCTGACATCCTGCATAAAATAATAGTCCAGAAAAGGCACCAGATACCAGAAGCTCAGCCCCAGTGCGAAAAAAGCCCCCTTCACACATTGAAGAAATCTCTCTTTCTCAAATAATCTCGGCAAATATACCAGGCAGAGCAGGATCGTCATCAGTGCCGTGATCTCACAGGACAGCACATGGGTCTGCACCAGTCCGGCATATCCGAGCCCCAGTACGATCCAGCTGTTACGAAATTCCCGCTCTTCCTTCTTTCCCTCGAAGACAAGATATATGCCGTATAATACTAACGGGAAAAATGTAAAGGCACTGCCTTCTCCCACTGCTCCGGTTCCCAACAGCCGGTATACCCGGAAAATGGATAAGGTGTACAGTCCGCTGCATACCAACCCGATGACATCGTCCCGGAACATTTTACCGAAGCTGTACCATGCGATGGCCGCTGTGGCAAGATTCAGGGCAATGCAGTACAACAGATAGCTCTCTGTGACCGTAAAACCTGCCATGCGTAAAAGCGCCGGAAAATACAGCAGCAGATTACAATAGAAAATACCGTTGGCATAACCGTGGTCAAACACCCACCTCGGTTCCAGCCGCACCGGAAACTGTCCGGTCAGAAGCCCGTCCTTTACGCCTTCGATCCTCTGTAAATGGTAGGTCAGATCCGCTCCGGACACCATGCCATCATAAAAATAAGGAAGGGATGCCAGAAAAGTGATCACACCGATTCCGAAAATGATCCGGCGCATCCGTTCATTGCTTCCTTTTTCTGTCTCCCGGCGTTCCAGCCACAGGGTGGCAAGAATAAGAAGCGCCGCTGCCGCCAGGATCACAAGATATCTGGTCCACAGAAGGTTCGTCTCCACGATCCGCAGATCCCCAGTCGTCAGTTCCCCCTGTCCGGAATAATCGATCGTCACTGTCAGCTCTTCTGTGGACTCATACAGCCAGAAGTCATAGGAAGTATGCCCCAGCGCACTGTACAGATGCTCCCCGTTGCATAACAGACCTCCCTTATACACGGTGCCGTCTTTCACATTGCAGACAGCCGTGGCATCCCCCGTACTTTCGTAGGACAATTCTACCCGATACACACCTGTCCCCAGCGGAATATGTTCATAGATCACCCGGTCAGTGCAGGATTCCCCTGTGGTGAAGCTATAGCTTCCGGAGTACTCCAGAACTTTCTTCGGCATTATGATCCGTACGAGGCAGACCATCGCAAATAACGCCAATATTCCCAATATGCTGTATCTGACACAGGGTCTCTTCTTCACCTTCCGGCTTCTCCTTTGAAAACATTTTTGAAAATCATTTGAAACAAAACGCAAAAATCCACAATGAGTATAGCATAAAAAAAAGATAATGAAAACTCTCTTCATTATCTTTTTTCCACCCTTATTACTATTCTTATTGTCTTTTCTTATTCTGCATGATGCTCCACATGTTCGAAGGTGAATACATTCAGGAACTGCTTTGCTCTCTCGGTCTCGGGATGCTCGAAAAACTGATCGGGAGCGGCCTCTTCCACAATCTTCCCCTGATCGATGAAGATGACTCTGTCTGCCACTGCTTTGGCAAACTGCATCTCATGGGTGACGATGAGCATGGTCTTGCCCTGTTTGGCCAGATCCAGCATAACATCCAGTACTTCTCTTACCATTTCCGGATCCAGGGCTGCGGTCACTTCGTCGAACAGCAGGATCTCCGGATGCATGCACAGAGCCCGGACAATGGCCACACGCTGCTTCTGTCCGCCGGACAGCTGTCTGGGATAACTCTTCGCCTTGTCTGCCAGTCCCACACGCTCCAGAAGCTCCATGGCCTCCTTACGCACCTCTGCCTTATCCCGCTTCTGCACCTTGACAGGTGCCAGTGTGATATTGTCCAGTACCGTCAGATGCGGGAACAGTTCATAGCTCTGGAATACCATGCCGATCTTCTGCCGCAGGGTGGTGATGTTTTTGCTGCCCTTGCGGATATCCATGCCCTGTAACTGTATGGTTCCGCCCTGGATCGGTTCCAGTGCATTGATACAGCGCAGCAGCGTACTCTTACCGCAGCCGCTGGGACCTACCACCACCAGAACATCCCCCTGTTTTACTTCCAGATGGATGCCGTCCAGAATTTTCTGTCCCTCATACTCTTTTGTCAGATTTTCTATTTTCAACAATGTCTCTGCCATGTTTTCACTCCATTCTCATTCCGGCTCTGCTTCCACACTAATTCCATTTTTTCTCCAGCACTCTGGCCAGCACGCTGAAGGGCCAGCAGGCCAGAAAGTACAGAACAAATACTACGAGGAATACTCCGAAAGCGGCATTGGGGCTGCTCATACGGTTGGCCTCAATGATCTGCTGCGCCACCTTTAACATTTCCACCACACCGATCATCAGCACCAGACTGGTGGTCTTGATCATACGGGTGATCAGGTTGATGGACAACGGGATCAGTCTCCGCACGGTCTGCGGAATGATGATGTACAGATAGGTCTGTATTTTACTGAATCCCAGTGCTTCACTGCTCTCATACTGGTGCTTCGGAATACTGATCAGGGCACCACGCACCAGATCTCCCATCTCCGCGGTTCCCCACAGGACGAAGACGATCACGGAAGCCACCTCACCGGACAGGTTCCAGCCCAGTGCTCTGGTGGAACCAAAATATACGATAAACAACAGCACCAGCTGCGGCATGATACGGATAAATTCCAGATAAACCCGGAAGACGGCTTTGACGAACCGGTTCTTCACTGTCATCAGCGCACCCACCAGAATGCCGAGGGGCATACTGATCAGGATGGACACGATGCTGATCTTCATGGCTACCCACAGTCCCTGCAACAGACGGAGCATGTTCGTGCCTTTGAATAAAACATCAATCCCCAAATCCGGCATAGCGCATCCTCCTCTCCACCAGAGATCCCACAATAGATACCGGCAGCAGGATCAGCAGATAAAATACCACCAGAAGGAACAGGCTCTCTGTGGTCTTGTAATAAAGACCGATCAGATCCTTTGCCGTGAACATCAGATCCATCAGGCTGATGGCACTGAATACGCTGGTCTCTTTCAACAGGAAAATAATATTCGCCACAAAGGCCGGGATGCTGGTAGACATGGCCTGGGGCAGAATCACATAGCCCAGTACCTGTCTGGAATTCATTCCGAGACTGATGGCACTTTCACTCTGGATCGGCTCCACGGATTCCAGACCGCTGCGGAGCGCCTCCGCCATATAGCTGCCGCCTAAGAACGCCAGTCCCACCACGCCGCACAGCTCCGCGGACATGCGGATGCCAATCTTGGGGAAGCCGTAATAGATAAAAAACAACTGCACCAGAAGCGGTGTGTTACGGCTCAGTTCCACGTAGACCGCCACGATCCACCGAAGTACCGGCACCTTATAATATTGTATTGCCGCACAGACGAGACCCACCAGAATCGCAAACAGGATTCCGATGACACCGATCTTCACGGTAAGCCAGGCTGCCTTTTCATACATAGGCAGATATTTTCCTATAAATTCCCAGTTCATGTATTTTTCCTTTCAGGAATAAATTTGTTCCACACTTCCCACATATTCGCAAAAACGCACGCTACACGTGCTTTCTCGCTGCTACGCAGCTGATTTTGCTCATATATGGGATGGTGACTCTATTCGAGTCACCTTACGAATAAGAAAACTGCTACTTACATGCAAGCATGACGTATCAGCTTTTCTTATTCTATAAGTTTGGAATAGTTACACAACTTTTTAGATTATAGCAAAAGAAGTCCCCCGATGCAAGAAAAGACTGCGGCGGCAACATACGTGCCCCGCAGTCCCCTCTCTATCATTTTATTCCGATCCGTACTTATTGTGCGTTTACCTTACCGCCCTCTACCACCAGACTTTCCTCGTAATCCAAGCCATAAGTGTCTGCCAGAGTAGCCTCGTAATCTGCATGGAAGAAGTTCTCTTCGCCAAGGCTTGCGATCTCGTCATTGATGAAATCAAGCAGTGTGGTGTTGCCCTTGGATACTGCGGGAGCAATGGTGTCTGCGCTGCCCAGAGAAGGAATACCTACGGTGTATCCTTCATTCTGTAAGGCGAATGCAATAACCTCGGTATTGTCGTTTGCCCATGCCACGGAAGTACCGTTTTCAAAAGCTTCTTTTGCGGTTGCATAGGAATCAAACTTCTGCAAGGGAATATCCGGATAATTTGCGATCAGGTAAGTCTCTGCGGTAGTACCGGAAATTACGATGATGGAATCATCTGCATTCCAGTTATCCAATGTGGTGATCACATTGTCATCCTTGGATACCACGCCAAGTGCCACGTTCATATAAGGAGAAGCGAAATCCACTTCCTCTGCTCTCTCGGGAGTTACGGTGAAGTTGGCCAGGATCACATCCACCTTGCCGGTCTGCAGATACTCAATACGGTTGGCAGCCTCGGTAGATACGAAGTTCACATCTACCCCCAGATCTTCACCGAGTCTTCTTGCATAATATACATCATAACCCTGATACTCACCGTTCTCATCCACATAGCCGAACGGGTTCTTATCGGAGAATACACCGATGTTGATGGTACCGCTCTCCTTGATCTCATCCAAAGTACGGTATACCGCCTTGCTGCCTGCATCACTGCCTCCGGCAGCTGCTGCGCCGTTGTCACTGCTGCCGCAGGCGGTCAGTCCCAGTGCCAGTGCTCCTGTTAATACCAGTGTTAAAACATTCTTCCACTCAAACTTCTTCATAATTCTTTTCCTCCTCTTCGATGTTTCATTTAAGTATCGAATTAACTTATTGGTAGGATTATATCTCCTATTTCATACTATGTCAATAGGAAAACAGTAATTTGTTTTTTTCACTGTACAAAAATGGAGCACCCGGACTCTGGGAGATTTCGTGCTCACCAAAGACCGGGTACTCCATAATTTAAATACGAATGTGGCTAATCAATAACATTTCTCATACCAATAATGGGGCTGTAATCCACTGCACTGATGATGACACCTTTCCGTGAATTAGCGGAATGAATGATCTGTCCGTCACCGATATACAGTCCCACATGAGTACAACTCTTCCCTCCATTGGAACTATAACATACAATATCTCCGGGCTGAAGTTCTTCAGAGCTGATGCTGCGTCCGGCACCGGAATACTGTCCTCCCGGTGTACGACTGATAGAATAGCCGAACTCCGCATAGATAAAGCAGGTGAATCCGGAACAATCCGTACCCCCTGACAGACTGGAACCTCCGTGTACATACCGGTTGCCCAGATACTGCATGGCATACTCAATCATTCCCTGTCTGAGTTCTGCATTGGAGGTATAAGTAGTTGCGGGAAGTGTGATGCTCGTGATCACCTCCGGAGCATCCTGCTCGGCAGTCTGTTCTCTTGCCTGCAATGCCTTCTGCGCGGCAATTTCCGCCTGTTCCTCTTCTATTGTCTTCGCATAGATAAATTCTTCCGAGATCGTCACATATTCCGCAGAGACATAGCCTTCCTTGCTGTCGGTGTACTGTACCTTCAGCCAGTCTCCGTCATTCTCCAGAATTTTTACCTTTTCTCCATTGTCAATGTAACCAATTCTTTTTGCATCTGTGGCAGGATCCTGTCTCACATTCAGACGGTCAGCGGTAACAACAGCATATCTGGTCACATAATTGTCTACAACCTCAGCTGCTGCATCTCCATAGATGAAAAACTCTGCCTTGATATAACCCTCCACATTACCGGAGATGATCCGGAACCAGTCCTGATCCTCTCCTGCCACATCCAGGATCTGTGCCACCGCTCCGTCATAGATTTTGCCCACTACGGCACTGTCCGTGTTCGGTTCTGTCCGGACATTGACGTAATTCGTCACATTGGTGATTGCTAACGATGCATACTCATCTGCGCTCGTATCCTCTACGGAAGCTTCGTCTACCGGGACGTCCTCCGGATCCGACACCTCTTCCAGTGCTCTGGGATCTTCCGTCTCGCCACCCTGTACCGCCAGCAGATCCTCTATGGTAATCTGTCCGGTAGCCGGGATCGGCTCGACACCGATCTGATGTATTTCTGCCGCATGTACTTTCTGTACCGAGGCTTCACTCTGTATTTTCAGTTCTCCGTTTCCTGCTGCCACCACCATACTGACTCCGGTGAGAGTGACCGCCAGTGCCATGAACATTCTTTTTTTCATTATAATCCCTGTTACTTCCTGCAACTTCAGTTTTCTGATGACGTTCGGAATTATAACACATACGACAACACCAGTCCACAAATTTTCCTAAATATCTTAAAAACGATTCTGCTGCAAAAGAAAACATAATAACAAAATACATTTTCCATATCTCTTATTTCTGAAGTCCGGGATCAAAAAACACTTACCCCCAGTCCAACGGCACCCGGACCGGTATGAGAATTTTACTACTCATAGACGCCTGTCTTAAACTACTTAAAATACTGCATCAACGCTTCCAGATCAGTGGATACCTTTTTAATTGTTCCTGTATCGTCCGAAATTTTGTTAACTGATTCTGCGATATCAGAGACGTTTGCCGTTACTTCCTCGTTGCTGGCTGCATTCTCTTCACTGATCGCACTCAGTTCTGTTATACTATTTATAATAGTCTGTTTCAATTCCTCCAGATTCTTCGTTTTTTCCGCAATAATTCCCGCTGTCGTAACATTAGCCTCAATAATCTGGCTCAGAGTATCAAAACCATTCTTGGCACCTCCGATGTCTGCCTGCTCTTTTTCTGCCAGTGCACGCATCCGTTCAGTTAACTCTACAGATTTATTAGATTTTTCGAGAATATCATCAGCAATTTTCTTGATCGTATCCGCACTCTGGCTGCTCTGTTCAGCGAGCTGTTTGATCTCTGTAGCGACCACAGCGAAGCCTTTGCCTGCCTGTCCTGCCCTCGCTGCTTCAATGGAAGCATTCAATGACAATAGATTCGTCTGTGCGGTAATATCAGAAATCAGTTCCACTGCTTTACTAATGGATGCAATGGCCTCATTGGTTGCCTTTACCTGTACGATCATCTCAGTAATAATGTCCGAAGAGGTATGCGAGCTTTCCAGCACCAGATTCATGGATTCTGAAGCATTACGATTGGCACGATCCATTTTATTGGAATTCTCATTCAATGTTACTGTCTCCGAATGGATCGCATTAACATTGTCCCCCATCTCCAACATTCTGGAATTAACAGTCTGTACATTCTCTGCCAGTGATGCAGCGGTTGCAGCCAGTTCGTCCACGGCCTGTCTGATCTGGTTGGTTCCCTTACTGCTTGCAGATGCCAATGTATTTAATAATTCCATGCTGCTATCCAATTGTGCAGCATGTTCATCCACCTCAGTGACAATACTGTTCAATTTATCCTTCAGGCTGACAGATGCCCGGATCAGAGTGGTCACTTCACGGATCACAGATTTCACTTCAAGATTGCCTGACAGATTACCATTGGCAATTTGGTCAATATATTCTGCGGTCGCCAGTAATGGTTTTCGTATTTTGAATGACAGATAAACCATGACAGCAATAAAAAGAACATTCAGACATACTGAGCGCAGAACCAGACTTCTTAACATGTCGGATATTGCATCCTGAACTATGCTCTCCCGTTCTCCGGCAAAAGCCATTCCCAGAATCTCTCCGTCATCGGAACATACGGGCATATAATAGACATAATATTCTTCTCCCTGAATCTCTACTCCATCAGCCTCATAATCGTTACCGGCTCTGACCGTCTCCCATATCTGTGGATCAGCCTTGGTTCCTTCTGCCCTGTTCCCATCCTGGTCCACAATGGAAGTAATAAATCTCTCATCCTCCATGAAAAGCGTCTGTTCAATATGTTCATCCTGCAAAGAATCTATAAACTGATAACTGATATCATCCTTTTCCAGAATATCCTCACGGATATCCCATGTGAAATACTGTTCCACTGATATAGCACATGCTTTCAGCCGCAGATAGGTACTGTCGACCAGCTCATCTTTCATTTTGCCCGATGCATATACCGTCAGGGCAACCATCGTTGCAAGCATCGGAATGCAGCCGATCATTAAAATCAACTGCAAATACCCCATTTTTTTCTTCATTTCAGCACCCTCCTCATTTTCTGATATAAACTTTTTTCCTGCTGTTTCCCATCCCCGTACGGACATGATGAAACATCCACTAGTTGATATAATTGAAAAATATCATAGCATATTTTATCAGAATTCACAACACTTCGACATTATATCTTTGATCTCATATATCCCGACGCAATGCGGGAGTTTATGCGTGTTTTTTGTTTACAGTTCTGCCATGGTCATTCCCTGGTAACGCTGCTTAAAACGTTGTCCATTCCGAAGCTGAAAGATGACCCTGAGGTTTTCCGCTAGAGATATGTAGTTGTTGAGATAACAAAACAATGATAAACTAAACATAGCAGTTGGCGGTTTATGTATTTTTTTGTGAAAAACAAAGTTTTTTATGTATCTGGGCTGGCTGTTGCGCCAGCAACTTGGTACAATATCTATAGTATTTTTACACCTAAGATTGCGCCGCCACTTTACAGGTTGCAGAAAGGCAGGATTTACTTATGAAAAAAGCAAATTCCCGGCGATACCTTCTCCTGATCCTTGTTCCGCTTATATTATTCGCCGGCATTATTGGCTATTATTTTTCAGGGCCGTCCGCTACCGGCGGTCGTCCCATTGCTGTTGCTGCTACTCCCACACCGGTTCCTTCTCCCACGCTGCTTCCCACTCCCACACCGCTTCCTACCCCCACGCCTTTTTTGGAGCACGATATTACTCTTATGGCTGTAGGGGATAATCTGATGCACATGGGGATCGTGGCCAGTGGCAGACAGGAGGATGATACCTATGATTATTCCATGCTGTTCGATGGGATCCGCCCTTTTCTGGATACCGCAGATGTGAAGATCATCAATCAGGAAACTATTCTTGGAGGAAATTCCCGTGGTTTTTCCGGTTTTCCCTATTTTAATTCTCCTACTGAGGTCGGGGATGCAATCGCAGATGCAGGCTTCAATGTCGTATTGCATGCCTCCAATCATACCGCGGACCAAAAACTGGACGGCTTATTGTATTGTGCACAATTCTGGGAAGAGCAGCATCCTGATATTCTTGTGACCGGTATCCACGAAGATATTTCTCAGGCAGACGATATTCCTTTGCTTACAGTAGAGGATGTGACCTTTGCGATCCTGAACTATACATACGGTGCCAATACAGAGACACTGCCTTTAAATCTTCTGGGACATCTGAATCTTCTGTGTGCCGTAAATGAACAGACCGGGCAGATGGATTTCACCACCCTGAATCCACAGGTTCCGGAAGATATTGCCCGTGCAAAGGAACTGGCCGATGTTGTCATCGTCTGTCCCCATTGGGGAACGGAGTATTCCTCTGAGGTTTCAGGTTATCAGAAAAAATGGGCACTGGCCATGACGGAGGCCGGCGCCGATGTCATTATCGGAACGCATCCCCATGTGGTGGAGCCCATCGAATGGATCACCGCAGAAAACGGCAACGAAGCTCTGTGTTATTACTCTCTGGGCAATTATGTGTCCACCCAGAAAAACGCTCTCAGCATGCTGGAGGCCATGGCCTGGATCACGTTTCACGTCACGGAGAGCGGAGTCTCCATCGACCGGGATGTTACCGGCGTGATCCCTCTGGTCTGCCAGTATACCTCCGGACCGGTACGCTTTGACAACATCTACCTGTTGGAGGATTATACAGAAGAGCTGGCCTCCTCCCATGGAATCCGTAACTACGGTGGGATCCTTCTTCGCCTGGAAGACCTGCAAAAATGGAGCGACGAGATCCTGGGTGATTTCGTGCTCACCAAAGATCAGGTACTCCATAATCTGTCCCCGGGCTGACCGCTACGTCCCTGCGGCGATATTGGTACGGGTCACCTGTCCGAACTTTCTGACGAAATCCGATACCTCGATATAGAACTGTCCGTAGGTCTCGTCCGAGGAGACATTGATCAGATCGCCGGTTCTGGTCTTCTCGCCGTTCTCCTGATACTGGAGAGAGAAGGTACTGTAGGGGTTTCTTAAGAGAATGCACTTCTTCCCGTCAATCTCTTTCGCTCCCATGACCGTATAGGCGTGCCCGCCGTTCAAGCCGTCCTCCTTGCCCGCAGTGCCCTTCGTTCCGGCATTATAGACATAACCACGCTCCTTGCCGGTGCGGATCTCTTCGAACAAAGTGTCTTCGTCCTCCGTGTCCACAGGCTCCGGGGAGATCCCAAGGAGCCGCTCCAGAAACGCTCCGCCCTCGCCGTACCAGAGCGACTGGTAGCCCTTGACCTTATCTCTTCCCACAAATGCACACGCCTTCTCTATCATCTGCATCCAGAGCGCACCGGAAGACAATGCATCCACCCCGGCAATCCGGGGAATTTCCTTGCTGACACGCACATAGACCGGTGCAAGTTCCGTCTCTTCGATGTCATCCAACAGATCAAAGCCGTCCAGCAGATCATCCTCCAGCTGGTCTTCCTGTAACTCTCCCTCCGTCAGTTCCTCCACAGAAGGTTCCTCCTCCGGCTGTTCCTTTGCCTTGTTGACCACCCTTCTCTCATAGAGCCGGACCACCACACTGTCCCCCTCATCCACGATACAGCTTTTCAGGATCTCCGGTGAAAACTCCACCAGTCCGGCAGTGGATGCCATCATGTAACAGTTGGAAACCAGACGCTGCTTCAGGTCATTGACCGTAGGCTCATGGGCAAACAACGGTGTATCCTTCTGGTCACTCCAATACGTCAGCTTGCGGATCAGGGCGTTGCGCGTAGCCCCTCTTGTGCCCGTACCGGTCTCTTCCGGCCGCTTATTCCGACAGTCAAGGATCTCCGCTCCCTCCGGAACCACCAGTGTGCCGTTTGTCATTTTGTCAAAATAGGACTTGACCCCCAAAAGTGCCTCGCGGATCTGTTCATTATTCTCCTGTTGCAAAGCCTTCTCAACCGCTTTCCGCGCCGCCTGCAGATTCTCTCTTTCCCGGGTATAGCCGACCCGGTACCTGGTTCCCTGTACATACTGCCCGATCAACGCCACCGTATCCGGCGATCCGCCCGCCTCCTGCAGACTGCGGTTCAATGCCGCCAGACGGTCTCTTGACTGGTAACTTAGCTTATCCGAATCCGTGGAGATAGCTTCTTCTCTTGTCCGGCGGATAGTCTCTGTCTGCTGCCCGGCCTGCGGCATTCCCAGTTCCATGCGCAGTTTCCGCAGTTCCAGCCTCCTGACATCCTCCTGTAGTTCCCGGATCGTCTGCTTCAGCTCCGCCGTGTCCCCGCCGTCTGCCAGTTCGGCCTTTTTGGCCGCCAGGAGATAATAGGCCTGATAGCGTTGCTCTCTCAGCCGCAGATCCTCCAGCCATGCGGGATCACTGTTCGGGTCTGCCTCGGCGTCTTCCCGCAGCAGATGGATCTGGGTGCACACCTGCTTCATTTCCTCCGCCGTCAGCTGTTCCTCGGGTGCCGCCGGAAGCTCTGCCGTCTCCGGCTCATACTCACTGACCAGTCCGTACCAGTTATCTATCTCCTGCTGCGTCAGCTGTGATGCCTTTTGTTTATCGGCCAGGATTTCCCCGCTCAGGAAAACTCTGTTCTGTTCACAGTACACCGAAAGTCTGTGTGTAAAGGCCTCCACAATCGGTGCAAGTGCCTCCAACCGCTGCATGCCCGCCGCATCCTCGCTTTCCTCATACAAGCGCTGAATCTTGTAATAGCTGTTGACCAGACTCACATATTCCTTAAAATTTGCACGGATATTGCTGCTCACAAACATTTGCGGTGTAAAACGGTACTGTTCCAGAAACCGAAGCTGAAGCTCGGGATCATTTTTTGTCGTCTCCTGCTGAACCTGCGCCAGTTGTGTGTGAATTTCTTCTGTATAGGCAGTCGCTTTGCCTGTCAATGCCTTGCTTCTGCGGATCTTCTCCTTCTTCTCGGCATTAATGCTCTTTTTTCCCTTGCCGGATGTCCCTCCAAGCTCGGCGGTATCCTTCATTTCCGCAGTCTTTTCCCTGTATAATGCCAGGGAATCCGGCTCTGCCGTCTGGTTCGCATAGCTTTCCTGCGTCAGCTGCAAAAAACGCTCATCAAACGCCGTCGTCTCTATCGTCTGCTGCTCCTGCGTCGTGATCTGAAGCTTGTGTTCCCGCTCCTTCTGTAGCTGATTCTCCATCATACCCTTTCCGTCCATTCTTGTCCCCCTTGTTCTCTGTTATTTCCATAAATTCCGCTGCAAAAACAAGTCGTCTCTTCTGTCTGCCCAAAAAGCCGTTCAAACAACGTCTGCGCCTGTGTCGTGGAAAGTGTCATCCGCACCATCGTCTCCGGCGCATATAATTCATCCAGATGTTCTATGGCACAGGCCAGCAGCTTTGCAAGCACTATGGGATTGCTCTGCATGATCCAGCAATAATCCAACGCAATGCCTTCCTCCTGTCTCCGCAGAAGCACCGCTCCCTGCACTTCGCCGCCCCTTATGGCCGCAAAACTCGCCGGTTCCTGGGAAAGGTACGGCTGTATCGGCAGATCCAGCTGCTCCTTTAACCACCTCTCGCATATGCCCCGCTCCCTTACGGACAGCTGCCAGATCGGACGTACTCCGCTTCTGTTCGTCTTAAGCTGTGGCAGCAGTTCCTCGTTCAACCGCCGGAGCGGGACTATCCCTGTCGGGAAAGCCACCGTGTCAACGAAGAAACCGTTATCCCGCAGAAAAGGTGTCAGCAGACATCGCTCCCCCTCTTCCACATAAGAAACGGAAATTTCTCTTTCCTCTGACCGGGTCTCCCGCAAAAAGCGTTGTATCAATGCCGTGCCAAGCCCAAGGCGCCTCGCCTGCGGTCTGATATATATGCTCTCCAACGCAACGCTCTGCCCGTCTTCCTCCCATACAAGCGCCCCCTGCGCTTCCTCCAGGAACCAGACGCCCAGCGCATATATTCCCTCTCTCCCGTTCATCAGCTCCACAAACAACTCCTGCGGGATGCAGGCAGCCCAGTCCGCCAGTTCTCCGGGTGACAGTAACTCACACCTCATATCTTCCGTCTCCTTTACCATAACCTGCCACATTACAGATGTGTTAAACTTAAGTATAACATATGAAACGGAAAAAAACTACAGTGAGAAAACTTCCTGCGTTTCCTGTAATAAAACAGGAAACGGAGCAGTCCTGCGATTACTCCGTCTCGATTTTTCTTTTTAATCTATTTTGTTATACACCCTGATCTACGGTGGCTCCCTTGACATCAGCTTCCACCAGCTTCAGCCGGTTCATCATATCTCTGATCTCCTGCTGTGCTCTGGCAACGCTGTCCTTTGCTCCCCCGTTCAGTTCTCTGGAGGCTTCCACAATATTCTCGGTCAGCTTTTTCTGTTCTTCTCTGTCCTCTTTTTTCGCTTCCAGCTTTGCTTCCTGTTCCTGCTTCTTTTCTTCCGCTGCTTCGGCCTTTTTCTTCTCTTCTTCCTGTTTCCGGTCGATGTGCTCCCTGCCCTCTGCGATGAGCATACCCATGATCTCATCCCCGGCAGCCGCCATCACGGCATCTGCCTGATCTCTGGCCTCTCCCATGGGATTCGACTTCAGTCGTTCGATCTTCGTCTGGCGGATCACTGCGTTTTCTGACGTAAGTTCGTTCTCCGCATCCATTACCTGTTTGTTATAAGCGCTGATGCCCTCGGAAAGCTGTCTGACCTCCTCGGAGTTCTCATCCGCACCCTGCTCCAGCAATGCCGCCTTCGCATCCTCCAGTCCCTTTATGTCCTGCTTCCGGTCCGCGATCTCCTGAGTCAGGGATTTTACCTTTTCCCTGCGCTCTGACATATCATCATCGATCTTCGATTCTCCGGCAAAGGCATCTCCCAGGATCTTCATGGCTTTCTTCTGCGCCCGGGCTCTTTTCACCGCGACAGGATCCGTTGCCGCCGCTATTCCGCGGGCATCAATGGCTTTCCCGTTCCTTTTTTGCTTCGCATCCTTCTTCGCCGCATGTCTGCTTTGAATCCTGTCTTCCCCCATAAATACGGAATAATTCTTTACCTGCATCTGCTGTCCGCCCCTCTGTCTCCGTTACTGCTGTAACTGTGTTCTTTTTTTATTTCGGCAGGCAGAACAAAATACTGTATAGTGCGGAAGCTTTTTTCTCATCCTGCTTTTCTTATTTCGTCATCCTTCCGGGCCAGTCCCCCCGTACTGCCGTCCAGGTTCTCCACCAAAGTTGCAACCCCCATGACCGATCTGTTCCTTTTCCTATGCTCTGGCCTTTTCCTGTGGATCGGCGTACGGTTCTTTTACGATCTGCATTTTGAATTGTTTTACATTTACAAGATACTCTTTCCTGCATTTGGGACAAAAGATGGGCTGATGATACAGTACCGTGTCTTCCCGCACTTTTGTCCTTGTGTTTCCGCCGCATGCCGGACAGGAAATCCATTGATTCTTTACCAATTGTTCCACGTTCCACCCTCCGTCACTATGCTTTTCATGCTTTATGCAGCTGTTCCCGTCTGCGCTTTCTGATCTTTTCATTGATGTCTGCCGCTGTTCTGACGGTAATTCTGTAATCGATCAGCTGCCAGAGAAGTTTTGCCAGCAGAATAAAGGATGCATAAATGATCGCATCCGAATCATGGCAGCACACAAGCACCTCTTCTTCTTTTTCTTCTGCAATCTGTTCTACGTTGAACTTCACCCGGATCACCTCAGCAGGCTTCTGCCGCCTCCCGTGCTCCTCAACACCTGTGAAAAATGTTCCACATGCCGGTCCAGGAGTTCCAGTATATGCTGCTTGTCGCCGGTACTGTCATAGATGCTGTATAATAAAAAAATAGGCCCGTAGAAATCAAGTGCCATCTGTCCGGCTATCTCGGAATTTCCCAACAGCCCGGCAAACAAAGTCTCCATATAAGACAGCGGACCCTCTGCCAGATACTTCCGGTAAAGAGCAGCCATCTGTGGATCTCTGTACTGTTCCAGAGTCAGCATCTTTCGGAAACAACAGGAAAAGGGCTCTTCCGTCCAATGAAGGAACTGTACTTTTGTAAATTGCCGGATCTTATCGAACTCCGCCTCTTTATATCCTGCAATCACTTCCTCCATTTTGCCTTCCGGCATCTCATATTGCTTTACTCTTTCCTCATCCATCGCATTCATTTTCATTACAATACTGTCCAGAATCTCCTGTTTGCTCTTATAATGTTTATATAGTGCGGCTTTGGTAACCCCAAGTCTTGCCGCAATGTCACTCATGGAAGTTCCCATATAACCGCTCTGGGAAAAAAGGATCAGCGCCTCCTCCAGAATTCTTTCTTTGGTATTCTTTTCTCTTGCTTCCATTGTCATCCTCCCTGTTTCCTTCAATTAACAAATCAAAACGCAAATAGTTACCCGTCGGTTACTTTATAGTATAGTAACCGACGGGTAACTTGTCAAGACAGCTTTCAAAACAACTTTTTGCTTTCGCCCTTCTTTAATTGCAGTCTTTTTGCAATACCTTCATATTTCACTATGGTATCCACGTCCGAATCTGCGGTGAAAACCGCACCGGTGATCCTACCGTCCTGCCAGGTCATGGCAAGTTCCAGATTTCCCACCAGGCGCATTCCACGTACCACTCCTGTCTTCCAGGCAGCAGGCTGCACCCATCACCCAGTAAGTCCCCGGATACCAGGTATCCTGCGGCGCGGTATCCCCGTGGATATCCGTGTTGTGATGCGCCACGAATCCCCGGCACCCATACATTTCTCTGGCAGTATATCTGCCATTCTTTTGCACCTTTTTCAACAATTCGAACAAAGGCAGATGGCGGTATCCAGATCCAGACTTCTCTCATAGCGTTTCGTGCCTTCACACAGCACCATTTCTTTCAGGTTGCCGCTTTTCCGCTCTCTTCCGCCTTCGATCCCATCGAAAAAGAACTGGATCTCTCCCAGCGTCTGGTACGGATGCATTCCCTCCGGGCATGCCGACAGCGCCGTTTCCGATGGGAAGTGCCTCCTCCCATTCTTTCGCCGGGTGATCATACCATAACCTGCTCATATCGTTCCTCCTGTGTCTCCATTATTCTCACTTTCCTACACAGATAAATCTTTCATTTATCACCATTTAAAAACGTAACCTTTTTTATGTTACATTTATAATTTGATATAAAATCCGCACTTTTTCAGGTCCGGATATGCAAAAAGGCATTGTATCTCAGATTTTCTGAAATACAACGCCTTTTTTACAACACAATCTTACCCGAAGAAATTGTACTTGTTGGCTTCAAAAGCTTCCATATAGGTCGACCCGTTGGAGCCATACCGGTTAGATGCACTGACCACATTTTCGGAAGCGTTCTTGCTGATGTGCTCGCCGAGAAAGCTTATTTTGGAGGCGAAGCCTTTTTCCCCTCCCAGTACCTTCTGCAAGGTATCTGCATCCGCGTTCCGGAATACTTTTTCATCCACGATCAGGCTTCCGTCCTTTGCCTTGGTGATTCCTATGCTTTCCAGTGCTTCTTTGCTGCCCGCCGGAATGTTTTTTAACTGTTGAAGATAAAATTCATTCATGGTTCCGCCGGTGGTCTTAAGCTGCTTCATGGTGGCATTATATGCTTCCACCATTTTGTTCACATCACTCAGGATGTCCGTGGTGTCCCCGCTTTCTTTTGCCTTGTCGTAGCTGGAATCCTTATCGGTGCCCACCAGCTTTGCCGCGGACTGATTCAGCTTCTCAGACAGGTCTTCCAGCTTTGCATAATTGTTTTTCCGCAGGATGTCCGTGGCACTGGTACGGGTGGTGCTCGTGTTCTTCCCGGTGGTTCCCAACAGGTTCTGGGATGACTTGTTATTAATAATATCCAATAGCGACGTTCTCTGAATGGGAATCCCGCTTTTTGCTGCGGAATTTGCCAGCATTTGGGTTGTGATTCTCATTTTGCGACCTCCTTTGATTTGCAGTCATTTTTTGATTTTTACTTCTGCCTTTTATATCGCCGCTTTTCTTTCATCATTAATACCACTTGTAACGAACCGTTCTTTTCCTGTAACGAAAAAGAATCAGCAGGCTTGAAGCATCACCTATACCTTTCTCAGATATTTCATGTACGCCGTGACAAAATCATTGTACTTCTGCTTTGCTAAAAATACGCTCTCTCCGTTTTTTAATTCTATGTCGCTGTTGTCGTACCGGGCGACCTCCTGCAGATTCACCAGAAAGCCCCGATGGGAACGGAAAAAGCGATCCCCAAGCTTCTGCTCCAACACTTCCATTTTTTCGTAAAAACAGTAGGGTTCCTTCTTAGATTTGGTGTGCAAAATAATTTTTCTGGCCTGATTCTCAGCATAGATGATATCATCCACCGGTATTCTGACATAATTGCCGCCCACTTTTATAACCAGCGGTTCCACATTCTTCTTACTCCGGATCTGACGGATCGCCCTGTCCATGACTTCTGTGAACTTCTGCTCATCAATGGGTTTTAAGAGATAATGAAATGCCCCGACATCATAGCCTTCAAACACATATTCCCGTAAAGCCGTCACGAAGATGATCAGGGCATCAGATCTTTCCCGAATCTTTCTGGCCGTCTCCATGCCGTCTGGTCCCGTCGCATCCTGATCCCGGTTCAGGGAAATGTCTAACAGGATCAGATCAAACGCCGTGGCTTCCGCCAACAGTTCTCCACCGTCAGCGAACAGGCTTACTTCCGCCTCCGTACATTTTTCTATCAGCTTTTTCAGGTATTCTCTTATGGGCTGCTCATCGTCACATATTGCTATTTTCAGCATTCGTCTTCTACTCCCCGGATCTTGTTCCATTCAAGTATTTCCTCTTTTATATCGCCATTTTCTCTTTGAAATTCAATTCTATGTAACGAAACGTGTTTTTTATGTAACGAAAAAATCAGCGGGTGATTTCCCGCTGATCACATGCTGATCACATTAAAGATACTTTATTTTCTTTTACCACGATTCTTATCTCCATTCTACCTAATTTACAGACCTTCCGGTAATGCTTCAACTCCACCTTTAAGCCTATAATTTGCCCAGTTATTTACTTAAAGCTATACAATCCACTTTATTCCACTTCCTTTAGATTGCAAATCTCTATATCTTGCATCATTTTGCTCTACAATTCCTTCTTTGATAATGGCTTCAAATAATTCTTCTTTAATGTTCTCTCATCATTGAAAAAATAAAAATGGCGGGTGTCTTACCCGCCGTTTGGTGGACCCGGGTCTTGCGACCAGCCCATATATTTGTTGTGCATATGCACACCAGATCTTCATCTGTATTAATAGTATATGCGATTATTTCGAAAAAATCAATTGATTACATACTATTTTTTTATTATTACAAAAAATATTTTTCTACTTCTTCACAATGTTTCAACGTGTATTTTTTCATATATTGCTTACGTTGTCCAAGAGTATCATGTCCTTCATCTGCTAATTGCTCTAATACTGTGAAATCTAAAACTTCTTTAATTTTTACATCTTCACATATTGCCATATTCTCCAAAAATGAAAATACTTTATTTATTTCGAGCGTTTTATTATTCTATTCGTTCGCCAGGGTATTTATGCAACGACCCGCTGCACAATTTCAAAATCCGGCCAGCATTCCGCGAATTTACGCATGTACTTAATATTTCTGGGCGAAAAACCTGACATGTCTGGAAACGCATCTTTTAAGCGCCCCATCCTTCCTTTTCCTGTTTCTCTAATATGGCTTTTCCTATATTTCAATACAAACAAATCATGCTTGAATTCGCATTTAAAAATCATTGTTCTCATTTTTATTATAATATCTAACGGCGTGGGATGATCTTCTGCTCTTCCCTTCTCTCCTCATGCCGAAGCTCTCCCTTTTTAGTCTTTCCGGTGTTTTAAATAGATCCTTTGACAGAATTTATTTTCTTCCTCCCAGTATTCATACGTTCCATCGCAGTCTTCTACGATGTGCCAGATACTCTCCATTCCAAAACCATGCTTTTCCTTCTCCTGCTTACGGCTGGTAAGTTTGGGGTTGTTTTCCAGTACCGATTCCCCGATACTGTTTTCCAGGCTGATCTCCAAGCCGTCTCCCTGCCCACGCATGACCAGTTCCATCTCTTTTCCACCGCTTACATCCTGGCAGGCCTCCATTCCATTGCAGAGCAGATTATCCATAAGATTTCCCAACAGCATCGGATCCACCTTATCCGGCTTCCCTAAAATCACATAGCTGAAATGGATCTCCTTTTCCCTGCACTTTGGTATTATTCTCATAAGTGCAGCATCCAGCCCCTCATTCCCTGTCGGCTGCGGCAGTTCGGGATAAGCCTTTAATTCACTGCACAGTTTTTCCATATATCTCTCTACTTCCGGATATTTTCCATTCTTTTGCATGCGATACAGAACATTCAGTTCCGCCAGCATATCATGGCGCCAGTGATTGATCTCCCTGCCGACCCGGTACATATCCATGAAGCCTTCCAGACGTTCCTGCTCTCTTTCCCTCCGGTACTGCTCTTCCAGCTTTTCCTTTTGATATTTCCCCAGGCAACGGTAAAGCTGTATTAAGAAAATAACAATGCCAACCTCATCTGCCAATATTCCAATCGTCAGTCCGTATCTTAAGGAGCGTTCCAGACTCCCTGCCTCCAGCCAGAACAGTCCCATAGCCAGCAGCGTCATAAACACAAAGGCTCCTGCCACAATCCGGTTCTCTCTTGGAGAAGTCCCCTCTTTCTTCCGGAAAAGCACAGCCGCGATCTTCCCCATGGAAAATTTAACGATCAACGCCACCATAGATGCGTATAACCGCAGTCCCCCGTCCATTTGCAGCATCTCTCCCAGACTTTCCCCGGTAAAAAGCCCCATCACGCCGAAAATTGCATAGGTGCCGATGATTGCGATCAAGACCCACAGTATCCCTGCCAGCAAAAAATCCTGAATCTTCCCCTGCAATGCCCAGATTGCGTATCCGATTAAAACCGCTCCGTAGAGAAAGCCCAATGCCCCCTCAAATGCCGCAAACCGATTCAATGTCGTAACCGTCAGAAAATAAATAACACAGCCGCCGCTAAAGACTCCCCATCGTTTCCAACCGCAAAATTTCTTTTGAAATCCATAATCCATATATTCCACTGCGATTACAGCGGATAATAAATTGATCAAATAGTCTCCCGCTCCCACTGGCTTTCCTCCTCAATCTCCGGATCCGTCGGGCAAATGGCGTCGCCCTCTCCTCTCTTTCTCATAACAGCGCATCGCCTCACGAACTTCCCTTTTTCTATCCCGCCCCATCTCTAAAACGGTTCCGTCTGTCAAATACACTTCCCGGCCACCGACGTTTTCTATATATTCCTGATTCACCAGATAGTTTTTATGTATTCGCAGAAAATGACAACCTTGAAGTTCCTCCTCCATGGACTTCAGACTGCCATATTTTCTCATCCAGCTACCACCGGTCTTTTTTATTAACAGGCTGTGACCGCTGCCTTCTATATATACGATATCCATAACCGGAATCTCTTTATAGCCAAAGCCGTTCTTCAGCCGATAGCTTACCTGAGTAAACGCCGTAATCTGCAGATATTTTCTCACGGCCCGAAACATATCCTCCTCCAGGTTGCTCTTCCGCACAAACCATATGGGCGAATACGCAGGTGCCTCAAAAACAAAGCTCTCATGGGCAGACACAAAAACGAGATAGATGGAAGGTATTCTCAAGGGTAGCTGCATATAATTTTTCCCCATCGGTAAATCTCCTACAGGTCAGATCCACCGACTGCCCTGTCCTTATCAGTGCTTTGTGCAGCGCATCCTCAATCAGAACAATATCCTCTGCCCTGTCATCACATATTCCAACCATACATTGCCGTTTTTCCATCCGTATCTGCTCCTGCTTATCGACAGTATCTGTATCCTCCGTGGTCTCTGCATCCTCTTCCATACAGTTTTTACAGCATTGAAGAACTACCTGATTAAAGGACAAATTCTCCCGTTCCTTTACCTGCATTAACCAGTCATATAAGACAGGAGTAAACCGTACCGTCCGTGAAATATTGGGATTGATTAATTCTTTATCAAAATGCATTGCCATGACATAACCTCCGACTCCGGTTTATTCTTCCTAATTATATCCATTTTCTTTGCATCTTGTATATAATCGCATGTGGTTGCAATTTTCAACCTATTTTGTAACTATTTTAGGTTTCAAATTTGAGTATTATACATTCATAATTTTAAATAAAAGACATTTCATCATTTTTCATGGAATGTTCCCATGTTCGTCTTTAGGATAACGTGATTCTCCAGTCTATGACATATCCGATAAGGTGTAAATGTGGGTCGAATTCTATATGTATTACCATAACCACAAAAATATGGTAACTCCACAGGTATGTCACAAAACACACCTTTTTGAACTTGATATTCAAAAAATTTAGGAAATTATCTCTAGTAACTGGAAAAACGTTGAACATACGTTCTGATTATGTTATACTGTTATTGTGTAATTGAACAGAAAGCGGATGCGATTTTCCGATTGTTAGATGCCCTCTAGTCTTACAAAGGAGGGTGATGCCCATGAATACGATGGAAGTTTTAACTTTCGTATTAGTAATTTTTACGGCTCTGTCTTACATAGACGATCACAATAACAAAAAGAAATAGCATCCCACCGCCTAAAGTGAATGCTATTTCTTCTTAGCTTTATACTGAGGGCAAATCGGAAATTTCACTTCCGACTACCTTTCTAAGTAGATTATACAACAGGAGGGATTGAAAAATCAATCCCTCTTTTCTTTATTCTTCTGTGTCTGAGTCTTTGTTTTCCTTGTTCTGCTCTCTTATAGACATAATGCTTATTCCCATATCCTTTTCAAGCAAAGATATGATAAGCTGATTAACACTCATTCCCTTTGATTTTGCGTGTTGCTTTATCGGTTCAAGATATTCCTCTGGTACTCTCAGTTTAATATCTTTGATTTTTTCCATGTATTTTTTAAACTGTCCTTCCGTTTATCAGTAGCCGCCTCCAACATTATGTCCTCGCTTTCTCTTACACCAGTTTTATCAGCACAGGGCTTTCTTCTGCGGTCAGCTGGTTCTTCGCATTATAGAGATACTGAATTTCTCCCTGTGCATCCGTCTTCCGGATTCTGTTCCCTGCTTTGTCATAGGCATACGAAACAGAAGCGCCGTTCCGCCGCTCTTCCAGAAGCTGTCCCCGGACATCATAATTGTAGGAGAGATCCAACGCATTATTCCCTGTGGTGATTTCGGAAGTGATGCCGCCCAGAGCTGCCTGTGTACCTGCCTTCGCTGTACGGTTTCCGTCCCCGTCATAGGTATAGGCGGTCTCCACACCGTTACCATAATGGATGCGGCGGATGCGGTTCAAAGCGTCATAGCCGTAGCGCACTTCCAGTCCGTCATTGTTGTAAACACGGCTCCTGCGTCCTAAGATATCGTACTCATACCGGGTGCAGACTCCTGCGGGGTCTTTAATCTCCGTGATCTGCCCTGCCCTGTCATGGGTATAGGAAACTAAGCGTTTCCCGTTGGAACGCTTTTCTTTCAGGTTACCATGTGCATCGTAAATGTATTCATAGGACTTCCCGTCACAGACAGCACGGGTCACCCTGCCCAGTCGCCGGATTTCCTTGATCTTTCCGTCCAGTTCGTAGGAAAGTTCTGTCCGGTTTCCAAACGTATCCTTTTGGATGACCGGCTGATTCCGCAGGTTGTAGGAAAGCTCCTGTACCACTTCTCCTAATGCATTGGTGGTGCGGAGGCGGTTGCCGCGGCTGTCATAGGTGTAGGATACCCCCGCCCCGTCATCACTCTCCGGCTCGTAGCCGTAGGGATTGATCTCTTTCCGCAGCCTGTCATTCCGGTCATAGAGATAGCGGGTCACCCCTCCTGCCGGATTGGTTCTGTGGGTCGCCCGGTCTTTCAGGTCATACCGGGTGCTGCTCTCCAGACATTCCCCGTCCGTTCCCAGAATGGCCTGTTTCAGCACATTTCCGGCCGCATCATAGGCATACTGCACCCGTCTGTCGATACCGTTCTTTCTGTCAAGGACTCTCTCCTCGGTCAGGCGGTCGTCCGCATCGTAGCTTCTGCGGATCTCGGAGCCCTTCGGTGTGGTGATCTTTGTCAGGTTGCCGTTGGCATCGTAGGCATATCTTGTAACGGCGGCCTGTACCGGGCCGTTGCCCTGGATTTCCTCCGTCCGCTGAACAAGCCACCCGTTTTTATTGTAGGCATAATGAATAACACTATGAACACCGTCCGCAATGACACGCTCTTCCAGCGTTACATTTCCCAGACAGTCATAATCGTAGCGCATTTTTGCCCCAAAGTCATCTTTCACTACATTCAGATGATTGTTTTTATCGTAGGAAAAATGGATCCGGTGCCAGCCATCCGGCTCTCCGTCCCGTTCTACTTCCTGTTGTCCGTAGGCCTCCTCCACCTTATTGCCCTGACTGTCATAGGTATAGGCGATGACACGGTACAGCGCAGGATCGGTCTCCTGCACTTTTATCCGTTCCCGGATCTTCCAGCCCAGATCATTATAGGTATAGATGACCTCCTTTCCTTCGCCGTCCACTTCCCGGAGGATCTGTCCGTGCCCGTTGTACTCGTAGGTGTGCAGGATGTTCCCCCCGGGATCCTGTACTTCTGTCATCCGGCCGCAGGCGTCATAGGCATAGCGGTAGCCATTGCCGTCATCCGAATCTGCATCATAAGATTCCGGCTGTACCTGTTTGATCATGTTGCCGTCCGCATCATAGAATCTCCGCTCCACGCCTCCGTCCGGATAAAGGATACGGATGCAGTTCCCGTCAGAATCGTACTCATAGCGGGTTCCTTCTCCCTCTTCGCCTTTCAGAGCATAGCTGACCGGATGGATCCGGCTGGTGATGTCCCCGTCAAAGTTACGGAATACACGGTGATGTTCCTGCAGGGGAGATATGGTATCTACCACACGTTCCAGAAAATCGTGGCGGTACTCATAGCCGCTCTCTTTCTTTTCCCACTGCACGGGTGGATAGTAAGTGGTCAGATTGCCCATGCGGTCATAGAATCTACGGGTGGTGTAGCCTTCCCCGTCGATGCGGCTGGTGACAAAGTTTCTGGAATTGTAAGCCAGCTCCACCGTGCCGTAAGTATTGCTGATGGACAGTCTGCGGCCTACGGTATCGTAGCCGTAGGCAGTCTCCTCCCCCTTCGGCGTAATGACACGGCTGGGGTATAGACGTGTGCTCACTTTTGGAGCAGATTTTTTTTTAATCTATTAAAATAAGCAGGCTCCCCATTAGCAGAGCCGTTGGGAGAAACCTAATATAGCATAACTTTTTCTGCTATTCAAAAATTTGTTATGCTTTGGAACAATTTTGTAGGGATTGCTTGGTAACAGAAAAATCGAGAATATTCCATGGCGGTTGTCGCCAATAGAACATCCTCGATTCTGTGTTTCCGTTTTGGTATTATGGAGATATCTCATCCCCCTTATACCCCCTGGTGAGTGCCGTTGTAACATGGATGTTTTGGGTTCGTCAAGGAAAATATTACAAAATTGTTACGTTTGGTTTTAAATACCCTTATGCGCACCCAGTTCTAAGATTTCTAAATTAATCCATGGATATCATTATCTTCGGCGAGAGCCATTCTGATTAATTTAAAGACCATAGTTAATTTTTTAGGTGATGGGCGTCCTTAAGTGGAGACATAATTAATAATAATTTATGCCACTTACTTCACAAAAGCTCATCATGTCCTCTTTAAAATGATTGAAATCTATCTTACCCTTTGTTTTTATTGCTTTTACCGAATCTACAACGTTTTTTACAATCATAGATTTCTTCTCATCCATACTTGCTTCAACATATTTTTCATAGTCCATAAATAGATTAACATCTGCAAATCCATAAGCAACAGAACAGTGCTTTACCTCTTTATATTTTCCATTTTCCAATAATTCTTTTGGAGCGATAATTGGAATAATGCCAATTATATTAATTATCTCGCTGTATGATTTATCTTTAAAATAAATATAGATATCTTGGCATAGTCTATATATCTCATCATCAACCCCATATACATCTTTATAATATTTTGGAGAATTAATATTTAATTCCATCTTTATATCCATTCCTTTCGCTTCGCTCAGGCACAAAACGTTATGAAAATGGTTGCCTGAGCCTACTTTTCTTTTATAATTCTTCTTATAGGGAGCTCGGTATACTACAAATCACGGGGAGGTGAGTGGGCTGTCCGGCTTGCCGGATGACCGTATCTTTATATGTGTAGTCCGCCTTTTCAAGCACAAATAAGTGTGACTCTGAGCACGTAATCTTATCTTTGTTTAAACATTCTCGTTTATGGCTTAGGCGTTCAGTCAATGCCGTCTCTCCCTATAATTCTCTGAACCTCACGGTTCTGAAAGGAGTCCCTATGGCTTTAAAAAATCGTGTACAAAATATGCTGTGGTATTGATGTCCACAAGACTTTTGTAGTCGCCTGTATCGCTTCTACCAATGATAAAGGCATCACTTCTTACGAGAGCCACCGGTTTTCGACCTACACGAGCGGTCTGAAAACTCTGTTACAATGGCTAATCGACCGGAATTGCAAGGATGTCTGTATGGAATCCACCGGTAAATACTGGATCCCTGTTTATAACATCCTCGAAAAGGGTTGTTCGATTGTCCTTGCTCATCCCAAATATGTTAAGGCTATCCGTGGAAAGAAAACTGACAAGAAAGATGCCAAATGGATTGCTGACCTGTTTAAGCATGATCTTGTTGCCGGTAGCTTTATGCCCCCTTCTGACATCCGCCAGCTTCGTGACCTTATGCGCTACCGTTTCAAACTGACCTGCTTTAAATCAAGCGAAAAGAATCGTTTGCAGAACTGTCTCACGGTTTCCAATATCCAGTTGGGAAACGTTGTCTCGGACACCTTCGGCAAATCTGCTCAGGCGATACTGGATAAGCTTTTGGAAAATCCCGCAGATACTTCCTTTGACCTTGAACCTCTTGTTTTCAAAAGTTTGAAAAAGAAACCTCCTGAACTCCGTGATGCCATTGATGGATATATCACCCCAGAACAGGCTGGTAAGCTCAAAGTAATCAAAACTCATTACGAGGACCTTGAATCCCGGAAGGCAGAGCTTGAAGAACTCATTCTTGCGCTCGCCGCTCCCTATCAGCAGGAACTTGCCATTCTTCAAACCGCTCCTGGTATCAGCAGTGATTTCACTGCCATCGGAATTATTTCCGAAATCGGTACCAATATGGAGGCTTTTCCTTCGGCGAAACACTTATGCTCATGGGCCGGTCTTACTCCGACTAACAATGAAAGTGCAGGGAAGAAAAAATCTGTCCGGGTTTCCAAGGCCGGATGCTACATCAAACCGCTTTTAGTCCAGTGTGCTAACGCTGTTATTAAAAGCACAAAGCATCCAGAAATGCGTAACCGTTATCTCCGTCTCAAGAAGCGTCGCGGTCACAAGAAAGCAATTTTACCGGAAAACCGATCTTCCTCCAGCAGGGCGTGAAATCACCATAGAGCAGGCCCTTATGTTGATCCGAAATCAAGGTTATAAAATCAAGTCAGCAACTACATAACCTTAACATTTCTAATATTCAATTTTTAAAGCGACCACCGTAAGATGGTTTATTTGTTATGCTCCCAGGTCTATGGATATCCTCTACTTCTCATTTTCAATCTTCTCCTCTATTATACCGCCCAGAGTTACCTGTGTGCCTGTCTTCGCTGTGCGGTTTCCGTTGCCGTCATACCGGTATGCAAAGGAGAGCAGGACATTTCCGTCCCCGTCATAGGTATAGGAGGTCTCCACGCCGTTACCATGATGGATGCGGCTGATGCGGTTCAGGGCATCATAGCCGTAGCGCACTTCCAGTCCGTCATCATTAAAGATGCGGATTCGTCTGCCCAAACTGTCATAGTGCCATGTGCTGATGTTGGTATGTTTTCCTTCTATAGAAACACCACTATTCAATGCAAAAACGCATTGTCTCCACAGCACCAAATATTGTGAAAACAATGCGTTCTGCTATTTGGATAAATATTTTATTTTGATACCCTAAATATATAGTTTATAAATACAAGCTACTAATCCCAATACAATATTTTAATCTCACCTAATTTAAATAGATTAGATACCATAGTAAACTCTCTGTATTGAAATTCAGTATCAATATATATATCAGCATAACCTTTTTCTTCTTCTGTTAAATCAAATATTGAAGAAGGTTCACTCTGACGATATTTAGCAAAAAGCGATTGCAACTGAATACATTCAAGTTTAGTCCTTATCCAGAGCATATCCGAGTACATTCTAATCCCATTTTCAATTTTTTCAATTGGATATGTGGAAACAAATATCTTTATACTATTATCAAGTTTCTTGATTTCAAGAAGCACTTCCTCTAATTGTTCAATTTGTGTTTCTTCATCAAGCACAAACGAATTAATGTTTATCTTTTTATATTGTTCCCACTCTATAATTGCACATTTTCCAATTATATCTTCATTGTACATCATCTTATTTATTCCTTTCAATTACTTATTTTTGAAATTCTGGCAACGTTTCTATATATTCTAGCATCTGTTTTATACCTTCATTATACTTTGTCCCGAACTTATTTTTAATATCCCATAAATCTTTTGCCATACGTTGTCTAGCAGATAATTCTATATCTTCTTTCATAGTCGCTTTACCACGACCAGCAAATGAACGAGTTAACGCATGATCCTCCCTTGACATCAATAATGCAGGTCCATCATTACGACTAACACCAATTGTTTTATTATATGCATTCTGTGGCATGTGATGTCCAACCTCATCAGGTCCTCGTGTTGCATCTACATCCTTAAAGCTACCACCTAATACTTTATTTGAAGATGTACCATCCTCATCAACACTTTCACTAATTTTCCCCTGTGGTGGACAAGCTTTACCTGTTGACGTACTTGCATACCCACTCGGATCATCATACACCACCGGATTATTCCCGCAGTACGCATACAGATTCAGTCCATCTCCCTGATAGACGTCTTCCTGCATGAAACGCCCGGCAACCGGATTATAGTACCTCGCCCGCAGGTAATACTGCTCTGTCAGTTCATCATACTGCTGGCCCGTATAACGGATGCGGTTATTCAGCTGTTCTGTGGTCTCAAGGGATATGCCAAAGGCATCATACTGATAGCTGTTCCGGATTTCTCCCTGTCCATCAGTAACAAGTGCCGTACTTAACTGCTCGTCTCTGTGGTAGTAGGACAGTTCCTGTCCTCTGCGGAACGCTTCCATCCCTGCCCCGAGATGATAACTGGTGCCCTGCTCTTCTCTTCCCTCCTCCTGCAGAAGCTCTCCATCGTGGTATACAAAGCTGGTCCTCCTGCCGTTTTCCAGCAGTTCAAAGCGCAGTCCTTCCGCGTCATAGCGGTTCTCCTGCACGTTGGCAGTTTCAGTTTCCACCCTTGTCTGCTGGTGGCGGCTGTTATAGGAGAACAGACGGATTCCGGCTGCATTTTTCTCTTCTATTATACCGCCCTGACGGTCATAAGAAAACTGTTTTCTATCGGCAGGGCTTTCTTCTGCAATTAGCTGGTTCTTCTCATTATAAAGATATCGGATTTCTCCCTGTACATCCGTCTTCCGGATTCTGTTCCCGGCTTTGTCATAGGCATAGCAAACAGAAGCGCCGTTCCGCCGCTCTTCCAGAAGCTGTCCCCGGACATCATAAGCATAGGAGATATCCAACGCATTATTCCCTGTGGTGATGCCGCCCAGAGCTGCCTGTGTGCCTGCCTTCGCTGTGCGGTTTCCGTTGCCGTCATACCGGTATGCAAAGGAAATCAGGACATTTTCACCTGCTCTGGTTTCCAGCGTGCGGACGTTTCCGTCCCCGTCATAGGTATAGGCGGTCTCCACACCGTTACCATAATGGATGCGGCTGATGCGGTTCAAAGCGTCATAGCCGTAGCGCACTTCCAGTCCGTCATTGTTGTAAACACGGCTCCTGCGTCCTAAGATATCGTACTCATACCGGGTGCAGACTCCTGCGGGGTCTTTAATCTCCGTGATCTGCCCTGCCCTGTCATGGGTATAGGAAACTAAGCGTTTCCCGTTGGAACGCTTTTCTTTCAGGTTACCATGTGCATCGTAGATGTATTCATAGGACTTTCCGTCGCAGACAGCACGGGTCACCCGGCCCAGGCTGTCATAGTGCCAGGTGCTGATGTTGGTATGTTTTCCCTCTGCATCGGACGCCTTCTCATACACAGGCTGTCCGAATACGTTGCAGGCGCGCTGCAGCTGTCTTCCATCCCTGTCGATATGCAGGGACAGGTTGCCCTCCTCGTCATACCGGAAGGTCTCTGTGAATCCCAGCTGATCAATTCTCTCGCTGATCTTGCCGAGACTGTTGTAGCGGTACTGCACCGCATTACCGTTACCGTCTATAGTCCTGCTGACCTGCCCGGCGGGGGTGTATTCATAGCCTTCCTTCACCCCGTCCACAAAGCCAATGCCTGTGATGCGTCCCCAGCTGTCCACATCATAGGAAATGGGATTCTGGTTGCCGTCCACGACTCCGATAATCTGGCCTCTGGCATTATACTTATACTGTTGGAGGATGCGCTGATGGTTCAATTTCGAATAATATTTACTTGTTAAAGTTCAATACCAGAGTTTCGCTAGCAATGTTTTCTTGAGCTAACTGTGCACTTTCTCTTTATGAGATGCCCAAAAGACAGACTTTGGGCACGATATTCGCAAGGAGTAGACCGATATTAGCAGTCTGGAAAAGAATTTGAAAATTATCATCGAAAAAACGCATTGTCTCCACAGCACCAAGTGCTATGAAAACAATGCGTTTTAAATCTTAGAATCAATATTCAGTTTTGAATTTGGATGTCCTTAAATGCACCCATAGAATAAATTTTGCTCTAAGGTCTTTATATTAAATCTTCTTGGATCTTTCTATACTTTAGATCCATTTCAATTAAATTAAAGACCGTTGTTGGATTTTTAAGTGGTGGGCATCCTTAAGTGGAGACATAAATAAAGTTACTATACTGTCCGCTCAATCAACATATTTATTTTGTCACCAAATCTTTTAGGATTATCATTTTTAACATCAACTAACAGTTTTAATATTTTTTCTTTGTATTCCTTTTCCAAATCGCCAATAATTTCAATGTACTTTTCAAAATATTTTTGACTGTTAATTATTCTCTTATTTAACGTCATTGCCCAATCATGAGCCTCCTTCATATCTGGTGTACATATTGCAATCTTCTTTAAGTACTCCTCTCCTTGCAATTGTTCAATCAGATGAATAATTCCAAACATAACTTCATCATCTTTTGTATCATCATCAAAAGCTTTACATATTTCAGCAATATCATCAATCGTTATATTCAAATGCAATGCCTGCAAGGCACCTTCAAATAACACATATTCCTCATCAGTACTCAGCTTCCTGGAATTGATTAATTGTTGTATCTGATTTTTTTTATCCATTGCTTAATTCTCCTCTTCTATTTATCAAATAATTCAGGCATTAATTCCATGTATTTCTTGATATATTCTTGCAATTTCGGTCGTATCTCAGAATATAAACCTTGACTCTGATATATTTGCCTCATATTTGCAATATCGTATGCTAGTGCATCTCTAGGGGATAACGAATAATAATATGCCTTTTCTGCATCTGTCATATTTCTTCCATAAGTGTCGGTCAAACGATGTCGCCCTCCCGTACCTGGACTAGGCATTTCCATATTCATACAAAGACCATCTTCCCTTCCTACTCCATACTGAGACATATATTCCGCAGAAGGCATATGATGTGGTGTAATATTATCTCCAACCTCACCTGCATCTAATAACTCTCTATATGTTCCAATTTCACCTTCACTTGGTAATAAACTATAGGAGCTACTACCACTCTCATCAACACGTTCACTAATTTTCCCCTGCGGAGGACAAGCTTTCCTTTTATACCCACTCGGATCATCATACACCACTGGGTTATTCCCGCAGTACGCATACAGATTCAGTCCATCTCCCTGATAGACGTCTTCCTGCATGAAACGCCCGGCAACCGGATTATAGTACCTCGCCCGCAGGTAATACTGCTCTGTCAGTTCATCATACTGCTGGCCCGTATAACGGATGCGGTTATTCAGCTG
>CAKSAN010000015.1 GCA_934436435.1 uncultured Acetatifactor sp. | reverse complement strand
CCGGAGCCAGCGCCCTTGTTTACAGTATTTCAGAGACAGCAAAGCTGAACAATCTGCGCCCATACTACTACTTCAGGCATATCCTCACAGAACTGCCGAAGTGTTGTGACGAAAAAGGAAATATAGATCCGGCAAAACTAGATCAGCTGATGCCCTGGGCAGAGGAACTTCCCGAGGAATGCCGGAAACCACGCCGCTCATAAAAGCGGCGTTAAATTTAAGGGGAGGCGCAGGATTTGACGTTTACAATGATAGGTGCCTTTCTTATGCCCAATTTTAGGAGAACGAGTTGAATTTTGGCTGCACTTGAATAGGGGTTCATAACCCCCTGATTTTGCAAGTATTAAAAATTAAAATAATGTTAGTTATCGTTGCGTTTTACTAACTTGGAGCTATCATAACCAAGGCTTCTATAAGACTTTCCAATATCCATTCCGTTTTCCATTCACCCGAACTATCTTTCCCTCTTTCACCAATTTTTTAATAGTCCGTTGAACAGTACTTACAGAGACTCCTACTTCTTCCGCTAAATCTTTCTGTCTTATTGCAGAAGACTGTAATATCTCCTTTATTACTTTTATTTCCACTTCCGTTCTGCCAAAATTCAAAACTTCATTCAAAACTTCATCCAAAACTTCATTTTTTTCGTTCAAAACTTCATTTGTAAAATTAAGATTTTTCAAGATAACTCTGAATTCCGTTGCATTTGAATAAAAAACGGGCTTTTTGTCTTCTGTATAATTGGGCTCTACTTCATATGCCTGCATAATCTTTTTAAAACCACTTCCTCTTCGTTCCATATAATCAAGCCGACTAAAAATGTCTGCAACCACTGGATTTCTACGCTTTGAAGGAACATTATCAATATCCCTGTCCTGAATAAGTGTCCCATCATACATTCCGCCAGGGGAATATATTTCCAGTCGATCATCAAAAATATCAATATGAACTTCGCTTCCCATATCTAAATAATCACGATGCACTAATCCATTAACCAAACCTTCAAAAATGCTTCTCTCTGGATACTCAGGATATTCTACTCTTCGATCAGATTCTTTTTTCCACATTTTCTTGGAATTTCTTCTCGCAAAATTCATACCTTCTTCCAAGAGCAGGATAAGACTGCCTGTATATTCTTCATCATCCAGTGCATCAATAATTCCTGATGCTTTATCAGTACCATTCCATCTGGTGCAAAATAATCTCGAACAATAAATAGGCGATTCATCAGCAAGTAAAGCTCCTGCATTTGTTAACTTGCCGTTCCTGTCAACAATACCAAATGATTCAAAATCTTTGATTTCCATACTTTTCTTCGTCTGCTTATAATATGTTGCCTTTAACTTGGAAAAGGAATAATCGTCAAAATTGTAGTCTGTAACAAGACTGTCATATGTTCGGTTCTTCCCTCGTAAAACCAGCCTCTTTAAATCCGTTGCAGCAGCTACTACACTTTCATTGCCAATTCGTACATAGGCCGTGTAATTACCTTCTCCTACATAATAATAAGGAGTCTCATCTCCCCGATATACCTCTAACGTTATAATTTCCTTGCCATCTATTTCGTGTGCCTTTAACAAAACTTCTGGAATTGGATCCATTTTTATCTTTATCTGCTCACTAATAACTTCCATGGTTTTCTTTACATCGTCAATTCCTACCACCGCATCATTATCTGCAACGCCAAAAATGAGCACACCACCAATGCCATTAGCAAAAGCACTTACACTTTTCAGCCAACTTTTCGGCTTTTTTACCTCTAACATTGCTTTTTTGTCATACTCAGTTGCTTCGCCGATCAGTTGTTCTAATTTCATAAACACTCCTTATTCTTGTCTATATCTTAAAAGAGAACTCAATTATTAAGGTGTCCAAAATCCATCATTTATAAATATATCTACCTTCTTCAAATATCTAATACTGCTTCTAATTATTTTATCATAAGGCTATTTGTAAGTAAACTTTACCATTTATTATTCTTAATTATACAATAAAATATATTCAAAAAGGCTAAAATCAGTGTTATCCACTAATTTTGGCCTTTTGTCTCTTCTTTACTTTAACTATTTTGAATTACGTTGCATCAAAACCACGGCGGTTAAATCCCTTGATATTTGGACCTTCTCCGCAAAAAGTTAGCAAGCTTAAAGGATAATTTCCATAGGCGAACGCCTCTCAACCGCTACAGCCGGGAGGGGTTCGTTGTTTTAAGTTTTATTTACTCGTTTTCATCCTCCCACAGTGACCTGTTTCGAAGTTCTTCTTCCTCTTCTTCACGCCTGTACTCGCTATCGTCCCAGTTGTAAACAAACTCACCTCTGTCAATACTGAAGCCATCTCGGTCAATATGCTCATACTCACCAGAATCATAATTAAAGCACCATTTACTCATTTTTATTCATCCTCTTTTTCTGAGCTATTTACCACTCTGAGCATTTCTTTTCTCAACAACTGTAATTCTTTTTTGTTTCTAGTGCACATTCCTCCAAAACACTGTTCATTAAGAAAGCAGTTTTCACAAATAATAATATCAATAGATTGAAGCATTAATTGTTCGTCAGAAGGCAACTCATACTTTTCTATTGTTTTAATATTTTGTGGATTACGAAGGCCAAAATCTATTTGCTTACCACTTCCGGTTTTAATGTAACGATACGGTTCGGCAAAGAACGAAAGGCAATCCCCAACTTTGAATTTTTCAAGACCATGCTTATCAATCCATGCGTGGTCTTCCTTGCCATCAAAACAAATGCCATCTGAGTACATTCCAGAAACATGAATACGCTTAAAACAAACCGCTTTTCTTGTAATACGCTCTATTTCTCCCATAAACTTTAAGGGAATATAATAATAACACAGAGCAAAGTTCCGACGCACATTTTCCTTACTTTCACAAGCCATCATCTGCAGGTCAAGATATTCGTCATATGTGATTCTACCTCCACCTACTAAGTCCTTTTGCTTGTCTGGGTCGAAATCAATAATACCCCCATAGACTTTCATGCCTGTTTTGGAACCATAATGGGCCTTCTTGGTTTCAACCCAATCTTCCCAATTGTCCCAATTTTCACTTTTGTCCAAGTTAATCATTTTTCATACCTCCAAATAAAAAGTACTGCCTTATGACAGTCTGACATTTTATTTAGGTAAAACTCAGACATACTGAATCCCTATCTTTATTTATATCATATCACACCGGCCTTATCAAAACAACTTTTCATTCAATTCTTCTAATATTTCGAATATGCACTTTTATTATATAATCTCTGTACCTTATTTTTGTCACCAATTGGCTTACAACCTGTAAGACAATTTATTTTTTATCCTTCCGTTGTTTACTAACCTCTTTTTAATTTATCTTGCCCCAACTGAAACATTTGTATTTAAAACGCAAATATCGGCTAAAAAAATACAAAAATATGAGATTTTGCCATATAAAAAGTCTCTATTTTCGCTGCGCAAGCAAATAAAAGAAATTCCGTACAAAAATTTCTGATTTAAGAACTTTTTTGTACGGAATTTATCATTTTTGTACTATTTACACCAAACTGACTTTCCAGTTACTTCTTCTGCCGGACCAGTAAGGTAACGGCTTCCAGGCTCTCGGTGAACGGGAACATATCCACCCCCACGCCTTTCGCCACGCGGTAGCCCTTTTTCTTAAAATACTTCAGGTCCCTGACCAGTGTCTCGGGATTGCAGGAGACGTAGACGATTTTCTTGGGGCCGATCTGGACTACGGAGCTCATGAACTCTTCGGTGCTGCCGCTTCTGGGGGGATCCATCAGGACTACATCGACCTTCGCGCCCTGCCCGGCCATTTCCACGAGGAATTTCCCGGCGTCGTTCTGGTAGAACTGGATGTTGCGGATCTGATTGGCTTTGGCATTGCTGCGGGCGTCCCTGACGGCGTCGGCATTCAGTTCCACGCCGATGACCTTGCCAGCCTTGTCACTGGCGATCATGCCGATGGTTCCGGTGCCGCAATAAGCATCCACTACGGTCTCTTTGCCGGTAAGTCCTGCATACTCCAGCGCTTTTCCGTAGAGGATTTCGGTCTGTACCGGATTCACCTGATAAAAAGATCTGGGAGAAATCCGGAAACGCTTTCCGCACAATTCATCCTCAATATAGCCTTTGCCGTAGATCACATGCTCCTTGTCACCCAGTACCATACTGGTATTGCGGTTGTTGACATTGATGACCACGGTGGTGATCTCCGGGTGCAGTTTCAGTAGTGCCTTCACAAAATTATTCTTGGAGGGCAGGATCGGGGAAGCCAGTACCAGTACTACCATGATCTGTCCGGTGACATGCCCCGTACGGATCAGAACATGGCGCAGCAGTCCATACCCGGTGTCCTCATTGTAAGGGCGGATATGAAAAGACTTCAGCAGCCCTCTTATGGAGACGATGATCTCATCCGCTTTGGCATTCTCGATCAGGCAGCTGTCCACAGGAACGATCCGATGGCTCTTCTGCTCATAAATCCCGGAAATGGCATCGTGATACCGGTTCTCGCCGAATACCGCATGCACCTTATTCCGGTAATGCTCGGGATGCTCCATGGGGATGACACCCTCAATCTTGCAAAAAGGAGCCAGAAGCTCCTTTAATTGCTTTTCTTTCTTCTTCAGTTGTTCCGCATACGGCTGATTGATCCAGCTGCATCCGCCGCATTTGTCGGCTACCGGACAGATGCCGCTCTTCTTTTTCACAGCCGCCTTTTCCCGTCCCTGTCCTCCGGGCGCCTTGTTTCCTTTGCCTGCCGGTGCTTTTGCCTTTCCAACGCTTCCGGTGCCTTTCGCAGTTCCGGACCCAGATGTTCTTCTATCATTTCTGTTATCGTTCTTCATCATTCCGCCTGACTTCATTTAGTCATCCAGTCTTCTCATCTCGGTGTAAGCCAGAAGCAGCGGTCCCACACCCTTGGCATCATCTTCCACGATGGGCTCAGACATATAATACGCGAAGCTGCCGTCACGGCGACGGTTATCTTCCGGTCCCAGTCCTGCTACGAGACAGATACCGCCGAGGCTTAAATGTCCGTCCTTCTCCTTCAGATAGCGGTCACAGATTCCCTGAAATGCCTTCAATCCATAGGTTCTGTAAGACTCCGGTAAAAATCCCAGTCTCACACCCTTAAGCAGAGAATAAGCCATGATCGCACTTCCGCTGGTCTCTAAATAGTTCGGCTCTCTGCCGCCCAGTGCGGGAAGCTGGTACCACATGCCGCTCTCATCCTGGAACTTTAACATGGAATCGATCAGATCCACGAATACCTTCTTCAAATTGTCATACTCTGCCTGATACGTTTCTCCCGGCTCACATTTGCTCAGGGTATCTAACAGTGCCATGGAATACCAACCCAGGGCTCTCAGCCAGAAATTCTGGGAAAGACCGGTCTCTTTGTCACACCAGAAAGCTTTCCTCGAAGCATCGTATCCATGATAATACAATCCGGTCTTGGGATCCCTCATATACTTTACGACATTGGCAAACTGATGGAAAATGTCATCGTAGTGCTTCTTGTCATCGAATTTGGTCTCATACTCCATGTAGAAGGGCTGTCCCATGTACATGCCGTCCAGCCATACCTGATTGGGGTAGATCTTCTTATGCCAGAAGTTACCCTCTTCAGTGCGGGGCTGGTTTTCTACCTGACTGTAGATCAGGTCGATGGCTTTGCGGTATTTTTCCTTGCCGTTCAGGGCATACAATGCGAACAGGGTCTTGCCCGCATTGACATTGTCAATATTATATTCTTCCACGGAATACTTGGTGATGGTGCCGTCTTCCTGTACTCTGTGGTCAATAAATGCATCTGCGAATTCGTAATACTTCTTCTCTCCGGTGGCACTGTAGATCTCTAAAAGTGCCAGGATCATGCAGCCGTCGATGTAATTCCATCCGGCAGCTTTCCCCTCTCTGGCCTTCTCAATGTTCCAGGCCGGGACATCCAGAGTACTCTTCTCAATCAGTTCATCAATGTATTTCTCAAAAATAGGCAGTTGCATGTATTATTTCCTCCGTTTTCTCTATTCAGAGCACCATTCGCAAAATCGCCCCAACGGTGCTTCCTTTTTGCTCATGAAGTTACTTCGTAACATAAATTCGATCACAAGATCTTACGAATACGAGTATTCGACGATCTTTTGCCCGAATTTGCGTTGCTCTGAATAGTTATCATTGTACACACTAACTGCCTTGTAGTCAATAGCGCGGCTCTCACCCGAACATCACTTTCTCGCTCTGGAATGCTCTGGTCAGTCCGAATACCAGCACTCCCGCCATACACAGATTCATGATCACCGTCACCAGTATTTCCACCGGCTGATAGGTAAAGGAGAAGATACCGTTCATGCACTGCACACTGTTATATACCGGAATCAGATACCGGTACAGCGGAACTCCCTCGCCCTGGTTCAGCATGGGACTTAAGCTGATAAAGGTCACCACGATCATTAACGGCGACACCGTCGTTGCCGCCTCCTTCACGCTTTTGGCAAACGCGGAAATCAGCGCGATCACAGATACCAACACCATCACGGTGGACAAAATGATCAAAAGCAGCATCACATAATCCATGGGCACATACACCGAGGAATCCACTCCGGTCAGTTCCCCGCCCATCATCTTCGGCAGTGCCGCAAAGGTTCCGAGGAAGCTGGAGCAGCCTGCCAGAAGGGCTATGATACTCAGTGAAAACACCTTGCCCAACGCCAGTGAACTTCTCTTCATGGGGGTTACCAGCAGGGTCGCTATGGTGCCCCGCTCCTTTTCCCCTGCAATGGACTCCGGTGCCACGGACATACAGCCGCTGTACAAAAACATCATAAGCAGCATGGGCATCATCATGGAAAAGATCTGCCCCGTAGCATCTTTGCTGGTGGCACAGTCATAATACACGGAATCTCCTGCATTAATATCCAGCTTATTGGCTATCGATGTCTCATATCCCTCCAGAATCTCCGATACTTCATTATAAAAATGATTAGATTCCGTCTCCGTGGAATTGTAATAGATCTCCACATTGGGTGCCGGTTCCCCGCTGGTGACCTGATAACTTTTCACAGCCTCGTCAAAATCCCCGGGAAATACCACCAGGCCGTCCGACTGTTTGTCCCGGATCTCCTGTTTGATCTCCGTAAGCTGTTCCCTGTCCGCCTGCTGCCAGTCCACCCTAAGCCCCCGCAGTTCTTCCCTTAGGGAGTCCGGCATGTCCACTACATAAGCCTTTGCCACATAAGACTCCTCGGGAAGTATGGTCTTCATCATGGCTCCCCCCAGAAAGCTGTACACCACATAGATCATGAGTCCCGGAAGCAACAGTGTGGTGATCACCAGTCTCCTGTCCCCGAAAAATCTGGCAAGTTCCTTTTTCATCACGGTGATGGTATTATTTGTCATGGCCTTTTTCCTCCCCGTTTACAGCTTCGTAGATCTCAAAAAAGCGGTCCTCCAGGCTTTCCTCTCCGCAGAGCGTCCGCAGATCCTCACAGGCAGCCATCCGGCCGTTGATAATGATCCCCACACGGTCACAGATCTTCTCCACCAGGCTGAAGATATGGGTGGATACGATGATGGTCTTGCCCTGTTCCTTCAGATCCAGAAGAAAGTCCGTCACCACTTTTGCGGTCAGGATGTCCAGCCCGTTGGTAGGCTCATCGAAAATAATGATCTCCGGATCCTGCACCATGGCGATCACCAGTGATACCTTCTGTTTCATTCCCGTAGACAGATCCCGGATGCGCACCTGCGAAAACTCCCGGATGCCGAACCGTTCAAACAGCATATTTTTCCGGGCATTCCTTTTTTCCGTCGGGATTCCATATAATTCCGAAAAAAAGTCAAACAGATAATCCGGTGTGAAAAAATCTTCCAGCTTCAATTCGCTGGTCAGAAATCCTATGCTGCGTCTTACTTCCTCCGGCTGTGTCACAACACTGCTGCCGGATAACACGGCATCCCCGCTGTCCGGCCGTATCAATGTCGCCAGCATCCGCAGTGTCGTGGTCTTTCCCGCCCCATTAGGCCCAAGCAGGCCGAACACTTCACCCTGTTTTACGCAAAAACTCACATGATCCACTGCCGTTTTCGTCTTTGCTTCACTGTGTTCCAGCTTCCGCTGCTTTGCGGACAGCCGAAAGGTCTTCGTAAGTTCACATACCCGGATCAGTTCTGCCTCATCACCATTTTCCCTGTTCCAGTTCTCCATATCCGTTCTCCCCTTATGTTTCTGTATGTTTTCGTATTGTTACCGCATTTTGTCTGTGGGTCTTCCCTTCATCATATGGCAGAAATTCCCGCAATTCCCATTGCCACGCAGATCAGCCACAAAAGCAGCAGATGCGCGGGGTAGAAAAAGTAGAAGAAATATTTATTCTGTTTCCCTCTCGTTCCGTTGTAGAACCAGATCAGAAGAAAAGAAAATGCCGCGATCATCTCCATACCGCCCATCAGTAAAAATGCAATCACCCCGGCCCAGACCTGCGCCTTCCTGCGGTTGCGGAACAGATAAAGTACGGTGATTGCCAGGACTCCCTGGAAGTCATAATCTGTCTTAAGAATCAGTGCCAGTGCACAGCCTGCTATAATAATACCGGCGGATAAGCAGATCCGCAAAATTCTTTTCCCGTTTCCGCTCCCCGCCAAGCGCTCTTCCACCAGTTTCAGCCCCGCGATCACCGCCAGACCGATAAAAAGAGTGAAAAATACATTCTGGTATTCCACATACCACACTTCACCGCTGAGCGCCAGATCAAACGGCACCTCCGACAGCAATGCAAATAAAAACATCCTGCCCAGATATTTTTTCACATTATGGGTCTTCTGGAAGCCTTCCACCAACAGGAAACAGTAGATTGGGAATGCGATTCTTCCGATGATCCGCATTGCCATATAGCTTCCATATAGCCAGCCGTTTTGTATCATCCAGGCATCCACTTTCTGATTCACCATGGCTGTATATATCCCGCGTTGAATCAATAACCTCATCACGATCACCGCCCCTATGTGATCGATCAACATAGTCACCACCGCAATATTTTTCAGTACTGCGCTGCTGATTCCCCTTGTCTGTGTCTCTCCCATCTGCATCCTTATGCTCCATTCTTAACCTTATATTTGTATTATTTAATTAATACAATAATATATTTAAATCATTTTGTCAAGCCGCACTGTTCCCGTATAGCTTCTTTGACAAAAAATGTCCCCTGCTTTCGCAGAAGACATTTCTATGAACTATTTTCATCCTACCTTATAGCCGGTTCCCCATACCACTTTCAGATATCTGGGCTCCTTGGGATTGCTCTCGATCTTTTCCCGGATGTGGCGGATATGAACCGCAATGGTATTATCTGCCCCAATGGCCTGCATATGCCAGATAGATTCGTAGATCTGGCTGATGGACAGTACCTTGCCCCTCTCCTGTACCAGAAGGCGCAGGATCTTATATTCGATGGGAGTCATCTTCACTTCCCGGCCGTCTACGGTCACCGTACGGTTTCTGTCGTTGATCTCCAGTCCATCCACCCGATAGATTTTGTCAATGCTCTCGCACAGGTTCACCAGTTGGGTATACCGACGAAGCTGGGATTTTACTCTGGCCAGTAATTCCAGAGGATTATATCCTACCGTCACATAATCATCCGCTCCGGCATTCAGTGCCATGATCTTAGCGGTCTCCGCACCCTGGGCGGAAATGATGATAATGGGAATCGTGGTCATATTGCGGATATCATGGATCATTTCGATCCCTTCTCCCCAGCCTTTGCCGTCCAGTTCCACATCCAGCATCAGCAGCTGGATCTCCTGAGCTCTCAACATTTCCTGCAACTGCACTCTTCCTGTAACGGCCACCATTTTTAAACCTTCTCCTGCCAGAAGGGAACTCATTGTCTCTATCACACCTGTATTATTATTGTATACTGCAACCTTTTTTTCCATGGTCCGCACCTTCCACCTTTCGTATGGGAAAAGGCCCCTCTGCCTTATCCACTGTTATCGTATCCTGTCAATGCATACTTTCTGCATGCTATTTCTAAAATTTTTATAAACTATTCAGAGCTCTGTAAGAGCAATTTTGCGAACGTGGCTCTGAATAATTTAGTTGTCGGCATCCCAGGCAATGAAAATGCCCTACAATTGTATAGACGCAATTGCAGGGCAAAAAGTTGCACTTATCTTTCATCAGGTGTAAAAAACTTCTTCCAGTACCAGTCCCCTGGCCGGCACTAACGGTCCGGCTTTTGCTCTGTCACCGGATTCCAATACCTCTGTTATACTCTCCGGAGTGCGGATCCCCTTTCCCACTTCAAGAAGGGTTCCCATCAGGATCCGGATCATGTGATGTAAAAATCCGTTGCCGGTAAAAACAAATTCCACCAGATCCCCTTTTTGCTCAATCCGGATCTCATCGATCCGGCGGATGGTGGATTTCTTACTCTTTTTGGCAGAAGTAAATGCTTTGAAATCATGTTCTCCCAGCAAAAGATCCGCCGATCTGCGCATGGCATCCAGATCCAGGCTTTCCGGTTCCTCCACGGCATAGCGCCGCCAGAATACGTTGGGAATCACGCTGTTGATAATACGGTAGCGGTATCTTTTCCCTGTGGCATTCAGTCTGCTGTGAAATCTGGGAGCCGCTTCCGATACCTCCACCACTGCAATGTCCTCTGGAAGATACCGGTTGCAATATGCCAGTATTTCTTCTGTACTCATAAGGGATTCCGTATGGAAATTCGCCACCTGCCCCAGTGCATGCACTCCGGCATCCGTCCTTCCGCTGGCAGCGATCTCTATGGATTCTCCGCACATTTTGGTCAAAAGTGCTTCCATTTTCCCCTGAATGGTGTTGTCTGTGGAGGTCTGCTTCTGCCATCCCTGATATCTGGTTCCTTCATACTGCAATCGCAGTCTGATATTTCTCATTTCTCCTCTTCCTCTTCGACCTGTCTGGTCAGTTCCTCGCTCCGTCTGCGGTCTCTCTCCTGCATCTGCCGCACCTCATCCATATCCTCCGGCTTTAACCTGCGGAAATGATTGATTCCCGCCACCAGGATCCTCACGCTGTCCTTGGTGGTCTGGAACGCGCCCTCCTGATACATGGTCAGGGCAATGAGTCCGATGGGCACCGCTACGATCATTCCCACAACACTTCCCAGCTTATAACCTATGTAGAGCAGGAACAGAGTCGGTAACGGAGGCATTCCCACGGAATCTCCCACGATCTTCGGCTGGATCAGCTGACGGGCCAGCTGTCCGATGCCCCAGATAATCAGCAATCCAATGGCCATCTTATAGTCCGAGCTTAAGATTTTGATGATGGCCCAGGGTACCATGACCGTTCCCGTTCCGAAAAAGGGGAGAAAATCCAAAAAGGCGATTCCCAGTGCGATCAGCAGAGAATAGTCTACCTGTAAAATAGCCAGGCCGATGACCAGTAGCAGGTACATCCATACTTCGATCTTCAGCTGTGCCTTCAGATAACCGCCCACAGCTTTGATCAGTCCGCGTTTCAACATATAATACCAGGACAGTACTTCCGCGGGAGTATGCTTGCGGAACCATGCCGCCAGCTGGTCTCTCTCCGCTACGAAGAAATAGGAAGAAAGCAATGCCATGATCAGGCCGATCAGAATGGAAGGCAACTGTTTGGCAAAATTGCCCACTGCATTGATGGTCGGTGTACCGATCTTTCCTAACAGATCTCCCACATAACTTCCGATCTGGTTGATCACATCCGTAATACTCTGCTGTATATCCGCCGGAAAACGGTTATAAATAATGCTTAAATTCTGACCAATATCGGCAAAATCATTCTCTGCACTGTCCCAGATCTCCGGCAGGGCACCGATCAGTCCCATGATCTCATCCACCAGTTTGGCACCTACCAGATAGAGGATCAGTACCACCAGTGCAATGACCGCCACAATGACAAAAGCACTTCCCGCTTTTCTCTTGATCTTGACTTTTTCCTCAAAAAAACGCACCAGAGGGCTGGCAATCAATGCTATAATCCAGCCCGCCACAAACGGTGAAAAAAAGACCAGCATCTTCGGCACCAGAAAAATAACCAGTAACAATATAATAAATGCCACGCCAAGGTTTACCACTGCTTTACAGTATTTCTTCATACACCCTCACACTTTCTGCTTTTCCGCCCATTCCCCTCTGCCGCCTATTCCTGCGCAGGTTTCTCCGCTGTCAGGATTCCGTCCAGAATCTCATAGATCTCTTCCCTGCCCTGCTTCGTCTGTGCGGAGTAAGGAACGATCTGTGTATCCGTCCCCGCCTGCAGGGTGGTGCGGATCAGTTTCACCTGTTTCTGTATCTGACTGCGGTTGATCTTGTCCAGTTTGGTGGCAATGATGATGGGATCGTAGCCGTTGCGGCGGATCCAGTCATACATGATCCGATCGTTCTCCGACGGTGCATGCCGGATATCGATCAGCAAAAACACCAGCTTTAACTTTCTGGACTTATGCAGATAATCTTCGATCATCTTGCCCCACTGGGCTTTCACATTCTCATTGGCCTGTGCATAGCCGTAGCCCGGCAGATCCACGAAGTAGATTTCGTCATTAATGTTGTAATAATTGATGGTCTGAGTCTTACCCGGCTGGGAACTGGTTCTGGCCAGAGACTTACGGTTCATCAGTCCGTTGATCAGTGAGGATTTGCCGACATTACTTTTTCCGGCGAATGCCACCTCGGGATGTAGATTCTCCGGAAGCTTACTGGTAATACCGCAGACCGTTTCCAGATTTACATTCTTTATGATCATATTGATACCTTTGTCTTTCCGTAACCTGTTGTTTCACAGATACTTTTTTGCACAAAACGCTGCCCTGTGTGAACACAAGGCAGCGCCCGGATTATTTTGCCTTTTTCAGAGAATCTTCGTGTATGGTGAGGGGCTCGCTCTCTCCATCCACCGCAGCCTTGGTGACAACACATTCTTCAATGGTGTCATCCGAAGGGATCTCATACATGGTATCCATCATTACGGATTCCATAATGGAGCGTAAGCCTCTGGCACCGGTCTTGCGTTCCAACGCCTTGTCTGCGATTGCCTCAATGGCATCCTGCTCAAAGTCTAACTTTACATTGTCCATCTGGAACAGCTTCTGGTACTGTTTTACCAGAGCATTCTTCGGCTCCTGAAGGATGCGGATCAGGGCCTCTCTGTCCAGTCCTCTTAAGGAGACACAGATAGGCACACGTCCTACGAACTCGGGGATCAGACCGAACTTCACCAGATCGTGAGGAGTTACCTCCTGTAACAGTTCGCTGATGTCCTTGTCTTCTCTTCTGCCCAGTTCGGTGTTGAAACCGATGGCCTTGCGGTCCAGTCTGGATTCCACGATCTTCTCCAGTCCGTCGAAAGCACCACCACAGATAAACAGAATGTTGGTGGTGTCGATCTGGATCAGCTCCTGATGAGGATGCTTTCTGCCTCCCTGGGGAGGTACGCTTGCCACGGTACCCTCGATAATTTTTAACAGTGCCTGCTGTACGCCTTCACCGGAGACATCACGGGTGATGGAGACATTCTCGCTCTTCTTCGTGATCTTATCAATCTCATCGATATAGACGATACCATACTGTGCACGTTCCACATCATAGTCCGCTGCCTGGATCAGCTTTAACAGAATGTTCTCCACATCTTCGCCCACATAACCGGCTTCGGTCAGTGTGGTGGCATCCGCTATGGCAAACGGTACATTAATGATCTTGGCCAGTGTCTGGGCCAGATAAGTCTTACCGGAACCGGTAGGACCTACCATGATAATATTACTCTTCTGCAGCTCCACATCGTTCAGATCCTTGGGAGCCGTTACTCTCTTGTAATGGTTGTACACCGCAACGGAGAGGACCTTTTTTGCCTCCTCCTGTCCGATGACGTATTCATCCAGGAAGTTCTTGATCTCCTTGGGTTTCAGAAGGTTAATGTCGGGACTCGCGGTCTCTTCCACTTCTTCGTCTTCCAGTTCCTCCTCCAGGATGTCTGCGCAGATGTCTACGCACTCATCACAGATATATACCCCGGCGGGGCCCGCGATCAGCTTGCGGACCTGACTCTGGGTTTTGTTACAAAATGAACATCTGATGTCATTTCCGGAATTTTTTCCTGCCATTATTATACTCCTGTTGTTTTATGCCTCGTGGAAGGTGATCACCTTATCGATCAGACCGTACTCACAAGCTTCCTCAGCGCTCTTCCAGTTATCTCTCTCGGTGTCTGCGCAGATGGTCTCATAATCCTTACCGGTGTTCTCAGCCAGCATACGGTTCAACTTCTCCTTGGTACGAAGGATATGCTTTGCTGCAATCTCGATCTCGGTGGCCTGGCCCTGGGTACCGCCCAGAGGCTGATGGATCATGATCTCCGCGTTGGGCAGTGCGAAACGCTTGCCCTTGGCACCGCCTGCCAGAAGGAAAGCACCCATGCTGGCTGCCATGCCGATACATACGGTAGATACATCACACTTGATGTACTTCATGGTGTCGTAAATTGCCATACCTGCGGTAACGCTTCCGCCCGGGCTGTTGATATACAGATGGATGTCCTTATCGGGATCCTCTGCTTCCAGAAACAGTAACTGTGCCACGACAATGCTGGCGGAAGTCTCATTGACTTCTTCGCCCAGGAAAATGATTCTGTCCTTTAACAGTCTGGAATAAATATCATAAGACCGCTCACCTTTGCTGGTCTGTTCAATGACGTAAGGTACTAAACTCATATTCAAAAACCTCCATTGCTTCTGATTAATACTACTATCGTATCCTACTTAGTAAGCTTTTTCAACGAGATTCCGAAGATTTAATAAAAATTTAAAAGAAAGCGTACTCCCACCTCCCGCGGACGTGGGAATCCGCTTTCTCTTCGTATCGTATCTTAAAGCACAGGTTATGCTTCTTCAGACTTCTCTTCCGCTGCCTTTTCTTTCTTGGTGGTCTTCTTGGCTGCTGCCTTTGCTTCCTTGGCGTTGTCTACGATGAAATCAGCTGCCTTTCTTACGCAGATATCTTCTTTCACCTGCTTAGCACCCTGCTCGCCCAGAAGCTCTTTTACCTTGTCAGCTTCCATCTGGTAAGCTTCTGCCATGCTCTTGATCTCAGCTTCGAAATCTTCCTCGGTAGCTTCCATCTTCTCAGCGGCTGCTACAGCCTCCAGAACCAGACGGGACTGGATTCTCTTCAGTGCCTCGGGCTTCAGCTGCTCCATCATGGTCTGAGCGGTCAGACCGGTGAACTGCATGTACTGCTCCAGAGTGATGCCCTGTGCCTGAATTCTCTGTGCAAAGTTCTCTAACAGCTGTCTCTGCTGGGTCTCTAACATAGCATCGGGGATCTCCATCTTGGCATCTGCGATCACTGCATCCAGAACTGCCTCTTCCTTGGCGATCTTAGCTTCCTCTTCCTTCTTGGAAGTCAGCTTCTTCTGTACATCTTCTCTATACTCAGCCATAGTATCGAAATCGGATACTTCGCTTGCGAACTCGTCATCCAGATCAGGAAGCTGCTTCTCCTTGATCTCCTTAACGGTGCATTTGAATACTGCGGGCTTGCCGGCCAGTTCAGCTGCATGATAATCTTCGGGGAAGGTTACGTTTACTTCGGTCTCCTTGTTCAGTTCAGCACCAACCAGTGCCTCTTCGAATCCGGGGATAAAGGAACCGGAACCGATGGTCAGGGGATAATTCTCACCCTTGCCACCCTCAAATGCAGCACCGTCTACAAAACCTTCGAAATCGATCACGGTCATATCGCCGTCCTTAACAGCACGGTCTTCCACGCTGATGGTTCTGGCATTGCTCTCACGCTCTCTGTTGATCTCGGCGTCGATATCCTCATCGCTTACCTTAATGTCAATCTTGTCAACCTTCACACCCTTGTACTTGCCAAGAGTAACTTCCGGCTTCAGCGCAACCTCTGCGGTGAAAATAAAAGGCTTGCCTGCCTCTAACTGGGTCACATCGATCTTCGGAGAAGATACGATCTGCTCCTCACACTCTTCCAGAGCCTTATCGTAAGCATCGGGGATCAGTGCATTGGCAGCATCCTCATAGAATACGGACTTACCGTACATCTGCTCGATCATCTTACGGGGAGCTTTACCCTTACGGAAACCGGGAATGCTGATCTTGTTCTTATTCTTCTGGTAAGCGCCTTCGATTGCCTTCTCCAGTTCTTCAGCAGATACTTCGATGGTCAGCTTGGCCATGTTTTTCTCTAACTTTTCAACCTGTAAACTCATTATAACATTTCCTCCTTTATACCCTTGCGGGTCTGTATCCAGTCGCAGTCATTTTGCAATTATAGCATAAGTTGGAGGAATTGACAACCTTTTTATTTTGGGGCTTTCTGCGCGTCCGGGGCGTACAGGCACTTCGTGCTGACTCCGGGGATCATTCCCAGCTTTCCCGACAGAGCACTGACCTTTTCCTGCGGTGCATCCATGACCACACTGATGATGTTCATCTGTTTCTCATGATAAGGTATCCCCATTCTGCCGATGATATATTCCCCGTATTCATGCAAAAGTCCGTTGATCCTGACTGCTGCCTCCGGATCCTCCACTATAATGCCGATCAGGGTAACTCTTGTATTTTCCGTCCCTTTTTCCATAGCATTCTTCCTTTCACTTTCCGGACATATTCTGCCGGGATCTGCTTCTTCATGATCCGTGCCCGAACTCCTGCACTTCTCACATCCGCACGGTCTGCGAAAGCTCCTCCGCCGGTCGGATATGGGTAGCCAGCATTACGATCCGGCCTCTCGTCTTCCTCCGGATATACTCTTCCGCCTTTTTGCGGTTCTCTTCATCCAGTCCGGTAAAGGGCTCATCCAGCAGAACACACTGCGCTCCCGCCTCCATGGCCCGCACCAGTGACACTCTCCGTTTCATGCCGCCGGACAGTTCCTGGCAGGGCTGATCCAGAGCTTCCTCCGGCAACAGCTGCGCCAACGCCTCTCTTGCCTGCGCGGCATCTCCCAGGATCATTTCCAGATTTTTCACCGCACTGTATTCCTCACAGAGCCGGTCTTCCTGAAACTGCACGGAAGAAACATCCATTCCCGACACTTCTCCCTCCTCCGGCCGTTCCAGTCCGCACAGGCACCGGAAAAATGTGGTCTTGCCGCTGCCCGATGGAGTATCCAGTACATACGGTTCTCCACCGTAAAATTCATGATCCACATGCCGGAAGATCCATCGTCCGTGATAGCATTTCCCCAGATCCCGCACACACAGGGTGCGGCGTTCTCCGGTGGCGGTTTTCTGCGGCATGACCGGCCTTTTGCAGGCGGGTTTCCACCGGAAAAAAGCCTCTACTCCGCAGAATATTATTTTTTCAAAAAATACACTGAGTACTATGATCACCGCTGTCCAGGCAAACAGATCCGCCGTATCCAGATAGATCTTCGCCAGATACAGCGCCCCTCCGATGGAATGGGCGGGGGTGCCGATCACCTCCGCCGCCACCCCGGACTTCCAGCACATTCCCAGAGACAGTTGAAATGCACTGAGCAGAAAAGGCTTTAAAGCCGGTCGGTAAATATAGAAGAAGCGGGTACGGAAGGGCAGCCGGAAGACTTCCGCCATCTCTAACAGTTCTCTGTCCGCACTCTTTAAACCTTCCAGGGTATTCAGATAAATATTGGGAAACACCACCAGAAAGCAGATCGCTGCCACCAGCATGGAGGATCCCCACCAGATCAGCAAAAGCACCGCAAATACCGCCACCGGTACTGCCTTACAGAATACCATAAAGGGCCGCAGCACTTCTTCCGCGATCCGGTAACGGTAACTGACCGCCGCCAGAAGAAGTGCCAGTACCGCCCCCAGCAAAAAGCCAAGGGCGATCCGCCACAACGAACCAAAGGCACTCTGCCAGAACTCCGCCTGTCCAGCCAGAGTAAGCAGCGCCCGCAATGCCTGCAGAGGTGTCACCATCAGCAGAAAATTATCCACACCCATTGCGAGAATCTGCCATACTCCCAGCCAGAAAAGTATGATGATAAATTTTTTGATGTATTTTTTATACTTATTCTGCATCATAATAGAAATCGGATTCCGGAAGTCCGCCGCCTACCGACTGGGGATCCTGTCCGAACAGAACTTCCAGATAACCGGAAAGTGCCTGCTTCATTTCCGCTTTGTCAATATAGGTAATGTTGCAGTTGGGAATTGCCTTCTGGGCAATGGGCTCCTTGGCTACGATCTGCGCCTCCACTGCCAGAGCAGCACCGGTGGCGGGATCCGCATTGACAGCTTCCGCACTTGCCTTGTGATCTTCCATAAAGGATTTCACCGCTGCTTCGTTCTCTTCCAGAAATTCCTTGCGGACCACCGTTACACCGGTGACCATGCTGCTGCCGTTTTCGCCCTGTACCTTGTTCCACTCTTCGTTTAAGTCAAAGATCACCTTCAGTGCATCATTCTGCATGCAGGCTGCGGTAACAAAAGGCTGGGGCAGCAGGCCGATGGCCGTGGAATCCTCTGCCAGTACGGATGCTACTTCTGTGGCTTCGGATTTATATTCCAGTGTCACATCGTCCACGGACATACCGTTTGCTGCCAGCAGATACTGCAATACATAATCCGGTGTGGTTCCTTTTCCAGTCAGATAGATGGTCCTGCCCTTCAGATCGGCAAAATTCGTCAGGCTGTCCTCTCCGGATACCATATACAATACGCCAAGGGTATTGATGTCGATCACTTCCACGCCGCCCTGTGTCTTATGATAGAGAACACTGGCCACATTGGCGGGCACCAGTGCGATGTCCAGATCACCTTTTACCATCAGCGGCAGAATTTCGTCCGCACCGGTAGCCATCTGGAATTCATAGGTATTGGCAGTCTCGCCCTTGTCCGCCTTATCCATTAAAAATAAAAGTCCTAATGAAGTCGGTCCCTTTAAGGATGCCACACGTACCAGTGTCCCATCCGCGGTCTCCGTATTTTCTGCTGCTGTGGCTTCTGTACTTTCCGTTGTGGCTTCCGTACTCTCTGCCGTCTCTGTGGGCTGTACGCTCTCTGTTGCCAGACCTTCCGATACACTTGCCTCACTCTGTGCCTGTCCGCATCCGGTAAGACCGCTGCATAACAGCCCCAGGGTCAATGCAAGTGCCAGTGTTTTTGTGATTCCTGTTTTCTTTTTCATTGTTTTTTCGCCTTTCTGTATAAAATAAATTACAGGGAAACTATTCAGCCCCCACCCCAACATTCACAAAACCGCACGATAAATCGTGCTTTCTCGCTGCAATGCAGCTAATTTTGCTCATGTGTGGGGCGGTGACTCTATTAGAGCCACCTTACGAATAAGAAAACTTCTACTTTCATGCAAGCATGAAGCAGCAGCCTTCTTATTCGAAAGGGGCTGAATAGTTACATTTTGACAACAAAAAAACACCTTCTCTTCTCAGCTTCCGCAGTTACGCCATGGCTTCAAAGGTCAGTCACTTCTGTGGGATTCCGGTCAGTGGTCTGTGAAGTCTCGCTTTCCGGTCTCCGTTTCTTTCGTTGCTGTTTGAGTGTACCACAAAAATGAAAAACTTACCAGCATGAAAAAAAAGCCGATGCTCATACTAATACCAAGATAAGTGATCACAAAAAACGCTTATCTGAAACAAGAAAACCCAAATCCAAACGGAGGTGAACGAAATGGCAAGTAAAACCAATAGAGTAGAAGTTCCCGAAGCAAAGGCTGCAATGGACCGTTTCAAGACTGAGGTAGCATCTGAACTGGGTGTTAACCTGAAAGAGGGTTACAACGGCGACCTTACTTCTAAGGAAGCAGGAAGCATCGGCGGTGAAATGGTTCGTCGTATGATCAAGAAGCAGGAAGAGCAGATGAAATAAGCTCTACCGGATTCGACAGAACCCAAAAGAAGCTGTACAGAGAATATCTCTGTACAGCTTCTTACTATGTATCCGTCTTATTTATTATTCACCGAAGACCGCTTTATAATCTGCCTGGAACTTTGCAATGCCGGCATCGGTCAGAGGATGCTTTACCATCTGCTCGATAACGGAGTAAGGAACGGTAGCAATATCCGCACCTGCCAGTGCACAATCGGTCACATGGATGGGATTACGCACGCTTGCTGCGATGATCTGGGTATCCAGATCGGTCACTGCGAAAATGTCTGCGATGTCACGGATCAGATCTACGCCTCTGGTGCTGATGTCATCCAGTCTGCCCAGGAAAGGAGATACATAGGTGGCACCTGCGCGTGCTGCCAGCAGTGCCTGGTTGGCAGAGAAGATCAGGGTCACATTGGTCTTGATTCCCTCGGAGCTTAATACTTTACATGCCTTTAAGCCTTCTACGGTCATAGGGATCTTAACGACCATATTCGGATGGATCGCTGCGATCTCTCTTCCTTCTTTGATCATGCCTTCTGCATCTACGGTGGTAGCCTTTACCTCACCGCTGATGGGTCCGTCTACGATGGATGCGATCTCTTTGATCACTTCTACGAAATCTCTGCCCTCTTTTGCGATCAGGGAGGGATTGGTAGTCACTCCGCAAATAACCCCCATGTCATTTGCTTTCTTAATGTCTTCTACTTTTGCAGTGTCAATAAAAAAACGCATAACTCTTCTCCTTTTTTTCTATGTAAATTTAATTGCTTCCGGTCCTGAAAGTCACTTACGAACCTTTATCTACAGTATACTCATTTCGCTTCCAAACGGCAAGCACTTTTTTGTAAAATTTCTTGATTGTGTTCGAGCACGGAGTGTACAACTACGGACAGTACAACTTCCGGATATAATAAAAATCGGCCGCCTTGCAGGCACGTCTTTTCTCTCTTCCGGAAGCATCCGTCACCGCCAGAAGCGACCGCAGTGTTTTTATATCCGGAATACGATCCTTACGCTCCTCACAGGTCGCCATAGCGATCACTTTGCGAAGCCACTTCTCCTGCCTTCGCTGTTTTCTTCCGTAACGTTTGGCGGTATTGCCTCCCCATGCTCTTCCGGATCGCCGCACCGTGCCGTCAGTACTGTCTCCCAGCATAGCCGCCAGCAGTCTGCCCACTGCATAGACATCACTTTCTTCCCCGGGGATCTCCCCCGGCACAAACTGCTCCGGAGCGCTGCAGCTTCGGTTCCCCGCTCCCGACCAGTCCTCCTCCCGGTTCCACAGACATCCCAGATCCAGGATCCCCGCCCTACCGTCGACACGAATGCGAATATTTTCCGGTTTCAGATCCCGGTAGAGAAAAGGGTGCGGACGCTCATGAAGATATTGCAGTCCTTCTGTGATCTGCATGGCTATCCGGGTCGCCTGTCCCGGCGACAGCCTTCCACGCCTGTCCAACATTTTCCCCAGATCGCAGCCATCCCAGAATTCCATGATCAGATAGCCTTTCCCACCGTTTGTCCAGTGTTCTCTGTAAGCCGGGAACATGGGATGACAGATCTCCCTGCTGTTACGGCATTCCTGCTCCCACTGCCCGGTGACTTCCGATATTTTACATGCCCGGAAGCATCCTTCCCTGTCCCGGACACGGTATACTTGGGAAAAACTGCCCTTTCCCAGGAGCACCGGATCCTGATATCCGTGCTGTGCCAGTTCCCTGCGTGTCTCTTCCGTTATTCTCTGCTCCATCCGGCTCCTCCTTCCATCGGCAGGATCCACACAGCCCCCATGTGCTTTCCTCCCTGTCTCTCTGCCTTTTCTCCCAGTTCCTTCAACCGCCTTGCAGCACATTCCCCGGGATCCCTCACATCCGTATTCCCCACGATCCGGGGCTGCAAACATACTGCCAGTTCTTCCTCGCAGAAATTCAGGAATCCATTATCTGCCAGCAGTATCGCCGTGCCGGACTCCACTTCTCCTGTCATGCACGGTTCCTGCATCGTCTTCCATTGTGTCCTGTCGAATCTGCGAAAACATCCGCAGATCCTCATTCTTCCGTGACTGAAAAGCAAGACCCTGTTTTCCACGCACAAAATTCCCGCATAATTGCTATCTTCCTTTTGCATTGCCAAAAATTCCGCCCATTTTTCCCCGCAAGGCTGCCGGAATCTTCCGTCTTCCAATTCCTCATCCATTCTGCTTTGCAGACTTCTCACCTGTTCGATACTGTCTGAGATACAGGCGCTTACCACAGAAGCCCGCCGTCTGCGGTACTTTCGTTGCTGCAAGGATAAAAATAGCCCTGCCGGGGTCTCTTTTTGCCAATAGCAGGCTGTCACATGCTCCATACGCATTCCTCCCTCTTTCTTCTGTTTTGTCCGTACTGTTTCTTACTTCAGTGTTACATTGTTACATTAGGAAAACTTTTGCCGACCGGCATGAAATTTTTCAAAGAAATATAATAAGAGCATACCATGCGGTATGCCCTTTGTCAACGAATCTTAATTATTGAACTATCCGGTCTATCCGAAAATATTTACCAGATCATTAAATAACAGGAACACCATCAGTACCATGAAGAACATCAGTCCGATAAAGTGTACCATGCCCTCTTTATCGGGAGGTACCGGCTTATGCGTGATGGCTTCCCAGATCAGGAATACCAGTCTGCCACCATCCAGCGCGGGAATCGGCAGGAGATTCAGAATTCCCAGATTCACGGTAAGCATCAGTGTGATGTTCAGCATATTCACCAATACATTCTGCCAGCCATAGTCCTTGGTGCTCTCGTAGGTCTTGCCCACAACGTTCACCGCAATGCCCACCGGTCCGGCTACATCCTGTCTGGACACCTGCCCCTGTACCAGCATTGCCAGGCTCTTCCAGGTCATAGTCACACAGTAGCGCATCTCATACCAGGAATACCGGAAGCAGTCCAGTCCCGACAGTTCCACAAAATCAGCGTTGCTGATACCGATCATATAGCGTCCTGCACTCTCATCATACTTCGGTGTCAGTGTTGTCGTCCCCTTTACACCGTCTCTTTCATATTCCACCGTGACATCTCCACCGCGGTAGGTCAGCGTAAATAACTGTATTTCTTCATAGAGGTGTATTTTACTGCCGTTTAAGGACAAAATCCTGTCACCGGCCTCCAGTCCTGCTTCCTGTGCGGCACCGCCATCCACAACCTCTGTGGCTACCGGATCCCGGATCACAATCAGATTCACCATAATGAAGGCAATGATAAAACCCAGAATAAAGTTGAAGACCGGACCTGCCAGTACCGTGGATATCCTCGCCCACACATTGGCATTCAGGAAGGATCCGCTGTGATCCTCCCCTTCCTCCTTCTCATTCAGCCCATCCTCGCCCTCGAACATACAGGCTCCGCCGATGGGAAGAAGCTTCAGGGAATATTTGGTGTCTCCCTTTTGGAAGGAAAACAGATTGGGACCCATGCCCACGGAAAATTCTATCACATGAATTCCATTGGCCTTCGCCAGCAGAAAATGTCCGAATTCATGTGAGATCACCACCACCCCAAAGATCAATACAAACAAGATCAAAGTAACCATTTATTGCCTCTCAGAATACACTTTTTCAATAAAATCATAGACAGATGCCTCTGTCTCCAGGATTTCCTCCACATTCGGGTTCTCGATCACCTTATGCTGCTCCATGGCTTCCCGGATCAGCTCCGGAATCTGAAGGTATGCGATCTTGCGATCCAGGAACAGTCCTACCGCCTTCTCGTTGGCCGCGTTGTATACTGTCGGCATACTGCCGCCGATACGCTGTGCATCGTAAGCAAGCTTCAGGCCGTAGAAAGTCTCCATATCCGGCTTTTCGAATGTCACCTGTGCCAGCTCATAGAAATCCAGGCGTTTTCCCGGCATGGGACGACGATCCGGATAAAACAGGGCGTACTGGATCGGCAGCTTCATATCCGGCGTTCCCAGTTGCGCGATCACTGCTCCGTCCACATACTGTACCGCGGAGTGGATAATGCTCTGGGGATGCACGATGACCTGAATCTGATCCAGGTCCACACCGAACAGCCACTTTACTTCCATGACTTCCAGTCCCTTATTTACCAGTGTGGAAGAATCAATGGTGATCTTCCGTCCCATGGACCAGTTGGGATGCTTCAAGGCATCCTCCACCTGAATATTTTTCAGCTGTTCTCTGGTTCTGCCACGGAAGGGTCCACCGGATGCCGTAAGCAGGATCTTCTCGATCCTTCCGGCCGGTTCTCCGTTCAATGATTGGAAGATCGCGCTGTGTTCGCTGTCCACCGGCAGGATCCTGACACCCATTTTCGCCGCTAACGGCATAATGATATGTCCTGCCGTTACCAGTGTCTCCTTATTGGCCAGGGCAATATCCTTCCCTGCCTCAATGGCTGCAATCGTCGGTCTGATACCAATCATTCCCACAATCGCCGTCACTAATACCTGCGCCTCGGGCATTACCGCAATCTCCAACAGACCATCCATACCCGTTACAACCTTCACAGGCAGGTCTGCCACACGGCTCCGCAGGTCTGCGGCCGCTTCCTCACTCCACATACCGGCGATCAGAGGATGGAATTCTCTGATCTGCTGTTCCATCTGTTCTACGCTTTTTCCGGCTGCCAGTGCTACCACCTGCAATTCCGGATTATTGCGAACGACCTCCAGAGTCTGGGTTCCGATGGAACCGGTAGACCCCAGAATTGCTATTTTTTTCATTGTTCTATGCTCCTTGTATCTTAGCCCAGGCGCTTAGCGAAGTCCCATCATAAGGATGGTAAGAAAATACGTCATGGGTGCTGTCACCGTCATGCTGTCAAAACGATCCATGATACCGCCATGCCCCGGGATCAGCTTGCCGTAATCCTTGATATTATGATTCCGCTTAATGGCAGAAGCCGCCAGATCTCCCACCATACTCATCACCGCGCCTGCTGCGCAGATAAAGGCAATGATCCAGGTGATCGTCTGATCCGGAAAGGTCTTCTCCACGAAGAAATAAGCATATAATCCACCGATCAACGCTGTACCCAGCACACCGCCGATACAGCCCTCCAGTGACTTATGCGGGCTGAGTTCCGGGAAAATATGCTTTTTCCCGATCAGTTTTCCCACGACATAAGCGCAGGTATCACATCCCCAGGAACTGATCAGTATCAGCCATACCATGTAGATCCCGTGATCGCATTCTCTGGTCAGATAAACGAAGGATAACAATACCGGTGCATACAGGAAAGAAAATACGGCCGCCATAACCTGACTGGCCTGATATTTGGGGAAAGTCGCCACATAGCAGAACATTTCCGCCATGAACAATCCCACAATGCACATAAGCAATAAGGTATGGTCTCTTGTGAAGAACAATGTTGCATAATACGCCGTCACTCCCACGAAACCGATCCATTCCAGTGCATTGCATTTTTTCTCATCCGTTGCACATTTTAATGCCTTGGTAAGCTCTCTGTATGCCACCAGAGAAATCAGCCACAACGGCACTGCCAGAAATACATTGCCGAAGCTGAACGTAGCCAGTGCAATAACAAGCAACACGATGCCACTGAGCAAACGGGTCCAAAACATAAACTATTCCTCCTTCAGGCCACCATATCTTCTGTCTCTATGATTATATGCCTCCACAGCCTTGCTCAATTCTTCTTTTGTAAAATCCGGCCAGGGAACCGGGGTAAAATAAAATTCCGTATACGCCAGCTGCCACAGCAGGAAATTGGAAATCCTCTGTTCGTTACAGGTACGGATCAGCAGATCCGGATCCGGAATTCCCGCGGTATCCAGATAACCTTCCAAGGTGTCCGCTGTAATCCCGGCGGGATCCACCTCTCCGCTTTGTACTTTTTCGGACAGTCTCCTCACGGCACGGACGATCTCATCCCTGCCGCCGTAATTGATGGCAATCTGGAAATGCAGACCATCGTTATTCTTCGTTGCCTCTTCCAGTTCCGCGATCCGTGTCCGGATATCCTCATCCAGTCCGGTCTTGTCTCCCAGAACTCTGACGCACATACGGTTCTTCTCCGCTGTTTTCAGGCAGGTCTTCATATAATTGCGAAGCAGCTTCATCAACGCATCCACTTCATCCTGCGGGCGGTTCCAGTTCTCCGTGGAAAAAGCATATACCGTCAGATACTGGATTCCCATACGGTACGCCTCTTCACAGATCACTTCCACCGTCTTCGCTCCCTGCACATGCCCGTAATTGCGGGGCATGCCTTTTGCCTTGGCCCAACGGCCGTTGCCGTCCAGAATAATTGCTACGTGATTCGGAATTTTCAGATTTTCTTCCATACTTTTAAACCTTCTTAAACCGTCATGATCTCCTTGGACTTGGTGTCGATCAAGGCATCAATATCCTTTACATACTTGTCGGTCAGCTTCTGCAGATCATCTTCCAGACCCTTGATCTCATCTTCGGATACTTCTGTCTTTGCCAGCTTCTTGAAGGCATCGTTGCCGTCTCTTCTGATGTTACGGATGGCTACTTTGCCTTCCTCACCCTTCTTCTTCACTTCTTTTACCAGATCTTTTCTGCGCTCCTCGGTAAGTTCCGGGAATACCAGGCGGATCACACTTCCGTCGTTGGAAGGATTGATGCCGATATCAGAAGTCATGATTGCCTTCTCGATCTCTTTGATCAGAGACTTCTCCCAGGGAGCGATCTGGATGATACGTGCTTCGGGAACGGTCACGTTACCTACCTGCTGAATGGGGGTAGGAGTTCCGTAATAATCTACTCTCAGCTTATCCAGTACGTGCGGGTTCGCACGTCCCGCACGGATAGCAGCGTAATCTGCCTCCAGAAATTCATAAGCCTTCTGCATCTTGTCACTGTATACCTGTACTCTTGCGTCCATTATTTTCCTCTCTTCCGCGCTCTGCGCCTTTCCATTTTTATTTCAATTCTGAATATTACACTGTTACTTTGGTTCCGTTGAACTTACCCTTCAGGGTGTTTACAATACTGTTCTCCTCATTCAGGCCGAATACCCACATGGGCATCTTATTATCTCTGGCCAGAATGGAAGCTGTCATATCTACTACCTGAAGATTCTTCGCAATGACCTCATCAATGGATACTTCATCATATTTCTTCGCTGTAGGATCCTTGGCGGGATCTGCATTATAGACACCGTCAATCGCCTTAGCCAGCAGGATCACGTCTGCTTCCACTTCAATGGCACGAAGGACCACACCGGTATCGGTGGAGAAATAAGGATGTCCCGTACCGCCTGCGAAGAACACTACCATGCCTTTTGCAAAATATTTGTTGGCTCTGTCCTTGGAGAACAATTTGGTAAAGGAACCGCACTCAAAGGGGGTCAGAATATTGGTCATCATGCCTACGGAACGGAAGATCTCGGAGACATAAATGCAGTTCATGATCGTCGCCAGCATTCCGATCTGGTCTGCCTTGGTACGGTCAATGTTCTCGCTGGAACGTCCCCTCCAGAAGTTGCCGCCGCCGATGACGATGCCCACCTGAATGCCGTCGTCTACCAGTTCTTTTACCTGCAATGCTACCTTTCTGACAGTCTCCTCATCAAAACCGGTCTTCTTCTCTCCCGCCAGTGCTTCTCCGCTGAGTTTCAGTAATATTCTCTTCATGGTCTCATGCTCCTTATTTTGCTTTCTTTTTCTCAGGCTTGTAATCATCGAAGAAGGAAGTCGGGCTGACATCCGCATAGCACTGTGAACACATACCTTCGATGACCGCACCGTTGTTGATCTGTACGGACTTGGACTTGATATTGCCCATTACAATGGCAGAGGAATCCAGCACTACAGGTCCCTGCACATCAATATCACCCTTGACCGCACCTGCAATGGCTGCACTGGTAGCAGTGATGTTGCCGATGACTACAGAACTTGCACCGATCTTCACGGAGCCTTCGCTGATGATCTCGCCGTTGATCTTGGCACCCTCTGCAAAAATCTCGGCTGCCTTGGAATTGCCGGTGATATATCCGGTAATATTCAGTTTACCCAGAATATCAATATTTCCGTTGATCGTACCTACCAGATCCATAGATCCTTCCGAACTTACGTCTCCTGTGATCACCATGCCTGCGGTGATAATTGCTGTTTCATCTGATGCGATTTTTGCGTCCATTCTCTTCTCTGCTCCTTTGTTCTTCTCTGTATTCTCCTGCTCCAGAACATTGCCTACGGTCATATCGTTCTGAAGTACACTGTCCAGATCCAGTTCCGGTACGGCTGTTTCCACAGGTGCTGCTACCGCCTGCGGCACTTCTTCCCCACCCGGCTGCTTTGCTTCCTCTTCCTGGGGAATCTCAATAGAGCCCAGGTTCTTCAGCATCTCTTCCAATGCTGCATTGTCACTTGCTGTATCCTCTGTGGGCTGTACCACCGGGGATGCCTCCTGCGTATTTTCTTGTGCCGGCTGCTCCTTTGTTGCTTCCGCAGCAGCCTGATCCAGTTCCTCCTCCGGCATCAGTTCATTGACTGCCTGGGAAAGATCTTCCTTCAAATCTGAGAAAAATCCCATGATTATGTACCTCCATTCACTTCTTATTCTTTATAAGCGATTTCTGCGTTCTGCGAACTCCCGAAACCGCAGCAGATCTGTGTTTATACATTACTCTATATGATGAACCGGCCTGGTATTCTCCGTAATCGGCAGGATCACCGTATCCGGCCTGGCCAGAATATTCTCTATGATGTCCGGCAGAGCCTCGACCGTCGTCGGTTTCTCCGCAGAATCATGCAGCAGCACGATGGAAGTGTCTCTGTTGTCGATGTCCTTCGTGCAATTCTCCAGCAGCGTATCTGTAGAAAGCTTCATGCTTCCGCCGTCTCCGGAAGACACATTCCAGTCATAATATTCCACTCCCTGACTGTCCAGATAGTCGATAAACTCATGCATATCGATCTCGCTGACCGTATTGGAGCTTCCTCCCGGGAAGCGGTAGCAGACACTCTCTACCCCTGTTGCCTGATAAATATAATTCCGGATCTGAGCAAAGTCCTCTGTGAAGCTGTCCATGGATTCATACAGTTCCTTATACTTATGACTGTAGGAATGCATTCCCAGCGTATGGCCTTCCTCCACGATCCGCTGCAGGGCTTCCTCTGCGCTGTCGCCTTCCTTCCCTACCACAAAAAAAGTCGCCTTCACATGATAGCTGTCCAGAATATCCAGAATTTCATTCGTATAAATACTGGGGCCATCATCAAAGGTCAGATACACTTTGTGGATCGTTTCCTGTCCGGTGCTTTCCGGTATTATGGGTTCCGAAGCCTCGACGGCAGGTGTATCTTCCTGTATCCGCGATGTCTGTGCAGGTGCTGTTTCCTGTTCTCCCATCTGCTGCAACAACGTCTGTATCTCCTGATACCTGCTGTCCAGCTCTTCCAGCCTCTGCTCCAGCTCCCTCAAAGTTCCGCCAATGGTATGCAGCCGACAGATCAGATACACACAGCACAGAATCGGAATCACCAGCCCCGCTGCCACGATACCTACGATCATCCGCTTCAACCGCTGCACTCTTTTTCGCCGGTTCTCCGGCGATGTCTGTTGAAGTTCTCTTGCCATGAATATATTAACGTCTCTCTTCCTATTTCGAAAGTCTTACCCTCCATCAGACAAGACTTCTGTAACAGTATAGCATATTCCACTTTTTTGGGAAAGAGATTTATGCAAAACTTTAAAAGCCAAAAGCCGCGGAAGATATTTTGTCTCCGCGGCTTTTGCTTTTATATTAACATTCCCCTTTTTGTATTCCCCGTATGCCAAGGCTCCCTACCCGATTTCCTGCAATTTTCGTTCCGGATAATGTCCCATAATGAAATTATGGAAAAAGAACTCCGGAAGGTGGTGACTCCGAAAGCGATACCAGATATCTTCCGGCACATTGTCAAACTGACATATCTGACCGTCACTTGCAAATTCGATCTCCAGCATCTGCTGCTGGGCATCATATCCGGCAGACTTAATCATGGGATTTCCCCATATAATACGCTTCATCTTTTGTTCTCTCCTTCTGGTCCTGCTGTTTGTCAACCCTGACATATATGTCCGTTAGCTGTAAGGCGTTCAGCTATATCTTTTCTGAAAGATTTCCCCTTTATACTTTCACGTGAAGATTTTTGTCCCACCCACTATGACAAACGCAGTATATAATATTTTATTTTTGCCTCGTTTTACCCTTATGCAGGTCTTAAGCATACTTTGAATACATTTTGTATCCCCACCCTCTTGAGGATTCCCACAGATCCTTGTGGACTGTGGAATCATTCGTATCTTATTTAGTTTTTCTTTCGTGTAGCAATACTTCTGGTTACATTATGTTACTTTGTATTACTTTCATCAGTATATGAACTTAAAAGCTCCTGTGTCGTTTTCTACTTCTTCGTAGACATCATAGTTGGCGTAATGTACACATTTGACGCGATAGGTTTTTCCATTGACGGCATCGGGGTATGTAATATCCCCGCCAAACACCTCTTCATTATAGTTTTCGGCTCCATCAGAAGTAAATACGGTCTTCCAACCGTACCACACTTTCTGCTGGACTTTAATATCCTTTACTCCGATAACAGAAGAAACTTTTGCTGCCGAAGTAGTAAAATTCATTTCCAGCCCATTTGCAGTAAATGCCAATATGATTTCACAATTAAACATTGTCGTTAACGGCTGTACTCCATAGGCATTTTGTTCTGCAACATCTTTAATTACTGTTACATCCGCATTTGTTGTTTCAATCGTTGCCGTTTCTTCCGCATGGACATTCGGTCCGGGCATAGACATGGCAAAAACCATGGTCATCAGCATTGCGACTGCCTTAGTAATCCATTTTTTTCCTTTCTTTTTCAAATAACCTGCTCCTTTCCATCATAAGAATATCTTGCTACACTTTGGGGAATATTTTTAATTCTTCTTTTATATCCCTCTATATACTTCATGGCAGATATTTCCAAATTCTTACAATCTTTTTTAATTTATCTAAAAAAAGTTGAATGACCTCAATTGCCAAAGTAAATTCCGGTCATACTATTTCCAAAGTTCAAGGGATTTTACTGCAAAACCAATCCCTATGAAAACCACAAACGTTGGGTGGAAAGCAAAAAGAAGCCCGGGATTTTCTCCCGGACTTCTCTCTGTCAATTATTTTCATAATAATTTAGAACTACATTCTTATATTCTGTTACAATGTCTTGTAATGTACTCTCTGCTCCTTCCCCCATAACTACATATTTTTCTTTGCCATAATAAAAATACATTAGATAGGTATTATTTCCTGTCAGTTCTTCCCTCGAAAAAACATCAAAAGTAATTCCTCCGTCCTCAAACTCCCTTTCAAAAACATATCCCGGATATTTTTCTCTAACTCTTAAAATTTGCTGCTTATATATTCTGACTTCAAATCTGATGATATCACTATTACTTGTCATAACAATAGTTACTGTATGGTTTTTTCTATCCTTATGAATTTTTGCATAATCAAATGTGTAATCTGATATTGCCTGTATTTCCAAGGGTTCTTCTACATATATTTTATATTCTTCAGGCACTTCATCTATATTATAATATCTATCTACCGCAGCATTAGCAAACTCCTCATCGCTTCCCTCCGGTGACGTTATCATTGTTGTTCCTTCCTCGCTCTTATCCATCCACCAGAAGAAGCCACCGTTTTTCTCTGCATTTGCAACTACCTGCCAGGAACCTCCCAAAATGATCACAGCGAGTACCACGGCTGCCACTGCCACCAGTCTGTGTCTGTGAAAACACCGGAATACTCTCCGAAGTTTACTCTCCTTCTGCTCCTCTTTCTCCTCACCGTTATATGTACCGTCACTCTCCGGGCTCTCTTCCGCACTGAGCAGCAATTTCTCCTCTTCTTCCCGCTCTCCACAATACTTCCAGAAATCACTTACTGCCTCTTCCACCGGCAGTTCTTCCGTTTTATCTTTCTCTGCTTTCAGACTATCCAGCAGTTTCATCAATGCCTGTACCTGTTCCGCATCAAATTCATCATCCGATGCTTCCATCATGTACCAGTCTAATCGCTTCGTAAGTTCCTGAATCAGACCTTCATTATCCTGCTTCTTCATTTCTATCTTAATTCCTTTCCCTTCTGCATATCCTTATCCGACGTATTTTCATTGCTGTCCTTCGTTATGTACATGGCGTTTTCTTGTCATTTCTTACAGATTCTTTACGATTTTTGTCGAAAAAATTTTCGTCGGATATGTTCCTGGCTATCTTATCTCTCAATCTGCTGATTCTGACGCTCATATTATTTTCAGAAATGTCTTCATATTTTGCCATCTCTGATATTGTGCAGCCCCGAATAAAATACCTGATAAATCTGGTTTTCTCCTCGTCCGTCAGATTCCCCATCAACAGAATATCCAGTTCCGATTTTTTAAAGCCTTCCTCATTCACGGTGTATTCATCCGCCTCCAGAGGGACTTCACACTCCAGCTTTTTCAATGTTTTGTTGAGCTCACGTATTTTATTCTTCGCAACATTAATCAGCCAGCCTGTAGGATTGGAAAGTTCTCTGACCGTATCCCATTTCTTATAAGCGATATAAAATGTCTCTTGCAGTACATCCTTTGCCAATTCTCTGTCTGTAACTCTATAGCGGATAAACTTATAGATCTCCGCATACGTGTTCCGGTACATCTCATCAAATTCCTGATGGTCTGCTGTTGTCTCTTCTTTCTGCATGTGCTTTTACCATCGCCCCTTATGGGGGTTTTATCTTTCTAAAATATATTCACTCTATAATTTAGCATTTATCCCTATACTAAATATAGATGTTTTTACAATATGGAAAAAATTTGTTTTTCATATCTTTATATTTTACTTTTCGTAGATTTTGTGTCAATCCATTCCCATCGACAAAAGTCGTTAAAATTTGTATTTTTATTGTTGACAAATGATATCTCTTTTGTTAGAATGAATCACAGTGATTGCGTTAGCGGTCATGTGATGCTGCTGTGGCTCAGTCGGTAGAGCGTCGCATTGGTAGTGCGGAGGTCACGGGTCCGATTCCCGTCAGCAGCTCTCATAAAAGAAGCGGAAACATTGATTTTACAGTGTTTCCGCTTTTTTATTTGCCACAAACGCTGTAGACTGTTGTAGACATTCTTTTTTCATCCGGAATACATGACTCCTGCAAGATCAGATATCTTCCAATAATATATATGCCGGTATTTCCAATACTTCCGCGATATCAAATATCACTTCCAAAGAAAAAGGCTGATCACAATTCGGCGCCTCTATCTTGGTCAGATAGCTGATACTAATGCTAACCTTATCTGCCAGTTGTTCCTGTGTAAGTCCTCTCTGCTTCCGATATTTCTTAATTGCCTGTCCTATGATCTTATATTCTTCCGAATGTTTCTGACTCATTCTCACATCTCCTGTTTCCTACCTCTACAATTCTAATAGATAATGTGAAAACGAATGTTTCAGCTATATTGAAAGTTTTCTACACAAAAATACCGATTTCCCGACGCTTTCATTCCAAGCATACGAAAAATCGGTATTTTCAAACAACTTTTTCAGTAAAATCACTTATCTCTGCGCAATGTAAATTTCCCTACCAACTCATTCAGGGAATATGCCTGTGCCGACAACTCTTCACTGGTTGCCGAAGATTCTTCCGCAGAAGCAGAATTGGATTGTACTACTTCGGAAATCTGGTTTACTCCTACCTCTGCCTGTTCCATTGCCTGTGCCTGAGCCGTAGATTCTTCGCTAAGGCGCTTTGCATCCGATGCAATTTCCTTAACTCCTGTTACGATCTGCTCCAGAGATTCCGCAGCTGCTTCCGCCGCCTGATTTCCTTTCTCAATTTCCTGTAAGGAGCCCTCAATCAAGCTTCTGGTGTCCACTGCAGACTGCGCACTTTGCTCCGCCAGCTTACGGATCTGTTCTGCCACCACCGCAAAACCTCTTCCTGCTTCTCCCGCTCTGGCCGCCTCGATTGCAGCATTTAGGGATAACAGGTTGGTCTGGCTGGCAATGTCCTCAATATCCGCAATGATATTTTGAATCTTCTTGGATGTCTCATTTATCCGTTCCATCTCTTCCATCAGAGATTTCATCTGTGCATGTCCGGCATCGGCCTGTTCCGCATAATTTTCCGCTTTCTGTGTGGTTTGCTGCAATTCATTGGCAGTACGGTTCACAGCATCCGCAATGTTTGTAATGGTTGCCGTCAATTCCTCCACCGAGCCGGCCTGATCCGTCGCTCCTTCTGCCAGCGACTGTGCTGACTCCGCCAGATTTTCAGCCCCGGCAGATACCTGTTTGGAAGCTTCTTCCACCTGCTCCAATGTACTGTTCATCTGACGATTCATTTTACGCATGGCATCCTTCAACGCCACAAACTGCCCTACATACTTATCTTCGATCTTGGTACCGATGGCATAATTCCCTTCTGCCATCTGCCCCAAAAGTTCACCGGCATCCGTGACGATCAGATTCAGGTCTGCCGCCATTCCCTTCGCCACCTGTATCATATAGGAAATCTCATCCTCCGTACTGCACTCGGGAAACGCGCTGTTCAGATCTCCCTGTGAAAACGTCTGTAGGCGGGCTGCCAGAGCTACCATTGGCTTTTCAATATCTTTTGCCATTGTCCGGCCTAAAATCACTGAACTCCAGAAAGAAATTATGATAATCGCCAGGATTACCAACAGCATAACAAGCTCCATTGTCCGCAGATCCGCTTCCGCACGGTCACCCTTTTGTACGCACAGACTCATCAGATCCGCGAACTCTGCATAAATCTGTTCATACTGCATTGTCAAATCCGTCGTATCCAGTTGTTCTGCCTGCAGGTAGCCGTCCTCATCATTCGAAGTTGCCAACTCTAAAACCCGTGCATCCAGTTCCCAATAACCATCTAAATCCTGAGTCACCCGATTATAAGCTTCCCGGGCTTCCGCGAACTTGATGCTTCGGTCAAGGTCTTCCATATACGTCTCAAAAGCTGACTTCTTCTCATCGTGCAGTGCAACTTGCTTTTCTATCACCGCTTCGTCATCATAACCAACTACCGCCCGCAACGCACTCCTGCTTTCCGCAAAAGCCGTCGCTGCTCTGCCGATGTCACCCTGCGTAAAACCATATCTGTTCAGTGCTTTCTCGTACTGCGCCGCTGCAAGCAAAAGTGCTGCGATTCCAATGATTGCCGCTACTGCCCCGATTACCGCAACTTTTACAAATCCTTTCGTTAACCGTTTTTTGATACCCTGTTGCTTTTGCACTGCCATACCGAACCTCCCCTTTCACCGTATCTAAAAAAATGTTACAATATGTACTTCTGTGTAAATTGTAACACTTACCGCTTCTCTCTTCAACAGTACAAAGGAATCTCTTTTCTCAATATTCATCCGCAGGTTGATTTGTTATTGTATACAGTATTTTTTCTTCATCTCATCCAATATCTTGGGATTCCCCAACTGTGCCGCCTTATCCGCATCTCCTCCATTCCTCATTCTCCCGGGCCCTGCGCACCGCCTCATCCATTCGCCGGGTCAGATCTCCTCCGACCTTACTGATCCTGATATAATTTTCCAAAACTCTGGCACAATTATAAAAGAGGACTCCGAAGAATCCCCTTCGTTACCTACTCTATACCATACTTCTTCTGCATTGCTCTCAATACTTGAGGATTTCCCAACTGTGCTGCCTTATCCCCATCTCCTCCAATGCTCATCTTTGAAATCAATGTCAGCAGAAGATTTCTTTCCTCTGCTCTTCCCTCTTCTCTGACGTCATCATCATGCAACAACTCTTTCATGTACTCAGACCTCCATTCTTCGTTCTCTCTGGCCCTGCGCACCGCTTCATCCATCCGCCGGGTTAGATCCCCTCCGACCTTACCGGTCCTGATATACCCATACAGTTCTCGCAGGTTCTCCGGTACCTTCTCCGGATCGCTGGCACAGTTATAAAATATCTTCTCTGTTCCGTCCTTCAGGCACAATTCTCGGTCTTCCTTACAAAGATTCTCAAAAGAATACTTTGCATAACCCAGTCCAAACGGATCAAAGGTGCAAAGAAACAAAACCTTTCCCTCCGGCAATTCCCGATAGGATTTTCCCTTACTCAAATGGTCTGTATCCATCGTGGACTGGTAGAATCTGCTTCTCTTCGGCAGTTCCAGCTTCTCCACCGACTGGTGATTCAGGTTCTGCATCTCCGCGTCATAGATACGCTTTCGATCCCTCGTATACATATCCAGCCGGACCGGTTTGCCATCCGAAGTATACCGAAACTCCCGCTGTGGCTGGACATCTTCCAACTCTCCTACCTGTTCTTCCAACAGACGCTCCAACACATCATGGCAGAGCACCTTATCGCCCATCGCCTTGCCAAACATAAAATCATCTGCAATCGTCAGTTCCTCATACCGTTTTGCCATTCACATTCTCCTTTGCACTTACCACAGGAGAATATAACGATGCTATTGCAGAATCGAATTCCGATCCATCCTATGTCTTCTCCTGCTCTATTGTTATCATTGGGTAATTAAGCAGGGATTCCTTTGAAGCCATAGACATCAGCTTGCGCTGACATAGAAATTCGAAATAGAAAATCTGCTTATGAGTAGAGAATAGCAGACAGGTATGGAGTTGTCAATGTGGCAAAATAGCAAAATCTTTGCAATACAAATTTATTTATTTTTAGTTCATCGATTTTCTTTAGTTTTCAAGTATTCCAAGGTTTCCAAAAGTCCATCTCTTAGAGAAAATTTTGCCTTCCAGCCTAGCGCCTTCAATTTTCTGTTATCCAATATACAATTTTGCGAATGAGAAAATCCTTTTTTTTCTATCTCATCTGGTATGGCTGAAACTATCTTCGTTCCTGCTATCTCCGCACAGGTTTTTGCCACTTCGGCAATGGATGCTACTGCTTTTTCATTTGACACATTGTATATTTCCCCTATTTTTCCTGTCGCCAGAATCTTAAATATTGCACTTACAACATCAACAACATAGCAATATGTCCGTCTTTGCTCTCCGTTACTTTTTAGTATTATATTCTCTCCCTTTAAAGCATTTTTTATAAATTGAGCATGTGCTTTACTATCTGTCTTTTGCATAGTTGGTCCATATACACTGGGAAGTCTCACAATAATTGCCTTTACACCATATTCCTCAATATAACTTCTCACTAAAAATTCAGAGCACCTTTTACTTTCCGGATAACCATTTCTAAGTATTGTCTGATCTATTATCCCGCTCATATTTTCTGAATAAACATCCTGACCCTTTAATTCTCCATACACTTCAAATGTCGAGGTCATAATCATCTTTGTCTTCAAATGCCTTGCACAGTATTCCAAAACATTTTTGTTCCCTATAACGTTGGTCAGTATTGTTTCAACTGGTTGTTTCGCGTATGATTTAGGATCAGCGTTACTTGCTCCATGAATAATATAATCGTACTCATTCTCATCATTTAGCGGTTTCATGATATCCTGAATTACCGGTATAACCCCCGTGGCAAACCGTTTTTCAATTGTTTCTTTGCTTCTGCCAAGAGCATATATTCGTATTCCCGCGTCATATTCACTATTTGCTACAGTCAAGGCATCTATTATGCACGAGCCAATTAATCCAGTAGCACCTGTCACCAGAATTGAAACATTTTTAATCTCTATTGCTTTTGCAATTTCTCTTACACTCTCTTCATACATTAATGCATCCACTCATCCTTTTTAGCCATTAACAAAGCTTTAAAAATCTCGATATCTTCAGATGTTGTAAGTTTTAAATTTTTTTCAGATCCCTGAGACATATAAAGTTTACGTCCCAGTTCAATATACATTGTACACGACGCGACCGAATTTGTGATCCCCTTATTTAGCGCTTCTCTATGTGCCTCTATAATATCTTTTAAAAAAAATGCCTGTGGTGTTTGCGTAATTTTCAGATTATCACGCGGAACCTGTTCCACTGTAGAAAGTGTATCATATGTTTTAAGCATTGCGGCTGTACACGGTACGACCGTTATTGCATTGCCATATTGTCTACATACTCTAATATTATCTGTAATGATATCTGCACTCACCATTGGACGAATTGCATCATGGATCAAAACCACATCATCATCACTTTTATATTTGTTCGCAATGTCATACAGTCCATTTCTAATAGAATCCTGACCGTTCTTACCTCCCTGGACTATATTTTCCAATTTTGAAATGCCAAATTGTTTCGCATACGCTCTTAGAACATCATGCCACCCGTCTAGGCATACCACTTCAATCATATCAATCTGAGGATGTCTTTGAAATGCTTCTAATGTATAAATTATTACTGGCTTATCATGAACATTGATAAATTGCTTTGGTATGTCCTGCCCCATACGTGAACCTATACCTCCTGCAATTATTAAAGCAATATTTTTCATAAATAAGTGCTCCTTTTACTAATCAAATACATTTGTATTTTTCTTTATAAAACGCTTATAAATACCATGCTTCAATATTATGTGCTACCCGTTTTTCCACTGGTGGCAAATTCATATAATCTCCATATACATTAGACAAATATTCCTTCCAACAACTCATAACAGTAACATCTATGCCTTCAAATTTTACATAAATAGTGTCCATAAAATCTCGCAGTAAAATAGTCTCTTTATCGCCATATCCCCAAACTATACCTCCTATTAGCTTTTTTTCAGATATTTTACATGCTTGAGATAGTTTGGAAATTTTATCAGCAATTCTATTTGCCCCATACAGTTTTGTAAACGGATGCAATATCCCTTTTATCAATGTAGACAATGATATATGTGTAATATTTTTCATATCCATCAAGGAACTCTCAAGTAGCAAACGGAATATATGCACGTGTCGATACATTCTCCTTCTTTTATTTATATCATCGTAAACCATATCAAATGGAAAAATATCTATCCAAAGATAACTTGCTGATTTTGATTTTATATTTACCTGATTAACTGAAATATGCGTGTTAATTAATTTGATAAAAGGGAACTCTGATGTTCTATTTTCACATGATACGATCCTATACTTACCACCGCTTGTTTTCTCAATTACATTTGCCATTGAATTTAATTTTTTATAAAATTCACGCGTTACTGCAATATCTATATCATCATCCCAAGGAATAAACCCTTGATGTCTGATTGAACCTATCAATGTACCTCCAACCAACGAATACGGTATATGATTTTTCATCAAAAAAAGATGTAGCCATCTTAGCATCTCTATTAGTTCTTTCTTAATTTCCTCCTGCTTCAGTAATACATTCCTTTCCATCTATTCTTTCACTACCCTTCCTTTTATTTTCAATCGTGATAAATATACTCTATCTCTGGCATCACCAAATTTCATTTGTAAAGCATTTTTCCAAGATTGCTACTTACTGCATGCCTGCCTAAATCAGCAACCGACAAATTCATCTCTAAATGCAATCACATAATGCAATCTTAACCCCAAAAGTATAAATTCCGTCATTCCTCTCAATAACGCTATATTTATTAAAGTAAATTTATGACAAATGATTAAAATAAATAGGCCTAAAATTTGAAGGACTGCCGTTACTACAGTTGTAATTGTTGTTTCCTTCTGTTTTCCTATCGCTCCTAATGCCGGCCAACCTAATAACATAGAAAAAAAACTGAAAAATATCACTGGAATCAATGCTCTAAGTACATTGGTCGCTTGCATATACTGTTCTCCTCCCAAAATAATCAAAGCATACTTTGCTAATACATATGTTAATACACATCCTATAGAAACCAACGGCATATAAATTTTTATAGCCTTCTTCAACAATTGCAAATCCTTAGTTTTTACCATATGCGGATAAATTCCATCTGTTAATGGTGTATAAAGTGCCTGAACCGCTGTTACCATTTGCAGGCATAAGCTCCAATATGCCACTTCTGTTTTGTCAATAAAAATGCCAATAAGTAAAGTGTTAAAAGCCATAAAGGCCGTTGTTGCCATATTGGAAAAAAAGTAGATTGCAGAATCTCTAATTTTTGTCACAATTGTTTTTAAGGTGCCAACCCGGGGACAAATATGTAATTTTTTTATTTCTACCAACACCATTACAATTGCAACTGCACTCCCTGCAATATCTAAAATTGGGATCCACAAAATATCAGTATCACTATGGACAAATACAAATGTTAAAAAAGTAGATACACTTTTCATTATTACAAATCGAACTGTAATAATCTCCATCTTTTCCAAGCCCCGATAAAGAAAATCAAACAAAAAAGTGGTCATAATAACAGGGATAAATGATAGTACTGTAAATAACACATTTTCTTGTACAATTGGAATTGTTAAAGTCACCAGTACTAATACTATTCCTGCCACAAGCGATAATAGAAATTTTGCTGCAAGTATATTTCCAACTTCTAAGTCTAATTGTTTCTTATCATTTCTGACCAAGACAATATCCCTTGTTCCAGAAAGTACAAATCCAAAATCAATTATTAATTGCATATACTGCATTACTGCTTTTACATATGATACAATCCCATAGCATTCGACAGTTAATACACGTGTCAAATATGGTAATGTGAGCAATGGAAATATCATTTTGGCAATATTCATCAAGTATAACATTGCTGTGTTTTTTACTACTCTATTTTTCATCTGTTCACCATCTCTGTGTAGCTATATTTCTTTTGCTCTCAATCTTATCTTAAATCCTGAAAATGCGATAATAATGAATAAAACTACCAGATATCCCCAAAAAGAATTAAATCCAGCAGGTGCATATAATAGTTCAAATAAAATGTTGACAAAACAATAGGAAAACATAACCCTTCTAATGTCATAACGTTTCGGTTCTTTCACCATTTCTTCAAATAAAATTTCACAATTTCCAAACCAATATCCCAATATGACAGCTATAACAAAAATACCCACTATGCCATAATTTGTATATGCCGGCAAAAACATTCCACCTCTTAATCCATAATGATTTTCGATTCCGAATAACGTTTTGGTCGACCATGTTCCCCCTGAATACATCTGCCTAAATCGTGCTATTTCTGAAATACCAGGAATGCCCTCCGCTGAAGTCGGAACAAATGAAAGAAGTGATGCTAAAAAGGTCTTCCCATATAATGGTGTTGTATACATTCCATGATATCCCCACAGAACTCTTGCTCCATCTCGTATATCACAAAAAGTAGATCCGTATAGAATATACCTGTAAAGCAATTCTCCTATAGATGCCAACGTATTTCCATTTCTTATAAGAATCAAAAGAATCCCCATTCCCAGTATATATACAATATATTTTAATTGTTTGAAAACGGTTTTATAGTTAAGCCTATTCCTAAACGTTACTAACATTAAAAAAAAGGCATATAAAATTCTTAGTATGGGCGTACGATTACCCGTCATAAGCAAACCCGTTACTAATATAATAAAAATTAAGGTATGTGCTATTTTCACTCGTTTACCTGCATATGTTCCAACACAATACCACGCCAAAATATATGTCATTGCATTTATCAACAAATATACAAATTGCCCTGTTTCCACATAAAACCTTTTACCATTAAGTATTGGTATACCTTTTGACTGTACAACAATATAACAAACGTATATAATACCAACTATAAAAGCCACATTATATACCTTACTGGTCCTAATATTAGCATAGGGTATATTCAGCATTTGTCGGAATAACTTCCCTTTTATTTGCTTTTTTTCATAATACGCCATGCTAATTCCCATAGCGATAAATCCTAACAAATTTACTGTATAAGCTTCATTTAAATATATAATAAACTCCTGTGTTGAAAACGTTGACCATGTATTGGATAACAAATAATTATATTGAAATGGAGATACAACAAAAATTATAAAAGCAAAAAAAATCACCTGAAAGTTAAACGGGGTAAATACAATTTTGGATTTATTCCACTTCTTCAAAAAGTATATAAAAAAGACAAAAAAACATACACAATATAGAATTTTTACATACCAATATGAGTATTTCATAAACATAATCATGTTCAATCTCTCTGCCTATCCATTTCTTCTAATACAATCTTTTTTAACCGTTTTGCTGATGCTCTCCAAGAATACTTATTCATTATTTGATTTCTATTAAATTCATCTAATTGTGTAATAGTATCAAAATCAAAATTGTATTCCAGCGGATTCACATATACTACACCGTCTCCTAATATTTCATGCATTATCTCTGTATTAGAAACAACTACTTGATTTGTTCCTGCACAGATGGCCTCCAATGGCGGTATTCCAAATCCCTCATAAAAGCTGGGAAATAGAAACGCCTTACAATCTCTCATTAAGACTTTTGCCTCTCCATCGCTCACATATCCTACTAATTTCATATTGGGAGTGCATTCAAATCCAAATCCTTCAGCAAATACTTTTTCATTAATAGCACCCGCGATTACAAAAGTATACTGCGGTGTTCTTTTTGCCACTTCAGCTATCCATTTAAAATTCTTGTTAGGATCCATACTTCCCATTGCAAAAAAATAATCATTTCTATGCAATTCATATTTTTTCAATGTTTTCTCATCATAGCAAATTCTTTCATAATGTTGCCACGCATCCGGTACAACTTGAATTTTATTAGAATTCACCTTATAGTATTTCATAATCTCATTTTTCGAAAAATTCGACACTGTAAGTATTTCTTTTGCACGCTTTGTTTCATTAAAAAAAAGCAAATTATACCAAATCAAAAATTTTTTACAAAAACACTGCGGCGTTGCCTTAACCTTTACATCATGAATGCAAACAATCCCCGGAGATATCAGTGGCGCAACATTACACAAATTTAACGACACTCCATTTTCACTATGTACATACCTTGGAAAGGATAATTGCTCCCATAAGCGTCCATGTAGCTTTCCTATTTTTTTGACTTTAATATTCTTATATTCTGGTATATCTGTTGTCTCTGGCGGCACTGCCAAAATAAAACTACCCGGTTCAATAATTTTATCCAATTCGGCCACAATCTCCCTGGCATATCTTTCTACACCGGTAATCTTATGCAATAAAAACCTGCCATTTATAATGTTTTTTTTCATATTCTTCCTCATTATTGGCTCGTTATAACGGATCTAACATTTTTGCCGAATTGTATTGAAAGAAAATTATCTTCCACCCGTTTTTTCCCATTTTCTCCATATCTTTTTCGAAGATTCTTGTCGTTTGCCAGTCTTTTTAATGCCTCTGCATATTTCTCAACATTTCTGTTTTCTACTTCTATCCCATCTTCTCCGTTTAAGCACACATAGTTAACTCCGGAGCCTGGAATTGTAAATGTTACCGCTGGCTTTCCATAATACATAGCCTCCGCAAGTGCCAGTCCAAATGCTTCATTCTTGGTAATAGACGGAAAGCAAAAAATGTCTGCGGCATACATTAATGCTTTAAGTTCTTTGTCCTCAACTCGTCCGGTAAAAATGATCTTATTATCTCCAATCGCTTCTCTATGTAGTTGTTCCGTCAGTTCCCCCGTCCCTGCAATAAATATTCTGAAAGAATCATCTAATAGTTTGCTTGTCCTTATCAAATAGCTAAAGCCTTTATATTCCGTATGTCTCCCTACTGCTACACAAATTATCTTTCCTCTGTTTTCATTTCTGATTTTCCCTGCTCTCTTCTCAATATCTGAATTGATCTGCATGCGTTCCACATTAATGCAATTAGGAACAACCACACATTTTTCTTTTACAGATCTCAACCACTCGCTACCTTCGATATAATTAGGTGAAGTTGCAATTACCTTATAAGCTTTCTGCAATAATTTACGGTTTTGTCCATAAAAAAATATCCTTAAGAACTTCTGTCTGATAATGTCCAAATGCCAGTATATTATTAATTTGGTATCTCTTTTTTTCAGATTTTTTAAAAGTAAATTAGCAACAAAAGGATTCGGATAATGAAAAATCACAATATCAGGATTAAATTTTTTCATTACATTTTTTAGTTTTGAAGCATATGATTTTGATAAGGATTGTGCTGAAATTCTAGCAAAGCAACCACACTTTATAACTTCTATTCCATCAATCTCTTCTATCGTGTCTTTTTTATCATCATTAAACGCAATTACTTTTTCTTCATATTGGTCTTTTAATGCTAATACACAGTCTCTTGCAATCTGTTCTGTACCTCCCGAAAATGGATAATAATATTTAGACACATGTAATATTCTTTGCATTTTCTCTTCCGTTCCTTTAGACAATAACTTATTAATATTACCTACATTTCCTCCCCGGTAGTTATTAAAGACCTGCACTCGCACCGCCAATCATCCCCTACACCGCGCCGTCCTTCCTCAGCACAGCCACCACCGTCTTAGCCAATATCCTCAGATCCTTCCCAAAGCTCCAGTTCTCGATATACTCCTGATCCAGTTTCACGACTTCATCAAAGTCCGTTATGCTGCTCCGGCCGCTGACCTGCCACATTCCGGTGATTCCCGGCTTCATGACCAGTCTGGTGTAGTGTCTGAGTTCGTACTGTTCTACCTCGGATACCAGCGGAGGTCTTGTCCCTACCAGAGATAGTTCTCCTTTGAGTACATTGAAGAACTGCGGAAACTCGTCGATGCTCCAGTCACGGATGAAATTGCCGATGCCCTTTTTATAGGTGCCGTCCGGCAGGATCTTACTGCCGATGATCCTGGGATCCTCATCCAGTTTAAACATCTTACCGTCAGACATTTTGTTCTGCTTCATGAGCTCTGCCTTGCGTTCCTCCGCATCCATATACATGCTGCGGAATTTATAGAGGCGGAACTGCTTACCGTTCTTGCCTACCCGCATCTGTGAGAAGAAGATCGGACCCGGAGACTGTATGTAGATTATCGGTGCTATAAAAATACAAAGGATACAGGTGAGAACACAGCCCACCAGTCCACCTGCGATATCCAGACAGCGCTTCATAAAGAGCTGCCTCGGAGATGCATAATTGATGGATGCCGTTACCACAGGATAGGTACCGAATTTTTCGACAATCAGTTTTCTACCGGATGCCTCCACAGTCCGGGTTACCCGGAAATGTGTCACTATTCCCATCTCCAGGAACTTCTCTACCAGCCCGGCCGGACGTCCCGCCCCGGGTTCTATATCAATCAGCACTTCATCCACCCAGCCGGTGCGGGTGTACTCAATGACATTGTCTGCATTCGCTATGATGTCGTAATCTCCTGCCCGCTGCCCTGCCATATCGGCATCCACAACTGCGATTCCCATGATCTGAAACATTGCATACCAATCCCCTGCCAGTTCTGTCTGCAATGCCTCTAGCCTTTCTCTGTTGGTTACGATGAGAAGCGAGCGTTTTGCCGCATATTTTCTTTGTTCTTTCAGATAAGCTTTCCACAACAATCTGACGCAATAACTGAGGATCCAGTAGATCCCCGTGGTCAGATATAACACCGTGCGGGAGAATTGCTCCGCATTCTGTACTGTGACCAGATAGATGGTAAACATAGCAAATACTTCCAGTACCTGCTTTGTGGTCTGTACGACTTCGTTCCAGTAACCGCGCTTTATGACATTATGTAAATTTTCAAAAATTACTTCCACCACGATATCTACCAGCAGAAGAACCACTGCCATGCTGGCGTATAGTTCGTTTGCATACATGTTCTGTAATCCGTGGCGGATGCAATAGGCTATATAGAAAGAGAGTTGTAGGCATATCAAGTCAAGGATCAGGAAGTCTGCATGTTTTAGCCAGTCTCTTGACGTTTTTTTGTACATGTTTCTACCCCTCCTTCCGAATTTTTTCGGCTTTGCGAAGTTAAATATGCGGAATATTATTCTTCATTTCCGTAGTTTCCATAATATTTTCCATAATACTTACCGTAGTACTTGCCGTAATATTTGCCGTAGTACTTACCGTAGTAACCCTTGCCGCCCATGTCCACTTTGTTCAGGACACAGCCGAGGATCTTACAGCCGGTCATCGCCAACTGATCCTTGACTCTCTTGGCAAAACGATAGCTGATCTCGCCACAGGCGAGAACGATCACCGCACCGTCACAGAATTTGGAGACCACTGCGGTATCAATAACACTTCCCAAGGGCGGTGTATCAATGATGATCATGTCATATTTCATCCGACATGCCTCTACCATCTTCTGAAAGCGGGTATTTCCCAGTAATTCACTGGGATTAGGTGGTACCGGTCCGGCGAAGAGGAGGTGGAAGTTCGGAATATCCGTCTCACAGATCGCGGTATCGAGATCTGCTTTTCCCACTAAATAATTGGTCAGTCCAAAGCGGACTTTTCCTTTCTTATGGCGTCCTCTCATGACACTCTTACGCAGATCCGCATCAATAAGGATGGTCTTTTTTCCGTTTTGTGCAAAAGATTTTGCCAGTTCATAGGACACGCTGCTCTTACCTTCGTTCGGGGTACAGCTGGTTACACAGATGACCCTGATATTTTCTCCGGAGAATTCGATATTGGTACGGAGAGTTTTAAACGCTTCCTTGGTACGGAAGTCCTGTTTTTCCTGTTTTAACTCAATACTCTGCATTCTTACTGCTCCCTTTCCATATCTACGACTTCGATAGCCTCATCTTCTGCCATTCTGGGTTCATGAATTTCTTCCTCTTCCTTCTCCTTACGGGATTTCTTTTTCTTCTCCACCGTATCGAAGTTCGGAATCAGACCCAATGTGGACAGTTCCAGATATTTTTCTATGTCTTCGGAAGACTTAATGGTGTCATCCAGCAGATACTGTACCACGATAACAGCTGCGGACAGGATCATGCCGATCAGAGCTGCGATTGCTGTCCATTTGGGAACCGACGGTTCGCAGGGTTCCTCCGGCAGGTTTGCTTCATCTGCCACATTAACAGCCTCAACATCAGTGACATCCTTGATGTGGACTGCTGCCGCATCCCGGATGCTGTTGGCAAGGATCTGTGCATTCTTCGGATTGGGATCTTTCACCGTGATAGTAATAATACGGGTATTGGTGGTATTGGCAACGGTGACTCTGTCTTTTAAGCTTTCATAGCTTTCCGACAGATCATACATCCCAATCACTTTTTCCAGCACTGTACGGCCCAGGATCAGTTCCTCATAGTCCTTAGTCAACTGGGAAGCCAGCTGTGCATCACTGTAAGTCATGCTGTTCTCATTCCCCTTGCTGGTAGAGATATAGATACTGGTCGTTGATTCATACTGCGGTGTAATAAGAAAAAAGCTTACCGCAAATCCGATTGCCGCCATGGCAGCGGCTGCAAGAATAATGACCCAGGCCTTGTGCAGGAACAATCCGAACAGGTCTTGTAAATCAATTTCAATTTCATCTTCCTGATAAGAAGTCTGCATTTTATTTTTCCTCTCGTTGTACATTGATCGATACATCAGTTCTGCTGAAGGAACCTTCTGGCATTACCTCCGGTAAGTTCCGCCGCATAGATGTCTCCGTATTTTTTGCGGAGGATCTCCGCGCATTTCTCTATATAAGGAGCCCGCCCCTCTGCTCTGTGAGCGTCCGTGGATACGAAATCCACCAGTCCGTTTTTCAGCAGGCTCTTCACATTCTGTTTTGTATGGAAGCCGTTGTCTCCTGTGACGGAAGCACAGTTGATCTGGATCAATGCTCCGACTTCCCTCATCCACTGGATAGCCGTAAATTTCCGTTCCATGAGATTCTGATAACGTTCCACATGAGCGATCACCGGTTGATAACCGAATCCCAGAATCTCTCTGACCGCATTGCGGATATACTTTTCCTCCGCATAGGGCTCGAATTCCACCAGTACACAATTGGACTCTCCCAGGGTAATGATCTTCCCTTCTTCCATCCATTCCAGCATTTCTTCTATGTAGTAATATTCCGTTCCTTTTTTCAGAAGTATATGAATTCCCTCTTTTTCGGCTGTCTCCTGTACCAGACGGATCCTCTCCTCTACTTTTGCAAGCGTTGGGTGTCCTTTCCCCGGCATGCAGTGGGGTGTGGTATAGATAGTGCCGATGCCTTCTTCTCCCGCTACCCGCAACATGGCAAGTGTCATTTCCATATTTTTGGAGCCATCATCCAGACCGGGCAGTATGTGGGAATGAATATCAATATATTCCATGCGATATTTCTCCTTTTTTGATTCCGGCATGGTGCCGAAGCGCCACACCGGTCTCATAGAAACCACTCTACCTTTTTACAAAGCCATTATTTCAAATCAAATTTCATAAGGCCTTATGAAATCGAGTTCGTAAGATGGTCCTAGAACTCTCCGGTCTTAGGTGCCTTCACCGCGGTTGCTGCAACATCGGCTGCATCAACTACCATGAAAGCAACGGGAGAGAAGCTGGTGAAAGTACCGGTTACGGTAAGGTCATCACCGAGTACGCCGGAACCAACTACTTCCCAGGTGTAAGGTGCGTTGGGCTGTCTGTGAAGGATGTAAACCATATCACCCTTCTTAGCGTTAGGAACCTTGAAAGGAACCTGTACACCGCCTGCAGGGATCTCTCCGCTGTAGGATACATCAACAGCTGCTACCAGTTTAGCGCTGGTAGGAACGTTTAAGTCTTTCAGAACAGACTCTGTAGAAGTTACGGATACAACCTGATTGGCAAGCTGCTCGGAAGGAACTGCTACAGTAGCTGCGGATACGGAAGTTTTTACTTCCTTTGCTGCTGCTACAACATCAACGCCGGCAGCGGTCTTTACAACAGGATCAGCCTCGGGGCTGCTTGCTGCAAAGGTGGGAACTGCCATAGCTACGGTCATAACAGCGACTAATAACAAAGCATATACTTTTTTCATTGGGCATTTATCTCCTTTCGTAGAGTATAGAATGGTCTCTATATATAAACGGTCGTTTCCGGCCGGTTATACCTAATTCACTTCCTCGTAAAAGACATTGAGGATCAGCTGATACAGGGCTTCATCATCCACCCGGAACTCCGCATACTTTTCACCCATGGTGACTTCACCGTCAATGGTATAAATATTGTCGGTGTTAAAGGAGCTGTTCATATATTCGGTACACAGATATACCGCCTGATCCAGACTGACACTGGTCACCATCTGTTTCTCTGCGGTCTGATACAGTTTCACCGGCAGGCTGAAGTCTTCCTTCATACCCTGCTTGAGCTGATTGACAAAAGCAACGGCATAGGTCTTCTGTCTGGCAATGCGCTTATTATTGGAAGCCACATCCGCCGACTTGTAATCTCTGTCATGGACAAAATGGTATGCAAGTTCACCTTTCAACGTCACTGTTGTTCCTGCGGTAAAGAGCTTCGGCTGCATTACGGCCAGATCCTCCGGCACAGTGACGGTAACACCGCCTACCGCATCGTTCAGATCCGCGATGCTGTTCATGGACAATGCACAATAGCCGTGAATAGGCAACCCGTAGAACAGTTCGGATACTGCCTCCTCCATCAGCTGACAACTCCAATCTCTACCGTTGCCGTAAGCATACTGCAGGGCCAGTTGTTCCTTTCTGTCCTCCACAAAGCTGCCATCGGTAGCATATACATGTACCGGTACCATAGAATCCCGGGAAATGTTGATGAGCTGAATGGTCTTCGCATCATCATCCAGTACTGCCAGGATCACGCAGTCTGCCTGTCCTGCCGTACCCGGTGTCTTTTCCTTTTCGATGCCGTCTCTGCTGTCGATGCCAAGGCAGAGAATGTTCATGAGGTTTTCCTTGTATTGATAAGTCTTACCGTTATAACGGATCTGACCTTCCTGCAATTCATAGGATTCTTCCGCTTCCTGAGTACCGGAAGTTTCCGAAGTGTTCCCATCTGCCGCCTCCTGCATGGTCCGGGCTGCATCCGCGCTGTTCTCCTGCGCATGCTGCAGCAGACTGGATCGGCCGGTGGATCTCCATACATTGACCAGAATGACAATGATCACCGTAAGTACTGCCAGAATTGCCAGGAGAATCCCCAATGCGCACAAAATCTTCGTCCGGACATGCTTTCTGTGGCGGATGACGTGCTGTCTGTTATACTCCGCTGCCTTCCTTCCGGTCAGCTGGAATTCGTCACGTTCATCTTCCCCGGACATATCTATGAGATTATCTTTACGATTTTCCTTCTTCATAGGTTATCTCCACTATGTATACTGTTACTCCGTTACTGTCTCTGTAGTCTCCGCTCCCGGCTCTCTGTCCGTCAGCACAGCCTGTACCAGAAGACGGTTGTTCGGCCGGCTGCCAATACAGGTGACCAGTGTAATGATCTGATCCTCCTTCGTCACGGTTATATCCCTGTCAATATTCGCACTCATATCACGGGTGTCGAAGACTGACTGAAGATATTTTTCATACACATCCGGATCCTCGAAATCAAAGCTGTACAACAGGTGTCTGTCATCATAGATATGTGCCGCAAAAATGGTATAATGCAATACCTCCTCCGGCAGATAGATCAACACTTCTCTGTTCTCGTTGAAAAAATCCGGATCTTCAAATTTATGTAATTGGGCGAACATGGAGCCATTCTTCATGTTATGACCATAAATCACGGTATTATTGTCGGTAAAGTCCCTGCTGTTCAGGTTCTCCGTATATACGCACCCGGGATATCCGTATGAACCGTCAATATTATGCATAAGGTAATAGGAATTATCGGAAGGATGCTGTAAGATTGGATAGTCGATCTCAGTACCCGGTATTGTGATCCAGGCATATACATCCGGATTCACCTGCCACAATTCCTCGAATTTCACAGGAATAACAGCCTTCTCCTCGGATACTGCCTCGGTCTCTTCCGTCCCGGTACTTTTCATACCCTCCAGCATTTCATTGATCTCGTCCTCGGTCATAGCCGCTTTTGCTTCCTCTGTGCCCTGTTCGGCTGTCTGAGTCTCGCTTTCGGTGGGCGTAGCTTCCGCCGGACGATGATAGATTATATGAGAAATTCCACTCACAAGAAAATATGCAGCCACGAGTCCTGCTGCCCCTGCAACAATGGTCAATATCTTTCGTTTCATGACGCTTCTCCCACGATGCCCGGAAGATTCCCCTCTTTTCTTTTGTAGCATCCCAATTCTGTCTACGTTTTTAACGTAATTTTTAATTCTGTTTTAAACGTACCCATTATATACGTTTAAAACAGGTATTGTCAATACTTTCACCTCTTCATAATGGAGATAGATAATAAAATCATAAATTTGTACAAAGGGGTACATGATAAAAGTGGTTATGATCAGTGGAGGATACACATGAAGAAAACATATGACCGTCTTGCCGCCGGAGAACGCATCCGCCAAAAAAGAAATCTGCTGGGATTCACACAGGATGAAATGGCAGAAAAAATAGATCGTGCCGCCAAATATTACGCAGATATTGAACGCGGCAGCTGCGGTATGAGTGTGGAGACGCTGATGGCTCTTTCCGAGACTCTTGATATGTCACTGGATTATATCATTTACGGAAAAAATGCAGAAGAAAACGGATACCCCGGGCAAACCGCCGAAGTATCCGCTATTTTAACTATGTTAAATAATTCCGATCACAGAGAGCGCGACTATGCTCTCCGACTCTTAAAACTGTTTCTGGCTTCCAGAAAATAATGATGTTCTAGTTAAACCCAAACAATTTCTGGCAGATTTTATATCCTTCTACCGAAATCTTGCGTCCGCCCCGTCCGGGCAGATTCATGGTGCCGCCCATGATGCCGTTACGCATCCACAGATACAGGCGCTTGTCTTTTTCCTTCAGGTACTCCCACAGTTCTTTCTTCTTCTCCAGATGTTCTGTGGTGCCGGAACGGATCAGCAGCACGGAGGATACTGTCATGATGATCTCCAGGTAATTGCGCATGTACTGGTACAGGCGTCTGTTTTTCACCAGTTCTGCCTTTCTGCCTACCAGATAATCGATCATCAGCTTCGTCACGCGGATCTGTTGGTCGATGCGGGAAATCATCACTGTCTCATTCACCGACTGATCCTGTCTTCCTATATAATATCTGTAGAAGTTCACATCCAGATAGTACATATTCTTCACATAGGGAAGCGGTTCAAATACATACAGGTTGTCCACATAGAAGGTATGCTCCGGAAGCTTCAGCCCACATTCCTGTAACAGTTTGGTACGGAAGATCACGGAATGCATCAGTATGTAATGTCCCTTCAAAAAATGATGGCAGTCTGACCAGGTGAACATCTTCTCCACCGGCAGAATGTGACGGTACTGGATCACCTTTTTGCGGCGCTCGCCTTCCTTTTCATAGACGTAGTTGCTGATCAGCATATCCAGTGTCTGACTGCCGCCTGCCAATTCACGAAGGGTATCCAGAATCTTAAAATACGCATCCTGTTTCACCCAGTCGTCACTGTCCACTACTTTAAAGTACAGTCCCGTGGCATTGGCGATTCCGGTGTTCACTGCGGAACCATGCCCGCCGTTCTCCTTATGGATGGCACGAACGATCGTCGGAAACTGCGCCTCATATTCGTCTGCGATCTCTGCTGTACGATCCTTGGTGGAACCGTCATCAATGATCAGGATCTCCACGTCCTCACCGCCGATCAGCAGAGAATCGATACATTTTCTCATATACTTTTCAGAATTGTAACAGGGAATTGCTATGGAAAGTAATTTCATATCGCTGTCCTTTCTTCACTTTCTTATTGTTCACCGGACGGAATCGTCCTCACGGACACCCAGTTTCATATTCAGTCCCTTGGCATACGCTGCAAACGCGGAGGGAATAGGATATTTTTCTCTCGTCTCCTGCGGCTCGATATAGATCCAGTCCACAGAATCCGGTCCTTCACGCTTCGGTGCCAGCTCATCCACGCGGATCAAATAGCCCTTCATATGCCATTCTCTGTGGGAAAAAATATGCTTTGCGTCCTCAAGCGGCTGAATCCTAAGTACCTGCAATCCGTTTTCCGCCAGATATTCCTTGACCTCTTCCGCGGTACGGTAGCCCTTCATGGAAGGAAATTCATACATTCCCGCCAGCAGTCCCTTTGCCGGACGCTTATGCAGTACCGCCAGCTCCGCATCCCGGATAATGAGGATCGTCTTCTCCTCCACCGTGCGGTCTTTTGCTTTGGCCTTGTTGGGGTATTGCAGCTGTGTGCCGTCTGCGTATGCCTGACAGATCTGTTGCAGGGGGCATTCCTCGCAGTGCGGTGCGCCGTTGGGAATACATACACAGGCGCCGATCTCCATCATGGCCTGGTTAAAGTCTCCCGGCCGGTCTGTAGGGATGATCTCCCACAGATCCTTTTCCACGGCCTTCTTCACCTTATCCTCGGAAATGCAACGGTCATCCTTGCGGACTCTTGCGATCACCCGCAGGACATTGCCGTCTACCGCCGGATTGGGCTTACCGTAAGCAATGGAAGATACGGCTCCCGCCGTGTAGCTGCCGATTCCTTTTAATTTCAGTAATTCTTCATAGGAATCCGGCATAACTCCGCCATAATCTTCCATGATCTGGATGGCTGCTTTCTGGAGATTCCGTACCCGGTTATAATATCCAAGACCTTCCCAGAGCTTTAACAATACTTCTTCCGGTGCCTGTGAAAGTGCGGCAATATCCGGCAGTGTCTCCATAAAACGCTGGAAATAGGGCTTTACCGCTTCCACTCTGGTCTGCTGCAACATAATCTCAGAGACCCATACGCGGTAAGGTGTCGGCTGCTCTCTCCAAGGAAGGATCCTACGGTTACTATCATACCATTTTAAAAGTGGTTTGGGAATCGCACGAAGGTCACCCTTCCTAAAGATTTCCTTAACATCCGTTAAATTTTCATTGTATTTATCCATAGGGTCTACCGCAGACGATTGCATTCGAACTTCTCCATGGTGAGCAGACAGTTTTTCAGCTCTTCATAACGCTCTTCCGTCTCACCGTCATTTACTTCAATATCGCAGGAGATTGCCATGGTCGTGATCATCTCGTTGGTGATACGGTGGTGCAGGCCTGCCAGAATGTTTAGCTTCTGTTCGTAGGAATCCGCATCCAGAAATTCCAGTACCAGCGGATCCAGGGTGGGTTCTTCATCTTCTGCAGTCTGCGTCGTTGCCGTCTGCGCCCCGCTCACCGCGTCCGCCTCGGGGATCTGTCTGTCCGCCTCCGCTCCCTGTAATTCAAAACGGAAACGCTGTGTCACCTCAGGGTATTTCTGTCGGTCCACTTCTCCGGTAAACATGGCAAGTGGTCTCGCATAGGTCTTGAAATCTCCGTACAGAGCCTGATAGATCACCAACTGTTCCCCGGTCTCGGAATGTTCCGCAATCGTTACGACCTGATACAGATTGCCTTTGAAATGCTTATATATCTCATGTGGTTTGGGAATAAATGTCATCTGTCGTTCTCCTTTCCCATCGCCCCATTTACTGCGGCATATGTTATCAGTATACCCCTTATTTCCGAAAATGTCATGTAAATAACCTCTAAAAATCCGTCAGCAGATATTCATAAGAGACTGAACAATCACCACCTGCGTTGCAGGCCTGCGCCAGTTCCGCACTCAACGCTTCCCGCTCCGTCTCGCTCATGCCATTGATCTTCTTATGGTGAATGGTAAACGTATAATCACAGCTCCCATCCTCTACCACATAGGTCAGTGTCACACCGCTGTTACGGTAGCCGTTCTCCTCCAGATACTGCCGCATATCACTCATCAGCCGCTGTTCCTGCATCCGGTTCTCCATGCGCTGTGCCTCATGTCGGTTCTCGCTCTTCACTGTTACACCGATACACAATACAATGATCAGAATAAGTACCACGGTAGTACTGTAAAATGCAATATTGGAAATCAGCTGTCTTCTCATAATCCATACCTCTTTCTCTGTTTTTCATGTCCAGGCTTCTGTCGGAAATCTTATTTTCCCGTCCTGACAGGTATAGATTACACTTTTTCAAGTCCCAAAAAACTCTCTTATTTAAAATATTCGGCACCTGCTGCTTCCACGGCTGCTTTCAGCCCTAATGCCGACATTCTGGTGGCTCCGTTTCCCCAGATAATCATCTGCTCCAGAGCGTCGGAGGTTGCCACTGTCACCCGGTATTTCTGCGGCTTTGCCCCCAGCTGATGGGTCGTCCGCTCGATATACTGGTCCGCAGTCTCTGCTTCCTTTGTATAGACTACTTCTATATTATGATACTTCATGGTGGACCCTGGATTGCCCTTCACCTTATAGGCATCATAGACCAGGATCAGCCGACAGCCCTGATATCCCTGATAATTGCACAGAATATCCATCAGCTTGTCCCGGGCACTGTCCAGATTGATTTTAGCCAGATCCCGCAGTTCCGGCCACGCAAAAATAATATTATAACCGTCCACCAACAGATATTCCTCCGGTTTTTCCTGGGGTATGACCTTGCGGGTACCGGTGTCACCGGCACTTCCCGCCGAACTGCCCGTATAGCTGCCACGGTTTCCTGAGGAAGTATGGTATCTGCGGAATCTGTGGGGATCCTCCGCTTTTTTCCCGTAAGTCTGGCGGAAGATCTCTTCGATCTCTTCCTGCGATATGATACGCTCTACACCACCTCCGGTCTGACGGATGGCTCCTTGCTGCCTGTTCACTGCCCGCAGTCCTGCCTCCGCATCGTCCGTATTCCCGTCTTCTTTCTCCGGTTCCCAGCCACTCTCCACGTGAGCATATTCCGGCACCTGATCCCACGGCACCTGAAAACCGGCTCCGTGAGCACAGAATACCGATCCGGTGGGATTCACCACATCCGCTTCCGGGTCATAGCCGATCTCCGCTATCACCTCTTCCGGATTATGGCAAGGTTCATACCCTTTTAAAGTACAGGTCAGACGCCCGTGGCCCTTGGTATAGGAGGCAACTTCTTTTCCGTAATCCCCCATGGAAGCCACGGGAACGCTTCCCGTCAGCACGCTGCTGTCCCCTTCCGTCTCCGGCGGTTCAAAGCTTCCGTTCATCCTCGTAATGTCTGACATGGCTCTGCCGAGATTCTCCGTCGGTACTTCCAGCCGGAAAGAAAACCATGGCTCCAGCAGAATGCTTTTTCCACTTCGCATTCCCTGACGCACCGCGCGGTAAGTGGCCTGGCGGAAATCTCCGCCCTCCGTATGCTTGGTATGGGCTTTCCCCGCGATCAGCAGGATCCGCAGATCCGTCAGCTCGGAACCGGTCAGTACGCCCACATGCCTTTTTTCTTCCAGATGCGTCAGGATCAGCCGCTGCCAGTTGCGGTCCAGCATATCCTCACTGCACAGAGAAGCAAACTGCAATCCGCTGCCCCGCTCTCCGGGTTCCAACAACAGATGTACCTCGGCGTAATGCCGCAGGGGTTCAAAGTGTCCGATGCCTTCCACCGGCTCCGCCAGCGTTTCCTTGTATACAATGCTTCCCGCATCGAATTCCACTTCCAGTCCGAAGCGCTCCCACAGGATATTCTTGAGGATCTCCATCTGCACCTGTCCCATGACCTGCATATGGATCTCCCGGTTTTCCTCCTGCCACAGCACATGCAGCTGCGGTTCTTCCTCTTCCAGCTGGCGCAGTTTCCCCAGCGCCACCACCGGATCCACCCCCGGCGGCAATAGCAGCCGGTAGGTCAGCACCGGCTCCAGTATGGGGGCGGAATTCTCGCTTTCGTATCCCAGTCCCTGGCCGGCAAAAGTCTTCGTAAGTCCTGTGACTGCACAGACTTCTCCGGCTTCCACCATATCCACGGCCTCATAACTGCCGCCGTTATACAGGCGCAGCTGGTCACACTTTTCCTCCCAGACTTCCTCTCCGGTACCGCTTTTGGCATTTCCCACCAACATTTTGACCCGCAGTACTCCTCCGGTGACTTTCAGGTATGTCAGCCGGATTCCGTTAGTGTCTCTGCCGATCTTATAGACTCTGGCACCGAATTCTTCCGGATATTCCGGCTCCGGCAGGTACGCGTTCAGCCCATCCAACAGTTCTTCGATTCCCCATTGCTTCAGTGCCGATCCAAAAAAGCAGGGGAAAAGTCTGCGTTCTGCCACTGCGTCCGTTATACTTTCCGCTGACAGTTCTCCTGTTGCCAGATACTCTTCCATCAATGTCTCACTGCACATGGCCGCATGTTCTAACTCTGCATCGTGTCTTGCCTTGTCCGTTTCTGTCTGCAACAGGTTTCCTGCCGCCACGATATTGCCGTCCAGCTTTTTCTGAAGTTCCGCCAGTATTTTTCCCGGATCCGTACCCGGCTGATCCATCTTATTTACAAATAAAAATACCGGCACTTCATATCTTTTCAACAGTCGCCACAGGGTATGTACATCTCCCTGCACCCCGTCACTTCCGTCGATCACCAGAATCGCCGCATCCAGTACTTGCAGCGTCCGCTCCATCTCCGCAGAGAAATCCACATGTCCTGGAGTATCTAACAGAGTGATATCCACATCCTTCCACCGGATCCTTGCCTGTTTGGAGAAAATGGTGATTCCTCTCTTTCGCTCCATGTCACCGTTGTCCAGAAAGGCATCCCCGTGATCCACCCTTCCGGCCTTGTGAATGACTCCACAGGTATATAAAAGGCTTTCCGCCAATGTGGTCTTTCCGGCATCCACATGCGCCAGAATCCCGACGATACTTTTTTTCATACTGCTGTCCTATCCTTCCAATGCCCGCGTCCTCCCGCATGGCACGTCCAAAACGTTTTTCTACTATATAAGATACTATATTCATAAGTATTTTCCAACTGTTTTGTATTTCCAGATACTGTTTGCAAATCCGGGGGACAGTAGGATATAATGTAATGAGCGCAAGAGAGCCAATATGCTTGCATAATTGGCGAACGGCGAATTGGATCATGATAGTTGCGAAGCAACGCTAAGCGCCGAAGGTGCGAATCATGATGTAATGAGCCTCAAGGAAAAACAAGCGGCTGCGAAGCAGACATTTGTTTTTCTGGGCTCATTAGCGAACGAATATCCTGCGAAGCAGGATGTAGAGCGCGATAGCGCGAATTCGTGAGCTCACGATGTAATGAGATCTTTTTTCAGGAGGCACTATGATCAAACTTATCGCAACCGATATCGACGGCACACTTCTAAAGGACGGCACGCTGATGCTGGATCCGGAATATATGACCGTCATTGAAAAACTGACCGAAAAAGGGATCCTTTTCGTTGCCTGCTCCGGCAGACAGTTTATCAGTGAACGGAAGCTTTTTGCACCCATCTGTGACAGGCTCCTCTATATCACCGATGGCGGTACGGTGGTCCGCACACCGAAGGAGATTTTAAAAGTGCATACTTTGCCGGAAGAGATCTGGCACGGAATGTGCGAGACGGTGCGGAATGAATTACCGGACTGCGATTATTTTATCGCCACACCGGACTATTGTCTGGCGGAAGATGCCGGAAGCCGGATGTTCCGTTGGCTCACAGATTCCTACGGATATGACATCCGTGAGGCTGCGGATCTTATGAAAACGCCGGTGGATAATGTGATCAAATTCACGGTATATCATCCTTCCGCCTGTGAAGAAATGTGTGCTCCCGTCTTTACTCCCACCTGGCAGTCCCGGGCGAAGCTTGCTTCCGCCGGAAAAGAATGGATGGACTGTAACCCTCTGGGTGTCAATAAAGGGACTGCGATCCGTTTTCTTCAGGAATATTTTGGGATCGCGCCGGATGAGACCTGTACCTTCGGAGACAATCTGAACGATATCGAAATGCTGCAAAGTGCCGGGACAAGTTTTGCCGTGTCCAACGCAAGGGAAGAAGTCATCGCCGCGGCAAAGAGGACCTGTGCTCCCTATTGGGAAAACGGGGTGTTGCAGATACTTAAAACTTTTTTATAGAGACTTCGGGCAGATCCCTGATCCGCTTGACACTGCTCGTTCGTCCGGACGTTTCACCGGGCTTTTTTCGGAAGCAACCGCCTGACACTGCTCATTCGCCCGGGCATTTCGGAAGCAACCACCTGACACTACTCATTCGCCCGGGCGTTTCACCGGGCCGTTTGGAAAGTAAGTGCTTGACACTACCGTGATAAAGCACTATAGTAAACAGGTAAATAGAATATCCGCTAGGGGAGCACATCGCTGAGATTGAAGTGCCGCCGTCAAGGCTTCGCTTCTAACCCTCACTACTTGAACCGGATAATACCGGCGTAAGGAAGCACTTTGTTCATGCAGCATTATAATATCTGCATGGATACGATGTTGTCCCTCCTCGCGCACACGAAGGAGGATTTTTTTATGTTGTACACTGCTGTTACCAATGACTGGGGAGAGACTACTTATACCCCCACTACTCTGGGAAATGTCCTGTTGGTAGTCATTCTGATCGCGCTGTTGGCGGTTGCCGTTTTATTTGCCCGCATGCAGATGAAAAAAGCTACGGCAGCTTCCGTTTCTTCCGATGCCGATCCCAAGATGAAGCGTGGCAAGCTTACCGTAAAGCAGCTGGCATTCTGCGCCATGGCCATTGCTCTGGGAACCGTTCTCTCCAATATCAAATTGTTCCATTTTCCTACCGGCGGTTCCATCACCCTGTTATCCATGCTGGTGATCTGCCTGCCCGGCTACTGGTTCGGTCTCGGTGCCGGTATTGCCACCGGTGTCGCTTACGGAGTTTTGCAGCTCCTCATTGATCCCTATGTGTTATATCCCATGCAGCTGGTCGTTGATTATCTGCTGGCCTTCGGTGCACTGGGTCTGTCCGGCCTCTTCTCCAATGCGAAGTTCGGTCTGATCAAGGGATATATTGCCGGTGTTCTGGGAAGATATGTATTTGCCGTAATTTCCGGCTGGATCTTCTTCGGCTACTATGCCTGGGAAGGCTGGGATCCCCTGCCCTATTCCCTCGCCTACAATGCTATCTATATTTTCGCCGAAGCAGCCGTGACTCTGGTAATCTTAAGCGTCAAACCGGTTCGAAATCTGTTTGCGAAACTGAAGGATATGGCGTTGAATGACTAACTAGAAAGTTAGTGTAATAAAGCCGGACGAACGCCCACGGCGAACGGAACATCCTTCCTCGATGTAAGGTCTCCGGGTGGGAATTTTCTGGCGAAAAGTGAATAGCGGTTCTAATCCGCACGGGCACGGCTCCAGGCGACATCCATGTCGCCGGCCGCCTGTCGCGAACATCGTGTTCGCTCCACCCTGATTATTCATCACTTTTCGAGAAAATATCGCCACCCTTCGACAAACATCCTCGGAAGGACATTCCATCCGCCGTGGGCGTTCTGCTTTTTTTTATGCCTGATATGTCAAGGGCACAAACTCTTATAATTCAAATGCTGTACCCTCTTTGACAGGAGTTGTGGGCACAGAGCGACTTGCCTTCTTGTGTTGTGCCCATATTAAAGCAGGCTATGGGCACAAAGCAGCTTATCTTCTTGTGCTGTGCCCATTTTAGAACAAACTGTGGGCACAGCGCGACGCGTTCTCTTGCATTGTACCCATTTTTAAACAAAAGGAAGGGCACAGACATCGAATTTATCGTTGCTGTGCCCTTTCTTTGGAAATACATATATTTATTTCACTAACTTTCTATTTATCTTCAGCCAGTCTCTTCCTACCTTACAGGGCAGAAACAATACCTTTACCCCGGCGGCTTCGGCCTCCGCCAGGGCGGTACCGAATTCCGGCTGCATTTCCATATAAGGTCGGACTTCCGTCACTCCCTCCATCTGGATCACGAAGGCAACCGCGCATTCATACCCAGCCTGTCGTGCTGCGGCCAGTTCCCGCAGGTGCTTCACCCCTCGTTCGGTGGGGGCATCGGGGAAATAGCCGATGCCGTCGATCTCCAGAGTACAGCCCTTCACTTCCATGAGGATTTTGCGGTTCCCTTTTTCCATGTAGAAATCAATGCGGGAATTGCCATAGGTGTACTCCGGTCTGACCACATCAAATCCCTGCGTCTCCAGCCATTCCTTCACGACCTTGTTTGGGGCCTGGCTGTCAATATTGACCCAGCCGATGTTGTCCTTATAGGCCGCCACCAGATCATGCCGGGTCTTTCTGGCGGGATTGTCCGACTCTTCCAGGCGGACCGCCGCCCCGGGGCGCAGCAGTTCCCGGCATCTTCCCGTATTTTTCACATGCACGGTTTCCGCCTTTCCGTCGATCTCCACATGGGCAATAAACCGGTTGGGGCGGTCAATGAACTTTCCTTCTACGATTTTTCCATATTTCATACCAAATTTCCTATTTTTAACTCTATCCGCTTCCGGCTCTCGGCATTGCATCTCGCATTCGGCCGCTATCCGCTTCCGGCTCTCGCGCTGCTTCCCGCATTCAGCCACTATACCTCCCGGCTTTCGGCACTGCCTTCCGCACCCAGCTGCCAAGGCTCTCCGGCTTTTCCCGATGCCTCCGCGACCGTCCGCCACATGCCTACTCTACCCGCACTCGCCGTTCCGCAGGGACTTCACTAACAGCGGGACCTCAAACAACATCATCACGATCCAGCCGATCATATTCGCCCAGGCCAGACTGGCGAAGTTCATGTGCAACAGACGGATCATTACAAATACTGCCACAACTCTGCCGAACATATTCATAAAAGTACTGTACAATGTCACTTTCAGATCGCCGATCCCCCGGAAGAACCCCTGAATACCATTGGTCAGGCCCGGCAGAATATACATCCAGGAGATCAGATGCAGATAACTGATTCCCAGAGATACCACCTGTGTATCCCCGTCCTCGGCAAACAATGTCATGATCTGCGGAGCCAGTCCCCAAATCATGAAAAACAGACCAATGGAATAGACCAGTTCGATCAACAGGCCCGTCTGGAATCCCTTCTTCATCCGCTCTTTGTGTCCGGCCCCTTTGTTCTGTGCCAGAAAAGTTGTCATGGCATGCCCGATATTCTGCTGCGGTGTGTAGGCAAAATCATCCACCCGGTTCACCGCGGTAAATGCTGCCATGACAGCCACCCCCTGTGTATTGACCACAGACTGTATGATCAGCTTGCCCAGTTGCAGACACACCTGCTGCATGGCACTGGTACTGCCGTAGCTGACCGTCTTACCAAGCAGGCTCTTATCGAACACCCACCACTTTTTCCCAAGACATAAAAGGGGAATCTTTTTCTTAATATAAATACCGCACAACAGACAGCACAGTCCCTCACTGCACACCGTGGCGATGGCGCTTCCCGCCACGCCCCATCGCAGTACCACAACGAAAAAAAGATCGCCGAAAACATTTAAAAGGGCACTGATCACCAGAAAATATAACGGTGTCTTGCTGTCTCCCAGCGCCCGCATGGTGTTGGCCAGGAAATTATACATAAACGTAAAGATCAGGCCCATGAAAATGATTCGAAGATACGCCGCAGCCTCCGGGATTGCCGCCTCAGGCACCCGGATCAGCCTAAGAACCGGCGTGGCCAGCAACAGCATAACCAGTGAGAATACCACTGAGAATCCACAGCCCGCCAGCATGGTGGTGCTGATCTGCCTTGACAGGGTATCATAATCTTTCGCCCCGTACTGGGAGCTCATCAGCACACTGGCTCCCATGCACATCCCGCTGATCAGCAGGATCGCAATATTCATAATGGGAGTGGAAGTACCTACTGCCGCCAGTGCCTGCTCTCCCACATATTTTCCCACAATGACGGAGTCCGCTGCATTGTAGGTCAGCTGAAACAGATTGCCCAGTACCAGTGGAATCGTGAAAGATACCAGTGGTAACAGTATCTTTCCCCGGGTCATGTCATGTTTCTCTATCGTGCTCATTACTTTATAATCCTTTCCTCGTCATTTTGCCGGGCAGGTGTCTGTCCTGCTTTTTCATGACTTTTTCCTCTTGTGTTGCAGCCGTCGTGTCAGTCCCCGACATTTCGCCGGTGCCACCGGATACCACATCCTCCGCACTCATCTGACTGTCCTGTTTCTCCTGCGCCCCGCTGTCCTGCTGCGTTACCGGCATCTCATTATCCGCAGCTTCCGACATGGCGCTTTCCAGCTTGGCCTCCTCCAGGGCACTCTCCGGCAGCTCCGATGCTGCTTCCGCCATGGCGCCTTCCGGCAATTCCGCCGCTGCCTCGTTTCCTTCCGGTATCGCTGTATCCGCAGTAATACTGTATGCCAGCTGCGGTGTCGCCATAGCTGCACTACCGGTACTGTCTGCCATTTTCGTACTGCTCATCGCCACATACAATACTCCTGCCACCACAAAACACAGGCAGGCTGCCACAATACGGCTCACATAGCGTGTGGGGAATTTATGCACTTTTCCTGTATTCCCACTTCCGCTCTGTTCACTGCGAAGCAGCAGATCTTCATCCACTCCCGACATCGCCCGGAACAGTTTTTCTTCTTTGGAGTTCTTGTTCCTGCTGTTTTCCGTCTTATTTCTCTCACTCATATCCTTTATCACCGCTTTCGTCCGTTGCTTCCTACGCCTTTTCCTTCTCTGTCTACAGAACGATTCCCTGCTGCTCCAAATATTTTTGCAGCTTTTTCCTCGTGCGGAACAGGGAAGTTTTCACGGTATTCAGGTTGATTCCGTAGCGTTTTGCAATCTCCGCATATTCCTCCACGAACCAGTACCTGCGCAGGAATACGTTACACTCCTGCTCCGGCAGGGTATGCAGAAAAGCATTGATGCTCCGCTCCAGTTCCGCGGCCTCCACGGCCTCCTCGGTATTATGCTCTGCGGGAATACACTCCGCCAGTTCATCCAGCGTTGTATCCATGATACCGTTTCCCCGCTTCTGCGCATTTTTTGCCTTCCATCTATCAAACGATAAATTGCGGGTAATTGTTCCCAGAAACAACTCCAGACGATTCGGTTTTTTCGGTGGGATGGCATTCCAGGCCCGCATCCAGGTATCATTCAGGCACTCCTCCGTATCCTCCCTGTCATGCAGGATATTCCAGGCGATGCTGTAACAATATTTCCCGTAACTCTTCTGTGTTTCCGCAATGGCCTGTTCATTTCTCTCCCAGTACAGTTCCAATATCGCTGTATCTTCCACAGGCTTTCTCCTTTCCAGAAAGGGCACTGCTACAGTTTTTCTGTAACAGTGCCCCCTTGCTATTCTCTATTTACTCGTCAGACTAGAGTTGGAACTTCTTCGCATTGGCATTCAGTTCGTTAGCGATCACGTTCAGCTGTGCGGTAGCCTGTCGACAATCCTCCACGATCTCAGCCAGCTGATCCATGGTGGCTGCAGTCTCTTCGGTACTTGCTGCATTGTTCTGGGAAATCTCGGTCAGTCCGTCGATCTTCTCTACCACATCGGTCTTGTAGCTTTCAATGTGATCCAGTTCTCCGGAGATCACATTGATCTCGCCTACAACCTTCTGAACCTCCTGGTTCAAAGTACCGAAGACATTCAGCGTGGTACTCAGCTTCTCGTTCTGCTGATGAATCTCGTCTACCACACCGTTCATGATCTCTACGCTCTGGTTGGAGTTACTGATCAGGTTCTCTACGATGCCGCGGATCTTGTCCGCAGATTCCCTGGACTGGTCTGCCAGACCTCGGATCTCTTCGGCTACGACTGCAAAGCCCCTGCCCATCTCACCGGCTCTGGCTGCCTCAATGCTGGCATTTAAAGACAACAGATTTGTCTGGTTGGCAATACCTGCAATAATATCCGTAGCTGCCTGAATGGCCTGTGCAGACTCGTTGGTAATATTGGTCTGCTTCTGTACCTGATCCACAGACTCCTGCGTATGGGAACTGATCTCCAACAGTTCCTTCAGAGTGTTGTCTACGGTAGCATTGCTGTCCTTCATGTTGGCAGCACTGCTGCTCAATGCATTGACGCTGTCTGCGGTACGGTTCAGCGCATTACTCATATCGTTCATGCTTTCGCTGACTTTCTGGGTATCCGCCGCCTGAGTGGTAGCGCCCTGCGCAATCTCGTTGACCGCGGTATTGACTGCGGAAATAGACTGTCCGATACTGTCAAAATTGCTCGAAAAAGTTCCGGTGAATTCATCCATCTCTTGCATGGAACTGTGGATATTGGTAATGATCCGGGAGAAGCCTACCACAACGGAATGCACCGCTCTGGCAATTTTGCCGACTTCATCGGTTCTGTTTACCAGCTTCGTGGAGATATCAAAATTCAGCCTGCCTTCAGCCACCTGATCCAGATTGCTGACCACACCAAGCAGTGCTCTGGAAATCAGACCTACGACTAAAATCGTACTGATACAGAAGATCAGTGCCAGCACATACATAAAGATCGTATTGGATCTCACAATGCCGGAATACAGTTCTTTCACGTGCTCCACCGGGATCGCCACTGCCAGAGCCCCCGCTGTCTTGCCGTCGGTTCCGGTAATCGGTGTCAGATATGCATAATATCTGGTATCCCCCAGCTTCAGGGAAGTGTCAAAATATTCCGATCCTGCCAGTACTTTGGATGCCACAGAATCACTCAGTACGATGCCGGAATAGTCAAAGCTTGCTGCTGCCGCTTCCTTGTCCCAGAACAGTACCACATCTACGTTGGTATTGCTCGTGAAATTCTGGAAAAAGCTCTGATTCTCTGTAAAATTGATCTCGCCTTTGCAGAGACTGCCGTTCTCATAACGGAAGCCCTCCCCAGAAGCGCTGTCCAGATTCAGCTGCATCGCATATTCCGTAGCAGCCAGCTCTTCCTTCACAAGCGTTTCCGCGGTGTTGTTGCCGACTGCCTTCAATGCCAGCATCGCAAAAAATATGATGACCAGCATCGGCATCAGTACCATCGCGAGCATCTTGACGATCAGATTTGCTCCCTTTTTCCCCTTGAGATCTTTCATGTTGTCCAGTGAGACAGTTTCCCCTTCTGTCTGTTCCTGTTTTACCGCTTCTGCCATAGATAAAATAACCTCCTTTGTATATTCTTTCTAAAATGGACTGCCGGGAACAGCCCCTGATAGCTTAATAGATAAAAAGATTATAACGCACTCCGGTTGAAAAAGCTATTCTTTTTGTGCTTTTCCCTCCTGAATGAGGTCTTTGATCACCTCTCCACCGATGATCAGCCCCGCCACGGAAGGGACAAAGGAAATACTGCCCGGAATTGCTCTCCGGTCGGTGCATTTATGGACGGTGCCTGGAGGACAGACGCAGCCCGTCCGGCAGCTGGTTTCCATAGTTTCGAGAGGCTTCAGGGAAGCTTCGGTAGAGTAGACAACCTTCAGTTTTTTCACACCGCGTTTTTTCAGCTCTCTGCGCATGACCTTTGCCAGCGGGCACATGGTAGTCTTATAGATGTCCGCCACACGGAACTGTGTGGGGTCAAGCTTATTGCCGGCACCCATACAGCTGATGACAGGGACTCCGGCCTCCTTTGCCTGCATGATAATCTCCAGCTTGGCGGTCACGGTATCCACCGCATCCACCACATAATCATATCGGGTAAAATCAAACTGATCCGCGGTCTCCGGGAGATAGAAGCATTTATGTCCTACCACCTGTGCCTCAGGATTGATCAGATGAATCCGCTCCTCCATGACATCTACTTTGTATTTGCCGATCGTCTGACGGGTAGCGATGATCTGGCGGTTGATATTCGTCAGACAGACCTTGTCATCGTCAATGAGATCAAAGGCGCCGACTCCGCTGCGGGCAAGGGCTTCGACGACATAGCCGCCGACTCCGCCGATCCCGAAGACGGCGACACGGGCGTGGTAAAGACGCTGCATGGCATCTTTGCCGAGGAGTAATTCGGTTCTGGAAAATTCGTTTAACATAGATGTAGATTCCTTTTCTTATAACTATATTTAACTATATTGCACGCAGCTGTGCTGTCCCCCTTTCATCCAGCACAGCAAACACCGCACGGTCAGGGAACCGGATCGTGAAAATTCCAAGTATAAAAAAACATGGGAACTTAAAGGTTCCCATGCTTTAGCTTATTTTTATTGTTCCTACTAGTATACTGGGAATACTCTCGTAAGAGTATATCACATCTTTAGAGATTGTCATAGAGTCCCTGAATAAAATTTTTCACCTGGAGGTTGTTCTCAGGCGTGGTATCTTCGAGGGTAGCATGGATGTAGGGTTTGCGCTCTTTCATGAACTTAAGGATGGAGGTGTAATCCATCTGTCCCAGACCGCAGCCTACGGACTTCAGTTTCCCGTCCTCGGGAATAAAGTCTTTCAGATGTACCATAGCCACATCCTCACCCAGCAGATCAATGGCTTCGTCCACAATAGCCACCTGATCCTTATAATTGCAGTAATCCAGCAGATTCACCGGATCCAGAATGATCTGAAGGTTGGGAGAATTGATCTCATCCAGCACTCTTCTGGCTCTGGCGGGGTTATATACGATATGCTTCCATACCGGCTCGATGGCCATGACAACACCCATCTGCTCAGCGTATTTTACTACCGGACGTAAGTTGGTGATAAAGGTCTGTAATGCCTCTTCTCCGTGGCATTCGGGTACCGCGGTATAGGTCTCGTTGGGAGCACCGGTCTCGGTTCCCACGACACCACAGCCCAGCCAGGAGGCAAAACGGATATGTGCCATATAACGGTGGGTGATCTTTGCAAGCTGTTCCGGATTGGGGTTCGCCAGATTTAAGTAACATCCCAGTACCGCAACATCCACCTGATTTTTCGCAAATACATTTTTCATGTACATGGCAAGTCCCGGGGTCAGTGCTTCGTCCGTGGTGGGGAACTCGCCGATCACTTTCCCCGGAGCCAGATGTCCGCAGGTAAAGCCAAGCTCATGCACATTGGCAATGCGCTCCTCAAAAGGAAGCTTTTTCGTGTCATGTAATCTTATTCCTAATTGCATATTTTCTCCATTCCGTAGTCACAGTCTCTACTATTCTGCCGTATCCGCACCGGCTCCATCCCGGCACGTCCGTATGCTTTCTGTGATTCGCCGTCATCCCCACAGTCCGGGCAGGGCTGCATGGTCCTAGCGCTTAATCAGTTCGTCCACACCTTCCAGCTCATAAGCCTCTCCGGTCTGTCCTTCGATCTTCACATTGTCCAGCGTCAGCTTGGCAACATTTCTGGCAAACAGGCCACGCTTGCTGCTCTTCTCCACACCCTCGGACATGGCGGGGACATCGCACTTCGCGTTCTCAGCATAGCTGATGGAAATATCCTTCATGTAGATTTCTTCGATCTTCTGTTCGGGAAGTCCGTCGAAGAAAGCCGCTGCCACATGGCAGTTCGTGCATTCCATATTTTCAAATACCATCTTCTTCACCTGCGGTGTTCTGTCATCCACAGGGTAGACATCTCTGGACTGGACGTAAGTGGTCTTGCCGTCGGGATCACAGAAATAGAAGCAGTTGACCACCAGCGGTGTCATCACATGATCCAGCGTCAGATTCCGGAAAATAATGTTGCTGAGGATCGCATCCTTTCCTCTGCCGCGGCGGGTCTTGATACGCAGGCCTCTGTCCGTGTGACGGAAAATACAATCTTCCACCGTCAGATTTACCACGCCTCCTGCCATCTCGCTGCCCAGCGTTACGGCACCGTGGCCGTTCTCCATGAGGCACTGACGGATGTGGATATTCTCGGAAGGGGTCTTGTGTTTTTTGCCCATATAGATCTTGCCGCTCTTGACTGCGATGCAGTCATCTCCCAGAGAGAAACGCACACCCAGAATCTCCACGTTTTTACAGGATTCCGGATCCAGTCCGTCGGTGTTGGGGGAATCACTGGGATTCTGCACGGTCACACCGATAAATTTCAGATCGTTGCTGAAATAGGGATGCAGGGTCCAAGAAGGAGAATTGCAGAAGGTCACGCCCTGCAAAGTCACATTTTTGCATCCGCTGATGAAAAACAGTCTGGGACGGAAGGCGATATTCATGACCTTGGGATCCTTCCACCAGTTTTCTTTGGAAGCGTTGCCGTTGATCTTGCCCTGTCCGTAGATCACCACATCCTCCGCGCCGATGCCGCAGATGATGCCGGAGAACATGGGTAAAGGATTGCCCTCCCAGGTACCGAGATTATACTCGTCGGTCTCATCGAAGCTTTGTAACATGCCGGGGAATGTGGGGAACTTCTCTCTGTCGGTAAATGCCTTCAGCTCCGCGCCCTCTGCCAGTTCGATCCGGATATGGCTCTTTAAAAACAGGCTGGTGATGCGGTAGGTTCCCGCGGGAAAATACACTCTGCTGTTCACCGGACATGCCATGATGGCTGCCTGGATAAAATGAGTATCATCATGCTCGCCGTCACCCTTTGCGCCGAATCTGGTCACATCCAGAGTCACGTACTCATAATCCGTCCTGAAGGATACCTCGCCCTGCTTCTCTCCGTTCACATAAGCTTCCACCACATATTTCTGATCCGGCTTCAGATCAAACAGGGAAGTGATGGTCTTCTCTGTGGTCAGTGCCGTCTCACCGTTTACCCGCAGTTCCACGGGCTCTTTTGTAAAATATCTGCCGCCGTCCGCGATCTCTATGGTCGCACTGCGGGCAGTATGCATAATATGTCTGATTTCCATGCGTTGTTTCCTCTCGTTTCTACCTCAGGCACTCCTGATATTTTTCCGCTAACAGTAAATACTCCGCACATGCCTTCTGCACGGCATCACAGAATACCTTTTTTGATGTATCATCCATGGCAAACTTATTTTCTTTTGCATCATAGTACTGTTCCAGCATACGTTTTACCGCGCTGCGGAAATCATCCAGAAGCTCTCTGTAATTCTCGTAGATCTCCGGGCTGATCTGCTCAACGGTATGGAGCATGGCCGCGGTATAATCCGCTCCGTTCTCCGCGGTAAATTCGCTTTCCGCATGTCTTTTCAGCACACGCATCTGTGCCATGATATCCGGATAGCCCTCTTTTTTATTCTCTGTGGTCTCGTAGGCCGCATAGACGGGATACACCAGATCCGCAGCCTGATAAATATTGCGCAGGCCTGCGCTCTGCTGCACGGCCGTCAGGTCGAAGATGCCTTCCTCCGTGCGGGGAAGTGCCTTGATTTCCTGAATTGTCATAGTTCCTCCTATATAACAAAGGCGTTCTCCTGCACGTTTGCTGTAACAAAAGAACGCCGTTTTGTGTATGATCTTTTACAGAGTTACACCCTGCTTGAAAATAGCCATATCATGGAAGCCTGCTGCTTCGCTGCATACCTGCCTGCCGGAAGCGGTTTCCACTACCAGATCAAACAATGCCTTGGTCTCCTCTTCCATGGTCTTATCCTCTACCAGCACACCGGCATTGAAATCGATCCAGTTGGACTTCTTGCCTGCCAGACGGGAGTTGGTAGCGATCTTCATGGTAGGAACCGGAGATGCGAAAGGAGTTCCGCGTCCTGTGGTAAACAGTACGATATGTGCTCCTGCGGCGGCCAGTGCGGTAGCTGCTACCAGATCGTTGCCCGGCGCGGACAGAAGGTTCAGTCCCGGAGTCTTCACGGTATCGCCATACTGCAATACGCCCTTGACCAGAGCACTTCCGGACTTCTGGGTACATCCTAAGGACTTGTCCTCCAGAGTGGAGATACCACCCTTTTTGTTACCCGGGGAAGGATTCTCGTAAATGGTCTGATTGTGACTCTTGAAGTAATTCTTGAAGTCATTGATCAGATCTACGGTCTGGTGGAACAGTTCCTCGTTGGCACAACGGTTCATCAGAATCGTCTCTGCACCGAACATCTCGGGAACTTCGGTCAGGATGGTGGTACCACCCTTGGAGATCAGCAGATCGGAGAAACGTCCAACCAGAGGATTTGCGGTAATACCGGACAGTCCGTCACTGCCGCCGCACTTCATACCGATCACCAGCTTGCTTACGCTGATGGGCTCTCTCTCGAATTTGGAAGCGTAATCGATCAGACCCTTGATAATCTCTACGGAGTCTGCGATCTCGTCCTCGTGCTCCTGACATACCAGGAATTTCACGCGGTTCTCATCGTAATCGCCGATGTAAGGCTTCAATACATCAATGTTGCTGTTCTCACAGCCCAGTCCCAGTACCAGAACGCCGCCTGCATTGGGATGGTTGATCAGGTCTGCCAGAATCTTACGGGTATGCTCCTGATCGTCACCCATCTGGGAACAACCATAAGGATGAGGGAATGCGATAACTTCTTCCACGGTACCCTTTACAAAAGCATTGGCCTGCTTTGCAATGGCGGTTGCCACGTTGTTGACACAGCCAACGGTGGGGATGACCCAGATCTCGTTACGAACGCCTACTTTGCCGTCCGGACGGTTGAATCCCATGAAAGTAACATCTTCCGTCTTCTTCTCCTCTACGGGAGTGGGGTTGTAGGTATACTCCAGCAGATCGCCCAGAGCAGTCTTTACGTTGTGGGTATGGATCCAACTGCCCTCTGCAATGTTCTCCTTGGCATTACCGATGCGGTAACCGTATTTGATGACCTCGCCGCCTTCGGGAATGTCAAAAATCGCCATCTTATGTCCTGCGGGGATCTCCTCTCTGGCGGTAACGGTCTTCTGACCGTCACCTACAGAGACTGTGATCTTCTCACCGGCAGGAATCGTATTTAATGCTACGACTACATTATCATTGTCATTAATCTTTAAGAAATCTTGCATAATGCTGCCCTCATGCCATTTGCCTTAATATCATCCAGGTATGCTGCGACTGCATCGGTAAGTCCGGGAACCTTGTTCAGATCCTGTCCGAAGAAGTCTTCATTACCAAGGAAGGAAGTTACGAAAGTCTTGGTGTCCTTCTCACAATTTGCTGCGAAGAACTCCAGAACTGCCTTGTCATCCATGATGTTGTATTCCTGACCATTTCTGTGACCGATCAGAGCCTTATCGCGGATCTCGGTACCGGTATAGAATGCCATCAGCGCTGCGATGGAGAAGGTCAGATGAGCGGGAAGCTTACCGGTCTTCTCCACATAGCCTAACAGGCTGGGCATACATCTTGCTCTCCACTTGGATACGGAGTTTAAGGAGATTGCTAACAGTGCATGGTCTACATAAGGGTTGTTGAAACGGTTCACAACTTCGCCTGCGAACTGCTTCAGTTCTTCCTCGGGAAGAGACAGGGTAGGAATTACTTCATCATAAATGGTCTTCAACATGAAGTTACGGATATCGTCATCCTGCATGGACTGTCTTACGATGTCGTTGCCGCACAGATAAGAAGCCAGTACGAAAGAGGTATGCGCACCGTTCAGGATACGAACCTTTCTCTGCTTGTAAGGCTTCTGGTTGTCGGTAAAGATCACAGGAAGTCCTGCATCGGGAAGAGGGAACTCCTTGCTGATGTCCTTAGCGGATTCGATAACCCACAGAGCGAACGGCTCACCGGTTACCATAATGTGGTCTTCGTAACCCAGCTTCTCCCACTCTTCCTTCTCGGTAGCACGGGGATAACCGGTAATGATACGGTCAACCAGAGTAGAAGTGAATACGCATGCCTCATCTACCCATTTCTTGAACTCGTCGCCCAGGCCCCACAGCTCGATCAGCTGCATTACGCACTTCTTTAACATAATACCGTTGTCATCGATCAACTCTACGGGAAGCATTACCAGACCCTTGCTCATATCGCCCTTGAAAGTCTCAAATCTGTGATATAAGAATTTTGTCAGCTTGCCGGGGAAAGTCTTGGGGGGCTTCATCTCAAACTTATCGGTGTCGTCATATACGATACCTGCCTCGGTGGTGTTGGATACAACGAAACGCAAAGTATCGATTTCTGCAAGTCCCATGTACTTGTCATACTCATTGTAAGTGTCTACAGCGTCTGCAACGCTGGTTACGATTCTATTGATGATCTTGGCTTCACCGTTTACATTACCGCGAAGGGATACCGTGTACTGGCAGTCCTGCTTGTGGAACATATCCATGTTGCCGAACTCGATGGGTTTGATCAGAACGATGTCTCCGTCGAACTTGCCCTGCTCGTTGGCGATGTCAATCATGTAATCTACGAATCCACGTAAGAAATTACCCTCGCCAAACTGTACCACCTTGATAGGTCTTTCCTTTTTACCGGTCTTTGCCTTGTTTAAGATATCCATTTTGTCCTCCATTCTGCGCTTAGCACATCCTAAGTCTGCACCGTCTTACGGCGCTCTATTACCTGTACTTACATTCCCCGGCACGCCTTGCGGACGAATCTGTTACACCGTCCGGGGCATTGTCTTTTGGATCTGAATTGTAGGAAGTTTATGTAAGTACTTTCATAATTCATTTTACTTCAAAAAAATGGTTTCGTCAATCACCAAAAAAAGAAAGTTTTATTTTCGTGAAACCACCGGTTTTATCAGCAATATTTTACATTGATAATTTTTTGGCATAAGAGAAGTTGAAAAAGTATCTTGAAAAAAATCAAGTCTTTCGTTATAATTCAGATATAGCTTTTTATGTAACTACTTACATTTTTCTTACATAGCTTATTGCATACTGTTACATAGAAGCAGAGAGGAAGCCACAGATGACAATTTATGATATTTCTGAAAAGGCAGGTGTCTCTATTGCTACTGTTTCCCGTGTACTCAACGGAAGCAACAATGTAAGCGAGAAAACCAAGAAAAAAGTACTGGATGTGATCAACCAGTACGAGTACACCCCCAACGCGTTTGCCAGGGGACTGGGACTCAACACTATGAAGACCATCGGTATCATGTGTGCCGACAGTTCGGATCCGTACCTCGCCAAAGCGATCTACTATATTGAACAGAAGCTTCGTGCCAACGGTTATGACAGCATCCTGTGCTGTACCGGTTACGACCTGGATACCAAGGCCAGCTCCATGAACCTTCTGATTACCAAAAAGGTAGACGGCATTGTATTGGTAGGTTCCAACTTCATCTATGAGAAGGACGAGGACAACAAATACATTCTGGATGCTGCATTACAGGTTCCTGTGATGCTGTTAAATGCAGCCATGGATGCTCCGAATGTCTACAGCATCGTATCGGATGATTTCACTTCCATGTATGATGCTACCATGGAAATGATCCGCTCCGGTGTGGAAGATATCCTGTACTTCTATAATTCCACTTCCTACAGCGGTAAGAAAAAACTGGCCGGTTACCGTGCCGCCATGGAGGAAAAAGGTCTTCTGACCAACGGAAGCTTCTTACAGCTCTACCAGGGCTCCCATGAGGATATTCCCGCCATGGCCGATCAGCTGCTCAAGCTGCACGCAAAAGGAATCACCTTCCACGGCATCATTGCCGCAGACGATTCTCTGGCACTGGGTGCCCTGAAATACGGCCGCGAGGCGAAACTGCGGATTCCGGAAGATCTGTCCATCATCGGATACAATAATTCCATGCTGGTGAACTGCTGCGATCCGGAACTGACCAGCATCGACAACAAACTGGAAACTCTCTGCCAGCATCTGATCACGACGCTGATGGGTGTCTTAGGCGGAAGCGAGATGCCGAAGAAGACCGTATTCTCAGGAGAACTGGTAAAACGTGGCACGACAAAATAGTATGCAGGCGCATATTTATTTTTCACGCTATGCTATCATCTATGACAGCACAAGGGGAGCTGCAAATTACCCTTTAGTATATTTATCACTATAGTCGCCGGATCCGGAAAACGGATCTGACTCATATGAATATGGAGGATTTTTAAAATGAAAGCATTTATGGACAAGGACTTTCTGTTAGAGACAGAGACAGCCAAAAAGCTGTTCCACGACTACGCAGAAAAAACACCGATTCTGGATTACCATTGCCATATCAATCCCAGAGAGATTGCTGAAGACCGTCAGTTCGACAACATCACTCAGGTATGGCTGGGCGGTGACCACTACAAGTGGCGTTTCATGCGTTCCTGCGGTGTGGATGAGAAATATATCACCGGCGACGCTTCCGATTATGAAAAGTTCTGCAAATGGGCAGAGTGTCTGGGCAAGGCTATCGGCAACCCCCTGTTCCACTGGAGCCATCTGGAATTACAGAGATACTTCGGTTACAACGGCGTTCTGAACAAGAATACCGCCGACGAAGTATGGAACCTGTGCAACGAAAAACTGCATCAGCCTTCCATGAGCGTTCGTAATCTGATCAAGCAGAGCAACGTTACCCTGATCTGCACCACCGATGATCCCATCGATTCTCTGGAGTGGCACAAGAAGCTGGCTGCTGATGACAGCTTTGATGTAAAGGTTCTGCCCGCATGGAGACCCGACAAGGCCATGAACATCGAGAAGCCCGATTATCTGGATTATCTGGAGAAGCTGGCTGCCGCAGCAGGCATGACCGAGATCAACTCCTTCGCAGCACTGAAGGAAGCTCTGAAGAACCGTATGGCATTCTTCGCATCCATGGGCTGTAATGTATCTGACCACGCTTTAGAGTATGTAATGTACTATCCCGCTTCCGACGATGAGCTGGAAGAGATCTTCTTAAAGAGACTGAACAGGATGGTTCTGACCAAGGACGAGGAACTGAAGTTCAAGACCGCATTCATGCTGTTCGTTGGTAAGGAATATCACAAACTTGACTGGGCTATGCAGCTGCACTATGGTTGTAAGCGTGACAACAATACACTGATGTTCGAGAAGCTGGGTCCCGATACCGGTTATGACTGCATCAACAACTACGCTCCTTCCGCACAGATGGCTGACTTCCTGAATGCTCTGATCGTAACCGATGAGCTGCCCAGAACGGTCATCTACAGTCTGAACCCCAACGACAATCAGGCCATCGGTACCATCCTCGGATGCTTCCAGGATTCCACTGCTGTTGCCAAGATCCAGCAGGGCAGCGCATGGTGGTTCAACGATCACAAGACCGGCATGCAGGATCAGATGATCTCTCTGGCTAACCTGGGCAACCTGTCCGGATTCGTTGGAATGCTGACCGACTCCAGAAGCTTCCTGTCCTACACCAGACATGAGTACTTCCGTCGTATCCTGTGCAACCTGATCGGTAACTGGGTAGAGAGCGGCGAGTTCCCCGCAGATTACGATACCCTGTCCGAGATCGTAACCGACATCTCCTACAACAATGCCAAGAGATACTTCAAGTTCCCTCTGGCATAAGAATTGTACGAATCACGCAAAACCCCCGGCCTGTTATAGTTGGGTGTTGGTAAAACAGTTTTTGAGAAATAACACGACAACTGCCTGTCAGGATTGGTTACGAGTACCCGGCTGGGCCGAGGAAGTATCAAGTCCCATGTCCGCACCGCAAAGGTGTTGGCATGGGGCTTTTTGTATATCGGGAGCCTATACACCTCTATCAAGGTGTAACACACTAGACTTTGTACCAAAGTCGTGTGCCAAGGGTGCTACTTCTCGCCTGTTGGCGATGTGGATTCACCACACAGAAGGCTCCACAAAGGTGCACCCGGCTGTCTGCGGCGAGGAAAAGGCACTTCTGCAGAAGTGTAATAACCCACTATGACACTTTCAGCCCTGCGGTCTGCAAAGTGTAGCGGGCTCTCCGAGGGGGAACGGCTGTATAGGTGCATTTTGGGGAAATCGCAGCGTACGTGCGTACCAACTCCTGTACGCACGTACGCTGCAAAACAGCCAAGTTTTTCCATATAGGGGTATTCTTTCATTAGCGAATATGGTATACTCGGCTTAGCTTGGTAAATCGAAATTTAAAGAGGAGGAATATGCAATGAACTTCTTTGAAAATACTCGTCAGCCACAAGGCTTCGGCGGAAAATTGATGACGAAGATGATGAACATCGGTCACGCCAAGTTATCACAATGGGGATTCTCAAATATCACAGTGAATCCGGACGCTGCGGTACTGGATGTTGGTTGCGGAGGCGGTGCAAATATTGTAGCCTGGTTGGGCAAATGCGGAAATGGTCATGTGACAGGAATGGATTATTCGGAGGTCAGTGTGGCAGAATCTCAAAAGCTGAACGCCGCCGCCATTAAACAAGGGAAATGTTGCGTGGTTCAAGGTGATGTATCTGCTATCCCTTTTCCTGATGCGGTTTTTGATTATGTTTCTGCTTTTGAGACAGTTTACTTCTGGCCGGGATTGGAAAAATGTTTTTTTGAGGTAAATCGAGTTCTGAAAAACGGAGGGACATTCCTGATTTGTAACGAATCTGACGGAACGAATGCCGCAGATGAAAAATGGACAAAGTTGATTGATGGTATGAAGATTTACACCTCTGATCAACTCATTGCTGCTTTGAAAGAAGCAGGTTTTACAGAGATAAAAACGTATTCAAATA
>CAKSAN010000014.1 GCA_934436435.1 uncultured Acetatifactor sp. | reverse complement strand
ACATTCGAAAATAAAATTTACAACAGGCCACGAAAGTGGCTTAAGATTGTCAAGGTACTTACTATGGAGCGTTTACGAAATAAGTGGTATGAGAAATTTAGGAAGTTGGAGCTTTATCCGAATTTTGACATGTGTGGCTATGAAAGATTTTTACAGTAAACGGCAAAAAACTTTTATATGGTGGTTGTAAGCTAGCTCTGAACGGGGTATAATGCTATTGAAGATTTCTGCGGGTAACCGCAAAAATCTTCAATAGGAGGTGCTATACATGAAAATTAAAAGAGATTGCTACCTGAATACGCTCATCAGCAAGGAGCATAACGGTCTTATTAAAGTCATAACTGGTATGCGAAGGTGCGGCAAGTCGTATCTTCTCTTTACGCTTTTTAAGGAACATTTGCTGTCAGAAGGAGTAGGTGAAGATCACATCATTGAGATCGCTTTTGATGCTTTTGAAAACAAGAAATATCGTGATCCAGATGTGCTGTATCCATATCTGAAAGAGCAGATTAAAGATGACACTATGTATTATGTACTGCTTGATGAGGTACAGCTGCTTGGAGAGTTTGAATCTATCCTCAACAGCCTGATACGTATGAAAAATGTGGATATATATGTAACCGGAAGTAATGCCCGCTTCCTTTCCAAGGATGTTATTACTGAGTTCAGAGGCCGCGGCGATGAGGTGCATATGTATCCCTTAAGCTTTGCTGAATTCATGTCGGTCTATCAGGGTACAAAGCAGGACGGATGGAATGAGTATATGCTCTATGGCGGTATTCCACTGGTGACCACGTTTACCACACCGGATCAGAAAATTGCGTTTTTGAAATCTCTCTTTGAGGAAACCTATATTTCGGATATCGTTGGCAGGCATAATATTCGCAACAAGGCAGAATTGGAGGAGCTATTGAATATTCTGTCCTCGGTGATCGGTTCTTTGACCAATCCGGAAAAACTGTCAGCGACATTTCAAACGGTTAAGAAAAAGAAGATCAGCAATTCGACAATCAAGAGGTATATTGATTATCTCTGCGATTCCTTCCTGATTGACAGCGCAATTCGATATGATGTGAAGGGAAAGAGATACATTGATACACCGGTAAAGTATTATTTTACAGATATGGGACTTCGCAATGCCAGGTTGAATTTCCGGCAGATTGAAGAAACTCATAGCATGGAGAATATCATTTTTAATGAGCTGAAAATGAGGGGCTTTAATGTGGATGTGGGTGTTATCGTGCAGTACGACACCAATGATAAAGGAAACAGCATCCGCAAACAGCTGGAAATTGATTTTGTCTGCAACCAGGGTTCTAAGCGCTATTATATCCAGTCTGCTTATGCGATTTCTGATCAGGCTAAAATGGAGCAGGAGCAGAGATCTTTAATGTTGACGGGAGATTTCTTCAAACGAATTATTATTACCAAAGATACACCTGCACCTTATTATAATGAGTCTGGCGTGCTGATTATGAGTGTCTATGACTTCCTGCTGAACGAGAACAGTCTGGAAAATTAAGAGAAATGGGCAAGAACAACAAGGCAGGTCTACTCCAACTTTTACATGCAACAGCATGAGTCATTTTTGAGAGGGGAGAGACATATGGCTTCTTTAATTTATGCATCTAAATTACTCTATTACCAAATGTGGAGACGGTGTGTTTGCTGCGGAAATATGGGGAATAAAGGAAATACACGGAGTAAACCACAAGATACTGTGGATTGAGGGCAAAAATTGGAGTGAAAAATGACCGGTTTTTGCCCTTTTTTTTACTCATTTTTCATAGATGCATTAGGGAAAATGGAAGAAAAGCATGCAGGATTTGTTCCGAGAGCATATAATGGTGGAAAGACGATGGCATATGGATTTGATATGTACCTGTATCCAGAGGTAAAAATAAATTATAATCCAGATGGTACAGTGAGCGAAGAAGGGAAGAAGAATATGCCATGATTTTAGATTATGGAAGGAGAGCTGTCATGGGGAGAAAAAAATTTATTTTTATCAGCATCATCATATTGTTCGCTATTCAGACTAGCGCATGCTCTGCCGAAGGACAGGAAGGTCAAGGAATATGGCATAGCGAGTATGAAAGTAAGATAGAGATTTCAAGTACAGAGGAAGAGCGTAAAGATGTCTCCGAAAATGAGAATATCACATTCCGGGTTTTGGATGGAAAAGAAATTTCGATTAGCAGAGACAGGCTGAGGGATACGGGAAGAATTAACAACCGGTGGAGTTTGGAAGAGACAGATGCTATGATAGCTCCGCTAAAAGGAACATGGATGACGGATACATATATGGGCTATGTTCTCCCGTATGATCTGCGCAAGTTTGAGCCGGATACTTATGCGGATGAGGAAGCACGGGAAACGTTTTTCGGGGAATATCACGAGGCGGTCCGCGCGGCAGAGGAGAGTCCTGTGCCGGATATCAGCGTTGAAGTACAACCGGTGGAAGAATATGAAGATGAATACACAATCCGTGTTAATGGCTATGAAAGCCCGTTTTCTATCATTTTAAGCACAGAAAGAATAAATGACGAGTATCCCATTTACAGTGATACAACGACACTGTCGGAAAGTTTTTTTGTGGAATATCCAGTTGTCTATATAAAATTGTTTGCCAGCTTTAAAGACGGAGAAAGCGACAGATACAATCCAGCGACAGTGATCGTATCTGCGGATGGACAGATACTGCTGCTGATGGAGGGTGCATTCTACTCATTGGAGAGAAGATAGGTATATGGGATTTTCCGGGAACGATGTCTGACTGGAATCAATAAAAAGGCGGAGGGTAAGGCTGCTTACGATGAGCCGGTAGAAGCGATGTCCGGCATTCTGTATTATAGGGAGGGAGGGGCACCATATAATGAGACTTACTATTTTACAAGATTTGAAAAAGATGGAACAATGGTGGAAGGACCTACTTATCAATGCTACGACAGTGACGAGGATGGAGAGATTGGGGTGGAAGATGTTTATTTAAAGGACGGCGTAGAGCAGGATAGGACTGCGTGGGAGAAGGAAACGGAGATATACAGAGCAATAAAAATGAGCGGGGCTTACGAGCCAGAATCTTCTGTTCCAAGTGAATGAAGTGACAATGTTCTGTACCTCGGGGAAGGAAATGGGAGCGCCGACAGGAAACTGGCTGTATGACAGCGCCCGGGAGCTTACAGAGATGGCAAGTATGCAGTTCGCGGCCTATGGACTGTGGAATCCGTACACTTACCAGAGACCAAAGATCACGCCGCTGCCAAATGTGACCGGCTTAACCGTGCCGGGAGGAACGGGAGTGGCAGCGGTGCAGGGCTGGGCACAGCAGGCTTTGCCGGGAGGAAGTAATACAAGTGGCATGGAGGGTGGTTTAAACTCTGAAAGAATAGAATATTATTTAGGAAAAGCAAGAAACAATATTGATAGTGATACGGTAGTATTAGGAAGTACCGGAAAATATGATATTATTGCTGAAACTGAGGGGTACACATATTTCAAAATGAGTGATGATGTATGGACTTCGTTAGAAAAAGAATCAGGTGGCAATTATGATGAGATATGAAAGTAAATCAGCAATTTATAGATGAGCAGATTGCCGCTAATAAAAATATACTGCTATCTAATGATCCATATCAGGGATATTATTTTGATGATGGTGCAAGAAGGTTTTATCAGAGAGAAATAGATTATATACTTAGTAATGAGTGTATATATGGAGAAATATATCCCAAAGAGTTGGAAATGATTATGGATAAAGTTTCACTATATGATTGGTTTGAAAGATTGGCAACAATATTTGAAGATAAGAGAGTATTTAGGGTAAAAAATGGTTGCAAATGCCGATTTTTACCCTTTTTTATTTTAAGAAAAATAATTTTCGAAACAAACAATCTATGATATAATGAGCCTCAAGGAAAAACAAGTGGATGCAAAGCAGACATTTGTTTTTCTGGGCTCATTAGCGAACGAATATCCTGCGAAGCAGGATGTAGAGTGCGATAGCACGAATTCGTGAGCTTATGAGCCCAGAAGGTATCAATAGAATTGGATGTGATTTTTATTATGGAAACATACTATCTGGTAGACTTTGAGAATGTTCATGATGACGGAATTGCCAATATTGAAAATATGGCCAAGTCAGACCATGTACATATTTTTTCTACAGAGAATGCAACAAAGATAAGATTGACTATTTTAGGGCTGAATAAAGACATTACTTCTCATTTAGTGCCTGTCGGAAAACAATCCTTAGATATGCACCTGGTCTCTTATCTGGGATGTCTGTTAGGGATGCATGGCAAGGGTTGCGGCTATGTGATTGTCAGCAATGATAAGGATTATGACAATATAGTCAGTTTTTGGAAAAAGGAAGGATATCCTAATATTTCACGGAAGGAGAAACTTCCGGGAAATACTCCGGCGCAAAAGAAAACAACACAGACGGGATCAAAGTCTCAAGGCACTGCCCGGACCGTAAACAGCAAGAGAAGTGCCGGAATGGCACAGGGGCTTGACGGTAAAGAGAGAAGCAAATTAAATAGTTTTATGCAGCGCGAACTTGTTGCCATGGGATATAACGGGAAAATTGCAAACAGTATTTGCAAGATTGTTATAGCACATTGTAATGAGGAGAGGAGGCTTATCGGAATACATAATGATCTGAGAAATATTTTTGACGATTATATTGAAGTTTATGAAGATGTTAAGTCCATTCTTCATGAATATGAGTATATGTAAATTGCAAACAGTGGCAGTAACGATACGGAATCGAGAAATCGGTTCCGTTTTTGTAAAATGACAAATAATATAAGGAATACCGGGGAGGAAGACGGAAGCATGAAGATCAAAAAAGAAGAAACTGTAAAATTAATAAAATATGTTACCGGTTCCGTGGCGGCAGTATTGCTTGCGGTTGCGTTGCAGCTTCAATTTGCATATGCGGCGGGGATCATAACGCTTTTAACCATACAGGATACGAAAAAGGAGACGGTGAAAATCGCGGTGAAACGTATGATTATCTTTTTGATCATGACCGCTTTATCGGTATTGATTTTTCCGTTGGCAGGCTTCCATGTATGGGCATTTGGAATTGTACTGATTCCATACTTATTCTGCTGTATGGCATTAGACATGAAAGAAGCCATTGCACCTATTGCGGTGCTTTGCACGCATTACATCTCGGCACAAAGCTGCAGCGCAGGGATGATAGGAAACGAATTGCTGATTCTGGTGATAGGAGCGGGAATCGGTGTCCTGTGCAATCTGTTCATGCCCGACGGAAGGGAACAGCTGGTAAGGTATCAGAGGTCGGTAGATGATAAAATGGTGCATATTTTGCAGAGAATGGCATTGTATATAGAACTGGAAAACAAATCCGATTATACGGGAAACTGCTTTGAGGAACTGGATGGTATGCTGGCGGATTTGAAAAAAGAGGCTTTGCATTATATGAACAATCATTTGATCGGAGAAGATGACTATTATTATGAATATATGCAGATGCGGGCAAAACAATGTAATATTCTCAAGCGGATCTATGCAGATATTATCCGCCTGACCGCAACACAGGAGCAGGGGAAAAAGCTGGCTGAGTTTATTCGGAAAACTGCGGTTGAATTCACAGAAAAGAATGACACCCAGGGCCTGTTATCTGAACTGGAGCAGCTGCACGGCTATTATGAAAGGCAGGAACTACCCGCCACCAGACAGGAATTTGAGAACCGTTCCATGCTGTATCACATTTTAGAAGATATGAAGATTTTTCTGGAAATCAAGAAAGAGTTTATAGCAGTAAAGGCTTGAAACTCTTCGCATATTACAGTTCCGGACGCAGAATTTTGCACTGCCGACGTTATCAATGATCTGGCTGTACAATGGAAATCATAACGGACGGGATCGACGGATTCTGTATGGGACTGGCAGTGATCCTATTGGCGGCCCTGTTTGAAAGTCAGATCTATGTGGTCAGTTCCCTGTTTATCGGATTCATTGCCGGATCCATTCCTCTGATCATAAAAGAGGAGAGTGAAAGCCTGAAGCAGGTCGCAAAGGGAATCTGGTTCGGCATTCTGGGAGCGGCTCTTGTGGTGGGAATCTCATGGCTGAACGGTCAGGTGGGAACCACATCCATGGATCTGGGACAATTTTCCATGGGACTTGGCATAAAATTATTTCTGATCGGGATGATTGCCATCTCTGCCATGTTTTTGCCGGGAATCTCCGGCTCCACATTACTTTTGATTTTCGGAGCCTATATTCCGGCCATGACGTTTTCCACATTTCACATCATAGCATGTATTGTGGGAGTGGTACTGGTACTTGGAATGCAGAAACTGAAAGAAATGCGGCAATAAGGTTTGGAATAACAAAGGGCCGTCGATGCTATGAAACATCGACGGCCTTGCATTGTTCCGGAAGAAATGGAGGATTACAGACTCTGATGTACCTCACGGATCACAGCTTCGGTAAGCTCCGGAACTTTGTTGGGATCGATCGTATCGGGGAATTCCACATCAATGGTGGAAGCAACAGGTCTGTAGTTCAGACGCAGGGCATTTTTCTGGATATAATCGGTTGCCTGATGGTAAGTTTCTTCCGTAACTCCGTTTAAAGTGATCGTATATAATTTTGACATAATGCATCATCCTTTCTGTTGATTTATAGAGTATTTATAGAGTGACTGAAACACTTCTTTGTTTCTGAATATAGTATACCTCTTTTTTTGAAAATTGAATATGGAATATAATTATAAAATAATAATAGGAATCATTACTATATTTGTAAAATATATACAATTGCCGGAAAAACTAAAGGTTGTTTTTCTGTGTGGGAAAATCTATAATAAGTCTGATAGATAATACACACGGAAAGAGGAGACCCGATGGAAGATCAGGAAAGAAAAGAAAGTATAGTGCTCCCGGAGAACCCGGAGATCACGGTGAAGAATCCTCGGATCGGAAAAGTGCGTAAACTGGAAGAGGAAGTGAGACGCCAGAATGAACTGGAACAGCTCAGAACCAGGCGGATCCGCAAGGAACAGGAATATATCGAGCAGATGAGCAAGGCGGTGGAAGACCATCTGCGCAATACCAGAGAAGAACAGCGGTATAACGAAGAGTTTGAACGTCTGATCCGCAAGGACGTCTACCAGATGCATGGCATCAGTGAGGACAAGCTGCAGGGAATGACGGAGTACCGCAACGCCTGGTATCAGGGCACGGCGTTCGGTATGTTTTTCCTGTCTCTGATCTTAACCGGAATCTGCGGGTATCTTCATGGTTTCGGATCGGAACTGTGCATTTTCATGGCTTTCTATACCGCCATCGAGGGAACCCTGCTGACCAATGGGAAAAAGCAGCATACTATATGGGAAGTCATGACGAAGATCCTGTATCTGCTGCTATTTCCGGCGATGCTGATGGTATTTGTCTGCTATGAACTGGAGTTTACGGAGTATGGTCTCATTGTACCGGTGTTGACCATTGCCGGTGTGGTGATTCTGGTACTTGGGGCGGTATCGTACTTCCTGTATGATCCGTACCGCCTGGACCGTAAGAACCATAAAAAGGCGGACCGCTATATCCGGGATATAGAAAAAGCTGCCGTCAAGGAAGTGGAACTGGAAGAAAAGGCACTGGCAAAACAGGCAAGAAAACAGGAAAAACTGGAACTGAAGGAAGAAGCCAGACAGGAACGGGCGGCGAAGCGAAGAGAGCGGAAGACTCGGAGAAACGAGAAAGTTTCCGGCTGGAAAGAAAAGATCCGCGAAAAGCTCCCGGCGAAGAGAAAAGCCGCGGAGGAGATCAGCCCGGAAACAGACAGCCAGAGGACGACAGAATCCATGACAGAAGAGGAGCCGCTGGCAAATGCAGGCGATCCGAAGGCACAGGAAACTGTTACCGGACCGGCAGAAACCACAGAGTCTGCAGAGACCGTGGAACAGAGGGAAACACCGGAGGAGCCCGGGACACCTGAGGAGACCGGTAAGACGGAAGAAAGCGATACAACAAATGGGGAGGATGTAAATGAGCTATTATCTGATTGATTTTGAAAATGTAAAAAGCCGCGGCATGGAGGGTGTGGAACTGCTTGCAGAGGAGGATGTTGTCTGTATTTTTTACAGTGACAATGCGGACAGCATGACCTTTGACCTGCACCGGAAATTGAACGAGACAAAAGCGAAAATCATTTATCACAAAGTGGCGGTGGGAACCAAGAATGCACTGGATTTCCAGCTGGCGACTTACCTGGGATATCTGATCTGTGAGCAGCAGAAGGAAGATATACATCCGAATTACTTTATCGTGACCAAGGACAACGGTTTCACCAGCCTGATGGTATACTGGAAGGCACAGGGAGTTCCCGTGCGGATCATCCGTAATCTTCTGTGGGGAAAGAACCAGACCACAGAACAGAATCTGCTGATGGAAGAGACCGCAGAGGAACAACCGGAGGAAATGGACCAGGAGACAGAAGAACTGCTTACAGCCGCAGCCCTGCCGGAAGTGGAAGAACCTGTAGCGGAAGCCGCGCTGTCGGCTGCTGTGACAGCGGAGATTCCGGAGGAAGGGATCCCGGAGACCACGGAATTCATCGAACCTGCGAACCCCGCCGATATGGCAAAACAGGAAGAAGTTCCGGGGACAGTAGACGAGCCTGTAAAAAAGCCGGCGAAGAAAAAACGGAATAACACCCGGAAAACCGCCGGAAAAACTGCGGATAAGACAGCAGAGAAACCGGATGAACTGACCCGGGAAGTGGGAAAGGTGCTGGATGATCAGACCATTGTCCCCCAGGTGGTAAAGTTTATCCGTCAGTACAAGACCAAGCAGGGGATCAACAATGCCCTGAACAAAGAGTTCAAGGACAGCAAACGCACCAGCGAGATTTACTCCGCCATTAAACCGCTGATTGCAGATAAAAAGGGAAAATAATAAAAAAGATCAAGAAAAGGTTTAAAAGAATACTATTGACATTGTGAAACCGGAGTGGTATTTTTTTATCGAACAGAAAGTTAAATTCTATGAGCAGAACAAGATCTGCATGCGGAAGCATTTCAGAGAGCCGTCGGGTGGTGTGAGACGGTATGCGGGTATGACGGACTATCCTCTGTGAGAAGTGCACTGAAGGTAACAAGTAGGTGTCACCGGTATTCTACCGTTATTTAGAAGCCTGTTGGAAATGGAATATGACGTATGTGTTATACTTCATGGAGATAGGAGTAAGGGGTCGTATGAAAAAATACGGCAAGCAAAGTGGTAACGCGGAGAGCTTAGGGCTTTTCGTCTTTGAGTGCTTACAGGGCACCGGAGACGAAAAGCTTTTTTGTTTTACGGGCAATCAGAATTTTTCTTTCTGTCACTACAAAACAACAAGACACAAGAAAGAAGGAAACAAAAATGAACAGTTTGGTAATCATTCTGATCGCAATGGCAGTGTTGGCAGCGGGCTATGTCTTCTACGGAAGATGGCTTGCAAAAAAGTGGGGAATCGATGAGAAGGCAAAAACGCCTGCGTTCACCCATGAAGACGGAGAGGACTATGTGCCTTCCTCCAAATTCACCGTATTTTCTCATCAGTTTTCCTCCATCGCCGGAGCAGGCCCTGTGACGGGTCCCATCCTCGCGTCGGTATTCGGATGGGTTCCCGTGCTTCTGTGGCTGCTGATCGGCGGATTGTTCTTCGGTGCCGTACAGGACTTCGGTGCTCTGTATGCTTCTGTGAAGAACGAAGGAAAATCCATGGGAATGATCATTGAGAAATACATCGGCAGAACCGGCAGAAAGTTGTTCATGCTGTTCTGCTGGCTGTTTACTCTGTTAGTCATTGCAGCCTTTACCGATATGGTGGCAGGTACTTTCGTAGGTACCGGACTGGAAGATGCCAGCGTGGCATATGCCAACGGCAGTGCAGCATCCATCTCCATGTTGTTCATCGTTGTAGCCGTGATCTTCGGTCTGATCCAGAAAAAGGTTGGCAAGATGAACGAATGGGTCAAGGCTGCAGTAGCTATCGGCCTGCTGGTAGTAATGTTCGCCGTAGGTATGAATCTTCCCATCTATGCTTCCAAGAATGCATGGATCTACATCATCATGGCATATCTGTTCCTGGCATCCGTTATGCCTATGTGGCTTCTGATGCAGCCCAGAGATTACATGACCACCTTTATGTTACTGGGTATGATCATCGGTGCCGTACTTGGTGTGGTAGTAGCGCATCCCGATATGCAGCTGAATGCATTTAACGGTTTTCAGGTAGGCAATAGCAGCCTGTTCCCGACCCTGTTCGTCACCATCGCCTGCGGTGCGGTATCCGGCTTCCACAGTCTGGTATCCTCCGGTACTTCTTCCAAGACCATCAGCAATGAAAAAGATATGCCTATGGTAGGTTACGGTGCCATGATCGTAGAGAGTCTGCTGGGCGTGGTAGCACTGGTGGTTGTCGGTGCAGTGGCTGTAGGCGGTACAAAGCCCGATGGCACACCGTTCTCTATTTTCTCCTCCGGTGTCGCAGGATTCCTGGAGAAGATGGGTGTTCCCGTAACCGTGGCAACCGTATTCATGACCATGTGTGTATCCGCACTGGCACTGACTTCTCTGGATTCCGTAGCCCGTATCGGACGTATGTCCTTCCAGGAGCTGTTCTTAGGGGACACTACGGATACTGCAAAAATGACTCCGGTACAGAGAGTTCTGACCAATAAATATTTTGCAACCGTGATCACTCTGTTCTTCGGTTATCTGCTGACCCTTGGCGGATACAACAATGTATGGCCGCTGTTCGGTTCTGCGAACCAGTTGTTAGCCGCACTGGTACTGATTGCACTGGCCGTATTCTTAAAGACCACCGGTCGTACCGGCTGGACACTGTACTTCCCCATGGGAATGATGTTGGTTGTAACCTTCACCGCATTGATCCAGAAGACGATTGCACTGGTGAAAAATGTGGCAGCCGGACAGGCAACTTTCCTGGTGGACGGTTTACAGCTGATTGTTGCGGTACTGCTTATGGTACTGGGTGTCATGGTAGCATACAGCTGCATCCGCAAGCTGTTCGGTGCCGGTAAAAATACAGAAAAAGAGGCAGCTTAACAGGTTCCTGGATGGAATTGTTGCCTTTTCATGATTTTCCGGTAGAAAAGAAAGAAAAGATATGCTAGAATAAGGAACGGTCAAGGAGCGATAAGCTCTTTGACCGTTCTTTTCGTCAGAGTGGAAGCTGATGGGGAGAGGAATCACAGAGAAACCAATTGTGGGAAGAAGATAAAAAGGATAGGATGGAAAATGAAACAGAACATGCAGGATCTGACAGAAGGATCCTTAGGAAAGAAAATATTGATCTTCAGTGTGCCGTTAATGCTTTCCAACCTGCTGCAAGTGCTTTTCAATATGGCGGATATTGCGGTGATCGGACAGTTCGCGGGTTCTCTGTCACTGGGGGCGGTGGGTTCCACAGCGGTACTGGTCACCATGTTTACCGGATTCCTCATCGGCCTGTCCGGCGGTATCAACGTACTGACTGCCCTTTATTACGGGGCAAAGGATAGGGACAGCCTGTCGAAGACCATCCACTCCGCGGCGCTGGTCAGCCTGATCATGGGAGTACTGTTGTTGCTATTGGGCGTGGGATTGTCCGAGTGGATGCTGACGATGTTGAGGACCAGAGAAGAGCTTTTGGACAAGGCGGTAATGTACCTGCGGATCTATTATCTGGGAATGCCGGCGCTGGCGATCTATAATTTCGGTAATGCGGTGTACAGTGCGGTGGGCAATACGAAGAAGCCTCTGTATTATCTGGGATTTTCCGGAGTGCTGAATATTATTCTGAATCTGTTTTTTGTTATTGTCTGTCATATGGATGTGGCGGGAGTGGCACTGGCCAGTATCATTTCCCAGTATGTGTCCGCAGCGTTGATCCTGCAGGCATTGCTTCGCTGCAAAGACATTTATGCCCTGCATCCGGGAAAACTGCGGCTGGATCCGGAACTTACGAAGGATATTCTGAAGCTGGGAATGCCTTCCGGATTGCAGAATGTGATCTTCCAGTTCGCCAACAGCTTTGTGCAGATGGGTGTGAATTCCTTTGATGCTATCATGGTGGCAGGCAACTCCGCCGCCACCAATGCGGATGCCATGGTATATGATGTCATGGCGGCATTTTACACTGCCTGCGGCAGCTTTATGGGGCAGAATTACGGTGCTGGCAAGAAGAAAAGAGTGCGGAACAGTTATCTCATCAGTCTGGCTTATTCCTTCGGCATCGGTCTGATCCTTGGCCTGTCGCTGGTGTTTTTCGGAAGACCGTTTTTGTCTCTGTTTACCCGAGATGCGGCGGTTATGGATGCCGGGATGTACCGCCTGACGATTATGGGCTTTTCCTATTGTGTCTCTGCATTTATGGACTGTACCATTGCAGCGGCCAGAGCCATGGGCAAGAGTATCGCGCCGATGCTTATTGTCATCATGGGATCCTGCGTATTCCGCGTGATCTGGGTCTATACGATATTTGCATATTTTCACACCATTCCGTCCCTGTATCTTTTGTATGTCTTTTCCTGGAGCATCACGGCAGTGGTGGAGATCTTATATTTTATACGGATCTACAAACAGAAAATGGCTCTCCTGTCGTAAGACAGAGGAGCCATTTTCTGTATACGATGAACCTGCCTGCCCGATTTGCAGGCAGGGAAGGATCTATGCAGTTTCCGCTTTCGCAGAAACGGATCCGGCCGGGTAGCGCACCGGCAGAAGATGGGCGCGTTCCAGTGCCACATAGATGGTAGGAAGTAAAATCAGCTGGATGATAATACCGGGGAGACAGGATACGAAATAACCCATAGCCCAGGCAGACCAGCTGTAGGAGCCCCCTGCAAAGATCAGCGCACGCAGGATTCCGGTGATCACACGGCCGCCCAGCATGGCAATGATAAGAGCAGCATACAGATCGATGACCAGCCTGCCGCTGTGAAGGAACTGCATGACCAGACCGCTGATCAGACCGTAGAGTCCCAGCTCGATCATCATGACGGGCATATAACCAAAGGCGGGCATACCGGTGAGCAGACTGGACACCAGAGGGCCGAGAATGCCGCAGACCAGACCGAAGGGAGCACCGCAGACCAGACCGCACAGAAGCACGGGCAGATGCATGGGAGAGAACAGGACGCCCCCCTTGGGAATCGCATGCAGGGTCATGGGAAGTACCACACACAGGGCGACACACAGGGCAGTGAGGATGCTCTTGTTCAAAACCGTTAATTTTTTCATGGAAATAAAACCTCCTGATAAAGATATAAAAAAAGCCAGAACGGCATACTTTCCCCTTCTGGGGGTAATATGCCTTCTGGCGTTAAGCTCCTTCCTGAAGCATAATCCATGATAAAGGGTCAGCAATTTTTTGTCAAGATAAATTGCAAAAAAGCATATGCCATGCTATCATGGAACATGTATGTATTATTTTTTACAGGAGCGATCGTATGCGTATTATGGTAATGGACGGCCAGGGCGGAGGCGTAGGCAGAAGCCTGTTGGAGGCTTTGAAAGAGCGTTTTCCGGAGGCAGAACTGATTGCCGTGGGAACCAACGCCACGGCTACGGCAAATATGATGAAGAGCGGTGTGACAAGCGGAGTTACCGGAGAGAACGCCGTGGTATATAACAGTAAGAGAGCAGACGTGATCGTAGGCCCCGTGGGAATCGTCATGGCGGATGCCATGCTGGGTGAGATCACCCCTGCGATGGCAGCGGCAGTAGCTTCCAATGACGCGAAACTGATTCTGATCCCCATGAGTAAATGCCATGCCACTATTGTGGGAGTCGAGAGCAAACGACTGGGAGAATATATTGCGGAGGCAGCGGATGAGATCGCTAAAAACTGTTTCTGAACTGCTGGAGGAATTACGGACGCTCCCAGCAGAGATACGCATCATTGCCATTGACGGAAGATGCGCCGCCGGGAAGACGACGCTGGCCGCAGAACTTGCGGAACAGCTCGGCGGAGATGTTATACATATGGACGACTTTTTTCTTCCGCCTAAGCTTCGGACACCGGAGCGCAGAAGCGAGCCCGGCGGAAATGTGCACTATGAACGTTTTTTGACGGAAGTAATACCGAAGCTGGCATCGGGGGAAGCTTTTTCCTATCAGAGATTTGACTGCTCCCGCATGGCGCCGGGGGATCGGATTCCGGTGCAGAATAACGGCTTTGTATTCGTGGAGGGAGCCTACAGCTGTCATCCGGTGCTGGGGAACTATATGGACCGGAAAGTATTTCTGGACATTGACAGAGTGAACCAGACAGAACGGATCCGCGGACGGAACGGTGAAGACAGATTACAGGACTTCCTGCAACTGTGGATCCCGTTGGAAGAGGCATATTTCCTGGCATTTTCCGTGGAGGAAAATGCAGACTATATTATAAATAAGGCGAAAGGCGAGACAGATGCTGCATCAGTTTTACCCGGATCATGAGGCGGATTCCGCCTATGGCATAGATTACAGAACATTATATGAACAGGGGTATCGTGGAATCATTTTTGACATTGACAACACGCTGGTACCTCACGGCGCACCGGCGACACCACAGGCAGTTGAATTTTTCGGCAGACTGCGGGAACTGGGATTTCGGACTTTGCTTTTATCGAACAACAAGGAACCCCGGGTGAAAAGTTTCGCGGATGCGGTGGGAGCTTCCTATATTTATAAGGCGGGAAAGCCCGGAAGGGACGGTTATCTGCGGGCCATGGAACAGATGCATACCAGGGCGGATACCACTCTTTTTGTGGGAGACCAGCTGTTCACCGATGTGTGGGGAGCCAAAAAATGTGGAATTGTGACTTATCTGACGAGGCCCATCCATCCGAAGGAAGAGATTCAGATCGTGTTGAAGAGATATTTAGAGAAAATCGTGCTGTTTTTCTACCATAGAGAATGCCGCCGGAAAGGAAATGAAAATGCTGAATGATATCAATGGCTATACCAGAACCTGCGGACTGATCGGAAATCCGGTGGAACATACCCTGTCGCCGGTGATCCATAACACACTGTCCATGGTACTTGGGAAAAATCTGGCTTACGTTCCGTTTCATGTGGAGACCGGAAGACTGGAGGATGCCGTAAAAGGTGCCTTTGCCCTGAATCTTCTGGGGATGAATGTGACGGTTCCCTACAAAAGTGATGTGATCCCGTATCTGGTGGATATTGATCCGCTGGCCGCCAATATCGGTGCGGTGAATACGCTGGTGCGGACGGAAAAAGGCTACAAGGGATACAATACCGATATGCCCGGGCTGTACCGTGCCATGTGTGAGGACGGTGTGAAGGTCAGGGATGGAAAAGTGCTGATCCTGGGTGCCGGCGGCGTGGCAAGAGCCGTAGCCATGATGCTGTTGGACCAGGGAGCAAAGGAAGCCATCCTTCTGAACCGGACGGTACAGAAAGCGCAGAGCATAGCGGACGAGGTCAACCGCCTGGCGGGAAGAGATTTTGCAAAAGCACTGCCTGTGGATGCGCATGATACACTGCCGGAAGGGGAACGCTATCTGGCAATACAGGCTACCAGCGTGGGAATGTATCCGCACTGTGACGCGGCGGTGATCGAGGATCCCGCATTTTATAAGAGAGTACACACCGGATATGATCTGATCTTCAACCCGCCGAAGACCCGCTTTATGGAATTGGTGGAAGCACAGGGCGGCAAAGCCTACAACGGTGCGAAGATGCTGCTCTATCAGGGAATCATAGCTTTCGAACTGTGGACAGGCTGCGAGATCGAGCAGTGGCTTGCGGACAAAGTCTATGAACGGATGCAGGAAGCGAAAAAGACAGAGGACGGAAAAAAAGAATGAAGCACAAGCGTAAAAATATTGTCCTGATCGGATTCATGGGATCGGGGAAGACGACACTGGGACTGAAACTGTCCTACCTGCTGCGGATGCCGGTGGAGGATACGGACAAGCTGATCGAGAGACAGGAAGGCAGAAGCATTACACAAATCTTCGCGGATGACGGAGAAGCCTATTTCCGGGAACTGGAGACAGAAGTTCTGCAAAAATGCGGAGAACAGAAATATGAGCGCATCCTGTCTGTGGGCGGGGGAACCCCGGTGAATCCGGTGAACCGTCCGCTGCTGCACCGGTGCGGGACCGTGGTATACCTGCGAGTGTCGCCGGAAGTGGTCTATGAGCGTTTGAAAAACGATACCACAAGACCGTTGCTGCAATGCGAGGATCCGTTGAACAAGATCCGGGAACTGCTTAAGACCCGGGACGAAATTTATGCGGAATGTGCCGACATCATACTGGATGTGGACAACAGACATTCCGATGAACTGGCGGAGGAATTGCAGCTGCAATTACGGAAGCAGAAGGACATACAGAAGAAAAAGGAGAGAAAAAAGATGAAGATTTTGGTGATCAACGGCCCTAATCTGAATTTTCTGGGGATTCGTGAGAAAAAGATCTACGGAACCCAGGATTATCAGTATCTGTTAGATCTGATCGACAAGAAGGCGAAGGAGACCGGCAGGGAAATCGAGGTGTTCCAGAGCAATCACGAAGGTGCCATTATCGACCGGATCCAGGCAGCTTATTTTGACGGAACGGAAGGGATCGTGATCAACCCCGGTGCCTATACCCATTACAGCTACGCTATCCGGGATGCACTGGCAAGCGTGGATATTCCCAAGGTAGAAGTACACATTTCCGATATTACGAACAGGGAGGAGTTCCGCAAAATCTCCGTGACCGCACCGGTATGTAATAAGCAGATCTACGGACAGGGGCTGGACGGATACCTTCAGGCTATTGATTTTTTTGAATAATTTTGAATATTTTTTTCAAAAGTAGTTGAAATGTGCATGTTTTTATATTAAAATGTTAAAGAATTATGACGTGAAAATGTTTAGGAGGAATACATTATGATTTCTGCAGGTGATTTCAGAAATGGTATTACCATTGAGTATGATAACAATGTTTACCAGATTATCGAATTCCAGCATGTGAAGCCGGGAAAGGGCGCAGCATTCGTCAGAACCAAGCTGAAGAACATCAAGAGTGGCGGTGTGGTTGAGAAGACCTTCCGTCCTACTGAGAAGTGCCCTCAGGCGCGTATTGATAGAAAGGATATGCAGTATCTGTATGAAGATGGTGATCTGTACTACTTCATGGATACCGAGACTTACGATCAGGTTGCACTGAACTCTGAGACCGTAGGCGATGCACTGAAGTTCGTAAAAGAGAACGAGATGTGCAAGATCTGTTCTCATAATGGCAGTGTATTCTCCGTTGAGCCTCCTCTGTTCGTAGAACTGGAGATCACCGAGACCGAGCCCGGATTCAAGGGCGATACCGCTACCGGTGCCAGCAAGCCTGCTACCGTTGAGACCGGAGCTACTGTTGCGGTACCTCTGTTCGTTAACCAGGGCGACAAGATCAAGATCGATACCAGAACCGGTGAATATCTGTCTCGTGCATAATTGCGGAGACCACCTTTGTTCTGAGTAATATCCGATAAGAGACCTGTAAGGCAATAAGTTATCCTTTTAAGGGATGGCTTATTGCCTTTGTTGTTTTACAGCATTTGAAATACGGAATACCACATGGGAAAAGCGGAGCCCGGGGAGCCCGCTTCGGAGAGGCATGGAGGTATTGATTATGGAGATTTCTACATTTAAAGTAAAGGTACAGAAGGCAGTCAGAGAAGTATTGGGACAGGAATACACCGTGGAACTGCGGGAGGTACAGAAGAACAACGGAGTAGTGTTGCAGGGATTGACGATTCGCAAGGGAGAAGACAATGTGACACCTACGATCTATCTCAATTCTTTCTGGGAAGCCTATGAAGGCGGGGTGACTTTTGCGGATATTATTAAGAAGATCATCAGCATCTACAGAGAGGACGGAATCGGACGGAAAATCGATGTTTCTTTTTTCAGAGACTTTGAAAAAGTAAAGGAAAAGTTGTGTTTCCGGCTGGTGAACCGGGAAAAGAATCGGGAATTGCTGGAAAAGGTTCCTTATATTCCTCTGCTGGATCTGGCGGTCTGCTTCTATTATGCCTTTGACGGAGCGGGGGTGGAGAACGGCATGATCCCCATTTACCGGTCACATCTGGAGAACTGGAAGGTAACGGACAGGGAATTGCTGGAATGGGCCGTGAAAAATACCCCCAGACTGTTTCCTTATGAGATCATTCCCATGGAGAACGCGTTGGAGAATATGATCCGGGAGCTTCCGGAAGAGATGAGAGATGAGATCCTACGGAAAATTTCCATGGTGATCCTGACCAATTCCCGGAAGACCTACGGTGCATGCAGTATTTTATATCCCGGGGTGCTGGAGCGGATGGCGGAACGCATGGGTGGAGACTTTTATATGATCCCCAGTTCTGTACATGAATTTCTTCTGATGCCCAGAGATAGGGAGCAGGGAGAGGAGGAACTGAAAGACATGATTGCCGAAGTCAACCGGACGGAGCTGTCTGCGGAGGAAGTGTTGTCGGATCATTTGTATCTGTATTGCTGCCGGGAGAAAGAAGTAAGAATGGTCTAGGACAGCCTGCCGGAAATCCCGACTCACAAAAAACTGAATAATTCCAACAATTTAAACTGGACATATGTAGTGTTTTGTGATATTATAGTCGAGGTGATGTAACAAATTTGTAATATTTGCATCCGTAGTCTAATGGATAGAACGGAGGCCTCCGACGCCTTTAATGCAGGTTCGATTCCTGTCGGATGCATTTACATCACCTTGATTATAGGGAGAGAGATAAGAGAAGCCGCTTGCGGCTTTTTGCGATTAAAGAACTTTTTTTACAGAATTTGGAAAGGACACTATATGTGGAAAGAAAAATTACATTTTCTTGGGAATTATATTATAAAGCATAGTAAAGTGGTTCTGCCGGCTGTCGTTGTTGTGGCAGTGGCAGTCACCGTATCCGTAAGCCTGAGCATGAATAACCGCCATCGCGAGGAACAGTTGAACGCGGAGAGCACAGCAGCTGCTTCCAGTGAGATGGCTACGGAACCCGCAACGGAAGAGGTACCTCTGGTAGCGAATGAGGAAGGTGCGGTATACACACTGGTAGCTACTTATTACAATGCCATGGCTACCGGAGATGAGACGACCCTTCGTTCTGTGTGCGACGAGATCTCCGATAAGGACATGTACCGTTATCTGGAGCTGTCACAGTACATTGATTATTATCCTACGCTGGAGATCTACACCAAGATCGGTCCGGAAGAGGGCTCCGTAATCGCTTATGTATATTACAAGATCTCCTTTGTAGGTCATGAGGAAGAGGTTCCCGGTTATCAGGCGCTCTACATCTGCACCAATGATCAGGGAGAACTGTATATCAAGCGCGGTGAGAACAACGAAGAAGTCAATGACTATATCAAGACGGTAAGCACACAGGATGATGTTGTGGAGTTTAACAACAAGATCACGGTAGAATATAATGAACTGATGGTAGAGCATCCGGAAGTGCTGCAATATATCAGTGAGTTGGATTCACAGGTAAGCATTGCCGTAGGTGAGAAGCTGGCTGATCAGGTAACAGGGGATTCCCAGAATACGGAGACCGGAACGGAAGGCGGTGAACAGACCGCAGAAGGTCAGGATACTTCCGCCGAAGGTACCGAGCAGCCCGTAGAAGAGCAGGGACCTCAGTACGTGACTGCGACGACTACCGTAAATGTAAGAAGCTCAGACAGCGAGCAGGCAGATAAACTGGGCAAGGTGACAGGAGGCACGAAGCTTCAGGTACTGGAGCAGCGTCCCAACGGTTGGACCAAGGTGGATTACGAAGGCAAGGAAGGTTATATCAAGACAGAGTTCCTGCAGCTGGCAGAGAGCGCAGCCGGTGCTGAGACCATCGGAACCGTTACAGCCACCACCAACATTAACGTACGTGCATCCGCCAGTGAGACAGCAGACCGGCTGGGAGTTCTCTCCGGCGGCGATTCCGCAGAACTGGTAGGTACCGAGGGTGATTGGAGCAAAATCAAGTACAACGGACAGATCGGGTATGTAAAAACGGAATATGTGCAATAAATGAGCAGTGCCAAAAATGAATCGGCAAAAATCTGACTGCTTGCAGGCATGATTTTTGATGATTTATTTTTGATAGGGCGAATGCCCGACAGCGAAGAAACGCGAAGCGTTTTTGAGCTTGCACTGCGGAAGGAAGAAGCGATTTGCAGAAGCAAATCAGCGGAATCCGAATGCAGGTAGAATTGCGAGAGCAGCATAGCTGCGGAGCAATTCGTGTTGTACGAATAAAATAAGACATTTCAGGGAAAGCTTCTTACCAAAAACGGTAAGGAGCTTTTTCTATGAATAAAACGGGAAATCACAATCTGAAAAAACAGGAGATCAATATTTATCGGGAGATCCAGCGCAACACGGAAATGGCCATGAAAGCCCTGGATGCTGTTACGGACAAGATTTATGATGACAGACTGGCTACTGTCGTGGCGGAGCAGGAACTACAGTATTCCAGACTGCATGACAGGGCGGTGCAGAATCTGGTGGAGGGCAAAGCCCAGACCTATCGGGAGAATGCCATGGAAAATATGATGCTGCGCTTCGGGATCGGCTATAACACCCTGCTCAACACCAGCACCGGCCATATTGCGGAAATGATCATTAAAGGCAGCAATAACGGCGTTCTGGAGATGGAAAAGGTACTGGCGCACAATGAGGAGTTTGCGGGAAATGCCTGCCGCAGCCTTGCCAAAGAACTGATCGAGATGGAGAATGCCAATATCCGTACCCTGAAAGAGTATCTATAACATACAAAACGACCGCTTTCGTTAAATTTAACATACACCATAACGCACAAATTGTATACTTGTATAATTTATTGTGCAAATTATACAGAAAAACGGCAAAAACTTTTATGATTTAGTGGGATAAAGTTTATTGTACAATTAAAAAAGACGTTTTATAATAAAGCATATGGCAACCAGGTTGTCATGAATCTGTATACCAATTGAAGGAGGACATTCAGATGTCATATGTTGATGAAGTATTTGATATGGTAGTAGCAAAGAATCCTGCTCAGCCCGAGTTTCACCAGGCAGTCAAAGAGGTTCTGGAATCTCTTCGTGTGGTGATCGAGGCAAATGAAGAAAAGTACCGTAAGGACGCTCTGCTGGAGAGACTGGTAACTCCCGAGAGACAGATCCTGTTCCGTGTACCCTGGGTGGATGACAAGGGTCAGGTTCAGGTCAACAACGGCTTCCGTGTACAGTTCAATTCCGCCATCGGACCTTACAAGGGAGGTTTACGTTTACATCCTTCCGTAAACTTAGGTATCATCAAGTTCCTTGGTTTCGAGCAGATCTTCAAGAACTCTCTGACCGGCCTGCCTATCGGCGGTGGTAAGGGTGGTTCCGATTTTGATCCCAAGGGTAAATCCGACAGAGAGATCATGGCTTTCTGCCAGAGCTTCATCACAGAACTTTACAAATATATCGGAGCAGATACTGATGTTCCCGCTGGTGATATCGGTACCGGCGCAAGAGAGATCGGTTATATGTATGGACAGTACAAGAGACTGACCGGTCTGTATGAAGGCGTTCTGACCGGTAAGGGCTTAAGCTACGGCGGATCCCTGGCAAGAACCGAAGCAACCGGTTATGGTCTGCTGTATCTGACCGAGGAAATGTTAAAGTGCAATGGCAAGGATATCGCAGGCAAGACCGTTGCTGTATCCGGTGCCGGTAACGTAGCAATCTACGCTATCCAGAAGGCACAGCAGTTAGGTGCAAAGGTAGTTACCTGTTCCGATTCCACCGGCTGGATCTATGATCCCGAAGGAATCGACGTAGCACTGTTACAGGAAGTGAAGGAAGTAAAGCGTGCAAGACTGACCGAGTACGCTGCTGCAAGACCCAGTGCACAGTATCATGAGAAGAAGAATGGCGAGCACGGTGTATGGAGCGTGAAGTGTGACGTGGCTCTTCCCTGCGCAACCCAGAACGAACTGGATCTGGAGGATGCAAAGCAGCTGGTTGCCAACGGCGTATTTGCAGTAGCAGAGGGCGCTAACATGCCTACCACTATGGAAGCTACCGAGTACTTCCAGAAGAACGGCGTTCTGTTCTGCCCCGGCAAGGCTTCCAATGCAGGTGGTGTTGCTACCTCCGCTCTGGAGATGAGCCAGAACAGTGAGAGACTTTCCTGGACCTTCGAAGAGGTTGACGCAAAGCTGAAGAACATCATGGTGAACATTTTCCACAATCTGGATGATGCAGCCAAGAAGTACGGCATGGAAGGCAACTACGTAGCAGGCGCTAACATCGCAGGCTTCCTGAAGGTTGCAGATGCTATGACCGCACAGGGTATTGTATAGGAAACAGCTTCCAAAGCAAAGTGTATAATGACCACCGGATCGAATGGAAAAAACGTTTGATCCGGTGGTATTTTTGCACAAAAATAACCCGCCCCTGTGGCTGCGCAGAGCAGCCACAGGGGCGGGTATTGTTTATGGTCAATTATAAATAATTGCTATTCTTCCGATTGCGGCTGTGCAGCGGCATTTCGGGCATTGATCTCGGCCTGCTGCTGATTGATCACGGCCTCGTAATCCGGGTTGGCGAAGAAGGTGGCGTCATGTTCACACTGGCTTCTGGTGTTCGGCGTGCTGACGGTCTGTGTGCCGTCCGGATTGTTGATGATGACGGTGGAGCCCTGCTGCAATGCGGGATCCTCTACCAGAGGCATCGTAGCCACACCGGAGTACTTGAACGGGCAATCGGGGCTTGCGGGCAATCCGTCGTAAGCACAGATCTCACCCTGATAGTGCACATCACAGCTTTCCGTAGGTTCCGTACCTTCCGCAAAGTATTCCGTGTAAACGGAACCGTCGCAGAGACCGGGGATCGGCAGTTTGCCGGACTGGGAACATACCGCTACCTGCACGATTCCGGGAGGAACCGGGAACTGGGTATTGGGCAGATCCTCATGGACACGCTTCATGACCTTACGCCATAAGGTCTTGGAGACACCGTCCTCCGCGCTGTTTAAGTCTACGTTGTTATCGTAACCCGTCCAGGTAGCGGCAGTGTAATACGGAGTGTATCCCACGAACCAGGCATCGGTAGGTCCGGTAGTGGTACCGGTCTTACCGGCGATAGCCATACCACCGAAGTTGACACGGGCACCGGTACCTGAGGTAACTACATCCTGCATGGCGCTGGTCAGCAGGAAAGCAGTGGACTCCTTGATGACCTGTCTCGTAGGAGGATTGGTGTTGTCCAGAATCACATTTCCATCGGAATCCGTGACTCTGGTGTAGAGCTTCGGAGTGACATAGGTACCGCCATTGGCAATAGCAGCGTAGGCACCGGTCAGTTCGTAAGGAGTAACACCATAGGTCAGACCTCCCAAGGCAAGAGACTGGTTCACGTCGGATTTGATCTCATTGCCGACCTGTACACCGTCGGTCAGGGTAGTGAATCCAAAGTTCAACAGATAATCATAGCCAAGTCTCGGAGTGATCACCGTGATGTTCTTAACTGCAATAATATTCAGAGAGTCACGGATCGCACTACGGATATTCTGAATGCCGCGGTAACCGGTCTTGTACCAGTTACGCACGGGGGTACCGTCCGAGTAATTGAACGGTGCATCGTTGTAAACGGTGGCCAGTGTTTTGCCGGCACTGTCCAAAGCGGGAGCGTAGGAGGCAACTACCTTGAAGGTAGATCCCGGCAGACGCTTTGCACTGGTGGCACGGTTTAAGGTTCTACGACCTTCCTTGGCACCGCGTCCGCCGATCATGGCTACCACATAGCCGGTGCTCTGTTCCTCGATAACCATAGCCGACTGGGGCTGAGGAGTCATGGAAATGGTCTCTTCATAATTGTCCGCATTGTCTTCCACACCTAACTGGGCCAGCATTGCGGAACGGTAAGTGTCCACAGCTGCGTAGGCATCATCCTGGGAAGAGAAGATCAGATTGAATTTCTTGTTCTGATTTTCTTTGAACCAGGTCATCATATTTTCCTTGCTGAAGTTGTTCTTCGTGCCGTCAGGAGAGATGATGGTAAGCGCGTAGTTCAGGTACCACTTTATGCTCTCCGGATAGTTGGAAGGATCTGCGTATTCCTCGTTGAGGATGTTCTGGATCTTGGGATCCAGAGTAGACTCCACACGTAAGCCTCCGGAGGTAAGCAGCGTCTCGGCCATGGCTTCATTGTAACCGCTCAGGATCAGATCCTGTTTTACCTGCTCGTATACCGCATCTGAGAAGTAGGAGCCGGTGGTGGCATTCGCCTCCTGATAATCAATGTCGTACAGACCGATCCGCTCGTACACTGCATCGGTATCGGCCATGGCCTCGTCATACTGCGCCTGACTGATAAAGCCAAGTTCCAGCATTTTATTCAGGCAGGTCTTACGACGCTTTTCATTCTCCTCCGGGTGACGGATCGGATTGTATTTGGAAGGATTCTGCGTAATGCTGGCGATGACCGCACACTCGGAGATGGTCAGATCGCTGCAATGCTTGCCGAAGTAACGCAAGGAAGCAGATTCCACGCCCAGAGTATTCTGACCCAGGTTAATGGCGTTCATGTAACGCAGCAGAATCTCGTCCTTGGAGTAGTACTTCGTGATCTCCAGTGCCAGATACTGCTCCTGGATCTTACGTTTGATCTTTTTGATCTTGTTATTACCTTCGGAAGTCCAGTCGGTGAAGACGGTGTTTTTCAACAGCTGCTGGGTAATGGTACTTGCACCCTGAGCCTCTTCGCCGCCAGTCTTAAAAAACTGATAACCGGCACGGAGAATACTCTTGAAATCAATGCCGTTGTGCTGATAAAAACGCTCGTCCTCGATGGCTACGAAAGCCTTGCCCATGTAGTCGGGGATCTCGTCCATGCCGACAGAGAGGCGGTTGGAGTTGGTGCTGACATACTGGTCGAGCTCGTTGCCCTCCCTGTCATAGACAATGGTGGCCTCACCTACGGCTACGACATCCGACAGACGGATCGTGGGGGTGGAAGAGAGGATACCGCGGAAAGCACCGATACCGGCGGAAACACCGCAGATGCCGATACCGACGATAGCCGCCAGCAGGACCTTGACACAGGTCAGGGCAATTTTCCTTCCCCATTTTTGTGATTTAGAATTGAGTGTCTTCTGCTTCGCACGGACACCTTTTTTACCATAATTCATAAAATAAGTCCTTTCTGCCTGAGATACAGACGCATCCATTATACCAAATAATGTTATGTAAATAAAGGTTTTCTTTCCAGTCTTTAGAATTGTTTCACATTTTGGAGAAGTTATGCTACACTGAAAAAGAATTCGGAAGAAATCATAAATTTTGAAAAGATTATTTATTATAAGAGAGGGCATATATGGGCAACACCGTAACAACAGACAGCTACAGAGTCCTTTTATCCGGCGGCGAGGGTGAGATCGTGGAGAAAAAATCCCGCTTTATCGCCACAATCCGCAAATGCGAGACCGAGGAAGCGGCAGTGGCTTTTATAGAGGAAATGAAGAAAAAATACTGGGATGCCAGACATAACTGTTCGGCATTTATCATAGGAAGCAGAGGAGAACTCACCCGGTGCAGCGACGACGGAGAACCCTCTGGAACGGCGGGACGGCCGATGTTAGAGGTGTTGACGGGTTCCGGGATCCGCAACCTTGCGGTGGTAGTGACGCGATACTTCGGCGGTACACTGTTGGGCACCGGCGGCCTGGTGCGGGCCTACACTCAGGCGGTGAAGGAAGGACTGGCACACTGTGAGACGGGCATCATGCGAAAGGGCTGTGAACTGGAAGTGACTGCGGATTATAATGATGTGGGAAAGTTGCAATACTATTTCGGACAGCAGGGCATTGTTCCCGTGGACAGCATCTATGCGGAAAATGTAAAATTTATTTTACGCATCCCGGTGGAAAAAGAGGAAAACATCAGGAAAAACCTGACAGAAACCACCTGCGGAAAGGTAAAAATTGAGAAATTGAAAGAGACGTATTTCATTGACAAAGAATAGTCTAAAAGTTACAATTAAGCGTAGCGGTTTTAAGATTCCATGAGGAAAGGTGGTGGTTTTTATGAAGTGTACACAGAAGAGTTCTGACAACCCACTTCCGGGGCGAAGTTGTCACTTAAGTTACACCCATAGAAAACATCATAAGGAGGATCATCATGGAACAGATCAAAGAACTGGAAGAAGTCTTAGAGCTTCTTAATACCAAGCAGTATACCAAGCTGCGCCAGTATCTGGCTGAACTCAACGATGCCGATATTGCAGGACTTCTGGAAGAACTGGAAGAAGAGGACATGTTAAAGGTCTTCCGCATTCTTCCCAAGGATCTGGCGGCAGACGTTTTTTCCTATCTGGATATGGACAATCAGCAGAAGATCATTACCTCCCTGTCGGATAAGGAGGCTGCCAGCATTATTAACAACCTGATGGCGGATGATGCGGCCGACCTGTTGGAGGAGATGCCTGCCAATATTGTCAAAAAGCTTCTGACCAACGCAAGCCCCGATGTGCGCAGAGATATTAACCACTTGCTGCGCTATCCGGAAGATTCCGCCGGAAGTATCATGACGGTTGAATATGTAGATCTGAAGGAGAACCTGACGGTGAATCAGGCCATCGAACGGATCCGTAGGGTGGGCCTGGACAGTGAGACCATCAATATCTGCTACGTTCTGGATGCCCAGAGAAGACTGGTGGGAACCGTAGCACTGCGTTATCTGCTGCTCATGGACGGTGACGAGATCATCGGTGACATCATGCATGAGAATGTCATTTCCATCAATACCCTGATGGATCAGGAGGAAGTAGCAAAACAGTTCAAAAAATACGACTTTACGGCCATGCCGGTAGTGGACAATGAGAACCGGCTGGTAGGTATTATCACCGTGGATGATATCGTGGATATCATTGAAGAAGAGACCACGGAGGATATGGAAAAGATGGCGGCTATCGTGCCAAGCGATAAGCCTTATATGAAAACAGGGGTATTTGAGACTTTTAAAAAGCGTATTCCCTGGCTGTTGCTTTTAATGGTATCCGCAACCTTTACCGGAGCCATCATTTCATCTTTTGAGGATGCCCTGAGTGTCTGTGCGGTGCTGGTGGCCTATATTCCTATGCTGATGGATACCGGCGGTAATGCCGGAAGCCAGGCCAGCGTTACGGTCATCCGCGGATTGTCCTTAAATGAGATCGAATACCGGGATGTCCCCAGAGTCATCTGGAAGGAGATCCGTGTGGCAATCATCTGCGGTATCACACTTTCCGCAGCCAATTTTGCAAAGCTTATATTACTGGACCGGGTAGGGATGCTGGTGGCGGCTTCCGTGTGTCTGACTCTGATAGCGGCGGTAGTAATCGCCATGATCATCGGATGCCTTCTGCCGATTCTGGCAAAGCGTCTGGGCTTTGACCCTGCGGTAATGGCGAGCCCGTTCATTACCACCATTGTGGATGCCATGTCACTGTTGGTATACTTCCGCGTGGCATCTGCCATTTTGGGACTATAGAAATATAAATGCAAGAATACGAAATTGTTCATAAGTCATGCGTCCGCAGAGAGAGTATTGCGGGGGCATGACTTATTTTATACCCTGTTATTATGATAAAAATTTGACAGGATGTTTTTTTTTAAGTACTTTCCAGCAAGCCCTTTGCAAGGACACAAATTTTTGCTAGAATCAAGGTAAATAGCAAATGTAACCGCTTTCGTAAGGATTTTTCTTCAGAGAATATTCGGGAAACAGCAAAAGCAACGGAGGAATGAATCATGAGATATTTTTTTGAATCTAAAGTAGAAAAAAAGGATGCCGGATATACCATTCAGATCCCTTTCAATGTATGGGAAGTATGTAAGCAGAGAGAAGTGATCAAGGGAGACATTGTTCTGGACAACAATATTATTGAGTGCGAACTGCATCCCAAGGAGAAGGGCAATTATGAGATCATTATCACCGATGAGAGTGCCGTAAAGGTAGAACTGGGTGTAGTACATAAGATCCTGCTGCATATCAACGGCTCCCTGATCCGTATGGACCAGAACAGTCCTTACAGCTTTGAAAAGCCCATCCGCAAGATCGACAGCATGAACGTGATCATCCAGCCCGAAGATGGTCTGTGCGGTCAGGCCTGCGTGGCAATGCTGGCCGGTGTTACCATTGCGGAAGTGATCAGCGTTATGGACTGCAGAGAGTGGCAGGCTACCATGGGCCGCGTGATCTCCGCACTGAACTACTATGGTATCGATCATACCGATATTATCGTATATACCGAAGGAAGACCCGCTGTACTGCCGAAGTGCTGTATCATGATGGAGAAGATGGGACGTTTCTGCCATTACCTGGTACACTTTGACGGCAAGTTCTACGATTCCAACCTTGGCGTGCTGGAGGAGTATGATATGAGCAAGCTGTTGGGATATCTTGAGATCAAGTGTTAAGCACGAACATAGAAGAATCAGAGAATAATCAAAAAAGAGTTGTAAAGAGTTGTGGGCAGAGTGCCTGCAGCTCTTTTTTGATATAGTGCGCCCTGCGGCCCACGTTTCTAACCGGTGCAGGTGTGTGCCTGATGATCCTGGGGCTTGGTTGTTGAGGCCCTTTCGATATTAAAACACACGGATAATGTTGAAAAATACCGGATTATGCAATAATGGTTGAATTTTATAATCATTTTAGATATTTTTACAAAAGGTGTATTTTCACAGCATGAACAGAAAAGGTTGCAAGCAGGCAGGACAGGGAGTAAAATAAAACACAGTAATTTTTAAAATACTAAAGACGGGGAGAAGAGTGAAATGACAAAGAAGAAAAAGAATCAGAACTATCAGGAACTGGCAATGGCAACCGGTATGCACTATGACGAGGCCAACGGTGTAATGCATGGACAGAGGGACGGATTTGATTTCCTGATGTATCCGACTGACGATTCCCATCCGTTGGTCATGGAATTGCACACTGCGGCGAAGAGCGCGGACGGAAGCCCCCTTGACATGGATGCGGTCAAGCAATTCTGTAAGAGCAAAGGGGTGGTTGTTACGTCTCTGAGACAGAAGAATCTGGATATCAGGGTCAACATGGGAGTACAGCACTCTCTGGAGAGGCTGAAGTGCGTCGCAAATGAAGCAGTGAATCAGACGGTGAGCTTCCTGCGCAGTCACGGGTATACTCCCTGCTGTGATGTCTGCGGACAACAGGACGTGGAGACGGCAGCACTGAAGACCGGCGGAGTATATTACCATATGTGTCCGGAATGTGAGACGAAGCTGCGCAGCAGCTTTGCCATGAAGGCACAGCAGACAACACAGAAGAACGAAAATATCGTCGGCGGTATCGTCGGTGCCCTGTTGGGATCTCTGTTGGGAGCACTGTGTATTCTGGTACTCAGCCAGTTGGGTTATGTGGCAGCACTGTCAGGTGCCATCATGGCAGTGTGTGTCCTGAAGGGCTATGAGATGCTGGGCGGCAAGCTTACGAAGAAAGCAATTGTGATCAGCGTGATCATTATGATACTGATGACATATTTTGCGGATCGTATGGACTGGGCACTTATTTTATTCCGCGAAGGCGGTGGTGGAGAGGCCGGTTACAATATTTTTGAATGCTATCGTCTGGTATCTTATGCATTAGCCGCAGAAATTATTGACCTTACAAGCTATGTGGGCAATCTGATTCTGTTGTACGCATTCGTGGCGCTGGGAGCAGTACCTGCGATCCGCAGTAAGCTGAAAGAGAAAAAAGAAGAGGGAATTATGATAAGATTAAATTAATCCCTTTGTTTTCGGAAAGTTGTGTGGTAGAATAGTACTAGAGAGGTACAGGTACAGACAACTGTACAGCTCAAGTGACGGAAATGTATTGGGATTGGGGCGAACAGAATATGGGAAAGTGGAAGGTTTTGCTGCTGACGCTGGCTGCACTCATAGGCGTGGGGACCATGGGGACGGCTTCCGTACAGGCAGAGGCGCAGGAAATCAATCAGAGTAAACGAGTGCTTTTTATCAGTTCCTATTCTTACGGATGGGATACGGTGCAGACGCAGATCGAAGGTATTCAGGCCGGAGTGGACGAAGGTACCACCATTGATTACGAATTCATGGACACGAAGCGTTTTGCCACAGAGGAATCCTTGAATATGTTCCATGATATGCTGAAATATCATCTGGAGAATACGGATCCCTATGGTGTGGTTATTGTGGGAGATGATGCGGCGCTAATGTTTGCCATGGAGTTTCGGGAAGAATTATTCCGGGATATTCCCATCGTCTTCGAGGGAGTCAATGATGAAGAATACGCTCTGAAGGCAGCGGAGAATCCGCTGGTCACCGGAATTTTGGAAAAACTGTCCGTGGACAAAAATATCCAGATGGCATTAAATGTGAACCCCGGTGCAACGAAGGTAGTTGCCATATTGGATAACACGGTCACCGGGCAGGCGGAACGGAAGAACTTCTATAGTGTGGAGGAGAATTATCCGGATCTGGAATTCAAAGAGATCAATGCCTCCGAACTGTCAACGGCCCGTTTGCAGTCGGCGATCAGTAAGGTGGATGATAAGACGATCCTGATCTATATCTCCATGGCAGAGGATGCCAGCGGCAAACAGTATACCAGTCTGCAGGGAGTACGCATGGTTACGAATTATGCCAAAGTACCGGTCTACCGTATGGTGGAAGCCGGAATCGGCGACGGACTGTTGGGCGGTAATGTGGTGTCCATGTACAAATCGGGAGAGATCGCGGCACAGATCGCCATGGACATTCTGAACGGTACGGACAGCGGCGAGATCAATGTGGTACAGGACAGCCCGAATATCTACTGTGTGGATGAAACTGTCATGCGGAAATTCGGACTGGCGGCACGACAGTTTCCGGAAGATACGGTATTTGTAAATCATGAGGAGAACTTTTTCGTAAGAAACCGGGAGGCTTTAGTACCGTCACTGGTACTGATCGTAGCACTGGTGGTCATCATCCTGTGGGTATGTTTCGACAATCTCCGCAGAAGAAAGCTTCTGGAGGAGCTGGAGAATGCCAGATCCATCATGGAGGTGGCATCCCAGCATGATTTCCTGACCGGACTGCCGAACCGGAGCAAGTTTATGAAGGATCTGGAGAGCCTGATCGAAGCGAAGGTTCCCTGTACCGTCATGATGCTGGATATTGATAATTTCAAGAAGATCAATGATACTTACGGACATACCGCCGGAGACGAGGCATTGCAGCAGGTGGCGGGGCGTCTGAAGGAGATGCATTCCCAGATACTTACGCCATATCGATTTGCCGGAGATGAATTTATTCTGATCCTGCGCAGCAGCCAGAATATGCTGGTGGAGAAGACGGCATACCAGTGCAGACAGGTATTCACGAAGGATGTGGTACTCTGTGGTACGAAGCGGAAGATCGGCGGCAGTATCGGTATTGCCAGCTATCCGAAAGACACAGATAACCTGGAACAATTGATCGTATGTGCGGACGATGCCATGTATCAGGTCAAGAAGAACGGCAAGAACGATTTCGCTTTCTATAAGAAGCCGGAGGAAGAATCACCGGACAATAAGCAGTAAAACCGGAAATAGAACAAAGAATACAGAAAAATAAGGAAGCAGGCAGAAATTTACTGTTACAATAACGGAAGTTTCTGCCTGCTTTTTGAACGGAAAAATTGCTTTCCATGTTGAAAAACCGTATGAGTATGTTATAATTAATACTATTGACTAAAAGGAGAAAGGCATGGTTAATTAAAATGCGAATACTATCAGAAGCGTTAGGATATGTGATGTATTTTTGCTATTATCTGGCGCATAATTACGGATTGGCCATTATTTTGTTTACGCTGATCAGCAAGATCGTACTTCTGCCGGTATCTGTCTGGGTACAGAAGAACTCCATTAAAATGGTAAAGATGCAGCCGGAGATCAACCGGATCAAGGCAAAGCATTTCGGAGATGCGGACCGGATCGCGGACGAGCAGTCCAAGATCTTCAAGAGGGAGAAGTACAATCCTCTGGCGTCCCTGATACCTCTGGCAGTACAGCTGATCCTGCTGATGGGACTGGTAGAGGTTATCTACCATCCGCTGGATCATCTGCTTCATCTGTCTCAGGATGTGATCACGGCATTCAACGGACTGGCTGTCAGTCTGGCTGGTGCGAATCCGGAAAGTTCCTCCATTCAGCTGGCTGTGGTGGAAATGATCAAGAGCGGCAATTATGTGGAACAGTTCGCGGCATTGCAGTCCGGACTGGCAGGAGTGGATATTGCTTCCGTATTGCAGCAGGTGCAGGGAATCTCTCTGGATTTTTGCGGCATCAATTTAAGCTGGGTACCTTCCGAAGTGGGAGGCATTGATATTATCGTGCCCATCGCAGCCGGTATTTCCGCATGGCTGCTGTGTGTGGCGCAGAATGCTGCCAACGTTATTCAGGCAGAACAGTCCAAGCTGAACAAATACGGTATGATGGCATTTTCGGTAGGTCTGTCCCTGTATCTGGGCTGGTTCGTTCCGGCAGGTGTGGCTCTGTACTGGATCGCCAGCAACCTGTTTGCTATTTTGCAGCAGTATCTGCTGAACTGGGCTATCAACCCGAAGGACTATGTGGATTACGAAGCACTGGAAGCCAGTAAACAGGATCTGGCAGAGTTACAGTCCATCGGCGGCAAGAAGAAACTCTTTGAGAAAAATCCCTATGCCAAGAGAGAGAAGAAGGATTTCAAACGTTTCTTCTCGGTAGTGAACAAGCATCTGGTATTTTATTCCGAGAGCAGCGGTTTCTACAAATATTATCAGGGAATCATCGAGTGGCTTCTGGCACATACGAAACTGACGATTCATTATATTACCAGTGATCCGGAGGATCAGATCTTCGCACTGGCAGAAAAAGAGGACAAGATTCGGGCATATTATATCGGAGAAAAGCGTCTGATCACATTGATGATGAAAATGGATGCGGATGTGGTGGTCATGACCATGCCGGATATCGAGAATTTCCATATCAAGCGCAGCTATGTGAGAAAAGATATTGAGTATATCTATATCCCTCACTGCATGGACAGTCTGAATATGACCATGCGTACCGGTTCCATGGATCACTATGATACCGTATACTGTGTCGGCAAGCACCATACCGAGGAAATCCGCAAGACAGAGGAAGCCTACGGCCTGCCTCCCAAGAAGCTGATCGACTGGGGATACTGTCTGCTGGACCGCATGATCGAAGATTATAAGAAGGCAGATAAGACACCTCATGAGAAAAAGCATATCCTGATCGCACCCTCCTGGCAGAAGGACAACATTGTGGACAGCTGTCTGGAAGGCATGCTGGATGATCTGGCAGGAAAGGGCTATGAAGTGGTAGTACGTCCTCATCCCCAACAGGTACGTTTACAGCAGGATAAGATGGATCGTCTGAAAGAGCGTTATGCAAACAATCCGGATATCGAGATCCAGACAGACTTTTCCTCCAACAGTACCGTATTCGAAGCGGATCTGCTGGTGACCGACTGGTCCGGTATTGCTTATGAATATGCCTTTACGACGAATAAACCGGTTCTGTTCGTGGATACGCCCATGAAAGTCATGAACCCTGAGTACCAGAAGATTGACACCGTGCCTATCAATATCTGGATGCGTGATGTCATCGGTGACCGTCTGGATCCCGAGAAGACAGAGGAGACGGAAAAGAAGGTCAGAAATCTGCTGGAGCAGAAGGATGCCTACCATGACAGAATTGAGAAATTCGTGGAAGAATATGTATATAATCTGGGCAACAGTGCTGAGGTAGGTGCAAAATACATTGTACAGGCAGTACAGGAACAGATCAAAAAAGCAAAAGAACAATAAAAATTTGTAATACAAAAAGCAAAAGAAAGAGGTAGAAAACATGAAAAAATTAAGCAAGATCGCACAGGTAACATTTTTTGCAGCAGCATTTGCCGTACTGTTCTCCGGAACCGCAGATGCATATATTGATCCTTCGGTTATGAACTATGCCATTCAGGCAGTAGCCGGTATCGTGATCGCAGTAGGTGCCGCAGCCGGAATCTACTGGAGAAAGGCTAAGAAGAAGATCGACAAGAGCCTGGGCATTGACGAGAACAGAAATAAAGAAGTAGAGTCCGATGATATTATGCTGGATCAGGCAGAAGACAAGCAGGAGAAGTAATCAGACATGAAGAAAAGGGATAAGAAGCAGCTGCTGCCGGGAATCGTGGTGGCAGTTGCCATCAGCTTCCTGGTGTTTCTGTATGCGCCGGTAGATTTATATTGCAGTAATATTTCTGAATTCTGGTTTGATTTCGGGATACTGATCAGGGCATCTTTGGGACTGTTTGTGATCAGCGCCGTGGTGTTAAGCCTGATCTACATTATTTTGTGGCTGATTCATCCGGTATTGTACCGCATCGGACTGGCAGGAGGTTTTCTGGGACTGCTCTGCACCTATATTCAGGGTAATTTTCTGGTAAAAAATCTGCCACCCCTGGATGGGACAACGATTGACTGGGAATCCTATACGGTGCTCAGAACAGAAGATCTTGTCCTCTGGGGCATCGGTCTTTTGATCGTTGTTCTTATGTTTATTTTCCTGAAAAAAGATCTGCTTTCCAAAACAGTGATGTATTTAAGCGGTGGTCTGACGTTGATGCTGTTGATTACAGCAGTCAGCGTTGTGTTCACCAGCGGGGCACTGCAGGAGAGAGCACATTATCAGATCGGCGGAGATAATGAATTTGTAATGTCCGATGATCAGAACTTTATCATTCTGGTATTGGATACCGTAGATTCCAGAACCTTTGCAAAGCTTTTGGAGACACATCCGGAATATGCAGAGGAATTTAAGGATTTTACTTATTTTGAAAATACGGTAGGGGCTTATTCCTGTACCGAAAGAGCCGTCCCTTATATTCTGTCGGGGGAGTGGTACGAGAATGATGAACCGTTTGAGGATTATATGCGTCAGATGTATCGGGAGTCCCCTTTGTTCCGGACGTTACAGGAACGTGGGTATCAGATGGAGTTCTATGATGAGGAACTTTACATGGATGATGAGATATCCCAGATGTTCAGCAATGTATACAGAGTAAATTTTGAATTGAGTTCGTATACCAAATTTGCCAAACCTTTGTTAAAACTGGTTGGATTTCGATATGCGCCGTTTGAATTGAAAAAGAAATGTATTTTCAAAAATGCTGCGTTCAGTGAATTGATCAAGGTGGACGATGCATCGGAAACGGTCAGCTTCAGTCAGCTGGATCACGTATTTAAGAGTCTGTTGGATCAAAGCGGTATCAGCGTACAGGACTCCGGAGCCAAATTCCAGTTTATCCATCTGAATGGAGCGCATGTTCCTTTTATCTATGATGAGAATATGAACATTATCGATGAAGAGAACGGAACCTATGAGCAGAGCGTACAGGCGGTAATTCTGGGAGCTGCGAACTATGTTGAAAAACTGCGCGAAAGCGGTGCCTACAATAATACGGCACTCATCATTATGGCAGACCATGGATTTAACGGAAGCCTGGGAGAAAGCGGAGATGAGGCGTGGATGCGCCAGTGCCCGCTGCTGATGGTGAAGGGTTTTGACGAAACGCATGAGACCATGCAGATATCACAGGCCCCCATCAGTTTTGAAGATCTGCAGGAAGCATATGTGCGTCTGCTGGACGGAAAACAGAGTGATGTTGTCTTTGACTGGAAGGAAGGCGACGTGAGAGAACGCCGTTTCTTAAAATATTCTTTTCTGGATGAAGATCATATGCAGGAGTATATGCAGACGGGATATGCGTTTGACAGAGACACCATGATTCTTACCGGAAAAGAGTATAACCGTAACTGATGAAAGACGCAGCAGGACAGGGAGAAAACTTGTGAGTAAAAGTGTTACGAAAAGAAAGATAACGGGCAGACAGCTGGTGCCGGGGATTTTAGTATCCCTGGCTATCAGCTTTTTGTTGTTTTTATATGCGCCGATCGATCTGTACTGCGCGAATACTGCGGAATTCTGGTTTGATTTTTCCACATTGTTCCTTACGGCGTCAGGGATGTTTGCGGCCTGCTTTGTAGTACTGGCGGTGGGGTATCTGATAGCTGCGCTGATTCATCCGTATGTTTACCGGATCGCACTGGCCGGTGGGCTGACACTTTTTATCTGCACCTATATTCAGGGAAATTTTATGATCGACAGACTGCCGCCCTTGGACGGAACCTCGATCTGGTGGGAAAAATACGATATTCTCCGGAAGGATACCCTGATTCTCTGGGCGGTGGTGGCGATTGTTGTAATTGCGGCAATGATCGTGTTAAAAAAACAGAAATTTATCAATGCCGTAATGTTTATCAGCGGATGCATGACTCTGATGCTTCTGGTCACTGCATGCAGTACCGTGGTTACCAGTGGTGCGCTGCATTCCAAGCTGCACCTGCATGTCAGCGTGGAAGAGGAATTTGAGATGTCAAAGGATCAGAATTTTGTGATCCTGGTGTTGGATACCGCAGATTCCAGAGAGTTTACATCCCTTTTGGAGGAACATCCGGAATACCGTGACATTTTCGGAGATTTTACTTATTTTGAAAATACCACGGGAACTTATACCAGCACGCTGAATGCCATTCCCTTTATTTTATCCGGAGAATGGTATGAGAACGAAGGCTCTTTTCAGGAATATCTGGACAGAGTCTACAGAGAAGCTCCGCTTTGGAGTGAGTTGAAGAGCAGGGGGTATCAGATCGATCTCTATGAGGATGATATCCGTGCGCAGGACGGTTCCATTGTGGACAATTTTGACAATGTCTATTTTACCAAAGTCCGTCCCAGTTCTTATCTGGAACTGGCAAAGCAGGAATTGAAGCTGGTAGGCTTCCGGTATGCACCCTATGATCTGAAACGTTATTGTGTAATCAAAGAGGTATATTTTAACAAATTGCGCGTATCTTATCCGGAAGGTTCGGATTCCCGGGCATTTACCTCGGATAATACGGCCTTTAAGGAGGATCTGGCAGCACAGGGTGTGGTGATGGACGAGACGGGGAACCATTTTAAGTTCATTCATCTGAACGGTGCCCATGCCCCTTTTGTCTACGATAAAGATGTCAATGTCATCGGTGTGGAACAGGGATCTTACCGTCAGAGCATGGAAGCCTCCATCACACTGGCATCGAATTACATTCAGGCATTGAAAGACAGCGGTGCCTACGATAATACCGCACTGATCGTCATGGCGGATCACGGATATAACGGAATAGGAGAAAAAGAAGAGGATTTCTTACGACAGGCAGCCCTGCTCCTGATCAAGGGAAGGGGCGAGCATCACGATACCATGCAGATTTCGCAGGCACCGATTAGTTATGAAGATCTGCAGACAGCCTATGTCAGATTGTTGGACGGTACACAGAGCGCAGGCGTGTTTGACTGGAAAGAAGGAGATGTGAGGGAACGGAGATTTTTGGAATATGCTCCCGACAACGAGGAACATATGGTGGAGTACCTTCAGACAGGACACGCACAGGATATGACGACTATGGTACCGACAGGAAGGGAATATGACAGATAACAGAGAAAAGAAACAGACAGAAAGACAACAGAAGATAAGGAAGGACAGAAAAATAACAAGGCAACAGCTGCTTCCGGGAATATTGATCTCTGTGGCTATTGGATTCCTGTTGCTTTTATATGCGCCGGTGGAATTGTATTGCAGTAACCTGGATGAATTCTGGTTTGATTTTGGAGTGCTGATAAGACTTGCCCTGGGAATGTTTGCCGTAGGGACACTGGTTCTTACAGCGGTGTATGCGATTCTTTTGCGGATCCATCCTGTTTTGTACAAGATCGGACTGGCAGGGGGGCTGATTCTGTTCCTCTGCTCTTATGTGCAGGGAGAGTTTCTGATCACCGGGCTGCCGGTGTTGGACGGAACCGCGCTGGACTGGAATGACTATCCGGAACTGAGAAGAGGATCCCTGATCCTGTGGGCGGTGGTGATCCTCATTACGGTGGTACTGCTGATCGTGCTTAAGAACAAAAAGCAGATGTTTGAAAACGTGTTGATGTTTATCAGCGGATGCATGACGCTCATGCTGCTGGTGACTATGATCAGCACCATAATGACTAAGGGAACAGGCAATCCCCAGAGCGAGCTCTATATAACGGAAAAAGATGAATTTAACATGTCTGAGAACGAGAATTTTGTGATTCTTGTTCTGGACACCGTGGATTCCCGGGATTTTGCCTCTCTTTTGGAAGAACATCCGGAGTACCGGGAGATCTTCCAGGATTTTACCTATTTTGAAAATACCACGGGAGGCTACGCATGCACCAAGAATGCCATTCCTTTTATTTTGACCGGTGAGTGGTATGAGGAAGAGGAACCTTTCATAGATCATTTGAACAGAGTGTACAGCCAGTCACCGTTGTTCGGGGAACTGGAGCAGAGGGGCTATCAGCTGGGACTGTATGAGGATCAGCTGTATACACAGGAGGAATCCGTTATTTCGAGATTTGAGAATGTGGTACCGGGAGAATATAAAGTAAAGTCTTATAAGAGACTTGCCATTCAGGAATTGAAACTGGTAGGGTACCGTTATGCGCCTTTTGATCTGAAACGGTTCTGCATGACAAGAAAGGCTGGATTTGACGAAGAGATTCAGGTAGAATGCGAATACAGGGGATATACCGCTGACAATAGCGTGTTTAAAGAAAATGTGGAGAGGGTAGAATTGTCGACGGAATCGGACAGCCAGTTCAAATTTATCCATCTGGACGGAGCGCACAGCCCTTATGTGTATGATAAAGACGGTAATGTGATCGACGAAAGTCAGGGAAGCTACCGACAGAGCGTGGAGGCATCTATCGCCATTACGGCGGAATATCTGGAAAAATTGAAAGAAAGTGATGTTTATGACAATACGGCATTGATCGTCATGGCGGATCACGGGTACAACGGCCCCGGAGGAGAGGAATGGATGCTACGGCAGGCACCAATGCTTCTGATCAAAGGAAGAGGCGAACACCATGACACTATGGAAACCTCTCAGGCCCCCATCAGCTATGTGGATCTACAGCAGGCCTATGTCAGACTGCTGGATGGGGCAGAAAGCGCAGAGGTATTTGACTGGAAGGAAGGAGATACCAGAGAACGCAGATTCTTAGTGGATTCCATGGGACAGGAAGAAAGAATCACGGAATATACGCAGACGGGGTATGCACACGACCTGACGACGATACTGCCTACCGGCAGAGAATTCATCGGGAAGTAAGCTGCACTGTGGGAAAGATGACTTTGCCCGCAATGGTGGGAGCGTAGATGATCCCCACTTCGTCGAAGCGGCTGTCGATACTTTGGTTGCGGTTGTCGCCTAAGACGAAATATTCTCCCGGCTGGAGCGTTATGGCAGTGGCAGCATTGCCGGCATCTTCCATGGGGGAGAGGGACACAGGCGTAGGCTGTGGCATATCGTTCACATAGAGAATGCCATCTGTGACCTGTACGGTATCCCCCGGCAGGGCGACGATACGTTTGATGATGTCACGGCCCAGATCCTCTCTGCGGATGACCACCACGTCTCCGTAGCCCAGACAATCCGGCAGACCGAATTTCCGAAGGAGGACGGGCTGACCGGAGGCATAGGAAGGCTCCATGGAGGGACCGGTTACAAAATACAGCTGCACCACAAAATGGGACAGCAGGTAACAGATACAGCCGATAAGCAGTATAAAAAGAAGATAAGAACGGGTTCTGCGGTTCATACAATTCCTTTCCAAAGGATTCCAATAATAATTGCAATAGTGAATTGCTCTATCAGACAGCATAACATATTTTGCCCGACAGAGCCAGAAAAGATAAGCAATAGTAAGTAATAAAGCAAATAAGAGAAAACAGAAGAGAAATAAAAGAGAAAAAAGAGGTAGCACAATGAAAGTATTACTGGTAAACGGAAGCGGACATGCGAAGGGATGTACTTACACGGCGCTGGAGGAAGTGGCCGGAGCATTGGAAAAAAACGGCATTGAGACAGAGATCATTCAGGTGGGCACACAGCCCATCGCCGGATGTATCGGCTGCGGTGCCTGCTTAAAGAACGGAAAATGTTTCCGGGAGGACGGCGTGAATGAATTTGTGGAAAAGGCGAAGACGGCAGATGGCTTTGTATTCGGATCTCCGGTACATTATGCTTCCGCCTCCGGAATGATCACTTCTTTTCTGGACAGAGCTTTTTATGGTAAGAGCGCACTGTTTCAGGGAAAGCCCGGTGCCTGCATTGTAAGCTGCAGACGTGGCGGCGCTTCCGCAGCCTTTGACCAGCTGAACAAATATTTTACCATCAACTGTATGCCGGTGGTATCCAGCCAGTACTGGAACCAGGTGCACGGCAACACCCCCGAGGAGGTAAAACAGGATCTGGAAGGCATGCAGACCATGCGCACGCTGGGCTACAACATGGCATGGCTGTTGAAATGTATTGCGGCGGGAAAGGCAGCCGGAGTGGACTTCCCGGAGAGAGAACCGGCGCAGAAGACCAACTTTATTCGATAGGGAGATAGGTGGTATTATGGCAGAGTGGAATGGATTGGGAAGATATCCGGAGGATGCAGACATCTGTGACCGCCCGGAAGAGGGTACTTTACTGGCCTATGTGGACGGAAGCTATCAGGATGCATTGAAAAAATACGGTTTCGGCTGTATTTTTATCCTTGCCGACGGGCGGATCTACACGGAATACGGCAACGGCGACAATCCGGACTCTCTGAAACAACGGAATGTCTCCGGAGAGATGCTGGGAGCCATGTATGCGGTGCGGTTTGCTTTAAACAGCGGCTTTCCGGCCATCGAGATCCGCTATGACTATGAAGGAATTGAAAAATGGGTCACCGGGGCATGGAAGAGCAAAAATGAACTGACACAGAAATATGCCCAGACCATGCGGGGCTGGGGACAGAAGATCCGGATCCGATTCACCAAGGTTCCGGCTCATTCCAAGGTAAAATACAATGAACTGGCAGACGAGACGGCAAAGTTGGGAGTGGCAAACGGAAACGGCATTCCCAAAGTCAAAAGTCTCAGTGACTTTGAAGCGGCAGACCGCGTGGATGCGTAAAGTCATTTACACGCAGCTTTGTGCCGGCAGCCCGGGATTTACGGGGGGCGGAAAGGAATGAGGTAGAATGCGTCTGAATAAATATCTGGCACAGTGCGGCGTATGCTCCCGAAGAGATGCGGATAAGCTGATCGAACAGGGAAAAGTACTGGTCAACGGTCAGATCGCCGGAATGGGACAGCAGGTAGAAGAGACGGACACCGTACAGGTGGGGAAGAAGATATTGCAGGGAAAGCAGTCTCGTAAGGTATTGGCGTTCTATAAGCCCATAGGCGTGACCTGCACGGAGAGAGATCCCCATGCGGAGAAGAAAATCATGGATATGATCCGGTATCCGGAGCGGCTGACCTACGCGGGGAGACTGGACAAGGATTCCGAGGGTCTGATCCTTCTGACCAATGACGGAGACCTGATCAATGCCATGATGCGGGGAGCCAACCGCCATGAAAAAGAATACCTTGTAAAGACAGACAAAGAAATAACACCCGATTTTTTAGAGAAGATGGCAAGAGGTATTTATCTGAAGGATCTGGACATCACTACAAGAGAGTGTAAGGTAGAAAAAATCGGAAAATTTACCTTTCGTATTATACTGACCCAAGGAGTCAACAGACAGATCCGGCGCATGTGTGAGGCCTGCGGAGTAAAGGTAAAAGCACTGAAAAGGATCCGGGTAATGAGTGTTTTATTAGGAAATCTGAAGCCCGGAGAGTGGCGGGAGGTCACCGGAGAGGAACTGGACAGCCTCCTTGAAAAGACCGGAATGTTAAATCGTAATTAAAATTTGTAAAGGCAGGGACACAAGATGCAGTCTTCCAAAATAGACCGGATCAAATATCTGGTAGAACAACTGAATGCGGCTTCGGAGAGCTATTATGCCAAAGACCGGGAGATCATGAGCAATTATGAATACGATAAACTCTATGATGAGCTGGTGGAACTGGAAAAAGAGACAGGCGTTACTCTGGCCAACAGTCCCACAGTAAATGTGGGCTACGAAGCTGTGGATGAACTTCCCAAGGAACGTCACGAGAGTCCGATGCTGTCTCTGGGCAAGACAAAAAGCCGGGAAGAACTGCGGGACTGGCTGCAAGGGAATCCTGCAATTCTAAGCTGGAAACTGGATGGACTGACCATTGTATTGACGTATCGTGAAGGAAAACTTGCAAAAGCAGTGACCCGGGGAAACGGCGAGATCGGCGAGGTCATTACCAATAACGCCCGTACTTTTAAGAACCTTCCTTTAAATATTTCTTATACCGGAGAACTGATCCTCCGGGGAGAGGCGGTGATTACCTACAGTGATTTCGAGAAGATCAATGGGGAGATCGCGGATGCGGAGGCAAAGTACAAGAACCCCCGCAATCTGTGCAGCGGTTCTGTCCGTCAGCTGAACAATGAGATCACGGCGAAACGTAACGTCAGATTCTATGCCTTTACGCTGGTGAAAGCGGATGGTGTGGATTTTAAGGATTCCAAGGAGGCACAGTTTGCCTTTTTGCAGGAGCAGGGCTTTGCGGTGGTGGAACATGTGGCGGTGACGGAAGAGAACATTTTATCAGCCATCGAAGATTTTGAACATAAGATTGAACACTATGATATTCCCTCCGACGGACTGGTACTTACTTATGAAAGTATCAGCTATGGACAGTCCCTGGGCAGAACGGCGAAATTCCCCAGAGATTCCATTGCTTTCAAATGGGCGGATGAATTACGGGAGACTACCTTAAAGGAAATCGAATGGAGCGCCAGCCGTACCGGGCTGATCAATCCGGTAGCTATTTTCGAGCCGGTGGAACTGGAAGGTACTACGGTCAGCCGGGCCTCCGTGCATAACATAAGTATTCTGCGTGGACTTCGGCTGGGGATCGGCGATCATATCACGGTGTACAAGGCAAATATGATCATTCCCCAGATCGCGGAAAACCTGACCGGCAGCGACAACGTGGAGATCCCGAAGGTATGTCCGGTGTGCGGACAGCCCACCGAGATCCGGCAGGTGAATGAGGTACAGTCTCTGTATTGCACCAATGAAAAATGCCCGGCCAAGGAGATCAAGGCCTACACCCTGTTCGTCAGCAGAGATGCACTGAACATCGACGGTCTCTCCGAGGCCACCATGGAAAAGCTGATTGACCAGGGATTTATCCACGAATATGCCGACCTGTTCCGACTGGAACGTTATAAGGATGTCATTACGGAAATGGAAGGCTTCGGAGAAAAATCCTATCAGAATATGATGGACAGCATCGAGACCGCCAGACATACCACGCTGCCCCGTCTGATTTACGGACTGGGGATCGCCAATATCGGTGTGGCCAATGCCAAGATGCTGTGCCGGTATTTTGACTATGATCTGGAACGAATGCAGGCGGCGGATGTGGAGACCTTAAGTGCCATTCCCGGTGTGGGAGAAGTGATTGCGTCCGCATTTGTGGACTATATGAAGGACCCGGAAAATCTGGAAAAGATCGCGCATTTAAAAGAGATTCTGACCATCGAAGTTCCGCAGATCGATGAGAACACCCAGACGCTGGCCGGACTGTCCTTTGTTGTGACGGGAAGCCTGATCCATTATGCCAGCCGGAATGATTTAAAGGAAGTCATCGAGGAGAGGGGCGGCAAAGTGACGGGAAGCGTCACCGGCAAGACCACCTGCCTCATTAACAACGATATTACCTCGACTTCTTCCAAGAATAAGAAAGCCAAGGAATTGCAGGTGCCCATCATGACAGAAGAGGAGTTCCTGAAAGCTTATAATATTCCTTACGAGGAATAATCAATGATACCCGGAGGAAAATAAAATGCCTATCAAAACACAAAATGATCTGCCAGCCAAAGAGATACTGGAAAACGAAAATATATTCGTCATGGACGAATTTCGCGCGGTGCATCAGGACATGCGTCCGTTACAGGTGCTGATCTTAAACAACATGCCGGTGAAGCAGGACACAGAGTTACAGCTGTTACGTGCGTTATCCAATACGCCGTTACAGGTGGATGTTACTTTTATGAACACCAAGACCCATGTGTCTCTGAACACTCCGGCCAGCCATCTGAATAAATTCTACACGACGTTTGATGAGATCAAAGACCGTACTTTCGATGGATTGATCGTCACCGGAGCCCCGGTGGAGGACATTACTTTCGAGGAAGTGGATTACTGGGACGAGACCTGCCAGATCCTGGACTGGGCGGAGACCCATGTGACCTCCACCTTACATATCTGCTGGGCGGCGCAGGCGGGATTCTACCATTATTACGGAATCAATAAGAGACAGCTGCCCCGGAAGCTGTTTGGTGTCTATGAACACAGAGTATCCAACCGGAAGGTGCCGCTGGTGCGGGGCTTTGATGATATTTTCATGGCACCCCACAGCCGTCATACCGAGACCCCTTCGGAGGCCATTCATGCCTGTAAGGATCTGACGATCCTTGCGGAATCGGAGAAAGCCGGAGTATTTCTGGCGATCGCGGAAGAGGGCAGGAAGATCTTCGTGACGGGACATCCGGAGTATGACCGCTATACCCTGAACAATGAATATCACAGAGACCTGGACAAGGGTCTGCCCATCCAGATCCCCTATAATTATTATCCGGAGGATGACCCCAAGCAGAGACCTCTGTTACAGTGGAGGTCCCATAGTAACAACCTCTACAGCAACTGGCTGAACTATTATGTATATCAGACAACTCCTTACGATCTGACCCAGATCCGTTAAGAGTGGGAAAACCAAAAGAAGAAAGGAAACGGAAAATGAATCAGACACTGACAAGAAAACAATTCGATATTTTATCGATACTGGCAGAAGAAAAAGGTGCGTTGTCCCAGAGACAGTTGGGGGAAAAGAGTGGACATTCCCTGGGAACGGTGAACCGCGTCATGCAGGAACTGACGGAGTTACAGTATGTGGCAGAAGGAGAGATCACGAATGTCGGAATCTCCGCATTGGAGCCTTACCGCGCCAAACGTGCGATCTTCATTGCTGCCGGATTCGGAAGCAGACTGGTGCCCATTACCTTTAATACCCCTAAGCCGCTGGTGCGCGTACACGGACAACGTATCATCGACGGTCTGATCGATGCCTGCCTGGATGCCGGGATCAACGAGATCTATATCGTCCGGGGATATCTGGCAGAACAGTTCGATCAGTTGTTGTACAAATATCCCATGATCAAATTCCTGGAGAATCCGGTCTACAATGAGGCGAACAATATTTCCTCTTCCATGGTGGCCAGATATATGCTTTCCAATGCGTATGTCTTCGAGGCTGACTTGCTGATCTCCAATCCGAAGATCATTACCAAGTATCACTACAGCTCCGATTTTCTGGCCATTAAGAAGGACAGAACCGATGACTGGTGCTTTAAGGTAAAGGACGGGATCATCGTGGAGGAGAAGGTCGGCGGTCTGGACTGTTGGCAGATGGTAGGCATTTCCTATTGGAATGAAGAGGATGGCCATAAGCTGTCCGACGATATTAAGACCACCTATGAGCAGCCCGGCGGCAAGGAACGCTATTGGGAGCAGGTGCCTCTGGTATTCTGCCAGAAGCATTATAAAGTAGAAGTACGGGAATGTCAGGAAGATGACATCATCGAAATAGATACTTTCCGGGAATTGAAAGCTATTGATAAGACCTACGATGTCTAAAAGACAGGATGAGAAACCGACAAGAAAAGGAAAGTGAACATGAATCAAAAAGAAAATAAGCAGGAACTGAAGCGCCAGTTAAGCCCCATGCACGTATGGGCTCTGGCCTTCGGATGTGTGGTAGGCTGGGGATTGTTTTCTATCTGCGACAGATTCGTTATTTTCAGGAAAAATAGTATTGCTATTTTTCTCCATTGGTATTATGATATGTTCATGTCTGACACAAAGTGTCTGCGAATGGAACGCAGACATTTTGTGTATTTACTTTAACCGAAAACCTGTAAAAGCCGTTCAAATATTTGATTTGATAAAGATATAAATGAACAGCAGGAAGAAGAATGCGAACAAAAGGAGGAGTACCAGAATGGAACAGTTGATACAAAGACCGATTCAGAGAAATATATTATTGAATCCCGGACCGTCCACCACCACAGACACCGTAAAATACGCACAGGTGGTACCGGACATCTGTCCCAGAGAGAAAGAATTCGGCGGATTGATGAAAGGACTGCGGGAGGATCTCGTCCGCATCGTCCATGGAGATTTGGAAAAATACACCAGTGTCCTGTTCTGCGGTTCCGGCACCATCAATATCGACGCCTGCATCAGCTCCCTGCTTCCTGCGGGCGGCAAGGTGCTGGTGGTGAATAACGGAGCCTACAGCAGCAGAGCGGTGGAAGTGTGTGAATATTACGGGCTGCCCCATATTGATCTGCGTTTTCCGGTGGACGAGCTGCCGGATCTGGAAAAGGTGGAGCAGACCCTGAAGGAGAATCCGGACATCGCACTGGTACATACCACCCATAATGAGACCGGCACCGGTATTCTGAATCCGATCCGTGAGATCGGCGCGCTGGCCCATAAATATCATGCCACCTTTACCGTGGATACCACCTCTACCTATGCCATGCGGCCCATTCATATTGAGGAAGACAACATTGACTTCTGTATGGCCTCCGCCCAGAAGGGACTTATGGCCATGACGGGGCTCTCCTTTGTCGTAGGGAACCGGGCGATCCTGGAGGCATCGAAGGATTACCCCAAGCGTTCTTATTACTGCAACCTGTATCAGCAGTATGACTTTTTCCAGAGAACCGGGGAAATGCATTTTACCCCGCCGGTACAGACCATTTATGCCACGATCCAGGCATTGAAGGAATACTGGGCGGAAGGTGAGGAAGCAAAGTGGGCGAGACACACGAGAGTCTTTGAGGCGATCCACGAAGGACTGGACGAATTGGGATTCAAAGATGTGATCCGCAGAGAGTGGCAGTCGGGACTGGTGGTGTCCGTGCGTTATCCCGATGATCCGAACTGGAATTTTGAGAAGGTACATGATTACTGCTATGAGCGGGGATTTACCATCTATCCCGGCAAGATCTCCACCACCAATACTTTTAGACTGTGTGCACTGGGAGCCATTGACCGGCCGGATATCGAAGCCTTTTTCAAAGTATTCCGGGAAGCGCTGGAAGCAAACCGGATCCAGATCCCGGCAAGATATGAGAAGTAACAGTGCGCGGCTTTGTGCCGCGGGCACAAGGACTGTAGGTTGTTGAAAGGAATGAGGAATTAATATGAAACGAGTATATACCTGTTTCTGCACGGATGTCATTCACGAGGGACACCGCAATATTATCAGAGAAGCCAGAAAGTACGGAGAACTGACCGTCGGTGTATTGAGTGACGAAGCCATGATCCGGTTCAATCGTTTTCCTACCATCAGCTTTGAGGAGCGCATGCAGCTGGTAAAAGACATTCCGGAGGTCAGCAATGTGGTGGTACAGGATGACGTCATGTACGACAAGGTCATCGAAGAACTGCATCCGGACTATGTGATCCATGGGGACAACTGGCTGGAGGGGCCGCTGAAGGCCATCCGCGACAACGTGGAGAAGCTGCTTTCCGCTTACGGCGGCGAGATCCTGGATGTGCCTTATACCTATAATGAAGAGGTAAAACGCATTGATACGAAAATAAAAGAAAAGCTGGCGATGCCGGAATACCGCAGAAAACGATTGAGACAGCTGATCGAGATCCGTCCCATTGTAAAAGCGCTGGAGGTACATAGCGGATTGACAGGACTGATCGCGGAGAAGACCATTGTGGAGCATGACGGTGAACTGGATCAGTTCGATGCCATGTGGATCAGCTCCCTGTGTGATTCCACGGCGAAGGGCAAGCCGGATATCGAACTGGTGGATATGACTTCCCGTTTCCGCACCATCGACGACGTGACGGAAGTGACCACCAAGCCCATCATTTTTGACGGAGACACCGGTGGACTGACGGAGCATTTTGTCTATACGGTCCGGACTTTGGAAAAAATGGGAGTCTCGGCCATTATCATCGAGGACAAGACGGGACTGAAGAAGAATTCTCTCTTCGGAACCGATGTGGAGCAGACACAGGACAGCATCGAGAATTTCAGCGCCAAGATCACAGCCGGAAAAATGGCACAGCTGACGGATGATTTTATGATCATTGCAAGAATCGAGAGCCTGATCTTAGAGCGGGGCATGGAGGATGCGCTGAACCGTGCCAGAGCTTTCGTGGCAGCGGGAGCGGACGGCATCATGATCCACAGCCGGAAGAAATCCCCGGATGAGATCCTGGAATTCTGCGACAAGTTCCGGGCGGAGGACGCCAAGACCCCTATTGTCGTGGTACCGTCTTCCTTTAACAGTATTACGGAAAGTGAGCTGGCTGCTCATGGCGTGAATATCGTGATCTATGCAAATCAGCTGACCAGAAGTGCATTTCCCGCCATGCAGCAGACCGCAGAGGATATCCTGCGGTATCACAGAGCACAGGAAGTGGACAGCAGATTAATGCCGATCAAGGACATTATTACGTTGATCGATGAGATATGAGCGTAAGCTCCGCAATATGCGAATAGCGGGCAGGATTGCATGAGCGCATGGCGCGAAGCAATCCGCAAGGCAGTTAAGTGATGGAAGGAGCAACAGCAACATGAAAGCGGAAAATTTTGCGAAAATTATAAATGCGGATTTTTATACCGGCGTGCCGGATTCCCAGTTGAAAGCCCTCTGTAATTACCTGATGCATACTTATGGCATTGATCCGAAGCATCACGTGATCGCCGCCAATGAGGGAAACTGTACCGCGCTGGCAGCAGGCTACCATCTGGCCACCGGAAAAATTCCGGTAGTATATATGCAGAACAGTGGCGAGGGCAATATCATCAATCCCGTGGCATCCCTGCTGAACGATAAAGTCTACGCCATTCCCATGATCTTCGTCATCGGCTGGCGTGGGGAACCGGGGATCCACGATGAACCCCAGCATATCTATCAGGGAGAGGTGACCCTGAAACTGCTGGAGGATATGGGGATCCGCTATTTTGTCATCGGAAAGGATACTACGGAGGAAGAAGCCGCACAGGCGATGCAGGAGTTTGGGACGACTCTGGAACAGGGCCAAGATGTGGCGTTTGTTATCCGCAAAGGGGCTCTGACCTATGAGGAAAAAGTGGAGTATCGCAATGATAATCCCATGATCCGGGAGGAGATCATCCGTCACATCGTGCAGGCTTCCGGCGAGGATCCCATCATAAGTACCACAGGAAAAGCCAGCAGGGAACTGTTCGAGATCAGAGAGCAGAACGGACAGAGCCACAAGTATGATTTTCTCACCGTAGGTTCCATGGGACACAGCAGCAGTATTGCCATGGGAGTGGCGGTACAGAAACCGGGCACCAGAGTATGGTGCGTGGACGGCGACGGCGCGGTGCTGATGCACATGGGAGCCATGGCGGTACTGGGCAGCACGGCACCGGAAAATATGGTGCACATCGTCATCAATAACGGAGCCCATGAGACCGTGGGAGGCATGCCCACCGTGGCGGCGGACATAGACCTGACAGCCATTGCCACAGCCTGCGGCTATCCCCATGCCGTATCTGCCACCACCTACGAAGAACTGGACAGAGAACTGGCAGCGGCGAAAGAGAGAAAGGCACTGACCTTTATAGAAGTAAAATGCGGCATCGGTGCCAGAGACGACCTCGGCAGACCCACCACAACGGCACTGGAGAATAAACAGAACTTTATGGAATACCTGGGAAGCAGATAAGAAGATCAGTAATGTGTATCGTTTACCGTTTATAGACTTTTCAGCGAAATAGTATGGGATATCGTGCATGTTTTGCACAGTTATTTTTGGGAAAATAACAAATATACCTCTATAAAAAGAGCTGTTTGTATGGTATGATACATACGATACAAACAGCTTTTCATATACTACAAAAGTAAAAAGAGAGGGAGTACATATGGAAATTAACATTGGTATTATTGTAGCAGTTGTGATTGCCATTGTCATTCTGGCGATTCTGGCATCCGGTTATGTGAAGGCTTCACCGAACAAAGCCTACATCATCTCCGGTATCAAGAGAGAACCTAAGGTCCTGATCGGCCGTGCGGGTATCAAGATTCCTTTTTTGGAGAAGAAGGATGAACTGATCCTGAAGCAGATCAGCATCGACATCAAGACCAACGGTTACATTCCCACCAAGGATTTCATCGGTGTGGATATTGATGCTGTGGCAAAGGTCAGAGTCCTGACCCAGAAGGATGTCACCGTAAATGCAAGGGGGGAACTGCAGGAGGGTGTGGATCCCAACAAGAGAATTACCACGGAGATGGCGAACGCAGCCATGAAGAACTTCCTGAACATGAATGAGGATCAGATCCGTGACGCTCTGACCGATTCCTTACAGGGTAACATGCGTGAGATCATCGGTACCCAGTGCCTGAAGGAACTGTGCAACGACCGTAAGACGTTCGGTGACGAGGTACAGGCGAAAGCCCAGAAGGATATGAATGCCCTGGGTATCTGGATCGAGTCCTGCAACATCCAGAAGATCGAGGATGAGAACAACCTGATCACTGCTCTGGGACAGGATAACATGTCCCAGATCCAGAAGGATGCTTCCGTGGCAAAGGCACAGGCGGACAGAGATGTGGCCATCGCCAGAGCACAGGCCCAGAAGGATGCCAACGATGCGCAGGTCATCGCAGAGACCGAGATTGCCCAGAAGCAGACCGAACTGGCCATCAAGAAAGCGGAACTGAAGAAGGAATCCGATATCAAGAAGGCGGAGGCAGATGCCGCTTACAAGATCCAGGAAGAGGAACAGCGTAAGACCGTGGAGATTACCACGGCGAATGCGAACCTGGCCCGTCAGGAGAAGGAACTGGAGTTAAAGGAAAGAGAAGTATCCATCAAGGAGAAGGCTCTGGAGGCTGAGGTCAAGAAGACCGCAGAAGCAAATAAATACGCGGCACAGCAGAAGGCGGATGCCGAACAGTACGAGAGACAGAAGAGAGCGGAGGCCGAACTCTTCGAGATCCAGAGACAGGCGGAGGCAGAAAAGGCAAAATCCGAGGCAGAAAGATTCGCCAAGGAACAGGCGGCAGAGGCAGTCAAGGCAGCAGGTCTGGCAGAGGCAGCAGCCGTAGCGGCCAAAGGTAAAGCGGAAGCAGAAGCCATTCAGGCGAAAGCAGAGGCAGAGGCAGCCGGTATTCTGAAGAAAGCGGAGGCTATGAAACAGTACGGCGACGCTGCAAGACAGCAGATGGAGCTGGATACTTTGAAGGTATACTTCGAGCAGCTGCCCAAGATCGCCGAGGCAGTGGCCAAGGGCTATATGAATGTCGATTCCATCAAGATGTTCGGCGGCGATTCCAGCAAACTGGCCGGTGACATCATGACCACCGTGACCCAGGTCACCGACGGCATCAAGGAATCCACCGGACTGGACATCAACGAGATGCTGGCAAAGGGCTTCTCCAAGGAGACCGCAGGCGCAGCAAAGGCCGAAGAGACCAAAACTGCCACCGGCACCGACTATCAGGAAGTAAAGCCGGAATAATACTTGCCATAAAAGCTATATTGTCATAAACTGTAGGGTACAGAGATGGAAAAATTGTCTCTGTACCCTCTTACTTTTGTGAGAAATGGTACGGAAGGACGAAGAATCCTGTTGATACCATGAGTGAGATGATGAAAAGGGTATAGAGCGAGGAAAAGGCGTGTATATACCCAAGGGAAAATGATGAAAAGGGTATGGAGCGGGAAAAAGCGTGTATATACCCAAAGGAAGATGACGAAAAGGGTATAGAGCGAGGAAAAGCGTGTATATACCCAAGGTGAGATGGCGAGCAGGGTATATGGCGAAAAAAGTGTCATAGATACCCACAAGATAATGAAAAGGAAGAAAAAATGATGACAGCAGATCCGAAGGCAACAAAAGAGGCCGCAGAATTACTGAAATATCTTCATAATGTAGCAGGAAAACAGATCATTACCGGTCAGCATACCCAGACGAACCCTTGCGAAGAAATAGAATACATCCGGAAGAACACCGGAAAAGAACCAAAGCTGCGGGGCTTTGAACTGCTGGCGTATTCTCCTAATATCAATTATGAGGATGCTTCCCCGGAGTGCCTGAACGAAGTGGAAGAAAATAAGGGAACCATGGAGACAGCAATGCAGTGGGCGAAGGAACAGCGGGAGGCCGGGACGGATGGCATCCTCACCTTTACCTTTCACTGGTTCTCGCCCTTAGGCGGCAGGGATAAAAGCTTTTATACGGAGCATACGGATTTTGATGCAAAGAAAGTATTGGAGGCGGGAACCCCGGAGAGAGCGGCATTCTACCGTGACATGGATGTGATCGCCGGAATCTTGCAACGTTTTCAGGAAGAAAAGATTCCCATTCTCTGGCGCCCGTTTCACGAATCTAACGGCACCTGGTTCTGGTGGGGAGCCCAAGGCCCCGGAGTTGCAAGGGAACTGTTTCGCCTGATGTTTGAATATTACACCGGCGAAAAAGACCTGCACAACCTTCTCTGGGTATGGAACAGTGACATTGAGGGAGGGTATCCTGGAGATACTTATGTGGATGTGGTATCCGTAGACGTTTATCTGCCGGAGTACCGAGAGACAGACTATGCGGAAACCTACGAAAAACTTGTGGCAGCAACCTCCCGGGAAAAAGTGGCGGCCCTGGCAGAGGTCGGTTACCTTCCGGACGCGGAACTTTTGCAAAAAAACAGAATTCCCTGGGCCTATTACATGACCTGGTCCAAAGAATTCTGCATCGGCGAAAAATATAACAGTGTAGAAAATCTGAAGAAGATGTATGACAGTGAATATGCGGTGACACTATAACATAATAAGCATATAGCTTATTGATTAAATGTAGAATCATACAATGAGCTTGTAAAATTTTATAGAGAAAATAGTAAATTTTATAAAAAATATTGCTTTTTCCACAGAAAATGTATATACTAGCATTGAGAACAGAGTTCTTCTTCATCTATTTAATGAGTCCTGTGACGGTTCTGACAGGACGGTAAAATAAAAATTGACCGAGCGATGAGTCCTGTGACGGTTCTGACAGGACGGTAAAATAAAAATTGACCGAATGATGAAGGATTTGGCGAGAGGCTGAATGGCCTCTCGTTTCTTTATTTTACATAGGAGGGAAAATGAATCTACCGGAAAATGATTATCAGATCTTGAAATTGACACCACAATTCTACAGGGATCACCCGGATCCGCCATATCACGAAATATTGAAAAAGAAACAGCGAGCCTACAATTGCTTACTTTTTCAATCCCATTATGACTATTACATATGCATACCATATCGAAGTGAAATAACACATCCATATTCTTTTCGATTCAGAAAAACTCAGAGATCCCAGAAACATAAATCGGGTCTTGATTACACCAAAATAGTTATCATAACCAAAAGTGAATATGTTGATACGAAAGATGCTCTTATTGATAAAGATGAATTTAATGAGACAATAAAACATCTGGAAAGGATAAAAAAAGAGGCAATAACATTTGTAGAGGAATATGTACAGCATGTGTCCGGCAGCAAGAAAATGGATCCACGAGAGTTCAAGAGAAGATACGCTTATTCGCCGCTTACTTATTTTCACCGGGAGTTGGGAATATAAATTTCACAGAAATTGCAACAAAAGTACCAAAAACAATTTACTTACACGCAAAATGTGCTATAATATTTTCATATTGAGACAAAATATTTGTGAGTTGTATCCAAAAATTACCACAATATACAAATATTTACAATTATCGACAAAAACTAACAGGTGAGAGAATTTATGGAAACAGGCAGAAAAAAAGTCCGCTTAGGGGAATTACTGGTAAACAGCGGCGTAATCACGGCAGAACAGTTGCAGCAGGCATTGGACAACCCACAGCGTCATGGCAAGAAGCTGGGAGAATTTCTGGTAGATGAAGGCATTGTATCTGAGGATGATCTGGCGAGAGCACTGAGCAGACAGCTGGATATAGAGATGGTGGATCTGCAGAGCACTAACGTGGACAAGGAAGTACTGGAACTGGTACCCGTCAATGTCCTGAAGAAGAACAAGATCTTCCCCTTTGCTTACAAGGAGAACAACTTCAACGTTCTGGTGGTGGCCATGGCGGATCCTCTGGATTACAACGCCATCGACGACATCAATATTATTACCAATTTCCAGGTAGAGCCCGTAGTAGCCACCACCCGCAGCATTATGCTGGCTATTGATAAATACTTCGGACAGGAAGAAGTGACCGAGGCACTGGCGGCCTACGCCAAAGAGAAAAAACTGGACGTGGTGGAAGACATCGCCACCGAGGAGAACATCAACAGTTCCCCTATCGTAATGCTGGTAAAGGATATGATCGAAAAAGCAGTCCGCCAGCGCGCGTCCGATATTCATATCGAACCCATGGAAACGATTATCCGTGTCCGCTACCGTATCGATGGTGCCCTCTATGAGAGAGCCAGATACGGTATCAATGTATTGTCCGCCATCATCGCCCGTATCAAGATCATCGGCGGTATGGACATCTCCGAGAAGAGAAAACCGCAGGACGGCCGTATTACCCAGGTGGTAGACCGTGTGGAATACGATATCCGTGTATCCATCCTGCCTACCGTATACGGAGAAAAAGTCGTAATGCGTCTTGCCGCGAAGAGTGCACTGAACCGCGACAAGAGCCAGCTGGGCTTCAAACCTTACGAATTAAAGCAGTTTGACTATATTCTGAAAAATCCTCACGGTATCATTCTGGTAACCGGACCTACCGGTAGTGGTAAGTCCACCACTCTGTATACCGCGTTAAGCGAACTGAACAAAGAAGATGTGAACATTATCACCGTCGAAGATCCTGTGGAGGCGAACATCGACGGCATCAATCAGGTACAGGTCAACAACAAGGCAGACCTGACCTTTGCATCGGCTCTTCGTTCTATCCTGCGACAGGACCCGGATATCATCATGATCGGTGAGATCCGTGACCAGGAGACCGCCAGCATCGCCGTACAGGCATCCATCACCGGACATCTGGTAGTAAGTACCCTGCATACCAACTCCTCCGCCAGCACCATCACCCGTCTGGAGGATATGGGCATCGAGTCCTACCTGATCGCAGATTCCGTCATCGGCGTTATTGCCCAGCGACTGGTCCGCAGACTTTGCCCCTTCTGTAAGAAGCCGAAGCAGGCCACGAAGGATGAAAAAGAGTTCATGGGCAAGAACGAGGACGAAAATGTAACGATCTACGAGCCCTGCGGATGCAGCAAATGTGACAACACCGGCTTCAAAGGACGAATCGGTGTCTATGAGATCATGCAGATCACCCCGAAGCTGAAAAACATCATCAGCAAGAGGGAGGGCGCTGATGTATTAAAGGAAGAGGCGCTGAAAGAGGGTATGCATACCCTGCGCATGAGTGCCACGGACTATGTACTGGACGGCACTACATCCTTCTCGGAGATGGTAAAAGTGTCCTTTGACGTATAATTGTGAAATAAAAAATAAAAATTTTTAAAATTTTGTAAAAAATGTGAACCGTTTTTGAACCTGCTCCGGTCTTATATAAATGGGGAGTAAGTTAACGATAAAGGCGTATTGGAGGAAGGCACATGGCAACCTATGGCTATCGGGCCATTACAAAGGCTGGAAAAGAAGTAAAAGGAAGCATCGAGGCGGACAACAAAGATTTCGCCATGGCGGAACTGCGGAGACAGGAACTGACTGTAATTGATGTCAGCGAGCAGAGCTTCCTGACGAAAGACATCGACATCCAGATCGGTGGATGGCCGAAGGCCAGGGATTTAAGTGTCATGTGCCGCCAGTTCGTCAGCATGACCAAAGCGGGTGTCAGTATCCTAGATTCCTTGAAAATGCTCTGTGAGCAGACGGAGAACAAGAGATTACAGGATGCATTGAAGGAAGTCCGCATCAGTGTGGAAAAAGGTGAGACCTTAGCAACTTCCATGGCGGAACATCCGAAAATATTCCCGGGAATTATGGTAAATATGGTGGCTGCCGGTGAAGCATCCGGTAGTCTGGAAATCGCATTGGAGAGAGTGGCAACACAGTTGGAGCGATCCCATAAGACACAGGCCATGGTGAAAAAGGCAATGATTTATCCGATTGCGGTGTGCGTTGTTGCCATTATTGTCACGATCGTAATGCTGATTGTGGTAATTCCTAATTACGAAGACATGTTTAAGGATCTGGGAACAGAATTGCCTTGGATCACTCAGTTTTATGTGAATTTGAGCCATGGAATTATTAATTACTGGTTTATTATTATTCCGGTGATTATTGCATTGGTATTTGCTATCCGGGCATTTGCCAAGACGGATGCCGGAAAACACTTTTTCGGAAAAATTGCATTGAAAGCACCGCTGTTTGGAAAATTGACTACGAAATCTGCATCTTCTATGATGGCCCGGACCATGAGTACCCTATTGGGGGCAGGTGTTCCATTGATTGAGGCAGTGGACATTGTTTCGGGGGTTATGAGTAATGTCTATTTCAAAGAAGCAATGGAAGATGCAAAGGAAGAAATCACCATTGGTATGCCGTTATCCAGACCTCTGCAGGAGAGTGGATTGTTCCCTCCGATGGTATATCAAATGATCCGTATCGGTGAGGAATCCGGTAATACGGAAGAAATGCTGGACAAGCTGGCTGATTACTATGATGAAGAAGTGGAAATGTCCGTGCAGTCATTGATGGCAGCAATGGAACCTATGATCATCATTGTATTGGCAGTAGTAGTCGGCGGATTGATTGCTGCATGTATGATGCCTATGATGCAGATGTACACAGCACTTGACAGCTTATAAGATGGATTATCCGTTCTGTGTAGGGACAGGACGATAATTAATAAATGGGGCGGAAAACTTAACTACCCTGAAATTAAAAAACACATAAAAAGGAGAATGTTATTATGAACAAGAAACAGAAGAGCTTAACAAACAAAGGTTTCTCCCTGGTAGAGCTGATTATCGTTATTGCTATTATGGCAGTACTGGTTGGTGTATTGGCACCTCAGTTCATCAAATATGTAGAACAGTCCAGGAGATCCACAGATATTCAGAATGCAGAAAATATTAAGACTGCTATTTTAGCTGATATTGCAGATGGATTGATTACTGGATCTGATACTAAAACATTTGGCAACTTAGCTACCCCTTATGTAGGTGATGGAACAATGGCTTCTTCTATTACCACAGCACCTACTGTGCAGGGTAACCTGGGTTCTTTACATGGTACAGCATTTACAGTAACTTTCAATTCTACCGCAGGTACCTGCCAGGTGACATTAACAAATGGTGGTACAACGTATGATTTGACAGATGCGGATGACGCAGCTGCTTATAAGACTGCAAACTAATTTTGAAAGGCAACTGACATGCTCCCAACAATTCTTCTCTACATAGTGGTTTTCCTCTATGGCATTGTAATCGGTAGCTTCCTCAATGTGTTGATCTACCGTATCCCTAACAAAGAGAATATTGTCACTACCAGGTCTCACTGCATGAACTGCGGTTATCAGCTGAAGTGGTACGATCTCGTGCCTCTTTTCAGCTACCTGGCACTGGGAGGTAAATGTCGGAAATGTAAGGCACACATTTCCGTTCAGTACCCCGTCATCGAGGCACTGAACGGAGTGCTGTACCTGATCGTATTCTGGAAATATGGGATGAGCGTGGATTCCCTAGTCTACTGCTTGTTGTTTAGTGCACTTCTTGCTTTAAGTGTGATTGATTTCAGAACATATGAGATCCCTGTGGGATTTAACATTTTTATACTGACACTGGGGCTGATCCATTTAGCCTGCCATTACACAAACTGGCTGGACTATTTGATCGGTTTCCTGTGTGTCAGTGTATTTTTGCTTCTGTTGTATTACGCTACCGGAGGCAGAGCCATCGGTGGCGGCGATGTGAAGCTGATGGCAGTCTGTGGACTGTTACTCGGCTGGAAACTGATTATTTTTGCATTTTTACTGGGATGCATCATCGGTTCCGTGATTCATCTGATCCGTATGAAAGTAAGCGGCGAAGGACATGTCCTCGCCATGGGACCGTATCTCTCCGTGGGAGTGGCGGCAGCCGTTCTCTGGGGAAATGAATTCTTACAGTGGTATCTGGCGTTGTATCATTGAGACTTTGAAGAAAAAGTCCGGATACCATAGATCTGACATGAATTGGAAAGTTCTTTGGGACGTTTCAGTCCTAAAATACGATAAATACTGGTAAGAGGAAGGGTATAAGTATGGCAATGAACAATCGCGTATTGAGTATTGAGATCGGCAACTCTTTTACGAAGATCTGCGAGATAGACTATAAGGTGAAAAAACCGAAGGTCTATAAGGTACTGACGGTGGCAACATCAGAGGGTATCGTAGTGGACGGCATGTTGCAGCCGACACAGGAGTATGCGGATCATCTGGTGAACGCACTGGGATCTAACGGCATCCACACGAAGAAAGTGATCTTCACCATTTCTTCTACCAGAGTGGCAAGCCGTGAGGTACAGATCCCCAATGTGAAGGCGAACAAGATCGAAGCACTGGTGAAGACCAATGCCAACGATTATTTCCCCGTGGATCTGACCCAGTATGAGATCGGATATTATATGGCGGGGGGACTGGCGGAGAACGGCAAACTGCGCGTTATGGCACTGGCGGTTCCCAAGGCGCTGTTAAACAGTTATTATCAGCTGGCACAGATGTGCGGATGGGAAGTCGAGTGTTTCGACTACAGCAGTAACAGCCTGTACCAGATCCTTCGTGATGAGAAGTCAGAGAGGGTCACTATGGTCATCAAGATCGATGAGAACAGCACCATTGTTACCGTGCTTTCCGCCGGTAAGGTGTTATTGCAGAGAACCGTGGCTTACGGTGTGCAGGATGCCATCGAGACCATGATCTCTTCCAATGCCTATGCCGTGACGGATCCCATCAGTGCAGTGGAACGTTTCCAGAAGAAGACCTGCCTGAACAGAGTGCTTCATCAGGGAGACAAGCTCTGGGAAGAGAATGCGGGACGTTGGGAAGACGAAGACGCCGGCAATGTAACGGTCATGGAGGCGAGACAGAAGATCACAGCTTCCCTGGAATCCCTGATCGTGGGTGTCAGCCGTGTCATTGATTTCTATGATTCCAGAAACGGGGATACCCCCATTGAGAGAACATACGTTACGGGTCTGGGCGGCAGCTTCAGCGGCATGAGTAAGCTTTTGACCAACTGTCTGGAGAGAAAGGTACATACTCTGTCCGAGGTGGACAAGATCGGTATGAGCAAAGCCATCCGTTCCACGAGACCCGCAGCTTATATTTCCTGTCTGGGCGCGGTACTTGCTCCCGTAGGACTGATTGACAAGAGTACCCAGAAGGCAAAGGGCATCACTGTTGTCAGCGGTACGAATTATACCTTTGTCAGCGTAGCAGTATTAATACTGGGAATCGTTCTATCCATTGCGTTCTGTGCAATGTCGATTCCGAGATACCTGGTGGACGAGGCGGCAAATGCCTATTTGCAGAACCGGATCGTGGAATTGCAGCCGGCAGAGGCAATTTATAATGAATACCTGACGACGGCAGGACAGTATGATAAATACGCTTATTTCTATGCTTATACACAGACTCCCAATGAGAATCTGGTAGACTTTATGAACGAACTGGAACAGATCCTTCCGGCCTCTTTCTACACCAACAGCTTCAGCTCGGATGAAATGGGCGTGAGCATGACCATCACGGTAGAAGGAAAAGCAGCGGCAGCCCGCACGATCCTCAATATCCGTAATATGAAGAGCATCGAATCCGTTTCGGTGAGCGGCATTACGGATACGGTGGATGAAGCCGGCAATTCTACAGTTACCTTTTCCTTAAGCGGCACCTACAAGGCACCGGGTGCGGAGGAAGAGAACACTTCCGACGGCACGGCAGCCACGGCACAGTAAGGAGGGGACGGACATGAAAGTAAAGAAAAGTGAGATTCAACTTTTGATCGGAGCCATCGGTGTGCTGTTGGCAGTATGTACCTATTTCTTCGTCTATGCAAAATTCAATGAGAAATCAGAGGCTTTGGAGACAGAGAACGCTGCTTTACAGAGCAGGGTGGCAACGCTGGAGATCCTGGATCAGAAGAAAGCGGATTATGCCAAGTCCACAGAGGACATGAAACAGTATATTATCAGTTTCGAGAACCGATTCCCGGCGGGGATCCTTCCGGAGGATAGTATTATGAATATCCTGCATCTGGAAGAGGCAACGAACACCAAAGTGGCAAGTCTAGGCTTCGGCGCGGATACGGAAGTGCCTTATGTGGCGGCGCAGACCGCTGCTGCGGATACCACGGCAACGGATCCTGCCACCGCCGATGCTGCGGCGACTGCTGCTGCGGCAGATACAGCCACGGCATCCGGTCCGGTGACGACCGAAGGAACCCAGTACCCGGATACCAGATTGTATGAAGTGCCTTTAAGCTTCAGCATCGAGTGTTCTTACAACGATTTCAAGGGACTGGTACGTTATATCTATAATTTACAGGACAGAGAGAATATCCGTGGTGTCAGCTTAAGCTACAACACCGAGACCGGAGACCTGTCCGGTAATATGACCATGAGCACTTATTATCTCCAGGGTACGGACAAGGTATACAGTGAGCCCATGATCCCCGGTATGGAAATGGGTGTAGATACGATCTTCGGTAACCTCGGAGAGAATGTTTCCGGAGAGACGGAAAATACACAGACGGCGAATTAGGACTGACAGGAGATACGAGATGCGTGACGAAGTTTCCAATGTGAAAGGTGAGAAAAGACAACTGAATAACGACGGCTTTTCCCTGGTGGAACTTCTGATCGCCATGGTGATCCTGTCCATCATTGTGGTTCCGCTGCTGCACAGCTTTGTGACATCGGCAAGGACCAATGCTAAGGCGGGAAACACCATGCGGGCCACGGCCATCGCCGAGGATGTTATGGAGAATTTCGAGGCATATTCTCTGGAGGAACTGGAGAAGCGCTATACGGCACAGGGATTTACGGTGCAGGGCAGTGACGGCACCGGTGTAGACGCGGACGGCGACGGCAGTGCAGATCCCGGAACGGCCGGAGAGTGGCTTTTCTCAGGTACGCTGGCAGCGGACAGTGTGACTTCCGGACAGTATGATGTGATCGTACGGCTGAATCCCTCCGGATACCATCAGGCAGATCTGAAGGGAATCAACGATAAGCAGACGGTGAACTTACAGAACCTGACCGGTACGGTAAATGCGGTGTATCAGGAGAGCCCGGATGAAGCTTTAAGTGCCTACCGTTATTTTGCTACTACTGTGTTGGGCAAGACTGCTGCGGAAATGCAGGATGATGATACTGCTTCTGTGGCAGTGCAGGCCGTGGTGCCTTATGTCACCCGGACGGTAACCGTGGACATCAACAGCAGCCGGATCAGTGCGGATCTGGGCTACGGAACCGTGGAGGTTCCCACCTATCTGGTAACGGCTGCAGTGCAATACCTCTATGATGACGGAACGAATACCGCCACCTATCCGCAGCATGGCAACAATCATGTAATTTTTTCCAATGAGAAGGATGTGAAGGAGCAGGCTGCCGGCATCCGGTCCGCCTGGGAGGCAGACCCGGTGACAGCAGCGGACAGACAGGTGGATTCCGGACTGGCGAATATTGTATTCTGCATACGCCCCAGATATGAAAGTGCGGCAGTGAACAAAGTGGTGGATAAGGTAATCGTTCATAATCCCAAGAATGTTGCCACCAACTTTTTCCTGGTAAGACAACAGGCAGAGGATGACTCCCTGTGGGATTCCAGTTATCAGATGGCATTTGAACTGCAGGAGTTCTGGCCCGGATGGGCGGCAGGACCGCAGAATTCGGCATGTACTTTAAGGAGCAATTTCCTGGTGCCGGATCCGGATCACGGCGCGGATTTTTCTTATCAGCATCACAGATATATTTTCCGGAACCTGAGCACGGCCATGATGAGCTATGAGGGCGAGGGGTATCTGAATGTGACGGGGGCGGCGAAACTCCCGGCGGGAACCGGCGCCACCGCATTGACCATTATGAGTGCGGATGTTCTGACTCCGGATGAGAATTATGACAGATTGTATGACATTGCGGTAGAGATCTACGAGGCCGGCAGATCGGGAGACGGACAGCCGATCTCGATCATGACAGGTACGGTGACCAGATAACAGGATAGAAGGCAACGGCGTATGAGGAAACAGGGCAGAGAGAAACGAAAACTGCATAAGGGAATGAACAACAGGGGTTCGGCGATCGTGGTAGTGATCATTGCCATGGCTTTTATCGGAATTCTGGCCAGCGTCCTGATGTATATGTCCCTGCTGAACTATCAGATGAAGGTGAACAATCTGAAGGCGAAGGACAATTTTTATTCCGCAGAGACCGTACTGGACCAGATTCGTCTGGGAATGCAGGATGAGGTATCGGATTCCCTGAAGGAGGCTTATCAGAAGGTGCTGGTAAGCTATGACAATACCACAGCGGCGGAGAAGAGGACAAAGCTTCGCTATTATTATCTGACCGCATTACAGAACCGTTATGCGTTATCTACGGATAACACAACTTTTGATCCGGCAAAACTTTTTTCCTATCTGACCGGTGATGTGGCAGACCGGACCGTCATGGAGATCATTTACACGGACGCTTCTTCCAGTGAGATCACATACCAGATCAAAAAAGAAGCCGGAACCGTGCAGGGCGGTAAAAAGGGAGAGACGGATGCGGAGAACTGGAAGACTCTGATCGATGCATCGGGCAATCTGGTAACTGTTCCCGGATTTGCGGATGCTTCCGGCAGACCCCGTGGCAATTTTAATCTGTATACGGATGGACTGGGTTTCAGTCGTCTGAAGATCATTTATACGGACGATGCGGGTTATGTATCTATTATTGAGACGGATCTGCGGGTAAAGACCCCGGAGATCGATTTTACCCAGTCATCGACCCTGCCTTCGCTGGGGGATATTTCGCTGATCGCAGGCGGAACGTTGCAGGCGATGCCGAAAACGGCGAATTTTAACAGTGAGAATTATATCGGCGGAAGCTTCTATGCCAAGAGGCTGGTAGTGGGAAGCGGAGAAGACGGGACCGGCCGGAATGTCAAGCTCACGCTGGGGATGGTACCCGGCACCGGAAGCAGCGTAAGTGCCGACAACAGAATGGTGGTAGAAGAGGCGCTGGTGCTGGGCAAGGGTGCAGAATTGGAGACCAATACCACAGGAGAACTCTGGGCGGGCTCCATTGTAATGCAGGGTTCCCAGGATGGCGACAACTGTAGTGCGACGCTGCCGGAGAGTGATACTTATGTGGCGGGAGATCTGATATTTACAGGAGATGCGAATAAATTTACCGCGGGCTCCCAGGACGGGACCACGGGAGAATATCTCGGAAGATATATCGGCTTCGGTACCGGAGAGAAGATCAACGGAGACTATACCGAAGACAGTGCCATTATTGTAAATGGTGCCGATACACTGCTGGATCTAAGCCGCCTGAAGAGTCTGACGCTGGCAGGTGACAGCTATATTGCGGTCAACGAAGCGGAGGAACGGCAGAAGGCGGAGAGTACGCCGGCTCCGGATTGGACGAATTCGGCGGATGACAGCAGGGATATCCTCATGGGACAGTCCATCGCGGTAAAAAGTGACCAGCTGGCATATCTGGTTCCGGCAAGGTGCATCGGTATCGATGATTCCGGAAAAAGCGTGCTTACCACAGTGTCCAATCCCATCACGCTGGAACAGTATAACAGCCGGATCAAGGGGAAGACGGATGTGGCTCCCGTAGGACTTGATATTGCCTGCAGTGAACTGGGAGGACATACTCTGGCGGATTACGGACTGACCGCCACAGATATTCAGAGATATTTCCGGAGAGTCAACAGCAAGATCACACTGGTGTATTTCTACGTGGCCTTTGACCGCAATACGGCAGAGGGCAGGATCAATGCCGGAAAATATTTCAGTGATTATTATAATGCCAATAAATCCACCATGGATGCCTATGCCGAGATCTATACGGACAAGATCCAGATCCGGGATCAGGCAGACGGTGCCTATATTTTACATCTGGCAGGAAATGTGGTGACCACCAGAAATAATGGCTCTAAGAGCTTGCAGAGCGGCACGATGCAGTCGGATCTCACCAATACCGGCTACCAGAATGCCCTGACGGAATATCGGGAGAAGTATCTGGCATTGTGCCATAAGTTACTGGATAATTATGTGGAACTGGATGCAGCGGAGCAGAATGCCGATATCTTTACCAATCTGGTGGAGAAGGGCAATGTGACAACGTTTTACGGCGCAGTGGCAGGAGACCCGGGCATTCCGGACAAGTCTGCCGCAAAATATTTTGATGCCGGCACCACGGAGAGCGGGGAGTCCCGGAAAGCGGTGGTGACCAATGCGGATTATGTCTACACGGGAAGCGGTGCGGACAATTTCCACGGACTGATTATTTCCACCGGTGATGTGACGGTAGAGAAGGATTTTCAGGGTACCATCATCGCAGCCGGTAATGTGTATCTGCGGGATAATGTAAAGGTGTCGCCGGACAACGAGGCGGTGCTTCAGGTAATGACCTTAAGCAAGGTCGTGGGAAATACGGAATTTCATGTGTCCGATTTCCTGAAGGGTGGCGAGGGCTATCTGGACGGAAGCGGCAAATCCTATAGTGCAGAGGTTAATCTGGGAGATTTGATCACTTATGAGAACTGGCAGAAAGAGTAATAATCAGGGATTTTCTCTGGTGGAACTGGTCATCGTAATGGCAATCATGGCGATCGTCGTGACTACGGTGGGACTTTCCATCTCCCTGGTATCCGGAAGAAAAGTGAAGAAATGTGCAGATGAGATCGTCTCGACCATTGAGAGGACCAGAGTGTTGTCTCTGGGAAAGGATCAGGGACAGGTGGAGTTTATCCTGTCACAGGATGATGCTTCCGGCGATTATCATGTCAGGATCTATCAGGGAAGCAATGCATCCGATGGTCCGATCCTGGACAGAGTGGTGGGAAAAGATCCCATAGAGGTAAAAGTGATTTTCAGTGGTGAAACCGAGGCCGATGCGGTGGAGCTTGGCGATATTGTGGGCAATTCACCTCATGCCATTCATGCAGCCGGAGAGGGCGGTCTTCGCCTGATCTTCAACCGGGCCTCCGGTGCTTTTGAAAAGGGAACCAATGCGGTGGGTGGTGCTGGTGGTGTGAAGACCTATTGTGACAAAATCGTAGTCACCGGAAACGGCAGAACCATAGAGATTACTACGGTAGGACCTACCGGTAAGATATTACAGGAAGTAAAGTAATGCCCGGTTCGCGGACAGGGAGCGGTACAGAGCCAGAAGGAGGAGAACCATGCATATCGGGAAAAAGGGATTTACGCTGGTAGAGGTTATTGTATCTCTTGCCATTATGACTATTGTGGCAGGGGCCGTCGGTGCTTTCATGATAGCGGGCAACAACTCTTATATGCGGGGCAACAAGGAACTGACTTTGCAGGAGGAAGCGCAGCTGACAGCCAATCAGATCATTGATATGATCATTGATGTGGAGAAGGACATTCAGTTCACAGACAGCGGTACCAGTTCGGAGCTGTTTCTGGAGAATGAGAAGAGCAGTTACCTGTTGCAGTGGCGGCAGGGAAGCGGCGTGGCGGATCCGGGCAAAGTATATTTCTATGAATCCGACAATACGCTGGATGCCGACGGGAATCTTACCTGGAGCTCCGAGTCCCTTCTGGCGGAATATGTAACGAAATTTGACGTGGATCTGTCCGGAGTGCGCAAGGACCGCACGGTGATCCTGCGAATGGATTTCGCTTATCAGGACAGAAGCTACAGTATCAACGAGACCATAAGGCTTAGAAACGACCTGTCTGCGGCAAAGGGGACGGATTATGTCTGGATCTCCGGATTACAGGTAAGCCCCAAGAATCCGTCATTGAAGCAGTCGGATTCCCTGAATTTCTCCTATCGTATTCTGGGGGATCCGGAAGCTGCGGCAGAGGAGATGGCGAAGCCGGATCCTGTGACCTGGAAGGTGGAGTATTACAATGACGGCGGTACACCGACGCCTTGTAAGAGCTCCATAGACCCCAAGACGGGAAAACTTACCGTTGCTGCGGATGAAGTAGTAGGCAATAACATTTTGCTGGTTACCTGTACACTGAATTCCAATCCTTCTTTCCGGGATACCGCACTGGTCAATGTCCTGGAGCGGAAAGTACTGGGGCTGACCATCACCCCGAAAAATGCGGATATTGAGCGGGGCTCCTCCGATACCTTCACTTATACGCTGACCGGTACCCAGGCAGGAATGGATGCCGGAGTGACCTGGAAGGTAGAGCGTGTCAACGGCGCGGCACTGGCTTCCGGCACACAGATCACCCCCACCGGAGACGGTACACCGGTACCTGACGGAAGCGGTCATCTGGTGAAGAACGGCACCGCAAGTCTGGCAGTAGGAACTACGGAGAGAAACGGTACTTATGTGCTGCGGGTGACCTGTACTTCCAATGCAGACAGTGATTATTATGATACGGCACTGGTGACGGTGTCTGTAATTAAGGGACAGTATACGGTGGAACTGATTCCGGAAGTCCTGACCACATATGAATTCACAGAGAGCGGCGAGATCCGGACCGGTTATAAGGTCAATATCGAGTGTCTGCCTTCCTGGGCGGATTATATCAATGGCTATCCCAAGATCACCTGGGAAGTGGTAGATGATGCCAGCGGATATATTCTGGGAGCCTATGAAGTGGACGAATCCAATATCTATAAGCAGACGTTGTATTGCAGTACCAATATCAACACCACGGTTACCGTAAGGGCTAAAGTACAGCTGGATGATGAGAACTGGTATTATCCCACACTGGATATTCCCATTCCGGATCTGCAGAAGGCAAAGGATACCAAGGCTCCTTACATCGACAGCAGCCAGTTCGTATTATATCGAAATGGTTCTGTAAAATGCCAGCTGAGGAATTATGACGGCAATATGGAGGAAGTGGTATGGAGTATTGCCAATGATGCGGAGCTGGGGCTGTTAGATACGGTAAACGGCGGTAAGATGACCAAAGAAGAGGAAGAGACTCTGATCTATCAGGCGAATCATAAATATGATTACGAGAACGGTTATCCCAATGCAGAGTCCATCGGCTTAGTCCGGAATTACAGAACCGTAGGCTTTTCCAGCGGAGAACCGGAGTATACTTACGATGGCAGCGGCAAAGCGATCAATATTGCGAACCGGAAGAAGATTTTTGCGGAAGATTATGATAGTACCATTGTTCCGAAGGCAATCAGCGGGGCACCGGATGCTGCGGCAGGATGTAATAACGTATACCCTACGGCCACCGGAGAATATGCATATATCTGGGCAAAGGGATATCTGGACTGGACGAAGGAATACCGTCTGAAGCTGCAGGCCAGGGACAAGGCGGGGAATTTGATCGCCGAGACGGATCTGCTGATTCCCGAGGTAGATATTTTCTTCCCGCAGGATATGAGATCCATCACCATCAATCAGGCGGACTGGATTTATATTGATGGAAAGCTGTCGGACGGTGGTGTCTACGACTATCCTCTGGAGGCTACGATCTACGGATTCTACGGAGGCAATGCGGGATTGACGGATACCACCCCCAGAATGGTATTGGAGCCCAAATTGTATAACGACAACAAGCAGATCGTGTCAGGTACCAGGGTAAGTGCCGATCTGATAGATTCCAGAGAATATATCAAGCTGTATATCAATGCAGATGTAGAAGAGCCGGTAATGTATTTGAAATTCTATGATTCCAGAAATATCGGCATCGACCGAATCGTAACGATTTATTGGAACAGGGTGAAGAAATAAATGACACAGAACCATAGGAAAACACTTAAAAAGTGCATAGCTTTTTCACTGACAGCAGCGGTTATCGCCGGTGCTGTCGGTTATTATGGAGAAGCGGAGGTCGTTAACGCGCAGGAGAGAACTCTGCCGGGAATCGAACAACTGGTAAAGGAGACCGTGGACAGCGGAGACACCTTCCATATTCTGGAGGTGGTTCCGACCAGAGCGGATGCCTCTATCGGATACCTGATCGGCGGAGAGGAACCGGTGTCTGAGGGAAGAAAGCTTTCCGAACTGCCTTTGGCTACAGAGAGAGCAGGGGCCATGGCAGGGCTGTCCGTCAGTGCGTCGGATTATGTGGGTCCGGACGGATTGTTCACGGTGTCTCCCTATACGGAGAGTGACAGTGGCAACAGACAGGAAGAAATCCGGGGTACCTTTGTACAGAGAGAGGGCGGTCTGGGTCATTATAACTACGGCCAGAGCACGGGAGAATACCGGATGCTTACGGCGGGAGAGACAACAGAGGGCAAGACCTACCGGAGAGACAGTAGAGTAGAGGAATCCGGTACCATTGGGGAGAATGCCCATCCGGTGCAGATCACCATGGCGAAAGTGGACGGTTCCCTTAAGATCAATGTGACGGAGGGAAATACTACCAATCCCGGAACGGTGACCGCAAACGGACTGGAGCGATATGCCCGGAAGCCTTACAGCTATATTCCATCTGAAAGTATGGATAATGTAAGCTTTCCCGATCTGGAGCCCGATAATTATGTGGGAAAACAGGTATGGCTGAAGCAGGGAGACGGGGAGAGTGCCGTCTATACTTATCTCGGTAAGGTAACAAAGGGTGAGAATGTACCTGCCGGTTATACCACGGTTACGGACGGTAATGCGGCGATTGCGGATGCCAACAGCCTCTATGTACTGAACCGTAAGGAGAAGCAGGCCATTCCCTGGGCCGATTACCACGAAAATGGCGGAAACCCTTATTATGAGGAGAATGCCATCCCCATTGCAAACGGAACCTTCTGTTATTTTGAAGTGAACGAGAACGGAGATTACCATGTCTCTGAGGCTGTTTACTGTGATGACAGTGATTATACATTAGTGGACAGTTTTATCGAGGATGATGCCGGAAATTATGTCAGCGCAGATGCAGGGGGCGGGGACGATACCCTGATTGCCAGAGATGACGCGAACTTTGATCCGGCAAGGGCGACCTATGATTTTATCGGGGATGACAGCGCCTCTGTCTATGCTGCCGTTACCTATTCCGGTGGTATTTATAATCAGGAATGGTTCAAAAAGCAGGTGTTGAACTTAAGCGGCCATGGCCGGTATGAGACAAATGCCGACACGGATACTTCTTCCGAGATGAACCGAATGAAGATCGAAGTCAGCACCGTGACGCTGGAGGAACTGTCAAAGCTTGCGGGAGCCATGGCACTTACGGATGAAACTGCCCGCACACAGGCCATGAAGGCGGCTTACTGCGGCGTGGATCTGTCCAAGGTGGATATGATCTATCTGTCCGGCCGGGGAACCTATGTATACCTGGGAGATACGCAGCAGGAGAATATGACGGCGGCAGCTACCCTGCTTGCGAGACTTGGTTTCGGTTATGGAGCAGGCAGCAACACGATCCGCAGCGATGCCGACAGGATCCCGGTGGTGTTGGATTACGGATTTTACAGTGGAAACAAAGCAGCGGGAAATACTGCATTTGCCAATCTGGCATTAAGCCTTTTGCTGGTATCCGATGAAGAGGTGGCAGCTGCTGTGGGAGCCCAGGGGAATGCTTTCTGGACGGGCACTGTGGCAGCCGGACTGGAGAGTAAAGTCAATGCCATGGTTCAGAGCCGGATGTCCGGTTCTGCTTTCGGCGTTAATTTATTTGAGTATCTCACGCAGAATGTGTACCTCAATGATGACAGAACGAGCGGTTATGCAGCGAAGGATTACCTGACCGAGATTCCGTCCGATTCGGAGCGCGCAGGAATCTACAGTGATGTACTGGCAGAGATCCGCTATGAGAATTTCTTAAGTCAGAAATCTTCCCAGAATCAGGGAGAAGATCTGAAGGAGAGTATTACCAAGGCATCCATCACCCGTTATATTCTGAACTGGTATATGCACCGCGTGATCGTAAAGTCGGAACTTAAGGTGCTGGATCTGGAGCCCTGTTATGATTTCGGACAGAATGCACTGACGGCGGCCAGAGTAAAAGAACTGATGGGATTGGGAGATACCTACGAGGGAACCATCGAGATCACCCAGATGGCATCTACGGAGTTCATCGGTAAGGTAGAAGATCTGAACGCCTGCTATGACCTGATCTATGTGGGCGCCAGATGCGGTAATATGAATACGGATTCCAACGGGGAAACGGTCTACAACGACAGCAATATGAACGGGCTGATCTACACCCATGTGGGAGATGCGTATGATTATTCCGGGGAGTCAGCGAACAATAAACTGCGTCTGCGGGATGACTCCTTACAGCATATAGAGAATAAATATGACCAGACGCTGGGGGATGCCGAGAAAGCAAAGTATACTTATCGTGGGCCGGGCAATGATATGAATTCCACCAAGCTGGAGGAATTCAAACAGTATATTCAGGCCGGATATCCGGTAGTGTTTGCGGATAAGTTTTTAAAAGTGGAAGGCAATAAAGTGGTGGCCTCCTACAGGACGTTGGATAAGAATTCCTATTTCTATCAGCTGGTACAGTTCGCAATGAGTACGGACACTAACGGCAATTATCTCTACTGGCAGAAGAATGTATACGCGGAAAGCCAGCTGAAGAGCAGCAATTCCTCAAAACCGACAGAAGAGAATCTGTTGTTGGGAATCACCACAACATTGACGGAAAGACAGAATACGTTCTGCGATTATCTGAATCTGTCCAAACTGACACTGAACTGGGTAACGAATCTGGGGGAGGTATATCGTCCGGATGCGTTATATACTGCAGGAGCCGAAACGGGAGATCAGTATTCCAGCAGATTACAGCCGATAGACGGAGAGTATCGTTTGCAGTATATATTCTCTCTGGCCAATGATGCAGCATTATCTCACACCAGTACGACATATGATTGCAGACTTTTCATCGATAAGAATTCCGATGGCAGATTTGCGGGATCGGAGTATACGACCGGAGGTACGGGTTCCGCCACAGAAGAATTGACGGGGCTGGAAATCTATGTGCGTAATGGCGATGTATGGGAGAAGGTGGAGCAGGTAACGACGGAGAACAGCCGCCATTATGAATTGCGTACCGGAAGAGTCTATAAGGTGAGTCGTGTTCTGCCGGATGATTTCACAGGCGTTCTGCCTTGGAAATTAGTGCTCTATGACAATGCGGACAGACTGGTCCGGACGGCTGTTTTGGATTACACGGCGGTTCCCACCGGAAGTGGACGAAAGCAGATATCCATACTGCAGATTTTATCGGACAACCGGAATAAGCAGACTCATAAATTCGAAAATAATAACTGGATACTGGATAATGATAACTGCGGAGACTTTGATTATCTCTATAACAAGGATTATAAGCAGTTTGGGAACCTTAAGTCGGATACGAAGAAACAACTGGATAATCTGGCGGATGCCAACAGTGTATTCCGGCAATATATTTCTGCTTTGAAGGACTATGATGTATCGGTTCATTCGATATATGTTTCGGATCTGGTTGACAGCATTGATGTATCAGACTGGCATTATCAGACTAACTATGATTATATCAGGGTACGTCAGGAGAAAGCCTATGAGTATTTCCAGCAATACGATATGCTGATCGTAGGTTTCGCGGATACTCTTCAGCTGGGTTCGGATTATTACAGCGGCGAAGCAGCGAAATCCCTGGAAGAGGGAAAAGAAAATGACAATGCCCCGGATCAGAATATGGCAGTTGCCAGAGCTATCAGAGATTATGTGGAATCCGGGAAAAGTATTTTGTTTACCCATGATACATCCTCCTATATAGCATATAGGGATGCACAGGCAGTGGATAATAACTGGTACTGGGGATATGAATTTAACCGTTCCATGCGTGCTGCCTTAGGACTGGACCGTTACGGTGCACTGCAAAGTTATTATGCGAAGACAGCGGATAGTCTGTTTAATCGATATTATATGTCTGACTCCAGGAATGCTTTGTATGAGGAATATAAGTCTTATGCGGAGAAACTGGATCCGGATCGGGAAGACGCAGTATATAATTATGATCAGTTGAAGGAACCCAATACCGATATGGTTCTGGGACAGAAGGAAGGTCTGACAAAGTACACGGTAATTCGTTTCATGACACAAAATCTGGAAGCATTGCGATTGAACGGAAAAGTTGATAATTTCTATTTCCCTGTGAACAATGATCTTCTGAACCGGGTAGGCTTTAATAATGGCAGTACCAAGGTGAGTGCGGGAACAAGTCAGATGTTGGACGGAACCTATATGTATAATAAATCGGAGCCGCAGCTTCGTGTGTCCGAGGTAAACGACGGGCAGATTACAAAGTACCCCTACCTGATCACAGATGAGGAACAGAAGTCATTAAAGGTTAACTCCACACATTACCAGTGGTTGCAGCCTAATATGGAACTGGACAAAGACGGTGACGGTAAGAATGATATTGTGGTATGGTACACACTTTCGGATATTGACCAGGGTGCAACCGGTAAGGCAGCGCCGTATATAGGAAATAATATTTACAGCATTGACCCGAAGGATGTCGTAAACAATTATTATATTTATTCCATGGGAAATGTTACTTATTCCGGAGCGGGGCACAGAGTACCGGAAAGTACCACGGAGATGAAGCTGTTTGTAAATACGATCGTGGCTGCATACAGTTCGGGAGTGAAGGCTCCCAAGGCTGAGTTCCAGAACAGCAATGGCAATCAGATCGGTTCTATTTATATGATTTACGATGAACAGAATCATGTGGTGCTCAGACAGGCCGGGGAGAACCAGGATGAAGTACAGGTGAAGTTCAAGGTAACGGATTATAATGTACTGTCCGGTGACCGCCAGACCTATGTGGAATTCTATAAGGCCTGCAATGAAGGGGATACGAATGGTATTACCGTAGATGGAATCGTTGGAAAAGTCATTCCCCTTGGGGCAAAAAAGGTTACGAATGCTGCCGGTGCAGAACTGACAGGCAATGGAGAAAGCAAGCGATATAATGTAACCAACGGCGGGGTATATTCGCTGACATATGATTTGTCTGAAATGGGTCTGTTCAGCAGCGATGTCTCCTCCGATGTAACACTAAAATCAGATGCGTCGCCCGCTGTTATTTATATGAGAGCCTATACTGTTTATAATAACGGGACAGAACAAACTCCGATCGCGACCGCACAGCTCAGCGTCAGCGTGGAGAAACTGTTTGAACTGAATTAAATAAATAATGCAATCGGCAGAATGCACAAAGACGAAGGCCGTGGAAATGTACAATTTCCATGGCCTTATTGTTGTGTGTTTTTTTACGAGATTAGAAGTTTCCATTTGTACGGGCCGAAACGTAAAAAAGTCATTGACTTTTTACGTTTACTATGCTAAATATATACTATACCTACTGGAACAGTAGGAAATATAAAGGTATAAAAGAATATAGGAATAGGAGGAGAAAAAGATGGCATTTGCAGCAGAGACCATATGTGTCCAGGGAAGTAATGAGAGAAAGGATCCTTTTGGTGCCATCAGCATGCCCATTTATCAGAATGCGGCATATGCGCATCCGGGACTGGGGAAGAGTACGGGATATGATTATTCCCGTTGCAGCAATCCCACCAGAGACGAAGTACAGAAGACAGTAGCACTGTTGGAAGAAGGAACGGAAGCACTGGCATTTTCTACCGGTATGGCGGCCATCACGGCGATGATGGAAATTTTTTCTCCCGGGGATCATCTGATCGCTACGGATGACCTGTATGGCGGTACGTTAAGATTATGGAACATGATCAGTCACAAGAACGGAATCTCGGTGGACTGTGTGGACACCTCTGATGTGGACACCGTACGGGCGGCGCTTCGTCCTGAGACGAAGGCCATCTACCTGGAGACTCCGTCCAATCCTATGATGAAAGTGGCGGATATTCAGGCGATTGCAGATATTGCGCACGAGAACGGATGCCTGCTTATCGTGGATAATACATTTCTGTCCCCTTATTTCCAGAAACCACTGAATCTGGGGGCGGATATCGTGGTACACAGCGGCACAAAATATCTGGAGGGGCATAATGACACGCTGTCCGGTTTTCTGGTAGTGAAGGATGATGCGCTGTATCAACAGCTTTATAATATTTACAAGACCACGGGAGCCTGTCTGTCTGCGTTTGACAGCTGGTTACTGATTCGAGGTATCAAGACACTGGCAGTCCGTATGGAACAGCACCAGAAGAATGCACTGGCGGTTGCCCATTGGCTGGAACAGAGACCAGAGGTGGAGAAGGTATATTACATCGGTCTGGAGTCCAGATCGGATAAGGCTCTGATTGACAGACAGTGCAGCGGATATGGCGGAATGATCTCTTTTCGGTTGAATTCTGCCGAAAAAGCTGTTAAAATTTTGGAAAGCGTAAAACTGATCCGTTTTGCGGAAAGCCTGGGAGGTGTGGAAAGTCTTCTGACGTATCCTATGAAACAGACCCATGCGGATGTACCGGTAGAGGTCAGAGAAGCTCTGGGAGTGGATGAAAAACTCCTGAGAATGTCAGTGGGAATCGAAAAGATTGACGATCTGCTGGCAGATCTGGAGCAGGCCTTTGCCTGATCCACGTAATGACGATTCTACCGGAAGAAAAGCATACACGGAAATTAGTGCCTGCACAATGTATTTTCGTACGCGGTACTAAAATACATGAAAGTTTGCAGGTTACGGAAAGGCATGGAGATTAGTATGACCACATACAATTTTGATAAAATTATAAACCGTAAAGGAACAAACTGCCTGAAGTACGACTATGCTGTGGAGAGAGGAAAGCCTGCGGATGTGCTGCCTCTGTGGGTTGCAGATATGGATTTCACGGTATCCGAAGAGATCACGAAGAGTCTGCATGCGGCGGTGGATCATGGAATCTACGGATATACGCAGCCTAAGGATGCGTATTACAATGCCGTAGTGAATTGGATGGAGAAGAACCACAACTGGAAGACGCAGAGAGAATGGATCGTGAAGACTCCCGGCGTGGTATTCGCCCTGGGAGCTGCGGTCAGGGCGTTTACCAATCCCGGGGATGCCGTGCTGATACAGAAGCCGGTCTATTATCCGTTTACCAATATTATCCGGGACAATGACCGGAAAGTGGTGGATAATACGTTGGTATATGAAAGGACTTCTGCACAGAAGGGGAACGGATACCGGATAGATTTTCAGGATTTCGAGCGTAAGATCGAGCAGGAACATATAAAATTATTTATTCTGTGTAATCCGCACAATCCGGTGGGCAGAGTGTGGACAAGAGAGGAATTGCAGCAACTGGGTGAGATCTGCCTGCGACATCATGTGATCGTGGTAAGTGATGAGATACACAATGATTTTGTCTATCCTGGATATGAGCATACGGTGTTTGCCAATGTGGATCCCCGCTTTGCAGAATTTACCGTGACGTGTACGGCTCCCAGCAAGACCTTCAATCTGGCGGGTTTACAGATCTCCAATATTTTTATTTCCAATGATGGAATGCGGGAAGCGTTCCAAAAGGAGATCGACAAAACCGGCTATGATGAGCCCAATGCTCTGGGAGCGGTTGCCTGTGAGGCAGCATACCGAGGCGGGGAGGAGTGGCTGGAGCAGTTGAGAGCCTACCTGCTTCAGAATCTGAATTTCCTACGGACATATTTGCAGGAGAAGATTCCCAAGATCCATTTGGTGGAACCGGAAGGTACTTATCTGGTGTGGCTGGATTGCAGTGAACTGGGCATCTCCGGCAAGGAACTGGATCAGTTTATTGTGGAAAAAGCGGGACTCTGGCTGGATGGAGGTTCTATGTTCGGTCCCAGCGGAGCGGATTTCCAGCGTGTGAACATTGCCTGTCCCAGAGCTACGCTGGAACTTGCACTGGACAAGCTGAAAGCGGCAGTGGACAGCCTAGGCTAGTTTCGACAGATTGGTTCGAACAAAGACACCTTCAGAAAGTTCCCTCGAATAGAAAAATTTTATAACTGTATAATATTGTTAGGCATATGGTATATTTTTACAATCTTGTCCATATACTGTAACATATCAGGCCATTCATGACAGATCACGATAGTTCCTGCAGAATGGCCTTACTTTTTCGGATCATTCGGCACTAACCATGGTCCATAGGATTGCCATAAGGAAAGGAGCACACAGTATATGCCAAGAGGACAGAGAAAATCCCTGGAGGAAAAGATCCAGGCAAAACAGGAGCTGATCAATGCGTTAAATACCCGCATAGAATCCGAGGAACGGGAGCTGGAAGAGTTATTCGATCAAAAGAGACGTAAGGAACTGGAAGCGGTGAGTGACCTGATCGAGGATGCCGGCCTGGCACCGGAAGAAGTCACCGAAGTCTTACAACAGTACATCGAGAGCCGCAGCGCAAATGCATCATGAGATCATAGGTAAAAGAGAACTTACTCATTATTAAGGACTGGGACTGTACCGCCCAAAAGTTAGAACCAGAATCAAGCTAACGATTGGAGGCCGGCACACCCGGTCTTTTTAATGTACGTGTATTCGCTCGCGAAGGAGTCGGGCCGCTCAATACATTTACTTGCAAGCAAGTGATTTTGCTTCACTGAATCATAGGAAGTACTGAGAGATGATCTGCTGCACCTGTTCAGAACGAATGGGAACCTTACCGGTTTCGTATGTAGTAATCAGCTGCATGGAGGGATAGATTCCGTTGTAACAGTAGGATTTGAGCTTGTTGCAGGCAGCGTCACAATAATTATTCTTGTCCATCATCCCAAAGTGTTCCCAGTAGAAGATCTGTTGTGAGGTGGGATGCAGAATTGTGAAATCCGGATAGATGGTCATTTCATTTAAGATTAAGGCAGCTTCATACCGGTACGGAATCCTATTGGTGTACAGGAGATTGGCAATGATGACCTCAGACTTCGAACGGACCTTATGGCCTGCCAGCGTGGTATGGATCAGATGTTCCGGATGTGAACCATTCGTCTCATAAGCTTCCGCATGCCATTTTTGCACCGACATCGGAAGTTTATTTTTTGCAAAATGAGTTTGCAGCAATTCATAATAGGGAGAGGTTTCCGACAGAAGATCGGAGGCAGATAATTCCTTGGAATGGCTTGCATAGGATAATTTATTCTTATAGGAAGTAAGCAGAGAAAGTTCTTCTTCAACTTCCAACAGCAGAAGAGAATAATATTTCTTCAGAGCCATAATTTCTGCAAGGCAACGGTTTGACTTAGGACAATATGTTTTTTGTTCTTCCGTTTTGATAATCCAACGGTGGTAAGAACCGTTTTTCTGAATGGATAATTCGCCTTCCGGAAATGTAGAAAGCTTGTGGCACAGGTAATCGCGTTGTGCCTGTAGTTTGCTCAGGCGAGAGTCTAAATTTTTGATCATAAAAACGCTCCTTTCAAAATGTTTGGTGTAAATGGGGCAAAAAAGCAGAAAAAAATACAAAAACAGCTAATTTTCAGGTGGAAAAATGGTTGATTGTATCAGAATGAAGAAAAAAAGCAAATTTGATACAAAAAAAGAAGAAATATAAGAAATTTTGTACTAAAATGGCCGAAAAACGGATTTTAGCGAAAATGGTCAGCAAGTCACTACAGGCATGCAATCAGCAGTCACTGCAGGCATGTCTGGGCATATTATAGCATGATATTGGGAATCTGCAAAGATATTTGCATGGAAAGGACACGGAAAGGAGAAACTTATCTGTTTATCTGGCGCTTCCAGGCGAAAAATCCGACCGGAAGCACCAGAAAATCATTCAGGTAATTTATTTAGTCTAAGCGATATCTTTAGTCCGCAGCCCCGTCGCCCTTTTTCAGGTTCTTCTGGGCGGTGGAGAGCATGAGTTTGATTCGGTTGAGCTGGTTGACTTCGCTGGCACCGGGATCGTAGTCGATAGCTACGATGTTGGAGGAAGGATATGCCTTCCGCAGGGCCTTGATAACGCCCTTGCCTACCACGTGGTTCGGCAGGCAGCCGAAGGGCTGGGTACATACGATGTTCGGTACGCCTTCCTTGATCAGCTCTACCATCTCGCCGGTAAGGAACCACCCTTCACCGGTCTGGTTACCGATGGATACGATGGGCTCCGCATAGGAGACGATCTTGTAGATGCTGGTGGGGGCATCAAAATGCTTACTTTCTTCGAAAGCCTTCACGGCAGAGCCGCGGAGGATATGCTCGATGGCCCAGATACCCAGCGCGGAGATCTTCGCGGTCTTCTTGCTGGTGCCCAGATGCTCGGCTTTGTAGATCTGGTTGTAGAAGCAGTACAGCATAAAGTCGATCAGGTCGGGAACCACAGCTTCCGCACCTTCGCTTTCCAGCAGCTCTACCAGATGATTGTTGCCGGCAGGAGAGAACTTCACCAGGATCTCGCCGACCACGCCGACACGGGGCTTTTTCATATCCAGCACCGGAATCGCATCGAAATCACGGATGATCTGTACGCACATCTTGCGGAACTTCGGAATGCTGATATGCTTCGCAGAGACAAATGCCTGTACCTTCTTCAGCCATTCCTGATGCAGGGCATCCACGGAACCCGGGGTCGCTTCGTAAGGGCGCATCCGGTAGACACAACGCATGAAGATGTCACCGAACTCGGCACCCACAGCGGCACGTAACATCAGATCCGCATTCAGATGGAAGCCGGGATTGCTCTCGATACCCGCCAGGTTCAGGGAGATGACGGGAATCTGCTCCATGTCTGCCTTCTTCAGGGCACGGCGGATGAAGCCGATATAGTTCGTTGCACGGCATCCACCACCGGTCTGGCTCATGATGATGGCCGTCTTGTTCAGATCATATTTGCCGGACAGCAGTGCTTCCATGATCTGGCCTACCACCAGCAGGGAAGGATAGCAGGCATCGTTGTTGACATATTTCAGACCTACATCCACGGAGTGCTTGTTGTCGTTGTCCAATACAACGAAATTGTAACCGCAGGCATTGAATGCAGGCTGTAAGATCTCAAAATGGATCGGGGACATCTGCGGACAGATGATGGTGTAGTCCTTACGCATCTCTTCGGTAAACGGTACCTTTTCGATGGCGGAAGAACGGATGTTGCGGTGCTTGCCCATTTTTTCACGGACACGGATCGCGGACAACAGGGAACGGATACGGATACGGGCCGCACCCAGATTGTTGACCTCGTCGATCTTTAAGCAGGTGTAGATCTTGTCGGAGCCGGAGAGGATATCGTTCACCTGATCGGTGGTAACGGCATCCAGACCGCAGCCGAAGGAATTCAACTGGATCAGATCCAGATTTTCCACGGTCTTTACATAGCTTGCGGCGGCGTAAAGCCGGGAATGGTACATCCACTGGTCGGATACGATCAAAGGACGTTCCGGTTTCGCCAGATGGGAGATGGAATCTTCCGTAAGTACTGCCATATCGTAGGAGGTGATCAGCTCGGGAATACCGTGGTTGATCTCTGGGTCTACATGATAGGGACGGCCTGCCAGCACGATGCCGCGCTTGCCGGTCTGACGTAAGTATTCCAGAGTTTCTTCGCCCTTTTTCTCCATATCATGACGGGCATTTGCCAGTTCCTTCCAGCCCTTTTCACAGGCTGCGGCGATCTCGGAGGCGGGAATCTCGGTGAATTCCTTCGTCAGTGCATCCGTCACCGTACCAAGATCTCTGAAGGACATGAACGGATTGCGGAACGTGATCTCACCACCGGCGATTTCCTCCACGTTATTCTTGATATTCTCGGAATAAGAAGTAACGATAGGACAGTTGTAATGGTTGTTCGCATCCTCGAACTCGTTGCGCTCATAGAACAGCGCAGGATAGAAGATGAACTTGATTCCCTGACGGATCAGCCAGGTCACATGACCGTGTGCCAGCTTTGCCGGGTAACACTCGGACTCACTGGGGATGGACTCAATACCAAGCTCGTAGATCTTACGGTTGGAGCTGGGAGAGAGTACAACGCGGTAGCCCAGTTCGGTGAAGAAGGTGAACCAGAACGGATAGTCCTCGTACATATTCAGCACTCTGGGGATACCCACCACACCTCTGGGAGCCTTATCGGCATCCAAGGACTCATAAGAGAACAGTCTGTGCAATTTGTATTCGTATAAATTCGGTACATTGTGGGCATTCTTCTGACCACCGATACCACGTTCGCAGCGGTTGCCGGAAATGAACTGACGGCCGCCGGAGAACTTGTTGATGGTAAGACGGCAGTTGTTGGTACAGCCTTTACATTTTGCCATGCTGGTCTCGAATTGCAGATCACAGATCTTCTGGTAATCCAGCATAGTGGTCACATAACCGTCCTCATAATGCTCTCTGGCGATCAGAGCCGCGCCGAAGGCACCCATGATACCGGCGATGTCGGGACGGATGGCCTGACAGTTTGCAATCTTTTCGAAGCTGCGCAGAACGGCGTCGTTGTAGAAGGTACCGCCCTGTACCACGATATTTTTACCAAGCTCTGAAGCATCAGAGACTTTGATTACCTTAAATAATGCATTCTTGATAACAGAGTAGGCGAGACCGGCGGAAATATCCGCTACGGAAGCGCCCTCCTTCTGCGCCTGCTTTACCTTGGAGTTCATGAATACGGTACAACGGGTACCCAGATCGATGGGATGCTCTGCAAAGAGGGCAGCCTGTGCAAAATCCTGCACGGTATAGTTCAGGGACTTCGCAAAGGTCTCGATAAAGGAACCGCAGCCGGAGGAACATGCCTCGTTCAACTGCACGCTGTCTACGGTCTGGTTCTTGATCTTGATGCACTTCATATCCTGACCGCCGATGTCCAGAATACAGTCTACGCTGGGATCGAAGAATGCGGCTGCATAATAATGAGCCACGGTCTCTACTTCGCCGTCATCTAACAGGAAAGCTGCTTTCATCAGTGCTTCGCCGTAACCGGTGGAACAGGAGCGGACGATCTCCACGCCGTCGGGCAGGAGAGAGTAGATCTCCTTCAGGGAACGGATCGCCGTCTTTAAGGGGCTTCCGTCGTTGCTGGAGTAGAAGGAATACAGGAGAGAACCGTCTTCGCCCACCAGTGCGATTTTCGTGGTGGTGGAACCCGCATCAATACCGAGGAAAGCTTTGCCCTGATAGGACTGTAAGTCTCCGGTGGTGACGTGATGCTTGCTGTGACGCTCCACGAATTCCTGATAAGCGGCCTTGTCGGCAAACAGAGGCTCCATACGTTCCACTTCAAATTCCATCTTGATGTCGGAGGACAGCTTTTTCACCATATCGGACAGGCTGATGCAGACTTCTTCCTTCGCGTTCAGTGCGGAACCGATGGCAGCGAACAGATGAGAGTTGTCCACGTCAATGATGTGCTCGTCATCCAGATTCAGGGTACGGATAAAGGCTTTCTTCAACTCGGACAGGAAATGTAAGGGGCCGCCTAAGAACGCTACGTGACCGCGGATCGGCTTACCGCAGGCCAGACCGGAAATAGTCTGGTTCACCACAGCCTGGAAAATAGAAGCAGACAGGTCTTCCTTGGTAGCACCTTCGTTGATCAGGGGCTGGATATCCGTCTTGGCAAATACACCACAGCGGGCAGCGATGGTGTACAGGGATTTATAATTTTTCGCATATTCGTTCAGACCCGAAGCGTCCGTCTGGATCAGACTGGCCATCTGGTCGATGAAAGAACCGGTACCGCCGGCGCAGATTCCGTTCATACGCTGCTCCACGTTACCGCCTTCGAAATAGATGATCTTCGCATCCTCACCGCCCAGCTCGATGGCAACGTCAGTCTTGGGAGCCAGTTCCTGTAAGGAAGTAGCCACGGCTACGACCTCCTGGGTAAAAGGAACGCCGAGGTGGTTCGCCAGTGTCAGACCGCCGGAACCGGTGATCATGGGGTGCAGCTGCAATTCTCCCAGCTGGTCGTAAGCTTTTTTCAGAAGCCCGGACAGGGTCTCCCGGATATTGGCGAAGTGACGCTCATAATCGGAAAATAAAATATTGTGTTCTTCGTCCAAAATAGCAATCTTGACAGTGGTGGAACCGATATCTATGCCGAGAGTTGCGTATTTTTCCTGTGAATTCATGTAATACATCCTTCCTGAAATAAAAATAAATCTTCTTAATTAATGCAATTTTTTCATCAACAAAACATTCTCATTATACGACAAAAAACGCCACAATGCAACGAATAAAGCGGGAGATTAGTTGTTAAAGTTTTGTAAAATGTACCTTAAAACTTTCGGGAAAACTCTGAAAAAAGAGAACGTGCAGTTTACTTATTCTTCTGTGGATGTTACAATCTCGATAGAGAAAATTCAAAATATAAATATTACGGAGATTATTTTATATGAGCAAATTTGAAAAAAAGTTTGGGAAATATGCAATACCGAACCTGACACTGATCCTTATTATGAGTTATGTGGCGGGGTATGTGATTGAACTGATGGGGAATGCCGCCGGAAATAATCTGTTGGGATTTCTGACCCTGGATCCCTACCGGATCCTGCACGGACAGATCTGGCGACTGGTGACCTGGGTGATCGTTCCGCCGGACAGTCTGGATATTTTTACGATCATCATGCTGTTATTCTATTATAATCTGGGAACAGCGCTGGAACGCACCTGGGGGACTTATCGTTATAATGTCTACATCTTTTCCGGTATGCTGTTCACAATTATCGGCAGCTTCCTGTGCATGGCAGCCGTATACCTGATCACCGGAGGAATAGCCACCGAGACGGCATCGGTGATCTTCTACAGCGGATCCTATGCGTTCAGCACCTATTATATCAATCTGTCGATCTTCCTGGCATTTGCCGCAACGTATCCGGATATGCAGGTGCTTTTGATGTTTGTGATTCCCGTGAAGGTAAAATGGATGGGTATTCTGGATGCCATCCTGATGATCTATACGGTGATCGTGGGAAATCTGTTTACCAAATTCGCAGTAGTGGCATCTTTGCTGAATTTTGTGTTATACTTTTACAGATTGCACCGCAGCCGCATCTCTCCGAAGCAGATGCACCGCAAGGCCCAGTTCGAGCGGAAGTCCAATGCCGGACGGAGCAAGGTGACAAGACACAAATGTGCGGTCTGCGGAAGGACGGAAGAGGATGATCCGAATCTGGAGTTCCGTTTCTGCTCCAAGTGCAATGGCAACTACGAATACTGCCAGTATCATTTATTCACTCATGAACATGTGAAATAAGATTTGCAATAGTCTGTAACGCATGACTGCTCGCAGGCTCCGAGCGCAGCGCGGAGAAAGTGTGTTATTATAAAGGAGAATTTTTTATATGAACAAAGAGGTATTATTCGCCCAGACCTTAGAGCAGGTCCGAAAGACCGCAAAGGAGCAGGGCAACTGCATCAGCGAAGAACAGGTAAAGGAAGCTTTCGCGGAACTGAGCTTAAGCGGTGAACAGCTGCAAATGGTATTTGATTACCTGTTAAAACATAAAATCGGTATCGGACAGCCCATGGATCCCGACGAATTTCTGACGGAGGAAGAAAAGGATTACTTACAGGAATATCTGGATGAAGTGGCAGCCCTGCCGACCTACAGTGACGGAGAAAAGCAGGCATTTGCCATCGCTGCCATGGCGGGAGAGAGCGATGCTCAGCAGCGTCTGATCGAAATGCATCTGTCGGATGTGGCGGAGATCGCAAAGCTTTATGCCGGACAGGGCGTTCTGCTGGAGGATCTGGTGGGAGAAGGCAATCTGGCCCTTTCCTTTGGAGTGACCATGCTGGGCAGTCTGGAAAAGCCGGACGAGGTGGAGGGAATGCTCGGCAAGATGATCATGGATGCCATGGAAGAGTACATTGCCGAACATACGGAGAACACAAAGATCGACAAGCGCGTGGAAGACAAGGTCAACAAGGTGGCGGACAAAGCCAGAGAACTGGCGGAGGAACTGAGCCGTAAGGTGACCATAGAGGAACTGATGGAGGAGACCGGCATGTCCCGCAAAATGATCGAGGATGCGGTACGGATGAGCGGTTTCAAGATTGAGGATATCGACAACAATGCAAAAGACAGTTTATGAGAATTATAAATACAGCTTACAGGATACGTCGAAGGTCTACATAGGTGCAAAATATACCTTCGCGGAGCTGCTGAATCAGGATGAGGTGGCGTTTAAATTCCGACTGATCGTGGAACGCTATATTTTAGCGGAAAAAGAGGTGGATCCCCAGGATACGCTGGAGACCCATCTGTATTATCTGAAGCCGGACAGCTTTTTGGTCAAGATCTACGACCGGATCAAGGCCCGGGTGAAGATCAATATTATTGAGGAGAAAAAAGGAATCTTCGGCAGAGGCAAAAAGCGTTATGTCACCAGAGAACTGAACATCCGGGAACTGACCGCCATGACGCCGGAAGAAAAAGAAGCGAAGGGCGTTGTGATTCAGGAGATTTCCATGAGCAAGCTGGCACTGGCAGCGTTTTGATAGATTAAGCTCACCCACAGAAATCTACGCGGCTGCTTGCAGACAGCGGAGGTTTTCTGTGAGGGGAGCAAACGAACATGAGTAAGAGGGGCGATAGCCCGGATTACGAATGGGCGTTACGATTTCGAAAGTGTGAAGCACGGAGAAATCCATTAAGCTAAAAACTAGGAGACATAAAAAATATGAGAGTAGAAGATTTATCCACATACGAGATCATAGAGAAACGGCAGATCCCGGACATCAACAGCGTGACCTATCTGTGCCGTCACAAGAAGACCGGAGCAAGGGTGGCACTGGTATCCAACGATGATGAGAACAAGGTATTTTACATCGGCTTCCGTACCACCCCCAGGGATTCCACCGGCGTGGCACATATTCTGGAACACTCCGTGCTCTGCGGATCCAAGGAATTCCCGGTGAAGGATCCCTTTGTGGAACTGGTAAAGGGGTCCCTGAATACCTTCTTAAATGCCATGACCTATCCGGACAAGACCGTGTACCCTGTGGCAAGCTGTAATGACAAGGATTTCCAGAACCTGATGCATGTCTATCTGGATGCCGTATTTTATCCCAATATTTATAAAAATGAATCCATTTTCCGTCAGGAAGGCTGGCATTACGAGCTGGAAGGTGACGAGGAAGAACTGAAGGTCAACGGTGTGGTCTATAACGAGATGAAGGGTGCCTTTTCCTCTCCGGATGACGTGCTGGAGCGGGAGATCATGAACTCCCTGTATCCCCATACCACCTATGGCTGTGAATCCGGCGGTGACCCGGAGGTGATTCCGGAACTGACCTACGAAGAGTTCCTGAATTTCCACCGGAAGTTCTATCATCCCTCCAACAGCTATATCTACCTCTACGGCAACATGGATATGGCGGAGAAACTGACCTTTATCGACGAACAGTATCTGTCTGCTTACGATACTCTGGAAGTAGACTCCGAAGTAACGGAGGAGGCGGCATTTACCACTCCGAACCGGATCGTCAGAGACTGTCCCATCGGCGAGGGAGAGGACGAGGAGGAGAATACCTATCTGTCCCAGAATTTCTGCGTCGGCAACAGCCTGGATCCGAAGCTCTACATTGCCTTCCAGATTCTGGATTATGCCCTGTGTTCCGCTCCGGGAGCACCTTTAAAGCAGGCGCTGGTGGACCGCGGTGTGGGCAAGGACGTCTACAGCATCTACGAGAACGGCATCCGTCAGCCATATTTCAGCGTGGTGGCGAAGGATACATCCGTAGAAAAGGAACAGGAATTTTTACAGATAACGGAAGAAGTGCTTCAGAAGCTGGTAAAGGAAGGCTTCGACGAAAAGGCACTGCTGGCCGGAATCAATTATTACGAATTCAAATACCGAGAGGCGGATTTCGGTTCCTATCCCAAGGGACTTATGTACGGTTTACAGGTACTGGACAGCTGGCTGTACGATGACAGACTGCCTTTTGTTCATATCGAAGCCAACGAGACCTTTGCGGAGCTTCGCAAGGAAGTCAAGACCGGATATTTTGAAGGTCTGGTACAGAAATATCTGCTGAATAATACCCATCGCAGTGTCGTGATCTTACAGCCGAAACTGGGACTTCTGGAAGAGCAGGAACAGAAACAGCGGGAAAAGCTGGCACAGGTGAAAGCTGCCATGAGCCCGGAAGAGATCGAGGGCGTAAAGGAGACTTTCCGGAAGCTGACCGAGTTCCAGGAGAGCGAGGACGCGAAGGAGGATCTGGAGAAGATTCCGCTGCTTAAGAGAGAAGATATGAAAAAAGAGGCAAATCTGCCGGTGAACGAAGTACGGAGCATCGGGGATACCCCACTTTTGTATCATGATCTGTTTACCAACGGAATCGGCTACTTACGTCTGATCTTCAAGCTGGATCAGATCCCCGGAAAATATTTCCCGTATATCGGAATCCTGAAAGGCTGTCTGGGATTGTTAAACACGGAGCATTATGCCTACGGAGATCTGTATAATGAGATGAATCTGGTCACCGGCGGTATGGCTGCGGTAAATAATGTCTATGGCAGATTACAGGATACGGACCGGTTTACACTGACCCTGGAACTGAAGACCAAGGTGTTCTACGACCGTATCGCTGAGGCTGTGGATCTGATGCGTGAGATCGTCATGACCAGTGATTTCGCGGATACCAAGAGACTGTATGAGATCCTTGCGGAAGGCAAATCCCGCATGCAGGCACAGATGACCTCCGGCGGACATAGCGTGGCAGCCGGAAGAGCCCTGTCCTACGGCAGCATTCCCGGAGCCGTCAGCGAAGAGATCTCAGGCATCCCGTTCTATCGTCTGACCGCGGACCTGGAAGCGCATTTCGATGAGAAAAAGGAAGAACTGGTAGAGATCTTGCAGACCTTGTTAAAAATGATCTTCCGCCCGGAAAATCTCATGGTGGATTTCGTCGGAGAACAAAAGGCAGTGACGCTTCTGGATGCCCCGGTGGAGGCCTTTAAGACAGCGCTTCATACGGAACCCGTGGAAAAAGAACATTATATTCCGGAAGTTTCCCGGAAGAACGAAGGCTTCTTAACCTCCGGCCAGGTCAACTATGTATGCCGCGCCGGCAATTTCCGTAAGAGCGGACTGAAATATACCGGAGCCTTAAGAGTACTGAAAGTCATGATGGGCTATGAGTATCTGTGGGTCAATGTCCGGGTGAAGGGCGGCGCCTACGGCTGTATGTGCAGCTTCGGCAGATCCGGTGACAGCTATTTTGTCTCCTACAGAGACCCGAATCTGGGCAGGACTATTGATATTTATGAAAAGGCGGCGGATGCCATTGCGGAGTTCACCGCAGACGAGCGCACCATGACCCAGTATATCATCGGTGCCGTCAGTGATCTGGATGTGCCCATGAACCCGGCGGCAAAGGGACTGTATTCCTTAAGCGCCTATATGACGGGACTGGATAATGCCACATTACAGAGAGAGCGTGATGAACTGTTAGCGGCTGACGAAGAAGATATCCGGGCATTGTCCGCGCATATCCGGGCATTTATGCAGGAGGATCTGCTCTGCGTCGTAGGTACGGCTTCCAAGGTGAAGGAAGAGCAGGAGAGATTCCTGAAAGTGGAAAATCTTTTTTGAAACTATTCAGAGAAGCTGTGAAACTGCGATTTTGCGAATGTGGTTTTGAATAGTAAAAAAGTGAAATAAATAAAGAACTTCTGTGAGAATATTTCGTTTATAGGGGTGAAACACATAAAAAGCAAGCCGCAGACGAAAATCTCCGGGGCACCGGAAGATTCCGTCCGCAGAATGGAGAGGGTTATGAAAAAAAGAAATCTGGAAACGAAGATCATTACAGGATTACTTACGGCAGGCATGATATTTTCACTTACGGCCTGTGGCAGTTCGGCGGGCAGCAAATACGGCATCAACGATCTGATGGATGCGGATTTTGCCGTATCATCTTCCAATGAGACGGCTGCGGCTGCGGAGCAATATTATGACGGTGGATTCGGCACAGACATCGCAGCAGAGAGTGCAGGAAGTACGGACAACGCTGTGACGGAAGAAGGCGCGGCAGGTGCTGCGGCCACAGAACGGAAGCTGATCAAAAACGTAGACATGAACGTGGAGACCAGAGAATATGACAAGCTCCTGGCGGCCGTGGAGAACAAGGTAACGGAGCTGGGCGGTTACATAGAAAGTCTGGATGCCTATAACGGCAGCAGCTATTACAATTATCGTTCCACCAGAAATGCGAACATGACGATCCGCATTCCGAAGGATCGGCTGGAGGAATTCTTAAATACCGTATCGGATCTGGGCAATGTGACCAGCCGGTCTGAGAATGTGCAGGATGTGACGCTGACTTATGTGGACCTGCAAAGCCACAGAGATGCCCTGCAGACCGAACAGGAGAGACTGTTACAGCTGCTGGAACAGGCAGAGAGCATCGAGGACATCATCACCATCGAACAGCGTCTGTCCGATGTGAGATACCAGCTGGAAAGCATGGAATCCCAGCTGCGCAGCTATGACAATCAGGTTGACTACAGCACCGTATACCTCTATATTGATGAGGTAGAGGTCTATACGCCGGTAGAGGAAGAGACCACATGGGAACGCATCTCTGCGGGATTTATGGACAGTCTGAAGAGCATTGGCATTGGAATTAAGGAAGCGGCCATCTGGTTCGTGATCAACATCCCTTATCTGGTGATCTGGGTCATCGTGATCGCAGTCATCGTGCTGATCTTAAAGAAGATCAGAAAGCGCACGAAGCGGATCCGCGCGGAGGAACAGAAAAAGTTCACTGAAGAGGAAACCAAAATGCAGAAGACATTGCAGAATACAGCGGATACCGCAAAAACAGAGAATGCGGAACAGACAAAAACACAAGAACAGGAGAAATAAAAATGAACGAAAATCCGGCATATAAATCCGGCTTTGCCACCCTGATCGGACGTCCCAATGTAGGAAAGTCCACACTGATGAACCGACTGATCGGACAGAAGATCGCCATCACATCCAACAAACCGCAGACCACCCGTAATCGTATCCAGACCGTACTGACGCTGGAAGAGGGACAGATCGTATTCCTGGATACTCCCGGTATCCACAAGGCGAAAAACAAACTGGGCGACTATATGGTCAACGTTGCGGAACATACGTTAAACGATGTGGATGTAATTCTGTGGCTGGTGGAGCCTACGAATTTCATCGGTGCCGGAGAACGTCATATTATCGAACAGCTGAAGAAGACCAAGACTCCCGTGATCCTTGTGATCAACAAAACGGACACCGTGAAAAAGGAAGAGATTCTGGCATTTATAGATACCTACCGCAAGGAACTGGATTTTCAGGAGATCGTTCCGGTGTCCGCCTTAAAGGGAGACAATACGGATGTACTGATTCAGTGTATTTTGAAATACCTGCCCTATGGCCCGGCATTTTATGATGAGGATACCATCACGGATCAGCCCATGCGGCAGATCGTGGCGGAGCTGATTCGTGAAAAGGCGCTGCGCCTGTTGTCCGAGGAGATTCCCCACGGCATTGCGGTGACGGTGGAGAGCATGAAGGAGAGAGGACGGATCTGCGACATCGAGGCTACGATTATCTGCGAGAGAGATTCCCACAAGGGTATCATCATCGGCAAGGGCGGCCAGATGCTGAAAAAGATCGGTTCCCAGGCCCGTCCGGAGATCGAGGATATGCTGGAAATGAAGGTCAATCTGCAACTCTGGGTGAAGGTGAAGAAGGACTGGAGAGACAGCGACATCCTGCTCAAGAACTTCGGATATAATCCGAAAGACATTGAGATGGGCGAATAGAAAAACGAAATTTGCAGACCCTATTTTTACAGAGGATGACACACTGATAGAAGAGGGGGATGCGTAAGATGCAGTTCACGGATTACTGGCAGCAATTTGAACATACCGGCAGAGTGGAGGATTATCTGAATTACCTGCAAAGTGCGGGAAAGGAGGACTCACCGGCTGCGGTATGTGGCAGCTCCTCCGGGGATTGCAGAGCGGAAGGGAGCACAGCCCTTCACGTCGGGGAGGATGGATCATGCAGGAATCCCTGTATGTAACAGGAATTGTATTAAAACAGACACCGTTCGGTGAATATGACAGGCGGGTATGCCTGCTCACCAGAGAAAAAGGGAAGATCACTGCTTTTGCCAGAGGGGCCAGAAAGCCCGGCAACCGGCTGGCGGCAGCGACCAACCCTTTTGCTTTTGGCACCTTCCGGCTGTATGAGGGACGCAGCTCTTATACCGTGACGGAAGCGGATATTCAGAACTATTTTCCGGAACTGATGACCGATTATGTGGGTGCCTGCTACGGCATGTATTTTGCGGAGGTGGCAGACTTTTACTGTAGGGAGAACAACGACGAAAGAGAGATGCTAAAGCTCCTGTACCAGTCCCTGCGCGCCTTGTGTGCACCGGCGCTTCCCAATGAGCTGGTACGCAGTATTTTTGAACTGAAAGCCATCGTTGTCAACGGAGAATACCCGGGGGCGCCGCAGGGACGGGCGTTGGAAGAGTCTACGCTGTATGCACTGAACTACATAGCGGAGAGTTCCGTGGAGAAACTATATACTTTTACCGTATCGGATCAGGTTCTTGCCGAACTTTCACAGATCTCGTCGGAATATCGGAAACGTTTCATGGACAGGTCATTCAAAAGTCTTGAAATACTCAAAACTCTATGTTAAAATCGGTTATGGCTGATGCCAAAAAAGGAGACTCATTTATGAGGCAGAATAGAATAAAAAAGTTTCTTGCGGCAGGATTGTCGGGACTCCTTGTACTTTCCCTCGGCGGCTGCGGTCAGACGGCAAAGCTTCCTTCGGAGGTGATCAATACCTCTCTGGTTGTGGAAAAGGACGGAAAAGTGACCTCTTATCTGGTGAATACCTTTGATAAGGATTTCTACACGCTGAACGGTCTGGAAGAGATGGTGAGGGAAGAGGCGGACGAATTCAACAGCACCCACGGTGACGGATCGGAAGATCCCATGACGGTGGTATCAGTGCAGACACTGGGAGACGGAGCCACAGTTCAGGTGGTACAGGATTTTGACAGTGCGGACAGCTATGCCGAATATAATGAACAGGATCTGTTCTACGGGACCAGAGTAGAGGCACTTTCACAGGGAATCAGCGTGGATCTGGGGCTGGTGGATGCTGCGAACGGTACGCCTGCCGATTCCGGGAAGCTGAACAAGGCTTTGGAGAAGGGGCACCTGATCATTACGAATGCAAGCGCATATATATACTGTCCTTACCCGGTGCTGTACGTCAGCGAGGGCGTGGTCATGGGAGAGGACGGTTATGTGGATGCCTCCCAGTCCGACGGTGTCGTTACGATACTGATGAAAAAATAGGTCATACAGGCAATACAAATATAGAGAAATATAGCAGAAAGGTTTGGTACTGACATGGAAAAGACAATGGAGAAGATCGTAGCTCTGGCAAAAGCAAGAGGTTTTGTATATCCCGGTTCCGAGATCTACGGAGGACTGGCAAATACCTGGGATTACGGTAACCTTGGCGTAGAGCTGAAGAATAATGTGAAAAAGGCATGGTGGCAGAAGTTCGTTCAGGAGAGTCCTTACAATGTAGGCGTGGACTGTGCGATCCTGATGAATCCCCAGACCTGGGTGGCCAGCGGACATCTGGGCGGTTTCTCTGATCCTCTGATGGACTGTAAGGAATGTCACGAGCGTTTCCGTGCGGATAAGCTGATCGAGGATTTCTGCGAAGAGAACGGCATTACCATAGAAGGCAGCGTAGATGGCTGGAGTCAGGAAGAGATGAAGAATTTCATCGAGGAACATAAGGTTCCCTGTCCTACCTGCGGCAAGCACAATTTTACCGATATCCGTCAGTTCAACCTGATGTTCAAGACTTTCCAGGGTGTTACCGAGGATGCCAAGAATACCGTATACTTAAGACCCGAGACAGCACAGGGTATTTTTGTTAACTTCAAAAATGTACAGAGAACTTCCCGTAAGAAGATTCCCTTCGGTATCGGACAGATCGGTAAGTCCTTCCGTAACGAGATCACCCCCGGCAACTTCACCTTCCGTACCAGAGAGTTTGAGCAGATGGAACTGGAGTTCTTCTGCGAGCCCGGTACAGACATGGAGTGGTTCCAGTACTGGAGAGGCTTCTGCCGTGACTGGCTGCTGTCCTTAGGCATCAAGGAAGATGAGATGAGACTTCGTGATCACTCTCCCGAGGAACTGTGCTTCTACAGCAAGGGAACCACCGATATCGAGTTCCTGTTCCCCTTCGGCTGGGGCGAACTGTGGGGTATTGCGGACAGAACCGATTACGATCTGACCCAGCATGCCAATACTTCCGGTGAGGATATGTCTTACTTCGATGATGAGAAGAAGGAAAAATATATTCCTTATGTTATTGAGCCTTCTCTGGGTGCGGACAGAGTCGTTCTGGCATTCCTGTGCGCAGCTTACGATGAGGAAGAGTTAGAGGGCGGAGATATGCGTACCGTGCTTCGTTTCCATCCGGCACTGGCACCGGTGAAGATCGGTGTACTGCCGTTGTCCAAGAAGCTGAACGAGGGTGCGGAGAAGATTTACGCAGAACTTTCCAAGAAGTACAACTGTGAATTTGATGACAGAGGAAATATTGGTAAAAGATATCGTCGTCAGGACGAGATCGGAACTCCTTTCTGCGTAACCTATGATTTTGAATCCGAGACAGATGGCTGCGTCACCGTACGTTTCCGCGATTCCATGGAGCAGGAGCGTGTTGCGATCGCTGATCTGGATGCTTATTTTGCAGATAAGTTTACATTCTAAGATTATTTTCAGGGAGCAGAATATCTTTCTGCTCCTTTTCTATACCTATGGATAACGACAGTGGAGGGGATAAAGTGGAACTGATCGAAGTGTTTCAGATTCTGGGAATCGAACAGACAAAAGACGAAAGAGTACTGAAGAATGCCTACCGCGAGAAACTGGCGGTAACGAATCCGGAGGATGATCCGGAAGGCTTTAAGCGCCTGCGTACGGCTTACGAGGAGGCGTGCCGTTATGCCAGAACGCCGGATGCACAGGAAAATGAGGAGACGGAACAGACTCTGGAGGACGATACTCCGGCAGGACAGTGGGTGCGAGGGGTTCGTGAAATCTACGAGAATATTACGGACCGGTGTGACGAACAAAAGTGGAGAAAACTTTTTGAATCGGATGCATTTCTCTCTCTGGAAGAGGAAGAAAACTGTACGGTTTATCTGCTGCGCTTTTTGATGGAGCACTTTAAGCTTCCCACGAATATCTGGAAGCTTTTGGATGAGAAGATCCATATCGTACAGAATGCGGGAGCACTTCGGGAGAGATTCCCGGCACAGTTTGTGAATTACATGGTACATAAATGCGAATCCGGGGAAGAAGTGGAGTTCTCCCAGTTCCGGGGGGCTGCGGACGCGGATTACGATCAGTTTCTGCAATATTATGACAGAGCTTATCAGGCTTTACAGGAAGGAAACTTACCGGAGGCGGAGCGGATCATCGGATGCGGAGATGCCCTGAACATTACCCATCCTGTGATGGAGATCTGCAGGGCTTCTCTCTATGAGAAAAAGGGACAGACAGACGAGGCCATCGCTCTTTTGCGGGAGCAGTCGGCACAGTATCCGGAGGATGATCTGATCGCCTACAATACTGCGGAGATGCTGTGGAGAAATGAGGGGCATGGGGAGGCTGCAGTTATCTATGAAAGCCTTCTGGAAAAAATGCCGAAGCACTACATGGCGAACCTGCGCCTGACGGACTGGTATTATGAGCAGGGAAAATATAAAGAGGCCAAGAAATGTGCGGAAGAGATACTTTCCGTCGGCGGAGATGATTCGTTTTTGGAGACCCTGCAAAAGGTCAACGCACAACTGGAACGGGAAATGGAACGTGAGTATGCGGATACCGGGGATGTGGGTCTGGGCCTGGATCTATGCTGGTGCTACTTGCAGGACGGGAAAAACGATCTGGGACTTAGGACGGCCGGAGCGCTGGAAGCAAAAGTTCCCATTGACAGAAGAGAAGAATATCTGGGACTGATGGTCAAGTTGTATGCGGAAGCAGCGGAGTATGAAAAGGCGATCTCACTGGCAGCCGAATGGGAAGAAAGTCTGGAGAAAAAGATTCTTCGGGATACCGATCCCAAAGAAGAGGAAAAGGACAGGGATCGTATCAGACAGTCCCATATGATCCGGATGCAGTGTTACCGGGCTTACGGCTATGTGCAGCCGGAAAAGTTCGCGGATGCCATTGCAGAGGCGGAAAAGGCCGAGACCGGTACTCCGAAAGACATCGGAATGCTGATCGAAAAAGCACAGATCTATGTGGAAATGGAAGAATATGAACGCTGCGCAGAGATTTCCCAGAGACTGATCGGTGACTATCAGGTCTATGCGGCGTATGCCAACGAACTGGAAGCAGCGAAGCGTCAGTGGAATGCCGCCGGGGTGATCCAGAACGGCAGAGCCTGCATAAATTATTTCCCGGGATATGTCAAAGCCTATGAAATGATGGCAAAGGTGTACACGGATCTGGCGCGGCCGGAAGATCTGAAAGCACTGCTGCAGCAGGCAAAAGACAATAATGTAAAAAGCGTGATTCTGGATGCCTACGAATGGCAGCTGACCCATACATCGATTCCACAGGAGCAGATGAACGATGCCATCGATAAATTCCGGAAGGAATATCTGAGCAAGGTGGAAGCGGGAGAAACGAGTTATTACAGACGTGGACTTCCCATCATCACAGAATATCTGTATGCATACCCCTGCGAATTCCTGCTGGTGGAGCGGGCGGATTTCTATAAGGCGGCGGGGTGCCTGGAGGAGGCAAAAGCAGATTATGAGAAGGCCCTCTCCACGAATCCGGCACATCCTTTTGCCTGGGAGGGGCTGGCCAAGATCCACAGATACCGCGGTGAATATGACGAAGCCATGATCTGTTTGCGGAAGACCGACTTTTTCTACAACAAGGCCGGAACGCAGAAAAACAACTGGCCGGAGCTGCTGGCAGAGCAGGCGGAAGTGTACTTTTTGCTGGGTAATACGGAACAGGCGGAGAAATTCTACCGGGAATACCGGGACGTTACGGGAACTGCTGGGGAGAGAGACAGAGAGCGCATGAAGGCTTTTGCCGGATGTCTGGCATGCAATGATAAGACCACGGAAGCCTTAAAGGTTCTGGACAAGGCATTTGTCAATGTGCTGGATGCACTCGGGGAAAAACTGGATCTGTGTGTCTGGTGCGGTGAGAAGAACATCGCCGGAGACATTGTGACAACTTGGCCGGAGAAGATCGAACTTTTAGGGAAAAACACCGGCAATACCCAAGAGTATTTTGAAGAGTATTTCTTCCATCTGGGATGGTACGGACTGATCTTCGGTTCCGGCAAAGTTGCCATAAAGAATATGGATAAGGCGCTGATCTTCCACAAAGAAGACCTCAGTAAAAAGGATGCCATTGCGGATCTGATTCTGGCATGTATTTTGTACGGAGATAAGAAAAAAGGTGCCGATTATGCGAAGGCTCTGAAAGCCTGCATGGAAAGAGAAGACCAAAGCGGTGAGAATGTGTATCTGAAGTGGCCGAAGCTTCGGATCGTACATGAATATCTGGCGGGATATTATACCGCCACCGAAGAGGAACAGGATACCCTTCTGGAGCTGGATACAGATTGTTCCTTCTGCCACCGGTGTGTACATCCCGTCTGTGAGGAGATGGAGATGGTAAGGATCCTTCAGATGCTGAAAAAGGGGCAGGAGAAAGAGGCCCTGGAACGTCTGGAAGGACAGATGCAGGGGCATCCAGGAATGGGATTGCAGGCCATCTGGCACCGGTATCACTCCGCGCAGGATCAGGGAGGAACCGAACAGGTGACCAAGAGCACGGATCCTGCCGTAGCTGCTTTTCACCGGGAGAAGCCAAAGCAGGAAAAACAGGGTTTTTGGCAGAAATTATTCGGAAAAAAGCAATGAAAATTTAGAATGAAGAGAGAAGAAAATCTATGATAGTCGGAATCGATTTGGGAACCACCAACAGCCTGGTGGCAGTATTTACGGAGGAAGGACCGAAGATCATCCCCAACCGTCTGGGGAAGCATCTGACCCCGTCCGTGGTCAGTGTGGATGAAGCCGGCAATGTCTATGTGGGGGAGACGGCGCAGGAGCGCAGAAGTCTCTATCCCGACAGTGTGGCGCAGGCGTTCAAGCGCAGCATGGGAACGGATCGTACTTATGACCTGTCCGGCAAAAAGTTCCGCCCGGAGGAACTGTCCAGCATGATTCTGCGTTATCTGAAAGAGGACGCGGAAGAATATCTGGGAGAAGAGGTCACGGAGGCTGTGATCAGTGTACCGGCCTATTTTGATGACAAGAGAAGAAAAGCCACCAAGCGGGCCGGAGAACTGGCGGGGCTGAAGGTGGAGCGCATGATCTCGGAGCCTACTGCAGCGGCAGTGGCCTATGGTCTGTATGAGAAGGAAAAGGATACCAGATTTCTGGTGTTCGACTTAGGCGGCGGAACCTTTGATGTATCCATTCTGGAACTGTACCACAATATTCTGGAAGTACGGGCGGTAGCCGGAGACAACTATCTGGGCGGTGAAGATTTCACGGAAGTGATGTCGAAGCTCTTCCTGCAAAAGACAGGACTGCATTATAAGGATCTGTCAGAAAAAGAACAGGTGCGTCTCTATAAAAAGGCGGAGGAGGCCAAACGCCAGATCAGCGATCAGGATTCGGTGACCATGGAACTTTTGCTGGGAGAAGAGACGAAAACGGCAGAAATTACCCTGAAAGAATACGAGGAAGAGTGCGAAGAACTGTTAATGAAGATCCGGGAGCCGGTGAAAAAGAGTCTGTCGGATGCGGGATTAAAACTGTCGGATATTGACGAGGTGCTGTTGATCGGCGGAGCCACCAGATTGTCGGTGGTAAGAGATTTCCTGATCAGGCTTTTCCGCAAGTTCCCGGATACGAGACTGAATCCGGACGAAGCCGTGGCTCTCGGGGCTGCGATCCAGGCAGCCATGAAGGAACGCAGAGCGGAGGTAAAGGAAGTTATTCTGACGGATGTGTGTTCCTTTACACTGGGAACAGAGGTCGTGGTGGAATATGAAGAAGGCAAATACGAAGATGGCCGTTTCTGTCCCATTATTGAAAGAAATACTGTGATTCCCGCCAGCCATACGGAACGACTGTATACGGTCAGGGACAATCAGGACAAGGTCCGGGTCCGGGTACTGCAGGGAGAGAGCCGTTTTGCCAGAAACAATCTGTTCCTGGGAGAACTGAACATTGATGTTCCCAAGGGACCTAAGGGCAGCGAAGCCGTGGATGTGACCTATACTTATGACATCAATTCTCTGCTGGAGGTGGAAGTCAAAGTGGTGTCCACCGGCCTGACACAGAAAATGATCATCAAGGGGCAGGACAACCAGATGACGGATGATGAGATCCAAAAGCGTATGGAAGAACTGTCCTACCTTAAGATCCAGCCCAGAGACTTAGAGGAAAACCGTCTGGTGCTCCTTCGGGCAGAGCGGATGTATGAGGAAGCCCTGGGAGACCGGAGAAGAGAACTGGACCATTATATCACGGCATTTGAAGCAGCACTGAAAAGGGGCAAAAAAGAGGAGATCGAGGAGACAAGAGAGGAACTGAACGAGATCCTGGAACACGAGGATGAGTGATGTTTTAGCCTTGACGCGGCGAAACGATAACATTATAATGTAGAAATGTAGGCTTATTTGTAACTATTTTAATAAGGAGACCGAGAGAATGAGACAATTCACTTCAGATGAACTGAGAAAAGCTTGGAAACAATTTTATATAGACCGCGGTCATGTGGATGTGGGAGCAGTATCCCTGGTATCTGACGGATCCACCGGTGTTATGTTCAACGTAGCGGGCATGCAGCCGTTGATGCCCTACCTGTTGGGACAGAAGCACCCTCTGGGTACCAGACTCTGCAATGTACAGGGCTGCGTGCGTACCAACGATATTGATTCCGTAGGCGACAGGAGCCATGTGACTTTCTTCGAGATGATGGGAAGCTGGAGTCTGGGAGATTACTTCAAAAAGGAGCGCTGCCAGTGGAGTTTCGAACTGCTGACCCAGGTATTCGGATTTGATGCCGACCATCTGGCTGCCACCGTATTTGCCGGTGACGAGAATGCCCCCAGAGATGAGGAAGGTGCACAGTACCGTATTGCGTCCGGCTTCAAGAAAGAGAACGTATATTATCTTCCCGCTGACGATAACTGGTGGGGACTGGAATACGGCCCCTGCGGTCCCGACAGCGAGATGTTCTATATTGCAGACAGACCGGATTGCGGACCGGACTGTGGTCCCGGCTGTGACTGTGGCAAATACACCGAGCTGGGAAATGATGTATTTATGCAGTATGAGAAGCACCATGACGGTCATCTGACCCCCTTAAAGCAGAAGAATGTGGATACCGGATGGGGACTGGAGCGTATTCTGGCCTTCTTAAACGGTACCAGAGATGTATACCAGACCGACCTTTTTGCTCCGATCATCGCCTATATCGAAGAGGCTTCCGGTGTAAAATACAATGAGGATGAGAAGCTGACCAGATCCATGCGTATTCTGGCAGACCACCTGCGCACCAGCGTTATGCTGATCGGTGACGAAGCAAAGCTGCTTCCCTCCAATACCGGCGCCGGTTATATTCTCCGCCGTCTGATCCGTCGTGCGGTAAGACACGGACGTACTTTAAATATGACCACAGAGCAGCTTCTGCATATTGCTGCCATGTATATTGATGAGATCTACGCAGAGAGCTATCCTCTGATGAAGAAGAACAGAGAGTTTATTCTGACCGAGTTACAGAAGGAGATCGCTCGTTTCGAGAGCACTCTGGAGAACGGTATGAAGGAGCTGCAGAAGATTCTGGAGCAGAAGAGAGGCGAAGGCAAAAAGGAGATCGACGGTAAGTCTGCATTCTACTTATACGATACCTTTGGATTCCCTCTGGAGCTGACCGTAGAGCTGGCACAGGAAGAGAACCTGACCGTAGATGAGGAAGGCTTCGCCGCTGCCATGGAAGAGCAGAAGCAGAAGGCAAGAGAAGGACAGAACTTCTCCCAGAAGTTGACCACCGCCGCAGGTGTATTCGATGGACTGGATGACAAGATCACAAGCGAATTTGTAGGTTATGATGCTCTGACCGCAGAGGGCAAAGTAGTGGGACTGGCTTCCGAGACCGAGCTGGTGAAGACCTTAAATGAGGGAGAGACCGGTACCCTGATCACCGATGTGACTCCGTTCTATGCTACCATGGGCGGACAGAAGGGTGATTTTGGTGTGATCCGCACCGAAAACGGTACTTTTGAAGTGACCGAGACTGTGAAGATCGCCGGCGGACGCATCGGACATGTGGGTAAGGTCGTATCCGGCAGCGTATCCGTAGAGGATACCGCAGAGCTTGCTGTAGATACCGACAACAGAAAGAGTGTCTGCAAGAACCATTCCGCAACCCATCTGTTACAGAAGGCATTGCAGATCGTACTGGGAGATCATGTAGAACAGCAGGGATCCTATCAGGACGGCGCAAGAACCCGTTTCGACTTCAGTCACGGACAGGCCATGACCGCAGAGGAGATCGCAAAGGTAGAGGCTCTGGTTAACGAAAAAATTGCAGAGGACATTGCAGTCGTTACCAATATCATGAGCATCGAGGATGCGAAGAAGAGCGGAGCCATGGCTCTGTTCGGTGAAAAATACGGTGAGACCGTCCGCGTGGTATCCATGGGAGATTTCTCCAAGGAACTGTGCGGTGGTACCCATGTAAAACATACCGGTGAGATCGGCTACTTCAAGATCCTGTCCGAGAGCGGTGTTGCCGCCGGTGTCAGAAGAATCGAAGCACTGACCGGTGCCAATGTAATGGCATACTATCAGGCTGTGGAAGAGAACTTCAACAAGGCAGCCGCAGCCGCAAAGGCAGCTCCGGCAGCTTTGATCGAGAAGATCCAGCATATGCAGGCAGAACTGAAGGCCCTGAATGCAGAGAACGAATCCCTGAAAGCAAAGATGGCACAGTCCGCACTGGGCGATGTCATGGATCAGGTAGTGGAAGTAAAGGGAATGAAGCTGTTAGCTGCCAATGTGGACGGCGTGGATATGAACGGCTTAAGAGATCTGGGAGACCAGTTGAAGGGTAAGCTGGGCGAGGGTGTTGTAGTACTGTTTTCCGCACAGGATGGCAAGGTCAACATGATCGCCATGGCTACGGACGGTGCTGTGAAGGCCGGTGCCCATGCAGGCAATCTGATCAAGGGAATCGCCGCACAGGTAGGCGGTGGCGGCGGCGGACGTCCCAATATGGCTCAGGCCGGCGGTAAGAATCCCGCAGGCATTCCCGCAGCCATCGCGGAAGCGTCCAAGGTATTGGAGGACCAGCTCGCGTAATGGAACGAGAAAGTTTAAAATCCCGCCTGGGATTTATCCTGTTGTCCGCCGGCTGTGCCATTGGTATCGGTAATGTATGGAAATTCCCATACATGGCCGGCCAGGGCGGCGGTGGCGCCTTTGTGCTGTTTTATCTGATCTTTCTGGTTATTCTCGGCCTTCCCATTATGAGCATGGAGTTCGCCGTGGGAAGAGCCAGTAAAAAGAGTCCCGTCAAGGCTTATCAGGCTTTGGAGAAACCGGGACAGAAGTGGCATATTCACGGCTACTTCACGCTGGCGGGCTGCTATCTGTTAATGATGTTCTATACCACAGTGGCAGGCTGGATGCTGCACTATTTTTACATGACAGCTGCCGGTAAGCTTTCCGGCCTTTCCGCGGATGCGGTGGCGGATCAGTTTTCCCGGATGCTGGCAGATCCCAAGGTTATGATGTTCTGGATGGTACTGGTGGTAGTCATCAGTATCGGTGTCTGTGCCGGCGGATTGCAGAATGGCCTGGAGCGTGTGACGAAGGTCATGATGATCGCATTGCTGGTGATTATGGTGGTTCTGGCCATCAACAGCATCTTTATGCCGGGAGCGAAAGAGGGACTGAAGTTTTATCTGGTGCCCGATTTTGGCCGTATGCAGCAGGTCGGTGTGGTGTCTACTCTGGTAGGTGCCATGAATCAGGCGTTCTTTACCTTAAGTCTGGGCATTGGAGCCATGGCAATCTTCGGCAGCTATATCGGCAAGGAGCATTCCCTGCTGGGAGAGTCCGTCAGAGTGGTGGTGCTGGATACTTTTGTGGCAATTACCGCGGGAATGATTATTTTTCCGGCGTGTTTTACTTACGGGGTGGATCAGACTTCCGGTCCCAGCCTGATCTTCATTACGCTGCCGAATATTTTTGCAAATATGCCTTACGGCCGCCTGTGGGGAAGCCTGTTCTTCCTGTTCATGGCATTTGCGGCGTTATCTACCGTGCTGGCGGTATTTGAAAATATTATCTGCTGCGGCATGGAACTGACCGGTGCCAGTCGTAAGAAGTCTTCTCTGGTGAATCTGTTCCTGATCATTGTTCTGTCCGTACCCTGTGTACTGGGTTACAATGTATGGAGCTGGGACGGTTTTTCCGTCTTCGGCGGAGCGGTACTGGATTTCGAAGATTTTCTGGTAAGCAATCTGTTTCTGCCGTTGGGATCCCTGGTATATCTGCTGTTCTGTGTGACCAGATATGGTTGGGGATGGGAGAATTACAAGAAAGAAGTCAATACCGGAAAGGGCTTAAAAGTACACGACTGGATGCGGGGGTATCTGACCTACGGACTGCCGCTGATCGTAATTTTTATTTTCTTATTTGGTATCTATGATAAATTTTTTAAATAGTTCTGTAAAAAGTAGTTGACGAATGCATTTTTTATGCTATAATATCAAATGTGTGTAGAACAACTGCGCATTAGAATAACCCAGTCAGTCATGTTACTTGAAGGGACTGAAGGGAGGTCGGGTGTAAGATGTCAAACGTAATCGTAAAAGAGAACGAGACTTTAGATAGCGCTTTACGTCGTTTCAAGAGAAGCTGCGCTAAGGCTGGTATCCAGCAGGAGATTCGTAAGAGAGAGCATTACGAGAAGCCTAGCGTAAAACGTAAGAAGAAGTCTGAAGCAGCAAGAAAACGTAAATATAACTAATGCAAAACAACAGTCCCCGGCGTTATACTCCGGGGACTTTGTACTTATGAGGGAAACGAAATGTGGAATTATGAAATACTGGGAACAGATGTATATCATTTGCTGGCAGCATTTGTATTGTACAGTGTTCTGGGATGGGCATTGGAATCTGCTTACATGTCTTTTTGCAATCGCAAACTCACCAACAGAGGATTCGGCAAAGGTCCTTTTTGCCCGATCTACGGTTTTGGCGGGGTGCTGGGCTACCTGATCTTGAGTCCGCTTCGCGGAAAGCTTGTGAAACTTTATATTTTCGGAGCAATTCTGGCTACGACTTTTGAGTATCTGGTGGGAATCGGCATGATCCGGTTTCTGGGAGACCTCTGGTGGGATTATAACAATAAGCCGTTTAACTATCGTGGGATCATCTGTCTGGAAAGCACCGTGGCATGGGGGTTCTATGCAATCGGAGTCGTACAGTTCGTTCATGATGCCATGTACCATATCATCGACAAAGTACAGGTGCAGGTGGGTACCCGCATGATTCAGGTGATTCTGGCTGTGGTAGCCGTAGATTATGCCATACAGCTGATCAAGGTATTTCACATTGATGTGCGCGGTAAGGGGCAGGCGCTGAAGGAACGTTGCCAGGCGCTGATCGCCAGACTGTAACGGCACAGGACTGTTGGATTCACAGGTATATACAAGGCCGCACGACCATATCTTTTAAAAGAAAGGATAAGGGAGTGTGGCTTTTTTATGCAAAAAAACAGGAAACGTATCTGTGGATGGATAGTGCTTCTGTCAGTCTGCATTCAGGTATTCTGGTGGAATGGCTTCTGCGTGTGCGCGGAACCGGCGGCCATTGAGGCCCCCAGTGCGGTACTTTTGGAGAGTTCTACCGGCAAGGTGATTTTTGAGCAGAATGCCAGAGAACGCAGAAGTCCCGCCAGTATTACCAAGATCATGACATTGCTGTTGACCTTCGAGGCATTGGATCAGGGGAAGATCCATCTGGAGGATCCGGTGACCGTAAGCGCTTATGCCAGTTCCATGGGAGGATCACAGGTGTTTCTGGCGGAGAATGAAGTGCAGACCTTAGAGACCATGATCAAATGTATTGCTGTGGCTTCCGGCAATGATGCCAGTGTGGCGGTGGCGGAATACATAGCTGGGAGCGAAGAGGCTTTCGTGGAACAGATGAATGAGAAGGCGGCGGAACTGGGCATGGTGGATACTCATTTCGAGGACTGCTGCGGGCTGACGGATTCCGACGGCCATTACACCACAGCCATGGATGTGGCCATCATGTCCAGAGAGCTTACGGTAAAGCATCCACAGGTATTTGAATACACCGGTATCTGGATGGAGGATATCACCCATGAGACCAGGCAGGGGAGTTCTACGTTTACCTTAAACAGTACCAATAAGCTGTTGAAGCAGTACCAGTGGGCCACGGGATTGAAGACCGGATCCACTTCCAAGGCAAAATTCTGTCTGTCTGCCACCGCCACGAAGGACGGCATCGACCTGATCGCCGTAATCATGGGAGCTCCGGATTACAAAGCCCGGTTTAAGGATGCACAGACGCTGCTAAGCTACGGTTTCAATGTCAGTGACCTGTATCTGGACGAAAATACGGATGTACTGGAAAACTTACGGGTGGAAGGCGGCGTGGAAGACACGGTGCCCGTAAAATACCAAAGTGAATTCCGGTATCTGGATACGGAAGGCAATTCGTTAGCCGGCGTGGAGAAAAGCATAGAGCTGCCGGAGACCGCAGAAGCGCCGCTTGTGAAGGGAACAGAGGCGGGCAGAGCCGTCTATCTGTTGAACGGTGTGGAGATCGGCAGCGTACCGATCCTGTATGACAGTGATGTGGCAAAAGCGGTATATAAGGACTACCTCTTCAAAATAATGGAATTTTATCTTTTGTAAGCCCGGAAAATATGTTATACTATAGAACATATTGGCAATAAATTGGAAACAGACCATGGGGGCAAAGGATTTGGACGTAGTGATTACCGTGATCGCAGTGATCCTGGTGGTCCTTGTGTGGATAATGCTGTACGACAGCAACCGATTTGTGGTACGGCATTATTCCCTGCGGGATCATAGAATCAAAAAGCCTGTGAAGGCAGTGGTTCTGGCGGATCTGCACAATAAGAGATACGGAAAAGAGAACGAACGCCTGTTGCAGGCCATTGATGAGATCTGTCCGGATATAATTCTGATCGCCGGAGACATTCTGACGGCGAAGCCAAAGGCCAGCCTGGATGTGGCGGTGGACTTTCTGACAAAGCTTGCAGAAAAGTATCCGATCTATTACGGCAACGGCAATCATGAGCACAGACTGAAGCTGTATCCGGAGAATTACGGGGATATGGGAGAACGGTATGAGGAGGCCCTGCAAAAGATCGGCATCCGCAGGCTGGTCAATGAACATACGGAATTGTCCGAATATGGGATCCGTATCTACGGCTCGGAGATTGACAAGTTTTATTACAAACGATTCGGGGTAAAACCCATGGCAGAGGAATATCTGCGGGGGCTTCTGGGACAACCCTCCGAAGAGACTTATACGATCCTGATCGCCCACAACCCGGATTATTTTCCGAAATACGCAGACTGGGGCGCGGATCTGGTACTGGCCGGACATGTTCACGGGGGCATGGTGAGGATCCCTTTCTGGGGAAAGGGTGTGGTGTCTCCCAATGTGAGGCTTTTCCCAAAATATGACGGTGGAGAGTTTACCCTGGGGAAGACCAGAATGCTGTTAAGCAGAGGCCTGGGAATGCACACGATTCCGATCCGGCTGTTCAATCCGGGAGAGATTCTGGAAGTGGATCTGCTGCCGGAGGAAGCACAGGCTCGCGAAAGCAATGAGGGGAAATAGGAGTTTTGTTACATGGCAATATCTGTAAAACTGGAAGCGTTTGAAGGTCCTCTGGATCTGCTGCTTCATTTGATCGAAAAAAACAAAATAGATATCTATGATATTCCTATCGTGGAGATCACGGCCCAGTATCTGGATTACATCAAACAGATGCAGCGGGAAGACATGAACGTCATGAGTGAGTTCCTGGTGATGGCGGCGACGTTGATCGACATTAAGTGCAAGATGCTGCTGCCCAAGGAAGTGAACGAGGACGGCGAGGAAGAGGATCCCAGAGCGGAACTGGTACAGAAGCTGTTGGAATACAAGATGTACAAATACATGTCCTTCGAACTTAGGGACCGTCAGGTGGATGCCGCCAGAAATATGTACAGAGAGCAGAGACTTCCGAAAGAAGTGGAAGCCTACAGGCAGCCCATTGATTACGAAGAACTCATCGGTGACATGAACTTGAACAAACTTCATGAGATCTTCAAATCCATCGTGAAGAAGCAGGAAGACAAGATCGACCCCGTCCGCAGTCAGTACGGCAACATCGAAAAGGACGAGGTGGATATGGATATCAAGATGCTGTATGTGGAGGCTTATGCCAGAGAACATAAGACCTTCAGTTTCCGGAAGCTTCTGGAGAAGCAGAACAGTAAAATGGAGGTCATCGTCACCTTCCTGATCATTCTGGAACTGATGAAGACCGGCAAGATCAACATCAGTCAGGAAAATATATTCGATGATATTATGATTACATCTAACGTTTAAGATACAGTGAGGTCGGAACATGGAACGCAGTAAAGCAGAAGCAGTGATAGAAGCCATCCTTTTCACCATGGGAGATTCCGTGGAGATCAGCAGACTTGCGGAAGTAATTGAAGAGGATGTGAAGACGACAAAATCTATTTTGAAGGATATGGCGGCACGGTACGAGGAAGAGAACCGGGGGATCGGACTGACACAGTTCGACAATTCCGTACAGCTCTGTACCAGGGCGGATATGTATGAATATCTGATCAAGATTGCCAAGACTCCCCGGAAAATGACATTGACGGATACGGTTCTGGAGACCCTGTCCATTATCGCTTACAAGCAGCCGGTAACGAGACTGGAGATCGAGAGAGTCCGGGGTGTCAGCTGCGATCATGCCATCAACAAGCTGCTGGAATATGATCTGATCATGGAACTGGGACGACTGGATGCCCCCGGAAGACCTCTGCTGTTCGGCACGACAGAGCAGTTCTTACGCTGCTTTGGCGTGAAGAGCCTGGAAGAACTGCCGGAACTGAATCCGGTGCAGATGGAGGAATTCAAACAACAGGCAGAGCAGGAAGTACAGCTGACATTAAACATATAATGATGATGCCAGGGTCAAAAGGCCATATAATAGAATAGGACAAAGAATCAGCCTCATAATAATAAGTAATCCTTTCCGGGAGTGATGATTATGCGAGGCTTTTTTTGTGCCCTTTTGGCCGGAATCCTGTGTCTGGAAAGCATAGGAGGTCTGCATCCACACGGTGCTGTAGTGGAAACCGGCGGACAGACGGCCATAATTTTAAACGAAACACAGGAGACAGGACAGCCACGGGAGCTACAGTTGTATGCTCAGGCCGCAGTACTTCTGGATGCCGATTCGGGCCGGGTGTTGTATGGGAAAAATGAAGAGGCTCCCATGACCATGGCCAGCACCACCAAGATCATGACCTGTATTCTGGTACTGGAAAATGCAAAGGTGGAGGAAGCGGTCAGTGTCTCCGCCTATGCGGCCACCATGCCCAAAGTGAAACTTTATGTAAAAAAGGGGGAACACTATACCGTAAGAGAATTGCTTTTTTCCCTGATGCTGGAAAGCCATAATGATGCCGCGGCGGTGCTGGGGGAATATATCGGCGGAAAGCTTATGGGAGAGAAGGCGGAGGCTTCGGAACATACCACCGAAGAGAGCAAGGCGGCATTACATAGATTTGCACAGGCGATGAATGAAAAGGCGGCAGAGATTGGCTGCGAGGATACCTGGTTCATCACCCCCAACGGACTGGATGCCACGGAGACACTGACGCTGCCTGACGGGAGTACGTTGGAAAAGGAGCACCATACTACAGCAAAAGATCTGGCCCGCATTTTGCGGTACTGTATCCGGGAGTCCGACCAGAGAGATCTGTTCCGGGAAATCACGCGGACCCAGGATTACAGTTTTGCGGAAAACGGCCGATCTTTTCAATGCCACAATCACAATGCCTTTTTACAGATGATGGACGGAGCCTTTACCGGCAAGACCGGCTTTACGAATAAGGCGGGATATTGCTATGTGGGAGCCCTGGAACGGGACGGGAAATGCATGATCGTGGCATTACTGGCCTGCGGCTGGCCGAATCATAAGACCTATAAATGGAGCGACAGCAGGGAACTGTTCGGGTATGGACTGGAAAATTATACTTACCGGAAGTTCGGAGAGGAACCCTTCGCAGGCAGGGAACAGCTGCTTGTACCGATCCCGGTCACTGAGGCACAGAACGATGCGCTGACGGGGGAAGTGCAGCTGCCTGTGGAGATGGATCCGGAAGCGGAAGGCGCGGAAGGACTGCTTATGCGGGCGGATGAAAAAGTGGAGATCCTATACCGGAAGGAAAAGGAACTGCAGGCGCCGGTGACGGCGGGGGAGACTGTGGGAGAGATCTGCTATGTGGTAGACGGAGAGATCTGGCGCAGGGAACGGTTATACGCAGGAGAGTCCGTCAGCGCCATTGATCTGTTCTGGTGCGGCAGACAGATTCTGGAACGTTTCCTGATAGAAAAATAACGGGGAAATTGTTCAAAATGAGGTACAATATATAAATTTTGTAAAAATCTGCAATTCGTTCTTTGCGAGTTGCAGATTTTATGTTATACTACAAACTGTTAATCATGGGGGCATTTGTGCTTCTATATTAATAAACGTTTTTTATTATATTTTATTATATTATCAACGGAGGGCTGAAAACATATGAGTACTACTTCAAAAGCGAGTCAAAGAATTGCTGCTTTACTCGATGACAACAGTTTCGTTGAAATCGGCGGACTTGTAACCGCAAGAGCTACGGATTTCAATCTGAAACCCAATGAAACTCCTTCTGATGGCTGTATCACCGGCTACGGAGTAATCAATGGTAATCCTGTATATGTATATAGCCAGGATGCTTCCGTGCTGAACGGGACCATTGGCGAAATGCATGCCAAGAAGATCGTAAACCTCTATGATCTGGCTATGAAGACCGGAGCACCTGTGATCGGACTGATCGAATCCGCAGGCTTAAGACTGCAGGAGGCAACCGATGCACTGGCTGCATTCGGTGAGATCTATTTAAAGCAGACCATGGCTTCCGGTGTGATCCCTCAGATCACTGCAGTATTCGGAACCTGTGGCGGCGGTTTAGGACTGTTCCCTACCATGACGGATTTCACTTTCATGGAAGAGAAGAATGCCAAGCTGTTCGTAAATGCACCTAACGCTCTGGACGGTAACGTGATCACCAAGTGTGATTCTTCTTCCGCAAAGTTCCAGGCAGAAGAGAGCGGTATTGTGGACGTGGTAGCTGACGAAGCGACTATTCTGGAGAAGGTAAGAGAGCTGGTAAGCTTCCTGCCTGCCAACAACGAAGATGACGCAAGCTTCCTGGAGGACTGCACCGATGACCTGAACCGTGTGAATCCCGAGATCGCAGGCTGTGTTGGTGACACCTCTGTTGCTCTGTCCATTCTGGCAGATGACAACAACTTCTTCGAAGTAAAGTCCGGATATGCCAAGAACATGGTAACCGGTTTCTTACGTCTGGACGGTGTTACCGTAGGTGCGGTAGCGAACCGTTCCGAGATCTGCGACGAAGAAGGCAAGGTAGTAGAGAAACTGGATGCTGTCCTGACAGCAGAGGGCTGCGAGAAGGCCGCTGAATTTGTAAACTTCTGTGATGCTTTCAGTATCCCCGTACTGACCCTGACCAACGTGAAGGGTTACGAGGCAACTCTGGCTTCCGAGAAGACCATTGCCAAGGCTGCTGCTAAGCTGACCTACGCATTCGCTAACGCAACCGTTCCCAAGGTAAATGTTGTGATCGGCAAGGCTCTGGGAACCGCTTATGTGGTAATGAACTCCAAGGCAATCGGCGCCGACATCACCATGGCATGGCCGGATGCACAGATCGGTGCTATGGATGGCAAACTGGCTGCCAAGATCATGTACGATGGCCAGGGAGCTGATGTGATTAAAGAAAAGGCTGCTGAGTACGAAGCACTTACTTTGAATGTAACCGGTGCAGCCAAGAGAGGATATGTGGACCAGATCGTAAATGCAGCGGATACCAGAAAATATGTGATCGGCGCATTTGAGATGTTATTCACCAAGAGTGAAGACCGTCCTGCCAAGAAACACGGAACTGTATAAGAAAGGGTGATTGTAAAATGAAGAAATTTTTAAGCTTAGTATGTATGATTACCTGCATCTTTGGTTTGACAGCGTGCGGCAGCGGGGAGAACTATACGGAATATGAGCAGCGCAAGATGGATACCGCGATCCAGATCGCTACCCAGTATGTGATTCCTTCTCTTGAGAATTTTGAAGACGAGGCAACGCTGGAAACCTTTTCCGAGTATACCGCTGACGAAGTGGCATATCTGGTACAGGAGAATGTAGGTATCACCGTTGACGGTTATGCATACAGGAGTGCTATCGAGTCCTTCAATTCCGCAAAAGAGACCATCGGCGGTATTACTGCTATCGGCGATGCGGAAGCTACCATCGACGATGATCAGATCATTGTACATGTAGATGTGACCGGTGCCAACCAGAAGGCACAGGCGGAAGTGATCTTCACCAACGATATGTTCCTGCAGATGCAGTCCGCAGCGTTGAACCCTGTGGAATCCATGAGCGGTCTGATGCTTAAGGCAGCACTGAACACTCTGATCGGTATGGGAACTGTATTTGTAATGCTGATCGCAATTTCGCTGATCATTTACCTGTTTACCTTTATCCCCAAGATTCAGGCTGCATTCAGCAAAAAGGATAAGAAGGAAGAAGTAAAGAGCACAGGTATTGACAATGCGGTAACTCAGATCGCTGCACAGGAAGAGGCCGAGGCAGATGACACGGAACTGATTGCCGTGATCGCAGCTGCAATTGCAGCAAGTGAAGGTGCAGCAAGCACTGACGGATTTGTAGTTCGTTCTATCCGCAAAGTAAGATAATCATAAAAACGTTAGGAGGATATTAAAATGAAAAATTATACCATTACCGTAAATGGCAACGTATATGATGTAGTAGTAGAAGAGGGCGCATCTAACGGAGCACCCGTAGCAGCAAAGGCTCCCGCAGCTCCCAAGGCAGCTCCCAAGGCACCCGCAGCAGCTGCAGCTTCCAAGGCAAGCGGCGCAGCAGGCAGCATCAAGGTGGAAGCCGGTGCAGCAGGCAAGATTTTCAAGGTAGAGGCAAACGTAGGTCAGGCTGTTAAGAGAGGTGATGCAGTCATCATTCTGGAAGCCATGAAGATGGAGATCCCCGTTGTCGCTCCCGAAGACGGTACTGTAGCAAGCATTAACGTTGCAGTTGGTGATACTGTTGAGGCTGGTGCAGTTCTGGCAACTCTGAACTAAGCATTTTACATCAGCTCTATAAACAACAGGAGGTCATCAAATGGAATATATAGCTAGTACGCTTAACAACCTGATTCATCAGACAGCGTTTTTTAACCTGACCTGGGGAAACTATGTCATGATTCTGGTTGCATGCTTTTTCCTTTATTTAGCTATCCGTCATGAGTTCGAGCCTTTGCTCTTACTCCCGATAGCGTTCGGTATGCTGTTGGTAAACATTTACCCCGATATCATGCTGCACCCCGAAAATGCAGCAAACGGTGCCGGCGGCTTACTGTATTATTTCTACAAGCTGGATGAACTGGCAATCCTGCCTTCCCTGATTTTCATGGGTGTAGGTGCCATGACAGACTTTGGTCCTCTGATTGCGAATCCCAAGAGCTTCCTTCTGGGAGCAGCTGCGCAGTTCGGTATCTTTGCAGCATACTTCGGAGCAATCTGGCTGGGATTCAACGATAAGGCTGCTGCAGCAATCTCCATCATCGGTGGTGCTGACGGCCCTACCTCCATCTTCTTAGCTGGTAAGCTGGGACAGACGGCGATTCTGGGACCTATTGCGGTGGCAGCATATTCCTACATGTCACTGGTTCCCATTATCCAGCCCCCTATCATGAAGCTTCTCACCACTGAGAAGGAGAGAAAGATCAAGATGGGTCAGCTTCGTCCGGTATCCAAGCTGGAGAAGATCCTGTTCCCCATCGTTGTTACCATCGTTGTATGTCTGATCCTTCCCACCACAGCTCCTCTGGTAGGTATGCTGATGCTGGGTAACCTGTTCCGTGAGTCCGGCGTTGTCCGTCAGCTGACAGAGACAGCATCCAACGCTCTGATGTACATCGTAGTTATTCTGCTGGGTACTTCCGTAGGTGCTACTACCAGTGCGGAAGCATTCCTGAATGCCGACACTCTGAAGATCGTGGCTCTTGGCCTGATCGCATTCATGTTCGGTACCGCGGCAGGTGTCCTGTTCGGTAAACTGATGTGTGTATTTTCCGGTGGCAAGATCAATCCTTTGATCGGTTCCGCAGGTGTATCCGCAGTTCCTATGGCAGCCCGTGTATCCCAGAAGGTTGGTGCAGAGTCCGATCCTACCAACTTCCTGCTCATGCATGCTATGGGACCTAACGTAGCAGGCGTTATCGGTACTGCAGTAGCAGCCGGTACATTCATGGCAATTTTCGGAGTATTTTAAAGCGATGCACATCTTCAAATATCATGGGACGGGCAAGCTTGCTTGCACCGGCGCATGATGTTTGCAAGATGTATTTCGCGCGAAGCGCGATGAAATAAGTCCGAAGGACTTATGAATGGCATCGTGCCAGACTAATTATAGAAAATATTATTATGGAGGAAATTCGTAATGTCAGAAATTGAAAAGAAACCGATTAAGATTACGGAAACTGTTTTACGTGATGCACATCAGTCTCTGATCGCTACCAGAATGCCGACCGAATTCATGCTTCCTATCGTAGGCAAGATGGATAAAGTTGGTTATCATTCCGTAGAGTGCTGGGGCGGTGCTACCTTTGATGCATCCCTTCGTTTCCTGAAGGAAGATCCCTGGGACAGACTGAGAAAGCTTCGTGACGGCTTCAAGAATACCAAGTTACAGATGCTGTTCCGTGGACAGAACATTCTGGGTTACAGACCTTATGCAGATGACGTGGTAGATTACTTCGTACAGAAGTCCATCTCCAACGGTATTGATATCATTCGTATTTTCGACTGTCTGAACGACCTGCGCAACTTACAGGAAGCAGTAAATGCTACCAATAAGTTCAAGGCACAGGAAGGCAGAGGTGAAGCACAGGTTGCTCTGGCTTACACTCTGGGCGATGCTTATACCCTGGAGTACTGGACCAGCATGGCCAAGAAGATCGAAGAGATGGGTGCAGATTCCATCTGTATCAAGGATATGGCAGGTCTGTTAGTGCCTTACAAGGCTTCTGAACTGATCAAGGCTATGAAGGAAGTTACCAAACTTCCCATCCAGCTGCATACCCACTATACTTCCGGTGTTGCAAGCATGACCTACCTGAAGGCAGTAGAGGCCGGTGTTGATGTGATCGATACCGCTATGAGCCCCTTCGCTATGGGTACTTCACAGCCTGCTACCGAAGTTATGGTTGAGACTTTCAAGGGAACCCCTTATGATACCGGTCTGGATCAGAACCTGTTGGCTGAGATTGCTGATTACTTCAGACCTTACAGAGATGAGTGTCTGGCTAACGGCCTGCTGAATCCCAAGGTTATGGGTGTGGATATCAAGACTCTGCTGTATCAGGTACCCGGCGGTATGCTTTCCAACATGGTGAGCCAGCTGAAGGAGCAGAATGCAGAAGACAGATACTACGACGTACTGAAGGAGATCCCCAAGGTTCGTAAGGATCTGGGTGAGCCCCCTCTGGTTACTCCTTCTTCTCAGATCGTTGGTACTCAGGCAGTCTTCAATGTACTGCTTGGCGAGCGTTACAAGATGGCTACCAAGGAGACCAAGGCAGTTCTGCGTGGTGAGTACGGCCAGACCGTTAAGCCCATGAGTCAGGAAGTTATCGACAAGGTTATCCCCGGTGAGGAGAGAATCACCTGCCGTTACGCTGATCTGCTGGACAACGAGATGGATAAGCTGGAAGGCGAGATGAAGGAATGGAAACAGCAGGATGAGGACGTATTAAGCTACGCTCTGTTCCCTCAGGTTGCTACCGACTTCTTCAAATATCGTCAGGCACAGCAGGAAAAGGTTGATATGACCCAGGCTGACACTAAGAATGGAGCATATCCTGTCTAAATAATTCGTCAATAAAAAGGTCGCACGACTGCTTGCAGTCAGTGCGGCTTTTTTATTAGACGAACAAAACTCATGAGCAAGTAGGGCGATAACCCGGATTGCTCATGAGTTGGCGGCTTCGAGAGCCCAAAGGGCGGAGAAGCCGTTATTTAGACAGATACCCGGTTGAACCATTTACATATTGACAAACTGCCCCCTCACCCACTAAAATAACAAGTGTTATAGAAGAATGTGTCGTTTGCTGTGATAAAGCAGCGGAATGAGAGGCATTATGGCTCGTAAAGAGATGATCACAATTGAAAAAATTCTGGATACGGCATTTGCCATGACAAGGGAAGAAGGATTTGTCAATGTGACAGCCAGAAAGGTAGCGGCGAAAGCAGGGTGTTCCACACAGCCTATTTTCCGGGTATATAAAAACATGGAAGAATTGTGGGATGCGGTCTATGAGAGGGCGGCGGCTTATTTTCTGGATTATTACAGTCTGTATCCCCGCACCGGCAAGACACCTTTTGCCAATCTGGGTATGGCCTACATAGCTTTTGCAAGAGAAGAGAGGCATCTGTTCGAACTTTTATTTGTATCGGATAATCAGGATGGCAAACATAAGAAAAAGAGCATGTATGAGATCCTGAACGGCGATGCCGGAAACGTGGTCTACGAGATCAATCTGGCCCGGGTGGCGGGATGCCCGGATCCCGGTGAACTGTTTATGAAAATGTGGATCTTCATTCACGGAGCTGCCTGTATGTCCCTGACCGGAGATTATGATCTGACAGACTTACAGACGATGCAGCTTTTAGAGCATTCCTATTACGCTTTTTACAATGAGACAACGCGAGGTTAAGAACAGTGGCAGAATATGATGTTTTTACCCGGATCAATGAACATTATGCAAAAATGAGCAAGGGGCATAAAGCCATTGCGGATTATATATCGGAACATTACGATCAGGCGGTATTCATGACAGCGGCAAAGCTGGGAGAGACCCTGGGGATCAGTGAGTCCACGGTAGTGCGTTTCGCAGCGGGCATCGGTTATGACGGATACCCGAAGTTCCAGAAGGCGTTGGAAAGCTGCGTCCAGGGAAAACTGAATGGTATTCAGAAGATGGATGCCAAATACGGCCGGAGTTCTCAGTCGGAGATCCTGACCTCCGTGCTCAGCGCGGATATTGAGAAGATTCAGGATACCATAGATAATCTGGATCCGGCGGCTTTTGAATCTGCCGTGACGACGATCCTGGAGGCGGAGACCATCTATATCATGGGACTTCGCAGCAATGAGCCGCTGGCGGCTTTTCTGCATTTTTACCTGAATATGATCCGGGGCAAGGTCTTTTTACTGAATACCACCAGTGTCAGCGAGACCTTTGAGCAGATGATTCATATCGGACCGAAGGACTGCTTCATCGGCATCAGTTTTCCCAGATATTCCATGCGGACGTTAAAAGCCATGGAGTTCGCCAACGACCGGAATGCCAAGGTGATCGCTATTACCGACAGCATCCATTCCCCCATGAACCTGTATTCTTCCTGCAATCTGCTGGCCAGAAGCGACATGGTGTCGGTGGTGGATTCGCTGGTGGCACCCTTAAGCGTGATCAACGCCCTGGTGGTGGCACTGTGCCTGAAATGTCCGGAACAGGTGCGCAAGAATCTGGAGACGCTGGAGGAGACCTGGAACAATTATCAGGTATATTTGAATGATGAGATCGATTTTATAGATGACGAACCGATGTTAGACTATTCTCTGCGGCGCAAGGAGTAGCAGGGAATCGGTAAAGAGGACGGAAATGAGCGATGTGATTGTGGTCGGCGGAGGTGCAGCCGGCATGATGGCTGCCATTGCGGCGGCAAAAAAAGGGCATAAGGTAACCCTTCTGGAAAAAAACGAAAAGCTTGGGAAAAAGCTGTTTATTACAGGAAAAGGCCGCTGTAATGTGACCAATGCGGCGGATATGGATGTATTATTTCAGAATGTCTGTACCAATGAAAAGTTCCTGTACAGTGCTTTTTACAGCTTTGACAATACACAGGTATGCGATCTGCTGGAACAGGCGGGATGTCATTTGAAGACGGAACGGGGAGACCGGGTATTTCCGGTATCTGACCATTCTTCGGACGTGATCGCAGCCTTACAGAGAGAACTTCGCAAATATCAGGTGGACATTCAGCTGCATACCGAGGTAAAAAAGATTCTGACGAGGGAAACGGACGGAAAGATCACTTTCCGTGGTGTGGAATGCGGAGATCATAAGAAATTTACCGCCGATGACTGCATCGTCTGTACCGGTGGATGCTCCTATGCCAGCACCGGATCCACGGGAGACGGTTATCGTTTTGCGGAGGAGACGGGCCATAAGGTGACGGAACGGAGGCCCGCTTTAGTACCGTTAGAGATCCGGGAGACCTGGTGCAGGGAACTGATGGGACTTTCCTTAAAAAATGTGGAGATCCGGATGCAGTGCGGGAAAAAGACCTGGTATGAAGGCTTCGGCGAGATGCTGTTTACCCATTTCGGCGTCAGTGGACCCCTGATTCTGTCAGCCAGCAGCTTTTATTCGAAATATGTTTCAAAACGTAAGGATGGCGAAGAGGTAAAGCTTTTCTTAGATCTGAAACCGGCGCTGACACCGGAACAGCTGGACAAACGTTTACTTCGGGATTTTGAGGAAGCAAAGAACAAACAGTTTAAAAATGCGTTGGATCACCTGTTTCCGGCAAAGCTGATTCCTGTTATGATAGAACTGTCCGGAATCTCACCGGAGAAGAAGGTCAACGAGATCAGCAGGGAAGAGAGAAAAGCATTCGGTGCACTGATCAAGGAACTGCCCATGACGGTGACGGGGACGAGATCTTTTGCGGAAGCCATCATTACCCAGGGGGGAATCTCGGTAAAGGATATCAATCCTTCCACCATGGAATCCAAACAGGTACAGCATCTGTATTTTGCGGGAGAAGTACTGGATCTGGATGCTATGACCGGGGGCTTTAATCTACAGATCGCCTGGTCCACGGGACATCTGGCAGGCGACAGTATCCAATGACTATATGGGCAAAAAAAAGAAAAGAGGACAAGAACATGAGTTTTAATGTAGCGATCGACGGCCCCGCAGGTGCCGGAAAAAGTACTATTGCCAGAGCAGTGGCAAAGAAAAAAGGATTTATTTATGTGGATACGGGAGCAATGTATCGTGCCATGGCACTGTTTATGTTAAGAGAGGGTGTGGACCCCACAGATGCTGCGGCTATCGCCGATAAATGCAAGGAGGCGGATATCACCATTCAGTATGTGGATGGGGAACAGGTGGTTTTATTAAACGGGGAGAACGTCAATGCTTATCTGCGTACCGAAGAAGTAGGCAACATGGCATCCAATACCAGTGCCCAGCCTGCCGTGCGTACCAAACTGGTAGAACTTCAGCAGGCACTGGCAGCGAAAAGTGATGTGATCATGGACGGCCGTGACATTGGTACCGTGGTTCTTCCGAACGCACAGGTGAAGATCTATCTGACCGCCAGCAGCATGGTGAGGGCAAAGAGAAGATATGACGAGCTGACCGCCAAGGGAGAGACCTGTGATCTGGAGAAGATCCGTCAGGATATCGAAGACAGAGATTACAGAGATATGCACAGAGAGACTTCTCCGTTGAAGCAGGCGGAGGATGCGGTACTGGTGGATACCTCCGATATGACCATTGAACAGGTCATTGACCGGATCGCAGCGCTGATCGGTTAAGCGGGAGACAGGATATGGAAGTAAGACTGGCAGACTGCGCGGGCTTTTGCTTTGGCGTAAAGCGTGCAGTGGACACCGTGTATGAACAGTTAAAAAACGGGAAGACTATATATACCTATGGTCCTATCGTGCATAACGAGGAAGTGGTCAGGGAACTGGCGGAAAAAGGGGTGAGGGTCCTGGAAAACAAAGAGGAACTGAAACACCTGAAGGCCGGAGAAACCGTGCCTACTGTGGTCATCCGTGCCCACGGAGTCGCAAAAGAGATCTATGATATTATGGAGGCCAACGGTCTGGAGTGCATTGATGCCACCTGCCCTTTTGTAAAGAAAATACATCGTATTGTGGAACAAAAGAGTTCAGAGGGGGATCATGTAATCGTTGTGGGCGACCCGAAGCACCCGGAGGTAGAGGGCATCGTCGGCTGGTGTCAGGGACCTGTGACCGTTCTGGAAACTCCCGAACAGGCGGAAAATTTTGTGAAAACGGGAGAGGAAAAACTCTGTATTGTGTCTCAGACGACATATAACTACAATAAATTTCAATATATAGTTGAAATTTTTGAAAAAAAAGGTTACAATGATAGTGTTGTGAACACTATCTGTAATGCTACAGAAGAGCGACAGCGATCGGCAAAGGCCATTGCAGCGGAAGCTGACGTTATGATCGTGATAGGAGGGAAGCACAGTTCCAACAGCAGAAAACTCGTAGAGATCTGCCAAAAGGAATGTGTGCACACCTATTTTATACAGACACTGGATGACTTGCATTTAGATCTACCTAAAGCTGTTCGACTAGTGGGTATTACCGCGGGGGCTTCCACCCCAAACAAATTAATTGAGGAGGTTCAAAATTATGTCAGAATTAACTTTTGAACAAATGTTGGAAGAATCATTAAAGACAATACATGCAGGAGAGGTAGTCGAAGGTACAGTCATCGATGTGAAACCGGAAGAGATCATTCTGAACATCGGATACAAATCTGACGGTATTCTTACCAAGAACGAATACACCAACGACTCCAGCGTGGATCTTACCACGGTTGCCAAGATCGGTGACACCATGGAAGTCAAAGTCCTGAAGGTAAATGACGGTGAGGGACAGGTTCTCCTTACCTACAAGCGTCTTGCTGCTGACAGAGGCAACAAGAGAATCGAAGAGGCATACAACAATCACGAGGTTCTGAAGGCGACCGTTTCCCAGGTACTGGACGGTGGTTTAAGCGTGATCGTGGACGAAGTAAGAATCTTCATCCCCGCAAGTCTGGTATCCGATACCTATGAGAAGGATCTGACCAAGTATGCAGGACAGGAGATCGAATTCGTTATCAGCGAGTACAATCCTAAGAGAAGAAGATATATCGGTGACCGCAAGCAGCTCATCGTAGCCAAGAAGGCTGAGATGCAGAAGGAACTCTTTGAGAAGATCAAAGAGGGCGACATCGTAGAAGGCGTTGTTAAGAACGTAACCGATTTCGGTGCATTCATCGATCTGGGCGGTGCAGACGGACTGCTTCACATCTCCGAGATGTCCTGGGGCAGAGTTGAGCATCCCAAGAAGGTATTCAAGGTTGGCGACAAGCTGAAAGTCCTGATCAAAGAGATCAACGGCAACAAGATCGCTCTTTCCTTAAAGTTCGATGATGCTAACCCCTGGAAGAACGCAGCAGAGAAGTATGCAGTCGGCAATGTAGTAACCGGTAAGGTTGCAAGAATGACTGACTTCGGTGCTTTCGTAGAGTTAGAGCCCGGTGTGGACGCACTGCTTCATGTATCTCAGATCGCCAAGGAGCACATCGAGAAGCCCTCTGATGTACTGAATGTTGGTGATGAAGTAACTGCCAAGGTGGTAGATTTCAACGAGGCAGATCATAAGATTTCCCTGAGCGTAAAAGCTCTGACCGCTCCCGAACCCGCTGAGGCAGAGGAAGAGTCTGATGCAGACGTTGTATCTGTAGATATCGACGCTGTTATCGCAGCAGAGGCTGAGAACTCTGAGGAATAATCAACCGTTAGGTGGTAGATATTCGTGATATACGATTATGAGTACTTTAAAAAAGAGATTTATTCTCTGACTACGATCGATCTGAATGCTTATAAAGAGAAGCAGATGAAGCGGCGTATCGATACCTTGATCGCCAAGCATAAGATCGTAGGGTATGACAAGTATGTACAGGCACTGAAGACGGATAAGGTACTTTTTGAGGAATTTGTAGGCTATATTACCATCAATGTCTCTGAATTTTATCGTAATCCGGAACAGTGGAAATATCTGGAGGAGATCGTGATCCCGGAATTGATCCAGCGCTTCGGCAAGAACCTGAAGGTTTGGAGTGCTGCCTGCTCCACGGGAGATGAGCCTTATTCTTTGGTAATGGCTCTGTCACGGCACATTCCGTTACAGCAGATACGCATCTATGCTACGGATCTGGACAAGCAGGTCATTGCAAAGGCAAAGACCGGTTTGTACGGAGAGAAGAGTATAGAGGGTGTGCCGGAGGATCTGAAGAAGAAATACTTCACGAAGATCGGTCCTTCTTATAAGATCGCAGATGAGATCAAGGCAAGAGTGGACTTTCACCAGCATAATTTACTGAAGGATACCTATCCTACCGATTGTAATCTGATCGTGTGCAGAAATGTACTGATTTACTTTACAGAGGAAGCGAAGGACGAAGTATTTAGGAAGTATTACCAGTCGCTGGCCAAGGGCGGTATGCTGTTTATCGGAAGTACCGAACAGATCATGAATTATCGCGAGATCGGCTTCGACAGAAAGAGTTCTTTCTACTATGTGAAACCGATGTAGTGAGTATAGAAACATAACGAAATAAGAAAGAGGAAAGCAGTTTTGCTTTCCTCTTTTTCTATGCTATGGGGACACCTGATGGGGGATGTCCCATTCGTTCCGGTCAGTAAGTAGATGCGATCATGGATAATACATGATTGGCATACTGGGTAAATCCTTCTCTGTTTTTCTTCATTTCATCGGTCAGTTCGAAGAACAGTTCCTTGCTCTTGTAATCTCTTTTAAAGAACGGCGTGAACAGAATCTCCCATTGAGGCAGGTAGCAGGAGAACTTCCGGGTATAGCAGTTCGCCGCAGAAGCCTGAAGTCTGTGCTCCTTGTCTACAAAACCGGCTACGGATTTATGCAGAGCCACATCTTCGGTAGGAAGATAGTAATAGTCCTTGTAGTTGGAGTAAAAATATTTTAATTCTTCCTCATAAATGGGAACCTTTAAGGTGGCAACGTCACCTTCCCCCCGGAAATAGCAATTCGCCGCGGAAGCAGTTACCAGCTTGGGCAGGGGGGTGGGAATCTGTAAGGTGATCAATAATTCCTTCCGCTGCGTTCCATTGACATCTTTATAATAATTAGCCTGTACTTTTTTTGCTTTTACACAATTCTCATTGAACAGATCGTAGTAGGCCAGGATCGGAAGAACCTCCAGCATTCCCTTCAGATCGTCGGCATTGTGCAGAAACAGCGCCTTTTCGGTAAATTCGGAAGGATTTTTTACATAATCATGGTACAGTCCGATCAGCTCTCCGCCGGAGAATACATCAGTCCGGGCGATCCCCAGGTACTGCTCCAGAGTTTTCTGCTTGCAGTTGGGCAGCTTCAGGAAGAACTTGTAAGGAGAGATCCGACGGTAAATATCGATTCCCTGAAAACCGTCAAAGGAGAACGGGAGCTTTAACTGTGCGCATTTCTGGGTGATAAAGGGAAGATCGAAATTGTTGCCGTTAAAATGTACCAGATAGCGGTAGTCCCTTGCAAAATCAAAGAAAGCGGTAAGAATGTCCCCCTCCTGAGAATAATCGTCCGCCATCCACTGGATCGTCCGCCATTTGCCGGCCTGATAGTAGGCACAGCCAATCATATATAAATAAGAAGTACGGGAAGTGAATCCCGTGGTTTCAATATCGAGAAAAAGGATCTGTTCCAGAGGCGCCAGCTTATCCAGGGGATAGGAGATCGCGAAATCCTCCAGAGTTTCTTCTGATTTTTTCATGTATGACCTCTTTCTGCCGCGTGGGCGGCAACTTAATAAAAGCTTGTGCTGCCTGCAAGCAGTCACACAGATTTTCTATGGGTGAATTTATTTTACCATAATTTTAGATTTTGCAGTAGCATTTTGTTGATAAAAGTTGATAAAAATTGATAAAAATAGTACAATTATCATAATGTGATCTGCAATACAAGTAACTGTTAAGAAAGGATGTTGGAAATGGCAAAGTTGACGTTTGTAGGCGGAATACATCCCTATGATGGAAAAGATCTGTCCAAGGACAAACCGATCCAGGATGTTCTGCCCAAGGGGGAAATGGTCTATCCGTTGTCCCAGCATATCGGTGCTCCGGCAAAGCCCATCGTGGCCAAAGGAGACAGAGTGCTGGCGGGACAAAGAATCGCGGAAAGCGGTGGATTTGTGTCGGCACCCATCTACGCATCTGTGTCCGGTACGGTGAAAGCCATCGAGACGAGACGCGTGGTAACGGGAGATCTGATACAGAGTATCGTGATCGATAATGACGGTCTGTATGAGAGCGAAGAATTTCATCCCTACGCGCCGGTGGACAAGCTGCAGAAGGATGAGATCATTGACATTGTGAAGGAAGCCGGGGTCGTAGGTATGGGTGGTGCCGGATTTCCCACACATGTAAAGCTTTCTCCCAAGGATCCCGATAAAATTGAATATGTAATTGCTAACTGTGCGGAATGTGAACCCTATCTGACTTCCGATTACCGCAGAATGATGGAAGAGCCGGACAAGCTGATCGGCGGACTGAAGATCATGCTGAAGCTGTTCGATAATGCCCACGGTATTCTGGCCGTGGAAGACAACAAGCCGGATTGTATTTCTCTGTTAAAACAGATGACCAAGAACGATCCCCAGATCACGGTGAAGGCACTGAAGACCAAATACCCTCAGGGTGCGGAGCGTCAGCTGATCTACGCCACAACGGGGCGGAAGATCAATTCCTCCATGCTTCCTGCGGATGTGGGATGTATCGTGGACAATGTGGATACCGTAGTAGCTATTTACAGGGCTGTGACGGAAGGACGTCCTCTGATGGAGCGTATTATTACCGTCACCGGTGATGCTGTGGCGAATCCCCGGAACTTCCGTGTTCCCATCGGCATGAGCTATCGGGAACTTCTGGATGTGGCCGGAGGTTTCAAGCAGGAGCCGGAGAAGATCATCTGCGGCGGTCCCATGATGGGATTCGGCATGTTCCAGCTGGATGTACCCACCACGAAGACCTCTACCGCATTACTGGCACTGACGCAGGACGATGTATCCGCCATGGAACCCAGCCCCTGCATCAACTGCGGACGCTGTGTGGAGGCATGTCCCGGCCGTATCGTTCCCAGTCTCCTGGCGACCTACGCGGAGCATTTTGACGAAGAGTCCTTCGTGGAACATAACGGCATGGAATGCTGTGAATGCGGCTGTTGTAGTTTTGTATGCCCGGCAAAGCGCCCTCTGACGCAGGAGATCAAATCCATGCGTAAGATCCAGCTTGCCAAGAAGAAAAAGAAGTAGGAGGGAAGAACAGTGAGCGGACTTTTAAAAGTATCTTCAAATCCTCATATCCGGTCAAAAGTAACGACCGGCAGTATTATGACAGCCGTGGTGATCGCACTGCTGCCGGCGGCCGGTTTCGGAATCTATAACTTTGGCCCCAGGGCACTGGCAGTCATGGCTGTGACCATTTTAAGCACCGTGCTGACAGAATTGTTATTCGGCTGGCTCTGGAAGAAAAAAATAACGATCTCAGATATGTCGGCAGTGGTAACGGGACTGCTGCTGGCGCTGAACCTGCCGGTGAGCATTCCCCTGTGGATGGCGGCGTTGGGCGGCATCTTTGCGATCCTTGTGGTAAAAATGCTGTTCGGCGGTCTGGGGCAGAACTTCATGAACCCGGCACTGGCTGCCAGATGCTTTCTGCTGATTTCTTTCCCAACCCAGATGACGAACTTTACCTGTGATGCCTATACCGGAGCCACTCCGCTGGCAGCGCTGAAGGCTGGAGAGAGTGTCAATGTCATGAACATGATCGTAGGTAAGACAGCGGGAACCATCGGTGAGACCTCCGTGATCGCACTGCTGATCGGTGCCTGTTTCCTGATCCTGATCGGTGTGATCGACCTTCGGATCCCCGGTACATACATTGTAACCGTGATTCTGTTTGCCGGAATTTTCGGCGGACATGGTTTTGATCCTGCATATCTGTCGGCACAGTTAGCAGGCGGCGGTCTGATCCTGGGTGCCTTTTTCATGGCAACGGATTATGTGACCCGACCCATTACCATTAAGGGACAGTATGTATACGGCGTGGTACTGGGACTTCTTACCGGAATCTTCCGTATCTTCGGACCGGGAGCGGAAGGCGTATCCTATGCCATCATTTTAGGCAACCTTCTGGTGCCTCTGATCGAAAAATTCACCATGCCGGTGGCTTTTGGCAGAAAGGCAGGTGCGAAACGTGAAAAATAGTAAAGATATTCAGGCAATGTTAAAAGAAGCGGGCATTCTGTTTGCCATTACCCTGATCGCCGGACTGTTGCTTGGTTTTGTCTATGAATTGACCAAGGAGCCCATTCGCCTGCAGGAAGAAAAGGCAGTACAGGATGCATGTAAGGCGGTTTTTGCGGATGCAGGGCATTTCGAGGAACTGGATCCTTATACGCCTTCTGCCGAGACTGCACAGAAGCTGGCAGATACAGGAATTACCATCGGTACGGTCTTTGAAGCACAGGATGCTTCCGGGGCACAGTTAGGCTATGTAATCCAGACCACATCCTCCGAAGGCTACGGCGGAAATATCGTTTTGTATGTGGGAATCCGTCTGGACGGTACGGTCAATGATATTTCGATCCTAAGTATCTCCGAGACTCCCGGACTGGGAATGAAAGCGGGAGATGTGTTGGTGCCTCAGTTCCACAACAAGAATATAAAGAGCTTTGCCTACACGAAGACCGGATCCACCTCCGACAGTGAGATTGATGCCATCAGTGGTGCGACCATCACCACGAAGGCAGTGACCAACGCTGTCAACGGAAGCCTTCTGGCATTTAACGATTATGTACAGGGAGGTGCTGGCAATGAATAAAGCGGGTGAGAGACTTTATAACGGTATCATCAAGGAAAATCCTACGTTTGTACTGATGCTGGGAATGTGTCCGACGTTAGCGGTGACCACATCGGCCATGAACGGTCTGGGCATGGGCCTGACCACGGCGGTGGTGCTTACCATGAGCAACCTGATCATTTCCCTGCTTCGGAAGGTGATTCCCAGCCGGGTGAGAATCCCTGCATTTATCGTTATCATCGCGTCCTTCGTAACCGCAGTACAGCTGCTTTTGCAGGCGTATCTACCTTCGCTGAACGATGCGTTGGGCGTGTACATTCCTCTGATCGTGGTAAACTGTATCATTCTGGGAAGAGCAGAGAGCTATGCCTATTCCAATCCGCCCATTCCGTCCCTGTTCGATGGACTTGGCATGGGACTTGGTTTCTCTCTGGCGCTGACTTGTATCGGTGCAGTACGTGAGATCCTGGCGGCCGGATCCATCTTCGGATTCCAGATCATGCCGGATTCCTATGTGACCATCAATATTTTCGGACTGGCACCCGGTGCATTCTTCGTACTGGCTGCACTGACTGCTTTACAGAATTATGTGAAGAACAAGAGAAAACTGGCAGGCAAGGATTACGAGAAGATCCAGTCCGGCTGCGGACACGACTGTCTGCACTGTGGCGAAAGCGGCTGTTCAGAGCGGTTTTATGACAATACCGAGACCACAGAAGATGCCGTGAAGGACGCGGCAAAGGCGACAGTAAAACAAAAGACTGCAACGGATGATCTTGAGACGATAGACTTGGATAAGGAGGATGAATAAATGGATAGTGTAAAAGATATGCTTCTGTTACTGATCAGTTCCTCCATCGTCAGCAATATTGTATTAAGCCAGTTCATGGGACTGTGCCCGTTCTTAGGCGTATCCCGCAAGATCAAGACGGCGGGCGGCATGGGAACGGCGGTTATCTTCGTTATTACCCTGGCCAGTGCGGTAGCGGGTGTGATCTACAAATTTATCTTACAACCGCTGCACATTGAGTACCTGGAGACCATTGTGTTCATCCTTGTCATTGCGGCACTGGTACAGTTTGTGGAGATGTTTTTGAAAAAGGCAATGCCCTCCCTGTATGAGGCTCTGGGCGTATATCTCCCTCTGATCACCACCAACTGTGCGGTACTGGGTGTTGCCATTACCAACGTACAGAAGGAATACGGTATCCTGACGGGTATTGTGAACGGCTTTGCCACAGCCCTTGGATTTACCATTTCCATTGTGATACTGGCGGGACTGCGTGAGAAGATGGAATACAACGAAGTACCGGAATCCTTCAAAGGAATGCCCATGGTGCTGCTGACAGCAGGACTGATGGCTATTGCTTTCTGCGGATTCTCAGGTCTGATCTAGGAAGGGAGTAACATAAGATGAGTATAACAGGAATTCTGATTGCTGCGGCTTGTGTCGGAATCGTCGGCATCTTTGTGGGACTGTTCCTTGGCGTGGCCGGTATTAAATTCAAGGTAGAAGTAGATGAGAAGGAAGAGGCGGTATTAGCCGCTCTTCCCGGAAATAACTGCGGTGGCTGCGGTTTCGCCGGATGTTCCGGACTGGCAGCTGCCATTGCAAAGGGAGAAGCTGCGGTGAACACCTGTCCCGTGGGCGGAGAGGAAGTCGGTAAGAAGATCGCTGCCATCATGGGTGTCGAGGCAGAGGCTTCCGAACGTAAGGTAGCGTATGTTCATTGTCAGGGTGACTGTGAACGGACCACCACGGATTACGATTATTACGGTATCAAAGACTGCCGTATGATGAGCTTCGTTCCCGGAGGCGGACCGAAGTCCTGCAACAGTGGCTGTCTGGGATTCGGAACCTGTGCACAGGTATGCCCTTTTGACGCTATTCACGTAGAGAATGGTGTGGCTGTGGTGGATAAGGAAAAGTGTAAGGCCTGCGGAAAATGCGTGGAGGTATGTCCCAAGCATCTGATCAGCTTACGGCCGTATTCCAATACGGTACAGGTGGCATGCAGTTCCACGGACAAGGGTCCCGTTACCATGAAAGCCTGCAAGACCGGCTGTGTGGGCTGCGGCATCTGTGTGAAGAACTGCCAGCACGATGCGGTAAAGGTGGAGAATTTCCATGCGATCATTGATCCGGAGAAGTGTGTGGGCTGCGGTGCCTGCATGGAGAAATGTCCGAAGAAATGTATCGTAAAAGCATAAAAGAAGGCATAAAAGGAGGAAAAACATGCGTCTTCCGGACGATTATGAAGATCACGGAGGTGGGCTGACACCTACGGTAATCAGTGCCATTGTGGCGGTCACGATCTTCGTGGCGGCAATCCTTACAGTGGTACTGATCCTGAACAGACAGCCTGCCTCCCATCAACAGAATAACGAGGCTGCACAGACGGATCAGGTATCGCAGACAGGAAGTAATCAGACCAACAAATATCCGGATACGCAGGATCTGGTCACCGGAAGCACATTATCTCCTTCGGATCTGGATTTCTGGGATATGTACCCGGAACCGACAGCGACACCGCTGCCTTCCGCGGATCCCTCCGAAACGGATGGAAAAAAGGAAACGGCGGAGGCAGATCCTTCCACGGACGGAAAACATACTTTGGTGACCAACCGGGACGGCAAGGAGGAGTGGGTATTGATCAGCCCATATCTTCCGAAGCATGAGTATGATTTTACGAAGCTGGTGTGCCAGTCGGATCTGATGAAATATTATCAGGAAGGAAAGCTGACTTCCTATGTGGGTGTGGATATTTCCAAATATCAGGATTATGTAGACTTTTTGAAGTTGAAAAAAGCCGGTGTGGACTTTGTAATGCTGCGGGTAGGTGCCAGAGGGTATGGCAGCGGACAGATCGTATTGGATGATTATTTTGGGGATAATATTAAGAGAGCCACTGATGCCGGATTGCAGATCGGGGTGTATTTTTCCTCACAGGCCATCACGGAAGACGAGGCGGTGGAAGAAGCCAATATCGTTCTGGAAAATATCAAAGATTATAAGGTCACCTATCCGGTAGCGTTTGACATGAGCTTTGTGGACAATGATACAGCGAGGATCGAGGGTGTCAGCCGGGCGGATAAGACGAAGATCACCAAGGCTTTTCTGGATACCATAGCGGCAGCCGGATATAAGACTCTGCTCTACGGGGATAAGGAATGGCTGATCAAGGAGATTGATCTGTCCAAATTAACGGCGTATGACGTATGGCTTTCCCAGGTGGCGGATGTGCCGGATTATCCTTATCGGTTTACCATGTGGCAATATGCCAATGATGTCTCTATTGACGGTATTGCGGGTTATGCCAATATGAATATCAGCTTTATTGATTATTCGGAGAAATAGGCGGATAATTCAGAATTCCCGGTGCTATGGAAAGAGCGGAATAGATCTCTGCATAGCGGCGGGGCGTAATTCCCTCCACATAGTTGGGGGTGAAATTGCTGGTGACGCCTTTGTTTTGTAAAATGTCGATGGCTTTGTTGTAAGCAATGGCAGCTTCCACATCGGTGGAATAGCGTCCCACAATATAATTACCGCGGATGTGAATGCGGACAGTATAAATGTACTGTCCGTTTTTTGCTGCTGTTTTCCGGACACCGTGATAGATATTATGAATTTGCAGATTCTCTCTTCGAAAATCCGTGGGGTCGCCGTTGACAAAACAGTAATCCACTCCGGGGACCCCGTAGCTTTTGATACCGTAGCGGGAGGTCAGAGTCAGCTGCATGCCGTAGTCGGCCACGAAATAATGATTCCCCCGGCGCATGATCTTATGGGAGGAATAATAGAACAGATCTTCCATATCAAATTTTAATACATGATGAGGGGACAGATAATAATAGAAGAGCTGCTGTCCCAGATAGATCGGATTGCCGATATAGAGTCCGTTATCCCGCAGGTTGATCAGACAGACCCATTTTTCAAAGGACAGGGGAGAGGTCTTTTCGTAGGACTGCAGGGTGAGAGAGGGATCGGACAACAGGAGAAGCCCCTGCTCATAGGCATGATGCGCCTGTAAGGCATCAGGGTAACTGCCCAGGCTGATATGTTTGCCGTTCCGGGTCAGGGATGCCCGGTAATACACGGTTCCGTCCTTTTTTTCAGCACGGAAGACTCCTTTATACAATTGCTTTTTTTCACTGTTTTTCTCATTCATGCTCCTATAGTAACATTTTTTGTAAAGGAACAACAGATATATTTTTCGGACGAGCTGCATAAAATGAAGTTAGAGCCAAAATGAGAATTGCGGAAAGGGTCAAATAATATATGTATAAAAGAGCGTTAAGCGGACTACTTATGATAAACCTTCTATTTCTGGCCGGACTTTTATGCCTCTGTCGGATGGAGGAGATTCGGCAGGAAATGCAGCAGACCGTGCTGGAGGTACATACGGAGGAGAGCCTTCTGGCGGACAAAGAGAGCATTATTATGGGAATTGCCTCCCGGACTTCTTCCGGTCAGAGAGTGGTGGATTGCAGCGAATTGCAGAGGGAGAGTAAGTATCAGCTGGAACAGGAAGACCTGGAGGTGCTGCTTCGGATCGTGGAAGCGGAGGCCGGATGCGAGGATGAGGAAGGAAAACTGTTGGTGGCAAATGTGATACTGAACCGGTTGAATTCCGATCGTTTTCCGGACAGCATTACGGAGATCGTATTCCAACGGGAAAACGGTGTGGCACAGTTCTCGCCGATTACCGATGGCAGTTATAACAGAGTGAAGATCAGTGAAGAGACTGTGGATGCGGTCGGACGAGCTCTGGCGGGAGAAGACATATCGCAAGGGGCGATGTATTTTGCTGCCAGAAAATATGCCGACAGTGAAAGTATGCGTTGGTTTGACGAGAAGCTTACTTTGTTATTCCGGCATGGGGGACATGAATTTTTTTCCGACGGGAAAGCGCTTCAATGATTCACCTTGCAACAGTGTTTAAAGTATGCTATACTTTTCGAAAGTGTAACTATTCGGAGCCAATGGGCGAAGTAACCACCATGAGCGAATAACATGCAGGCGTGTTATTCAGGAAAGCTCCGAAAGACCGATTTTGCGAATGGGGTTCTGAATAGTTGCGTGGAAATACAGATGGAGATGCCCGGGAGATATTCCGGCATACATTCATACATAGACACGGAGGAGAGGAAATGGAAGTAATTTATCGCAGCACACGTAGTAACAGCGAACCGGTAACGGCATCGCAGGCGATTCTGAAAGGATTATCCGATGACGGAGGTCTGTTCGTACCGGATCATGTCCCTGCATTGGACAAGAGTCTGAAGGAACTGGCCGGAATGAACTATCAGCAGGTGGCTTATGAAGTTATGAAGCTTTTCCTGACAGACTTTACCGAGGAAGAGCTTAAAAACTGTATCAACAACGCTTATGATTCCAAGTTTGATACTGAAAAAATCGCTCCTCTGGTGCAGGCGGATGATGCTTATTATTTGGAACTGTTCCATGGCTCCACCATCGCGTTCAAGGATATGGCACTTTCCATTTTACCTCACCTGATGATCACTTCTGCCCGCAAGAACAATATTAAGAACGAGATCGTGATTCTGACCGCAACTTCCGGCGATACCGGTAAGGCGGCTCTGGCTGGTTTTGCAGATGTTAAGGGTACCCGTATCATCGTATTTTACCCGAAGAACGGTGTCAGCCCCATTCAGGAGAAGCAGATGGTGACCCAGAAGGGTGCCAATACTTTTGTAGTAGGCATTCACGGCAATTTCGATGATGCCCAGACCGGCGTGAAGAAGATTTTCTCCGACAAGGAGCTGGCAAAAGAGATGGACGAGAAGGGCTTCCAGTTCTCCTCCGCAAACTCCATTAACATCGGACGTCTGGTACCTCAGATCTGTTATTATGTCTATGCCTATGCACAGTTATTAAAGGATGGAAAGATCGCAGAGGGCGAGAAGATCAACGTTGTGGTTCCCACCGGCAACTTCGGTAATATTCTGGCTGCATTTTATGCGAAGAATATGGGACTGCCCATCGACAAGCTGATCTGTGCTTCCAATGACAATAAGGTACTGTATGATTTCTTCCGCACCGGAACCTATGACCGTAACAGAGAGTTCGTACTGACCACTTCCCCTTCCATGGATATTCTGATCTCCAGCAATCTGGAGCGTCTGATCTACCGTATCGCAGGCAATGATGCGGATAAGAACCGTGAGCTGATGAGTGCGCTGTCCGGCAGTGGTAAATACGAGATCACCGCAGAGATGAAGGCGCAGCTGGCTGACTTTTACGGCAACTTCGCAAGCGAGGCAGAGACCGCCGCAGAGATCCGTCGTCTGTATGAGAAATGCGGTTATGTGATCGATACTCATACCGCAGTAGCTTCCGCTGTATACGGCAAGTATGTGGCTGAGACCGGAGATCACAAGACTACCGTGATTGCATCCACCGCAAGCCCCTTCAAGTTCACCAGAAGCGTTATGGATGCCATTGACACCAAGTATGATGTCATGAGTGACTTCGAGCTGGTGGATGAGCTGTCTAAGATCGCCAAGGTGAAAGTACCCAATGCCATTGAAGAGATCCGTACCGCACCGGTGCTGCATGATACCCAGTGCGACGTGGATAAGATGAAGGATACTGTGAAGAGTTTTCTGGGAATGTAATTGAAAAGTTTGTATAAATAGATGTCTTTTTGAACGAAGGGCACAGCACTGATAATCCAGCCGGCTGTGCCCTGTCTTTGTCTTGAAAAGGGCACAGTTAAGGGAAATAGACATCCCTGTGCCCGCGGCTTATGCCGAAAAGGGTACAGGCCGGGGAAAATGATATTCCTGTACCCATAGCTTGCGTTGAAAAGGGTACAAATCAGGAAAACAGTATTCCTGTGCCCACGACTTGCTTTAAGACAGGCATAGGCAATAAACTTTTCCCTTTAACTTGCGGGAGGTCTTTGCTATAATGGGAAGGGTTAGTGGGCAGTAACAATAGTATAAAGATAGATACCGGAAGGAGAACAATATGACAGCAAAAGAAATGCTTGGAAAAGTGGATCATACCCAGCTGAAGGCATTTGCTACCTGGGAGGATATCCGGAAATTGTGTGATGAGGCGATTCAGTACCATACCGCCAGCGTATGTGTGCCGCCCTGCTATATTAAGAGGATCCATGACACTTACGGGGACAAGATTAACATCTGTACCGTAGTGGGATTCCCCTTAGGCTACAGTGTGACGGAAGCCAAGGTGGCTGAGGTGCGCAAGGCACTGGAGGACGGCTGCAACGAGATCGATATGGTAGTCAATATCAGCGATGTGAAGAACGGGCTGTTTGACAAGGTGGAGGAGGAGATCCGGACCCTGAAAAAGGAGTGCGGAGACCACATCCTCAAAGTCATCATCGAGACCTGCTATCTGACGGAGGAAGAGAAGATCGCCATGTGCAAGGCAGTGACCAATGCCGGAGCGGACTTCATCAAGACGTCCACCGGCTTCGGAACCGGCGGCGCCACCAAGGAAGATGTGGAACTGTTCAAAAAATACATCGGCCCCAATGTGAAGATCAAAGCGGCAGGCGGCGTGTCCAGCATGGAAGATCTGGAAATGTTCTTAGGACTTGGCTGTGAGAGAATCGGTACTTCCAGAGCCGTAGGACTCTGTAAGGGCGAAATCACGGAAGGATATTAAAATATATAGAATGGAGATAACATGGAAAACAAAGTGATTCAGGACAGACTTGCGCTTCTTCGAGGGAAGATGCAGGAGGAAGGCATTGATTTCTATATGATGCCTACCGCGGATTTTCATAATTCCGAATATGTAAATGATTATTTTAAGGTAAGAGAATATTTCAGCAATTTCACCGGCTCCAACGGTACGCTGTTGGTATGGAAGAACGGCGCCGGACTGTGGACCGACGGCAGATATTTCATTCAGGCAGAAGCAGAATTGGAAGGAACAGGCGTAGAACTGTTCCGCATGCTGCAGGAAGGTGTTCCTACCATCGAAGAGTTTCTGGAGCAAAACATGCAGCAGGGTCAGACCTTAGGCTGCGATGGCAGAGTCATCGCAGCCATGGACGGTAAAAAATACGAAAAGGTACTGGAAAAGAAGCAGATCCGTATCGCCTACGAGAAGGATCTGGCAGAGAGCATCTGGATGAACAGACCGGATTTCCCTGCCGGGAAAGTTACCGTACTGGACGAAAAGATTGCCGGTAAGAGCGTGGAGGAAAAGCTTGCAGAGACCAGAGAAAAGATGGCAAAGGACGGTGCCAACGCACTGCTTCTGACCAAGCTGGATGATCTGATGTGGCTCTTCAATATCCGCGGCTGCGATGTGGAATGCAATCCGGTGGCAATGTCCTATGCCTATATTACAGAGGACACCGCAACCCTGTTTATCCAGCAGAAGGCTCTGGATGCACAGGTGACAGAATATCTGGCAGCCCATCACATCGAGGTGAAGGAATACGGCACCATCGTGGACTTCCTGAAGGCACTTCCTGCGGGCAATGCGATCCTCATGGACAACAGATATTGCAGTTATACTTTATATAAGACATTGCAGAAGGATCAGAAACCGGTAGAGGGTAAGAATCCCACCGAGCTGTTAAAAGCCATCAAGAATCCGGTAGAGCTTGCAAGAATGCAGGAGATCTTCTTAAAGGACAGCGTGGCCGTAACGAAATTCATCTACTGGCTGAAGACCCATGTGGGAAAAGAAAAGATCACCGAAGTGACCGCAGCGGACTATCTGGAACAGAAGAGAAGAGAGATCCCGGAATTCCTGGATCTGTCCTTCCCGACCATCGCAGGCTACAAGTCCAATGCAGCCATGATGCATTACGAGGCAACTCCGGAGAACTGTGCGACACTGGAACCGGAAGGGATGCTTCTGGTAGATTCCGGCGGACAGTATCTGGGCGGTACCACCGATGTGACCAGAACCATCGTATTAGGCCCCATTTCCGAGGAAATCAAAAAGCACTACACCATGGTAGCAGCAGCGGTCATGCAGTTGACCCATGCCCACTGGCTCTACGGCTGTACCGGACGGAATCTGGATATTCTGGCGAGACAGCCCATCTGGGATATGGATATTGATTATCAGTGTGGCACCGGACACGGCGTGGGCTATATCCTGAATGTACACGAAGGCCCCCAGAACATGCGCTGGAGATTCACCGGCGGCATGGTGGAAGCAGTGTTCGAGGACGGTATGGACATCACCAATGAGCCCGGTATCTATATTCAGGGCAGCCACGGTATCCGGATCGAGAATGTCATGGTGGCAAAAAACGATGTGAAGAACGAGTACGGTCAGTTCATGCATTTTGAGACTCTGACCTGGGTGCCCATCGACAGAGAAGCCATTGACGAAAAGTACCTGAATGATACCCAGATCAAGTATCTGCACGAGTATCAGAAGACCGTCTACGAGAAGATTTCTCCCTATCTGAATGAGGAAGAAAAAGAGTGGCTGGCGGTAGAAACCGGAGTAAAATAAGAAAACTATAAAATGACTATAAAATTTTTAACGGTTTCTTGACTTTTTTACTGGGGTTTGAGATAATACAGACGATGTGGCAGAAGATAAAGACACACATAAATTTAAAGGAAAGAGGTTAATGTAAGATGGCAGAGATCAATTTAAGCAAGTACGGCATCACCGGAACCACAGAAATCGTTTACAATCCTTCTTATGAAGATTTATTCAAAGAAGAGATGAAGCCTGAACTGGAAGGCTATGAGAAAGGCCAGGAGACCGAACTCGGTGCGGTAAACGTTATGACCGGTATATATACAGGACGTTCTCCCAAAGACAAGTTCATCGTTGAGGATGAGAACTCCAAGGACACTGTATGGTGGACCTCTGATGAGTACAAGAACGACAACCATCGTATGAGTCAGGAAGCATGGGCTGCTGTAAAGGATATCGCTAAGAAGGAGCTGTCCAACAAGAGACTGTTCGTTGTAGATGCATTCTGCGGCGCTAACAAGGACACCCGTATGGCTATCCGTTTCATCGTTGAGGTAGCTTGGCAGGCTCATTTCGTAACCAACATGTTCATCAAACCCACCGAGGAAGAGCTGAAGGACTTCGAGCCTGATTTCGTAGTTTACAATGCATCCAAGGCTAAGGTTGAGAATTACAAGGAGCTGGGCCTGAATTCCGAGACCTGTGTAGCTTTCAACATCACCAGCCGCGAGCAGGTTATTGTTAACACATGGTACGGCGGAGAGATGAAGAAGGGTATGTTCTCCATGATGAACTACTACCTGCCTCTGAAGGGCATTGCTTCCATGCACTGCTCCGCAAACACCGATATGAACGGTGAGAATACCGCTATTTTCTTCGGTCTGTCCGGAACCGGTAAGACCACCCTGTCTACCGACCCTAAGCGTCTGCTGATCGGTGATGACGAGCATGGCTGGGATGACAACGGCGTATTCAATTTCGAAGGCGGATGCTACGCTAAGGTTATCAACCTGGACAAGGATTCCGAGCCCGACATCTACAACGCCATCAAGAGAGATGCTCTGCTTGAGAACGTAACCGTTGATGCCAACGGCAAGATTGATTTCGATGATAAGAGCGTTACCGAGAATACTCGTGTATCTTATCCTATTAACCATATTAAGAATATCGTACGTCCTATTTCTTCCGCACCCGCAGCTAAGAACGTAATCTTCCTGTCTGCTGATGCATTCGGCGTACTGCCTCCCGTATCCATTCTGACTCCGGAGCAGACCCAGTACTACTTCCTGTCCGGTTTCACAGCTAAGTTAGCTGGTACCGAGCGTGGTATTACCGAGCCTACCCCTACCTTCTCCGCTTGCTTCGGCCAGGCATTCCTGGAGCTGCATCCTACCAAGTATGCAGAAGAGCTGGTTAAGAAGATGCAGAAGAACGGTGCTAAGGCATACCTGGTTAACACCGGATGGAACGGAACCGGCAAGCGTATCTCCATTAAGGATACCCGTGGTATCATCGATGCTATCCTGGATGGCGCTATCAAGACCGCTCCTACCAAGAAGATCCCTTACTTCGATTTCGAGGTTCCTACCGAGCTGACCGGTGTTGATACCGGAATTCTGGATCCCAGAGATACCTACGCTGATCCTTCCCAGTGGGAAGAGAAGGCAAAGGATCTGGCACAGAGATTCATCAAGAACTTCGCTAAATACGAAGGAAATGATGCCGGTAAGGCTCTGGTTGCTGCTGGTCCTCAGCTGTAATCTTACTTTACAGACAAATACCAATATGGAAGGCTGTCTCTTCGGAGGCAGCCTTTTTGATGAACATTGGTAAAACGTAGGGTAAAGTTTTTGTAGGAAAAGTTAATAGAAAAAAGAAAGCACCGGGATCCTGTGTTAGGATTGAAGTT
>CAKSAN010000013.1 GCA_934436435.1 uncultured Acetatifactor sp. | reverse complement strand
AAGTTGCTTGTTCTTGAATTTCTCTGAAAATCTTGGAATTTTCAGGGTTGCATTACTGTTTATTTGTCAAAGATCAAACCCTCTTGCTCTGCAAGAGTTCGTTGCTGTCGTTCTTAGCGGCAACTCTGATAGTTTATCATGACCACTTTCGTTTGTCAACAACTTTTTTCGATTTTTTCAAATCTTTTTCTCAACCGGAAAACCTATGTTTTCGCGGTGGAGTTTCATACTACCACATCGTTCTGTGCTTTGTCAACAACTTTTTACATTGATTTTCCAAAGCATTTGCAATGGCAGAAAAGGCGTAAAAAAAGAAATCTCAATCTCTTAAGATTCTTCTTTTACTTCCTATTGGTAGTAAACGGAGAAAGAGGGATTTGAACCCTCGCGCCGGTTGCCCGACCTACACCCTTAGCAGGGGCGCCTCTTCAGCCTCTTGAGTATTTCTCCATAATCTGAATGTCGTCTCTACCAATATGTTATTAGCGTCATTTCGTGACGCAAAAATTATTATACATAAGCTCCATGCGTTTGTCAATCGCTTTTTTATTAATTGTAGATATTGTTTATAAATATTGTCGAATAGCCTCTTCAATCCTTGATTTTACAAGGTCGGCAATCTCCGGAGTCTTCATCTGTTTATACTCTTCGTAACAAATTGGTTGCAAATAAATCAGCTTTACCGTTACCGGAGCTATAGACTTCTCATCAAACGGTTTATAGGAATCAATCAGGGCGCAGGGTACAATAGGACATTTTGCTCTGACAGCGCTTTTAAAGGTTCCACCTTTAAAGGGAAGAAGCTGATTCCCCATGCGGCTTCTGGTTCCCTCCGGGAAAATCAGGAAGTTCCTGCCCTGCTTTACCTCCTCGGTCATCTGATTGATTACCTGAAGCGACTGTTTAATATCCTCCCTGTCTATAGCGATCGCATGCAATGCCCTGAATACCTGTTTCAACAGGATCACATTACTTACTTCTTTCTTATAGACTACGGAGAAAGGAACCGGACAGGACTCGAGAAATACAAGTGCGTCAAACATCCCCTGGTGATTGGGAAAGAAAATAAACCCATTTTCCTCCGGGATGTTCTCCACACCATAGCTCTCTATGGTCACTCTTCCGGCACGATTTGCCGCTTTGGTCACCTTTTTAATGAATGCATAATTCTTTTCCAGATCAAAGTTCTTCCTGGTTCCCAGCCACCATATTCTGATCAGATAATACGGTACCCTATAGAACAATCTTACCACCATCAGTATGATTCTATACATTGTCCGCCCCTGTCTACTCTTCGCTGTATTCTTTTACAGCTGTCTCATACAGATTATTTCCCTCCACATCAATTACCACAATGGCAGGGAAATCCTTTACCGTCAGTCTGCGAATTGCCTCTGTACCAAGGTCGTCATAGGCAATTACTTCCGAAGATGTGATTGCACGGGACAGAAGAGCCCCCGCTCCTCCCACTGCCGCAAAATATACCGCGCCGTTTCGCACGATAGCATCTATAACAGCCTGTGATCTTTTTCCCTTTCCTATCATTCCCTTCAGGCCCAGATCCAATAAGTCCGGTGCATACTTATCCATTCTGCTGGCCGTTGTCGGACCCGCAGAGCCGATAGGTCTGCCTTCTCTTGCCGGTGACGGTCCCATGTAGTAGATTACATTATTTTTCATTTCTACAGGAAGTGTCTCTCCCTTTTCCAGTGCTTCCTGCATTCTCTTATGAGCCGCATCCCGAGCCGTATAGATTGTCCCCGTCAGGTATACATAATCTCCTGACTTCAGAGAACGGGCGTCTTCATCACTGAGAGGTACTTTTACATATTTATCCATGTTGCCTACACTCCGTTTATTATAATCTCCGGTAATTAAGTTAATCTCAGATCTCTCTGATGGCATGTCTGTTGACATGACAACAGATGTTTACAGCTACCGGCAGTCCTGCTATATGTGTGGGATACGTATTAATATTGACGGCAAGCGCCGTTGTGGAACCACCCAGTCCACCCGGTCCGATTCCCGACTTGTTGATCTTTTCCAGAAGTTCCTCTTCCAGTTCCTTTACATAAGGAATCTCAGAATGTTCATCCACCGGTCTTGTCAATGCCTTCTTCGCCATCAATGCGCATTTCTCGAAGGTGCCTCCGATTCCCACTCCTACTACCATAGGCGGACATGCATTTGGCCCCGCATCTTTTACTGCCGTCAGAATCGCATTTTTCACACCTTCTATGCCATCTGCCGGTTTGAGCATAAAGACTCTGCTCATATTCTCGCTGCCAAAGCCTTTGGGTGCCACCGTTATCCGGACACGGTCCCCCGGAACAATACTGTAATGAATGATCGCAGGCGTATTATCCCTGGTATTCTCCCGGTAAATGGGATCTTTCACCACGGATTTTCTCAGATAGCCGTCTATGTATCCCTGTCTGACACCCTCATTGACAGCATCTTCCACATTGCCTCCTGTCAGATGCACATCCTGACCCACTTCCAGAAATACAACGGCCATTCCGGTATCCTGGCAGATGGGAATCATATCCTTGCCTGCAATATCCATATTCTGTTGCAACTGTTGCAGGATCTGTTTTCCCAAAGGAGCCTTTTCCTGCTGCTCCGCCTTTGTAAATGCCTTTTTCATATCCTCAGACAGAAAATGATTCGCCTCTATGCACATTTCTTTGATATTTTGCGTCAAAGTATTTACATCTACTGTTCTCATGGCTTCTCCCTGTTATTCTGTAATGGTTTTGCGAATCTCTTCCAGTTCTTCCGGAGTGCTCTCTCCCGGGTTCCACAAAATATGCTGGCCGTCATTCTCATAGCGGGGAATCAGATGCATATGGAAATGCTGAACTGTCTGTCCTGCTGCTTCTCCGTTATTCTGTACGATATTGAGACCATCACAGTGCAATTTCTCTGTCATTTTTGTTGCCATATTTTTTGCAAGAACAAATACTTTTGCTGCGGTCTCCTCCGGCAGTTCATAGAGATTATCCGCGTGGTCCTTGGGGAGGATCAGCGCATGTCCTCTGGTGGCCGGTCCCAGATCCAGTATCACTCTGAAATTCCCGTCCTCGTATAAAGTCTTGGAAGGGATCTCTCCGTTCGCAATTTTACAGAAAATACAATCGTCCTTTTTCATCGTTTTGCTCCTATCTGTTATTTTCTTCAAAGGGGAACATCTGATCCAGTGTTCTAAGGATTCGGAAATCTCCCTTCATTCGCTTCATAACGCCTGACATAAACGCTCTCTGGAACGTCATTCTTCCATTTACAATGTCTTCCATGGCGGCACGATTCATCTGCATCTCCACATCCGGTTTGTCCGTCTCTCCATATCCGCAGTCTGCCTTGCCACCGCTGACAGCGATCCACAGAGGATTCTTCTTTTCTTCTATATTAATAACATACTTTGCATCAAGTCCCGGCTGTGGTACAAAGGCCTTCTTAAATTCCTCCAGATATTCCTGTTCGTTATCCGCTCCGCTATTGTCCAACATATCCCGGAACATAGAGGTCAGTTCCTGAATATCTTCCTTCTGTCTCTGTACGAAAGTATCATCCGATACATATTCCGACAACTGTTCTGTCTCCTGTGGCGTCAGATTGATTGCTTTCGGAATCGTCACTTTCTGACGCATCACTTTATTGCTGGCAGGGAAGCTGGCAAGCTTCTGGTTGATCGTGCGATACATGTTTTCCGCCTTCTTCTCAATGAGCTGGCCGTACTGCTCATTCATCTCCAGCGTCACCGTATTCTCAATGTATCCGCAGATACCGCTGCAGGGCAATCCGCCCAGGATCTCCCATGCTGCCGCAAGACTGAGTTTACCCTCTCTCTCTCCATAGGTCGTAGACATCACCACCGGACACATATACATTCCAGATATGGTCTCTTTATCTCCGTACAGCCAGCAGGCATCCAGAAATTGCTGCATATATCCGCCGATACCGTACCATTCCACAGTAGTCGCCAGAATGATCCCGTCTGCTTCCTTCAACGTCTGGGGAAGTGTCGTGATATTGGTCTTACCGTCATAGAGATTGTATCTCTCCACATGTACCCTCAGTTCTTCCAGAACTTCCTGCATCTTGTTGATCACATAAATCGTAGGATCGTCAATGATTCCTCGTCCGCCATAGTAAATGTTGATATTCAAATCTACACCTCTTCCGTTTTATTTTGTCTTCTGTGTTTCCTGATGGTGCAGAACAGGAGCCCTGCCAGAAATCCGGTTATCAGTCCGCCCACATGTGCCGCATTGTCTATATTCTGTGCCGTAAATCCACTGTACAGTGATAATGCTATCATAAGAATTACACGTTTCAGTGTGACATCCGGCATGGATTGTCGATCCAGCAAAATCCATGCCAGCAATACTCCATCCAGTCCAAAGATTGCTCCGCTTGCGCCTACTGATGCGGAAGCATCCATCCGTATCAGTTTTGCCAACAGGGAGCAAAGATTGCCTCCGACCCCGGACAGGAAATAAAGCAGTAGAAACTGTATATGTCCCGTCACTTTCTCAATCATGGCACCCAGAAAAAACAAAATTACCATGTTGTTAAAAAGGTGCTGAATACCCGCATGAAGGAAGGTTGCCCACAGGATCCTGCCATACTGTTTACCGGCTAATACACTGGTAACATCCAACTCGCCTTTATTATATAACACGTTTCCCGAAAAAGTACATATAAGAAATACAATTACATTAATTGCCACAAGCGTCCCGCTTGCCCAGGGTATTTCCTGCCGTTTTTTCACCGAAACACTCCTTTTTGTTTTAATATCTAAAATGTACCACTATTTGTACTGCTCCGTCAACCAAAAGGGTCTCCCACCGGCCTACCGATAAACTATGGTCGTCTTCCCCAGTGTGATCTCGTCTCCCTCCTCAAGCTTCCTTTTTTCATAAGGCTGTAACTGTAATCCGTTTTTAAAAGTACCGTTCGTAGAATTCATATCTTCCAGATAATAACCGTCCGTTTCTTTTACGATCCTTGCGTGAAGTCTGCTGATCGACAAATCGTTTAATACCAGATCCGCTTCTCCTCTCTTTTTTCCGATGGTATAAGACGGCTGTTCCAATGTCGCAAGAAGTTTTCCCTCCTCAGACAGCAGGCGATGGACGTTCTCTCTGGGGGCCGGTTTTTCTTCCATATATATGGTTTTCCCCATATCCTCTTCTTCATAGGCCGTCTCCTCCGCCACCGCATATCCTGTCATGGTAAGTTGCAGATTTCTGGTATAACTCTCTTTTTCCTGCTTTTCTTTCTTTTTCCGGTTTTCCCACAGATTAAACAGGCTCTTTTTCTCTTTCGAAGCAAAAACTGTTTCTTCCATCTGCTTTTCTTCGTTTACTCTTTCGACCTCCGTTTCCTCTTCCCCGACGGTGACTTCCTCCTCTTCTCTGCTGTTGTCATTTTCTGTTATTCTAAGGCACTCTGCATCTTCAAAAATCTTGCCCTGTAAATAAGCATCCCCTGCTGCTTCATATTGCTCATAGGCCTTATAAATATACTCCACTAATCCTTCGTCCTGATAATCCACATGTTCTACCAGATATTCCATCAGATCGGCAAATCCCGTATTCTCCCCACAATACGGAATGTATATGAAATAGAAATCTTTTTTCTCCAGATCCTGATACACATGCTGTGGAAACCATATAATATTGCTTTCCTCCAGAAGAAATCGGGACATTTCCTGCCTCACTCTGCGCATGCTCCACAAAAAGTCCATGACCCACTGTCTCGTCATAGGTTTCTTTTCAAAAAGCTGGGCGATATTCTGTCTGGAAGTAATATCGTAATACAAATAGGCCTCGCCATCTATGTATCGCAGGCTGCAAGGCAGCAATCCCCTGATTCCTCCCCTGCTGATCATACAATATTGATATTTCTTTTCTTCCGGTTTCTGTTCCAACAACAGTCTTTCATAATTTGCATTTAAACTCCGAATGTATTCTGTATTTAACATTTCCTGTCATCCCTTCCTACTGAACGGCATCTTCTGCAGAATTTCCATCTCCTGCCGCTTCCTCTGTTATCTCCTGATACCGCTGATATTTTCTTAAGATATCTACCGGACTGTTCCGATTTACCCGAAACGATGCTTTCGCGCTCCAATACCGGGGCAATCCCAAAATGGTCGAAAACGGATAGGGCATTCTCCCTGTCTGTTCTACCGTCACCTGGTTCTTTTCCAGCCTCCATGTGGGCAATTCACCTTCCCATGCAATGTATTTCTCCGTATTAAAGAACAGATCCTTTTCCTGTAACTGTCGATTCAGTTCTTCCTTTTTCTGCATCCATCTGCCTCCGCCTCTTACCGCGGCTCTTCCCATATCCTGTTCCAACAGACATCTGTCATATTCAAAAAACAGCAAATACATCATCAGTAATACCACTCCCAGTACCACAGGATAAAGAATTGCTGCCTCCACCGTAAAATATGCCCTGTAATATTTATTTTGCATACTGTTACCTCCGATCCTGATTATTTCTACAATATCCAAACCGTTATATATGCTGCCAGTAAAAAGGGAAGGTACGGAATCTGTATGTCATGATTTCGTTTTCTGATAAAAAGGATCATGGAATAGAAAAAGATGTAGATGAGACTTATTCCGAATATAAAAAGAATACTTTTACTTCTGCTTATAAACCCCACGCAAAACAATACGATACCGTCTGCCGCACCAATTCCCTTTGTTGCCTTTGACAACAATACCAGCAGGACTCCGGGGAGCAATGCCATCACCCTGCCACTTTCCCATCCCCTGAAAAAAATGTCCGCGAAAACGAACACTCCTCCCAGGCTCAAAAGCAACAACGGAACAGCTCTCTTACGAATATCACACCAGCTGCCTGCCAGAAGATATCCTGTCAGTATAATCTTCTCCAGCATTTCCAACTTCACATTTTCTCCTGTTTTATGTTTTTCCGCACCTGCTGCATTTCCTGTAGCCCTCTGCTTCTTTTTTTGCTATACAATATACGGTTCTCTTAAGCCCAGGGCAGTCTCTCCTGCTATGATAGCTTTCTCCCTCTGTACAGATATAATAAATGCTGCCTCCCGGGACAATCCCATTCACTTTCCCTCCCATACATTTTTCACAGGGGCGATATCCCTTGGGAACCTCCGCTACTTCTACGGGCCGGACCGACAGTCTTAAGTGTGTACATTCTCTGCTTATGTGGTATACCGCAGAATCTTCCGTCACATATACATACTCTCCGGCATCCTCTGTGCCCGGGATCTCATAACCGTTCCACAGATGTCCATAGTATCTGTTCCCCATACGGAATTTTCGAAATCCCAACAGCTCCGCCAACGGACTCACTCTGTATGTAACGATGATCTCATAGTTATCGCCCCGGGTACTGCTTTCCAAAAATTGCAGACCATCTATTCCCTGATCCAAAGGTGACTGTTCCAGATATTCCTCTCCCAGTTGATGGACTATTCTGTTTTTGACATAGGTATAAGAAAGTGCCACGGTTCCCAATCGGTCGCCGGAATCCTCTTCCTCACTGCCTCCACCCTTTCCCGTATCCGGCAGTCCCCCATATATGCCGATCTGCCTGCCGACATCCCACAAAGCCACTTCCAGATTTCCGTGCAGACGTATCATCTCTATGGCGCTTCCCATATGAATCATAAAAAAGCAAAAAAGCGGCAATACCAATGCAGTCTCTACTGTCATGCTTGCTCTTACCGATGTCTCCGGGAGTATAAGCAGTGATATCCTCTTTATGAAATCTGCAAATTTCAGAAATTTTACGGGGAGTAAAATGTTACATGGGCTAAGAGTTCTTCTTACTGTCGGAGTAGGACTTGAATCTTTTTTGTTAATAGTTGTAATGCAATATTTCCATAAAGAGGACATCGCTGCTCACCTCCCTTCTCTTTTCATCGTTTTCCGCTATTTCCTGTCGATTCCAGAGATTCTATATAGGACTTTTGCCTCTCGATCTCAAAAGTATATCCGTATTTGCTCTTTACTTTGACATTCATTCTTATTTCCACAAGGCATGCATCCAGACGAAAATCCCTGTTTCCCGGGGTGTTTCGAATATCCTGCTCTACCATGCTCATTGCACGATAAGAAACATTTTTCTCCTCACAAAGCAGCAGAAATACTCTCAGGTAATCTTCGTAGGCCATTCCCTGTACCGTTTCCAATTCCTCTGCAGACATCCCCGACAGTTCTCCCAGTAACGCAGCAGACAAACCGTAATGCCATGTAGCATCATTCTTAAGCAGAGGGATCTTTCCTCCTGCAAGAATGACTTTTACGTCATAAACACTTTCCGCAAACGCCCATCCCAGAATCAATGTCGCCGTGAGCAATCCTGCAATCTCCGGTACCATCATTGCTGCTGCCAGAACTTCTCCCAATGCTTCCGCTATGGCATATTTTTCTTCGCTTTCCGTCAGATAGAGGGTATTCGCCGCTTCCCGTATGATAAAAATACGATTTATCACTCCTTTAAGGTTCTCCATGTCATTGTCTTTGCCCATAATGACATATTCTGTCTGATACCATAACGGACCGTCCTTTTTCTCCTGACCATACCGTCCCAGATACCTTAGGAGGTATTCATGAAAGAATATTTTTTCTTCGAATTTTTCCCATTTCTCCGGTTCCTCCAGCGACAGATTTCCGTGGTTTATTTCTCCACGTTCTGCCCTCGCTTCCCATAATGTCTCCGGTTCGATCCTACGGGAGGAGATCTCTTCTTCCTCCATTACCAGCTTCAGTAATCCGCTGTTTCTTTTTTCTTCCAACGCCGCTGTGGGATTCTCAATATGAAGGATCTTTCCTGCCGCTGTCTTCTTTCCGTCATATTCCAGGATCTCCTCATCAATACGCTGCTTTTCCCCTGCAATATCCTGGTGCTCCAACCCCCGGGATTCTATGGTCTGCAGCCAGTCCGTAAGCTGTTGCATCAGGCCGATTCCAACTGTATCCTCCATGGCATTGGCAGCAATTCTCCGAAATACCTCCCCTTCTTCATCCGTCAAAAAAGCGGCTTTGGTAATCTCCGCTTCCTCTGCCAGAATCGCAAAGAAGTCACGATATAATAATTTTTCGAGGAACACATCCTCCAGAGAAAAATTCCGGTTCATATAGTCCAACAGATGTCTCTCTGTCTGTTCTGTGGAAGCATTCTCTGATCCGTAGGAACAGTCTATGGCAAACAGGTTGTACTGTTTCTGTAACTCTCTGTGATATTCCGCCAGAATACTGTCCATTCCAATGTCCATGACGCATTCCGTTTCCAATGAAATTCCCCGATACCGACAGCCTTCGATCAAAGCCAGACACAACGCAATGATTACTGTCACGGTAAGTGCCAGGTATACCGTCATATAGCCGCCCGGTTTAGCATTTGTACAGGAGGTCGTCATCTTCATCCTCTCTATATCTTCTTGGTCTGGTTTGTAATTTTGCTGAAAATGGAATTGACGATCTCTGTGATCTTCTCCTTAAAAATAATAACCAATCCCACCAGTACCACGATAATCAATATCACTTCCACGGTACCCATTCCTTCTTCCTCTGTCAAAAACTGCCGAAATGATTTTAATTTGTTCTTCATAACCATACCTTCCCTTCTTATATTCCCGCATTAGAAAACGCAGGAACCATGATCATTACCATTACGATCACAAGCAACAGCACCATAGGCAGCAACAGCTTTGTGGTCGCTTCTTCACTTAGTTTTCTTGCATTCTGCATCCGCAATTCTTCTGCCGTCTGTGCCTCTTCCTTCAGCTGCCGCAAAAGTGTCGTACTTCCTTTTTTCAGATTTTGCAGCAAAAAAGTACTCAGTCTGACGTATTCTCTGATGCCGGTCCTTTTTCCGAATCCCTCATAAGCCGTTTTCTCCGGTACTCCCATGCGGATCTCCCTTGTTGCTATTAACATTTCTTCATAGGCCTCCCTGCGCCGTCCGCCATGCGTTTTTTCTTTTTCATATTCTTCCGCCACACGGCAAAAAGCCGCCCTGACCGTCAGTCCTGCTTCCAGATATAGTGTCAGTTTTTGCAAAATCTCCGGATAAGATTTTCTTTCCTCACGCCTTCTCTTCTCCACAAGAGCATGCAGATCCCGGTCCTGAAAAAAGAAAACCGCCACTGCCGCCGATATGGTTCCCATTGCAAGCATCCACCCGGTGTTTCCGTTCTTCTCTTTCCAGACAATAGATTTTCCGTCAATTTCCTCAGGCAGCTGAAACCTTTCGTTTTCCGGATCCTCTTCCTGTGCCTGCTGTAGCAGTTCCTCTATCCGGTTCCGTTCCCACTCCTCTGCCGTCTCGCTCTTATCTGCAACCGTTACTGCAATCTTTGTTTCTCTTACATATTCTTCATAACTCAGTTCCGCCTTCAGCCACACCAGGACCTGTTTCTTCTGCGGAGATACGGCTCCGTTCTCCCCGATGACTTCAGGTGTTGCACTTTTCCATTCCATATAAAACGGAAATCCCTCATAAGCATCCGACAACTTCAGATCCGTAGTGACATGGTCCAAAGAGTCATTATCCCCCAGAATCAGCTGCGGCAGTTCTTCTTCCAGCTGCAAGTATAAAGTCTCCAACTCTTCTTCCGCATATTTTCGAGATTCCACCTCCATCTGAAAATCATATCTGTTGCCGTCTTCTACCTGTCCGATGATATTGTATTTCTGCGTTCCTTCTTCTCCGGATCCCCGGAATACCCATCCGTTTTCATCAATGTGTCCCTCTTCTCTGGTGTAATACCAGATTCCGGCAAACAGAATTCCGGTTACAAGGATTATCACCGAAAGCGTCATCTTCTTCACATAATAATCCGTAAGACATTCCTGCGGATTCTCCCCGGGATATATTCGATTGAGATCTGTTTTTACCCGATCTCTCCCCGGAACCGGCAGTTTCCACAGATGAAGCCTTTTGTAGCAAACCATCATTCCTTTATAGACAAATCCAAGAAGTCCTTTCTGATATTTCATCGTTTCCTACAGTTCCTCCTCGATCCGATCCAGAATCTTTTCTCCCAACAGATAGGCCCCCACATAAGCAATCAGGCAGCCGGTCATAAGAAGTATCCCCCTGACATTGTGATAGAGCGTTTCAAAATATCCCGGATAAGTACAGGCAATATAGAAAGTAATTCCAAAGGGCATAATCTCCATAACCTTCTGTTCCAGTCTTCTGCCCTGCAACAGGGTCAACATCTCCTGCATAGTCTCTACTTTGTTGCTGATCATCTCTGCTGTCGAGCGAATGATCTGTGATACATTCCCGCCACCCCTCTTCGCAATACTCAGGATCGTGGAAAATTGCCGGATCTCCTCGATACCGCTCCGCCCCGCCAGATCATTTATTAATTCTTCCAGAGTAATATTCAGTATCATTCCTCTGCGGATGAATTCCAGTTCCCGATACATGGCCGACTGTTCTCCATACAGCATCCGTATATCCTCTCTGCTTTCCAGAAAAGCATTTTCCAACGCATATCCGGTTCTAAGGGAACCCGCCACAGATAAAATGCACTCCTTGAACTGCAGGGTCAGTTCCTGCCTGTTCTTTCGACATTGTTGCTCCACACATCTGCGGAAATACAAGATTCCAAGGGGAATCAGCGCCGGAACCGCCCAAAGAGACCGATAAAAGAACCATGCAAAGAAGAGCATTACCGCTGCGGTCTGCAATGCCGGCTGCAAAAAATCACCCCGTTTTTGAAAGGCTTTATGATAGTCCTGCCGCCTTAAGTTTTCCTTCATGAAGTAACTCTCCTCTTCTTCGCAGCCTGCCGATTACTTTTCCGTCACTGCTTTCCCCCAGTTCTTCGAATTGATATAGCGGATTCAACCGAATCTCTCCGTTTTCGCAGCCTATCACTTCCGTAATCTCCAACACCCGTCTGCTCTTATCCCGGATTCTGCCTAAATGTACAATAACATCCACTCCCGAAGCGATTTGGTTGCGAATGGCAGTTAACGGAAGATCCATCCCCATCAGAACCATGTTCTCCAATCTCGCCAGCATGTCGACTGCACTGTTGGCATGCCCGGTAGACATACTGCCGTCATGACCGGTATTCATGCATTGCAGCATATCAATGGCTTCCGGTCCCCGGACCTCTCCCACGATGATCCGGTCCGGACGCATCCGCAGCGAAGAGCGGATCAGTTCGCGAATACCGATCTCTCTGCATCCTTCTGCATTGCCGTTGCGGGTCTCCAGACGCACCAGGTTGGGAAGTCCCTGAAGCTGTAATTCCGCACTGTCTTCTATGGTGATCACACGTTCCTCTGCGGAGATGTAACCGGACAGAACATTCAGAAAAGTCGTCTTGCCGCTTCCCGTTCCTCCACTGACAAAAATGTTATATCCGGCTTTCACCAGTGTCTCCAGAAACTCTGCCGCCTCTAAAGAAATGGTATCCAGCCCGATCAGCTTCTGCATAGTAATGGGTTTGTCCGGGAATCTCCGGATCGTGACGATTGGTCCATTCAGAGCAATAGGATTCATTACAATATTCACGCGGGAGCCGTTATTCAGCCGTGCATCCACGATAGGCGAGGCCTCATTAACCACACGGTTGCAACCTGCCACGATCTGCTGGATCACATCTTGTAATTTTTCCATGGAATCAAAAGCCCGATCCAGTTCCCGCAATTGTCCGTCCTGCTCCACGAAAATATGATCCATCCCGTTAATCATGATCTCCGTAACCGAACTGTCCTCCACAAAGATCTGCAAAATATCCAGTCTTCTCAGGGAATCGAACAATTCCTTCCGCAGACGTCTGCGTAATTCTACCGGACAAAGTTCCAGACTCTCCTGTTCCATCAGCACTTCATCAATGGTATCCTCCACTTCCTCATCCGTATAATCTCTGCCATAATCCAATCGTTCCTGTACCATCTGACGAAGTTTTCTTCTCTGCTCTAAATAATCCATTTTCTCTCTCCTGTTCTACTCTTCCAATATCTCTACTTCTTTTCTCACGTAATCCGCCAGTTCTCCTCTGGTATACTGCTCCATCTCTGCGGGAAGTCTGTGAAAATAAGGCAGCTCCAGCTTTCTGGTCTTCCCCTTTACCTCTTCCTTCTCACACAGTGACAGCAGTTGTTCATATTGATCTAATTTACACCGGGACATTTTATCCTCTCTGGTCAGGGTAAATACCCGGATGCACATCTGAAGAACATCCATCAACCCCTGTATGCTTTCGCTGAGGTCGAGAATGACATATTCATATTTCCCCAGCTCCTCGATCCTCTGGAAAAGGCTCCTCCATTCCTCCAGTGTGATCCCCAACAGGTTTTGTCCGTTCCGCATGGGTGGAATATAGTCAAGGCTCCCCTTCTTCCGAATCACCGTCTGCATGCGAAGCGGAAATTTCCCTTCATCTCCCGACAGAAAATAAAGAAGATCCGCAAGATCTCTATTCTGTCGCTCCGGAAGCAATTCCGTAATCCCCGCATAATGCTCCAGATTCAGGTATAATGTGGGATGTTTTTCTGCCATAAGCTGTCCAAAGGTCAACGCAAAGGAACTTTGAAGGCATCTGTGAACCGGAGAATACATCCCAATGAATTTCGTCCTATATTCCGCACACAGAAATGGCATATGAATTCCCGTTGTCTCCACATACAATTCCAGCAGTTCCTTCCATACCTGTTCTGCCTCCTGATATTTGTTAATATTGGGAAACTGGTGGAAACGAAGAGTTCCGCTTTCGTTCAAAACCGCCTGGCATGCCGGTTGCAGAGTACTCAATGCATCCTCACAGGAGGATTCCGCCACTACCAGCATCGTCACTTCACCGCTTTTCTCACCCGCTAGCAATTCCTCTGCCCGGGTATAGGTATGGATCTGCCATGGCAATTCCTTCTGTCTTTTCAAATACTCCGTAAAAAGCCTCGCGTATTCCTCTTCCCGGTCATACAAGACCAGAACAGCTTCCTTTTGTTCCATCAATAAATTCCTCCCATATACATCAACGCACTGCAAAATACCGGCCCCGCCATGCAGATTCCCGTTTTTATTTCCCGACGTTCTGCCGTAAAATAAAGCTTCCATCTGCCACACCGAAGTACGTCCCATAAGTACTCTCCCAAATAGTACAAACGTTCCTTCATATTGCGCTCCAGGTACATTTTACAAAGTGCAAACATTGCTGCGATCGCAAGCGCGAAAAACAGAAAATAAAGAACTTTATTCCAGGGGAAAAAACCGGCACAGACTCCCAACATCTTAACGTCACCTGCTCCCACAGTTCCGATCCAAAAAAAGAAATAAAACAACATCGTTGTCAATAATGCACTTGCCAGATATTCCAAAACACCGCCAACCCCGTCGCCGATCAACCGATACCCCACTCCTGCCGGCAGACAGCAAATGATCAACCCGTTGGGTATCCTGTGTGTTTTGTAATCAAAACAGCAAGCTACTGCCAGAAATATACACAATACCCCAATATCTCATCTCCTTCTCCTGATTTCACATCATCTTTATACCTATAGCTTTACCGTCACCTTCCTCCCAAATATTCAAAATCAGTCTTCTGGTAATGTGGGATGAATCTATCCCAAATAGAAATCCTAAAAGATCTTATAAGATACTCTGAACAACCATCGCGATTGGTTGTAAGATGGATTATAAAGGCTTGCTTTCCGTCTGGCAATACCTTTTTTGTAAAAAAATTAACTTTAGTACTTTTTAACAAACAGGTTTGCTTTTTTCTTTTTGTAACATCCTGGAATACCCTATTTTACGCCATTTGCGGATGTCAAAATGCTTTTTCATAATATTTCATAAATACTCAGCCCATACAGCATCACGATCCCCGGAATCCCCAGGATTCCCGTTGTCAGCACACTGGCCGCATTGATCCCCACCACTGTGGTAAATCCCAGAAAAGTGACCCCTATATTGATAAAATAAATTGCTATGGTTCCCATAATGCTTCGCAATACAAAATTGATCAGCCACTCTGCTTTTCGGACAAAAAAGCTCAGGATCAGCAATAGTACCGCTGCACCGATCAGCCATAATAAATTTTCCGGTTGGTTCATAAGTTTCCTCTCTGCCGCAGCTGTCATTTGCTACATTCTATTCTCTGTTCTGTAAGAAAATGTCTTCCGTTTTCCTCCATGGCAGGTATATTTTTCCTTTTTTCTTCCTATACTGTTAGCAGAAAGGACGGATAATGTTATGAAAATCTTTTTTAGTCAGGCAGATGCCTCCCCGGAAATCATTGAAGAAGATCTCACTCCCATAGATCTGAAAGAATCCATAAGAAAAACCCGCCAGGCGCTGGAAATCGCCTATGCGGGTTTCGATAATGCATTGGAAAGCGATCTCATCGACAGTTACATCTATGAGATCAACGCGCTGCAAAAAAGGTATCAGCATCTCACGGAGCTGGCTTCCATGCAGCCTGCGGGACAGGAAAAATCGCTATACCAGCATTCCCCGATTCGTGCCCTGGTCAGCCATGTTTTCGGTTAACTGGTTCCTGCCGTAGGTCAGTCCGGCATATACCGTCTGTGAATTATTCATCACAGGGCCGGAAGTATTCTGATCCTGAATCTGTTTGTAAGCGTCACAAAGAGGTACGATCACCTTCCGTACGTCTTCCAATATTGCGCGGTCTCTGCGGACTTCACATGCGGCAAGTCTGCGAAGGCAATACAGATACAGTCTGGAAAGCTCTCCTGCCGGACTGTATTCTCTGTGCAGAGAGTTCAAAAGTTCCTTGACACACCCTCTGGCTTTGTGAATCGCTTCCACCAGTTCAGCCTCCCCGGCTGCCTGTTCTCCGTCTGCAAGATATTGTAAAGTCATTTCATACAGGATCACGATCAGCTGTGTGGAATTCGCCTGTGTGATCCGAAGCGTAAATTGCTGTTTACATTCTTTTGTCATTCCGCCATGTCCTCTTATTCAGAACTTTTCTACTGTAGCAACTGCAATACCTGAGACGGTCTCTCATTGGCCTGTGCCAGCATAGAGGTTCCTGCCTGTGTCAGAATCTGATAAGTTGTATAGGATGTCATTTCCTCTGCCATATCCACATCCATGATACGGGAGTAAGCAGAAGTCATATTTTCACTGGTTACATCCAGACTGTTGATTGTAGACTCCAGACGGTTCTGAAAAGCACCCAGTCTGCCGCGAACAGAAGATACATATTTAACAGCTCCATCTATGCGCTGGATGGAATCTTTCGCGCCATCTGCTGTGCTGACATCAATCTCTGCAATTCCCATATTCTGTAAAGAGATGGCCGGAATATTTACTTCCAGTATCTGATTCTGGTTGGCACCCACCTGTAAACGCATGGCACCGATACCGGTTGCATCGATCTCCAGATCCGTGTATTCCGTACCAACCGCTGCACCTGCTACATCCAGACGCATTTCAAATCCGTTCTCACCGGTAATCGTCAACAGATTGTCTTTGATCTCCGTCTTCAGGGGCTGTACGTCATCAAATCCGTCTCCGAAATCCACCGTACCATCCAGCTGGTATTTCCCGGGATTATCGGGATCCTCCTGAAGTTTCAGGGAATTGATGGTGTACTTTTTCACAGGTACATCCATGGTATAATAATTTACTTTAATGTCATTATTACTGGTGTAGCCCTTCAGATCATACTCACCGTTCAACAACTTCTGTCCGTTGAATTCCGTTACCTCGGAGATTCTGGTAATCTCCTCCTTCAGCTGTAACACTTCATCCTGCACCGTTGCACGGTCACTGTCAGACATGGTACCATTGGCAGCCTTGATGGAAAGTTCATTGATCCGCTGTAACATTTCACTAATCTCGGTCATGGCTCCATCTGCAATCTCTATGATGGACACACCGTCACTGGCATTCTGATTTGCCACGGACAGACCCTCGATCTGGGCATTCATACGCTTGGACATTGCCAGTCCTGCCGGGTTATCCTTGGCATGGTTGATTTTCAATCCGGAAGAAAGTCTCTCCAATGATTTGGACAGCAGGTCATCATTGCCGGATAAGGCATTGTTAGATAACATTGCCGATACGTTGTAATTAATTCTCATGTGTTACTCCTTACTTTCCGCTGCTATCTGCGACAGCCTGCAGGAATCCTTTGACCAGGCGGTACAGTTGTCCCGCGTCTGCCCGGCTCTCTATAGTGTCTGCGTTTTGTATCTCACCGGCTGCCATCCTTGTCATATCCCGGGAGCTGACTATGGGAAGCTTCTCCGCTTTCCAGTCCGCAGAGGTATCTGTCTGAATCCATTCAAGGAATATATCGGAGGTCTTCTCTAATTTCGTAACCTCTTCCGGCGTATTTCCTACAAGATAACCTTCGACCCGTTCTCCGGTCACCTGTAAATGTGCTTCCAACTGTTCTTCTCCCGCATCTACCCGGATGTCCACCGTCTGGGCCTCTCCGGATCCCTGCTGCATGGTAAGATGAACCCCTGCCAGACGGTCTCCCAGATACATGGGCAGGAAATACTCCTGCTTGTCCTGTAGCTTTTCCGCAAGGTGCAGCTGCTTATGTATCAGCTGTAACTGTTTTACATCCAGATGATTCTCCGCCTGCTCTATGCTGTTTGTCTCTGTTTCTTCCACCGCATCCTGAAGCATGGCCCGATAATCCTCTGCAAAATTCTGCTGATCCAGCTGTTCCCACAATTCTGAGGCTTCTGCTCCGGCAGGCTCCTCTCCGGCTGTTGTCAGCGGCATCTCTTTCTCTTTGTTGTATTTCTCCCGATAACGTTGCAGATCGCCAAACAGTTCCGCCGGATCCTCCAGCAAAACCTGTGCTGCCAACAGGTTGGAAGCGCTGGTATTTACTTCTCCCTTTTGCAGCAGTTGCGCTGCTTCCGGTTCGGTATCTGCCGCTTCCCGCATCTGCTGCATGCATTCCTGATAGTAAGCATTTCTGCTTTCTGTATCTTCTGACACTTCTGCCAGTATTTCTTTTGCCATTCCCACAGAGATCTGCTCTGAAATGTTATTCTCTGAGAAACGCACTTCCTGTGTCAGCCCGGTATCGTCCGACACTTTCCAGTCCATGTGAGAGGTTCTTCTGCTTCTGGCAGCTGCCAGCAATGTGGAAAATTGCAGTTCTGCACCGGTATTTACCACCGCACCTACCGCTGCGCCATCCTCTCTCTCGATCTGGTGTACCATGCGATAGATGCCGATATAAGCCTTTCGCTCGCTCTCCGTAATGTCTTTTTTCTGTTCCAGCTGATACAGAAAACGGCTATACTCCTCTGTCTCTTCCTCATAGCTCTGAGGATTTTCGGCAAAATAAGACTCCAGTTCCTCAAAGGTCTTCTCTAACGGATTGACACCGTCCCGGATCATCTGCAACACATTTTTCGGTGTCAGCTTCTCGACCACCGCAGTGACCTGTCTGTCTGCTTCTTTGACTTTTTCCATATTTTCCGAGGTAAGTTCCATCCGGTTATATGCAAGGATCCGTACTGCCCGCTGATTCTCCGGTGTTTTATCTAATGACATATCTGTCAGAATATCATCCACATTGGAAAAGGCTTTGCGGATGCTGTCTCCCAGGTCTCTTCTGGGGGCTGTCATCAGGGTCTCATAGCGTTCATTCGCCTCCGTGTAGGCAGTTTGCAGTGCTTTACCTTGGCTATGGAATTCTGCCACTGTCTCCTGAGAAGCCTTCTGTTCCAGACTGTAGGGTCCCAATACGCTGACCGGCAGCCCCGGCAGTTCGTTCGTCACCTGTACCGTCTGCGTATAGGTCTCATATTTTGCAACCGCATCGGTCTCTCCGGGGAAGTACTTGTCCGCAACTTCCGCCTCCGCCTTCCGCAGTGCTTCGATCAACTGTTCCATAGGTGCCGTATCAATGGAAAAGTCGCTCTGCAATAACTTTACGTTTACTTCCGCCGTCATGCGCAGCCGGATCTCCTCCAGCTGCTTTCTGGCCGCCAGATTTTCCGCCGTGGTATCCCATTTTGCATCCGAGAACCATTCCTGTACCATTCCGGCTGCTTTTTCGTAAATATTCTCCTGCTGTCCCAGATTGGCATGGACGGGAGATTTTCCCTCCGCCACAGCAGATGCTGCCGCCTGCGCAAAAGTATCCTCGCTGACAGGATAGGCGATGGTATCCAATTCGTCCAGCTGCTGCAAGGTATCTGGGGTCAGCGGCAATCCCGCTCCCACAAGCCACCGGGCTTTCTGTCGGTTCTCATCGTTCAAAGGCAGTCCGGCGTCTGTGATTACCTTGTCCATCTGGTCCTGCAATTCCTGTGGAACAGTATTCTGCTGTACTTTGGCTCCGCTATTCTCCGCCACATACAGATTCCAGATCTCAGGCTCCAGCTCATTATCCACAAGATACCCGATTTCGCCGTCCTGCGGCTGTTGCAAAGAGGATGCCAGATCCCATGCGGTTTTCAGTTCCTCCACGTTTTCCGGAGTCAGAGGAATATCCGCCGCCCGAAACTGTTCTTCAATGCTTTGTGCCAGTGTATCGCTGCCTACAGCTGCTGCCAGCGTATCCAGATCTATATCATCTGTATATCCGGCAATATTCTGTCCGGAGCGCACCAGTTCTGCTTTGATCTTGTCCACAATGGTAACTGCGGTATCCTGATCCAGTTCCCTGGGATCAAATCCGTCCTCACAGGCCTTCGCATAGTCTTCCTGTGACATGGTATGTGACAGCAACGTCATATAGTCCTGCTGTAATGCCACATTGGTGTTGGCCGCATCCTGCTGTAATTCGATCAGGGATTTTCCCTTGTTGTTCTCTTCGGCTCCCGCGGGCATTGCCATCTGTCCACTCTCGTATACCGCTCCAAAGATATTCACATTCTCGCTTTTTTTGCTGCGCTGTGTTTTGTTTTTCCCCCAGGTGTTTTTATCTGTCCGGGTGCTTTCTGTTCTATTGTCCGTTTCGTTTACGGTCTGATTCTGAAATGTTATCTTCACGTTTGTCGTCCTTTTCTGGAAATAACTCCTGAAATAACTATTCAGAGACTCATTCGCAAAATTGCTCTGAATAGTTATGAAAAAAGATGAGTGCTCCGTTGGGTCACACTCATCTTTTATTTCGGTTGTTTCATACGATTTCTTAACCGGACTTAGAACAGAAATACGGCAGCGCCATAAGGCGGCAGATCAAAGCTGATGGAATAATCCTTGTAATGGTAAGGCTTTTTCTCTGCCATGATCTCAGCGGGGATCTCATTGCCCCAACCGCCGAAACGCTCCTCATCACTGTTGAGCAGAAGCTTATATTTTTTCTTCTTCGGCACCGGTACGGTATAATTCTCCCATTTCATTGGGGTCATATTCAATACAAACAGCAGGTTGTTCTTACCGCTGGAACATTTTCTCACGAAACAATATGTGCTGTGTTCTGCGTCATCCGCGTTCATCCACTCGAAACCGTCCCAGGTATTGTCAATCTCATACATTGCGGGATACTTGCGATACAGCTCCAACAGTTCCTTCACATAGGTATGTACGCCCTGATTCAACTTCTCGCCTAACAGATACCAGTCCAGTTCCCGTTCCTCGCTCCATTCTCTTTCCTGTCCGAAATCCTGTCCCATGAACAGCAGCTTCTTGCCGGAATGTCCAAACATATAGGTATAGCCCACACGCAGATTCGCGTATTTATCCGCGGTATAGCCCGGCATCTTATTGACCATGGAGCATTTCAGGTGTACCACTTCATCATGAGACAGAGGCAGGATATAGTTCTCGCTGTCGTTGTAGCTCATGGCAAAGGTCATGGCATAATGATCTCCCTTACGATACAGAGGATCCAGCTTCATGTATTCGCAGAAATCATGCATCCAGCCCATGTTCCACTTGAAGGAGAATCCCAGCCCCTCTTCTCCGATATCGCTGGTCACGTTAGGCCATGCCGTGGATTCCTCGGCAATGGTCATAAATCCGGGATAAGTTCCCCGAACCACGGAATTCAGGTGATGGAAGAATTCAATAGCTTCCAGATTCTTGTTGCCGCCGAATTTGTTCGGCAGCCACTGACCGTCCTTTTTGCCGTAATCCAGATACAGCATGGAGGCCACCGCATCTACGCGGATGCCGTCCACATGGAACTCTCTGAGCCAGAACAGGGCATTGGCCACCAGGAAGTTCTTCACTTCGTTTTTTCCGTAATTAAAGATCTTGGTTCCCCATTCGGGATGCTCTCCCAGACGGGGATCGGGATGCTCAAAAATACACTGGCCGTCGAACTCCGCCAGACCATGGGCATCCGTTGCAAAATGCGCCGGCACCCAGTCCAGAATGACACCGATTCCGGCCTTATGAAGTTCATTGACCAGATACATGAAGTCCTTCGGGGTTCCGTAGCGGGAGGTAGGTGCATAATATCCGGTCACCTGATATCCCCAGGAACCGTCATAGGGATGCTCCGCAATGCCCATCAGCTCTACATGGGTATACTTCATTTCCTTCAGGTATTCTACAATACGGGCTGCAAACTCGCGATAATTATAGAATCCTTCCGCGGTTCCGTTGTTGGGATGCTTCATAAAAGAACCAATATGGCATTCGTAAATGGCCACGGGCTCCTTATTCATGTCCTTTTTGTCCCGGCCTTCCATCCACTTGGAATCTCTCCAGTCGAATCCCGTGATGTCAGTGACGATGGACGCGGTGCCCGGCCGGTACTCCGCATAATTCGCAAAGGGATCGGCTTTGTAAAGCTTTCTGCCATCTCTCGCATAGATCAGGAACTTATACATTGTCCCTTCTTCCACGCCGGGAATAAACAGGCTCCAGATGCCGCCTTCTCCCAGTTTCTGCATGGGATGTGACTCTTCATCCCATTCATTAAATGTACCGACGACATTCACCTGCTCTGCATTCGGTGCCCATACTGCAAAATAGACACCCTGAACGCCGTCTTCCACGGATAAATGTGCCCCCAGTTTTTTGTAAATATCATAATGGGTTCCCTGGGCAAAAAGATACTGATCTGCTTCGGAAATAAATACCTTCTCCTTCGTCATGGCTGCGCCTCCCGCTATAAAATTTAACTATTCAGAACCCCATTCCCAAAACCGCATTTGCAATGCTTTCCTTTTGCGAATGTGGTTACTTCGCCCTATAAATATTGTCAAATGGTCTTACGAATGCAAGCATTCGACACCCATTTGCCAACATTTACATGGCTCTGAATAGTTATACAAAATCTTTCTCGGTAAGGATGATCATATCCTCATCATCATATCTCTTGGCAAACAGAACATCAAAGAAATGTTTCAACGTCTTCTTGTTTGCATGATAAATTGCTTCGTCCACAATCTCTTTTACATCTACTACCGTAACCACATGATCTATGGTCTGCATATCTTCAATTCGGGTATGCAACGCCAGTACACCGAGTTCATCAATAGAGTACTCCATCTCCCGGGCATACTGTCTTCCGAACGCTACCAGCGTATCATTGCTGAGTGCTTCCACATCCATCCGTGCAGTAAAGCTCTCTCTTAATTTCTCATGCTTCTCCAGGAATTTATCGATATCCTTCTTCGTATCTTCCAGAATGATGACGATTCCCTGACTCTCCTGCTGTAATGCCTTATGCAGTGCATTCACGGTAGCATCGTTCATTTCGGATGCCTTGCAGATAATAAGGGCACCGTTTTTCAGTCTGGATAGAGTATCCGCCGTATCCTTTTTATTCAACGCGTGACCTGAAATCTTGGCTACTTTTCCGGAAAAATTACTGTCTGCCGCCTGGATCTCACGAATCATGTTCTTCGCCAGAGACAGGGTATCCATGCCCTCTTCTCCGGTGATGATGACATTACCGGTATAAGCTGCCAGACTGATGTTATCGATGGCCTTGACCAGCTGTTCTCTTGCGGATCTGCTCTGGATAAAGGGTGCGTACAGTTCTCTCTCTTCTCTGGTAAGGGCACGTACCTTTGCCTTGTCTCTCTCTACCGCGGGACGCTCCGGCTGTCCGGATTCTTCCTGGACTTCCTCAGCTTCCGCATCGTCCTCTGTCTCTTCCCCGGCTGCTTCCTCATCCACCGGTTCCGCTGCCTCCGCCGCAGGCTCCTCTACAGACTCGTCCTCCGTCATTTCTTCCGGCTCCGACGGTTCCTCATCCATGATCTCTTCGGGTTCATAGCTTTCCGGTTCTCCGGTCTCTTCGATCACTTCTGCTTCCGGCTCATATACTGGCTCTTCCTCAAGTTCCTCTACGGTGTCTTCTTCCACATCCTCTTCCGGAAGTTCTGCGGTCTCCTGTACCGGTACCTCTTCTTCTGCGGAAACAGCCTCTGCTGCCTCATCCGCAGGTTCCTCCGTGATCTCTTCCAGCTCTTCTACTTCATCGTTATCTGTAATATCGTCTGCCACAGCGTCCGCATCTGCATCTGCTGCCTTTTCTTTCTCCAGCTGCTCCAACAGACCATCTCTTACCGACTGCTCAAACTCTGTGAACATAGCTCCGGTCTGCTGCAGTACATGCTGACGGACCTCTTCTTCTCTCTTTTCAAGGTTCTCCTTCTTCTTGCGCTCCCACTCTGCCAGAATATCCTCAATATTCATCTGACCGGTAATCTGCTTTTCGATACTCTCTGCCTCGGGCATCACCAGACTGATCTGTCCATCGGATTCCTGGGCCAGCACATTTGCCAGCTCCTTGGGAGGCTCCACCGGCGCAACCGGTGTTACCGGTGCAACAGGCGCTGCCGGCATCGGTGCCGCTGCCGTAATCTCATGGAGCTCCTGCGGCTTTGAAGCTTCCGGTTCTTTCTGTTCTTCCGGTGTCTCCTGTACCTTAGGTTCCTTCTGTACTTCCGACAACTCCGGTACCACGTCTGTTCTCTTCGAAATCTCGGGATCCTCGGGCAGAATCTCCTCCGTCTCCACCTGCGGCATCTGTGACAGATCCCCAATCTCTCCGGTCTCCCCAAAGAATACTTCCGAACTTTCCATCTGTTCCGTCTCCGGTTCCAGGTCGTCCTCGCTGACATCTGAGATCTCCGGATAATCTAAGGATTCCGTATCGGAGTCCATCATAGGCGCAACGATCGAGCGGGTAATGGAATCTGACGTTTGTTTTGCGGAATCATCTCCCAGCACTTCCCGCAGTCCAGCTGCCAGTTCTGCCTGCAAATTAATCGTATTATACTGACCGACATCCATAGTCTTCACATGAATGTCAAAATCATCCTCCACCGGCTGTGCGGGCGTCTGCTGCGGCTGTACCGGCTGCACCGGTTCGTAGACTCTGGTGTCCCCGGTCACCTGATCGTAAGCCTCATCCTGTGTATAGCTCTGATTCGAATCGTAGCTTCCATCCTGTGCATAGCTCTGATTCGGGTCGTAGCTTCCATCCTCCGCATAGCTTTGATTCGGGTCGTAGCTTCCATCCTCCGCATAGCTCTGATTCGGGTCGTAGCTTCCATCCTGTGCATAACCCTGATTCGGGTCGTAACTTCCATCCTGTGCATAACCCTGATTCGGATCGTAGCTTCCATCCTTCGCATAGCCGGGATCCTGTGCATAGTCCCGGGTATACTGCTGCGTACCGGGAGCATCCAGACGATGGTCGTATTTTTCCTGCTGTTCCAGTGTCAACGGCTGATGAAGCATCTTTAGCTCCATTGCCTTAATGACATATTTGCCCTCACCAAACCAGAGGATCAGCTCATCACATTCCTCCACGCATCTGGCAGCCAGTCCCACTCTGTGATACAGATAAGCCAGTTCATAAGCCCATTTTTCTCTGTAATCTCTCTTTTTCAACTCCTCCAGAACCGCAATGCGCTCTTCCAGACTGACATCCTGCGCCTCGTATAATTTGTACTGTAAAATATATCTGCCGGGATCCTTGGGTGCTACCTGTACAAACTCCTTGTAATATTCGATAGCCTGTACATATTCTTCCATTTTAATGGAAAGTTCGCACAGGGAATAACAGATCGTTCTGCCTCCCGGACGCCGCTCATATGCCAGAAGCAGCATATCCCTGGCATCTTCGTATCTTCGGTTGATCTTATAGAGGTCACTGATGGTGCACAGCATCATTACGCTTTTTACTCTGCGCCAGTCAATGGTATCGGCAATCTCTGCAGCCTGCGCATATTCCCCATTGCTGATCAGTTCTTTGATTTCTTCCGCTCTTAATTTATATTCACTCTTATCCAAGGTATTTCGCTCCCTTAACCTTTTCTTGTCCTAAGTTCTTCATTTTCCCCCAAAGCAGACTATCCCACTTTTTTCTTATTCAGTGTACCATAGTACCTATTGATATGTCAAAATCAAACTAGGCAAAATGTATTGAAATAAGGCACGGAAATCCCTAGCCCCGGAAGCGGTTGGATTTCTTGGGTTTCCGGCGCTTTTTCGCCTCCCTGATGGCATCTTTGCGCCGGTTGCGAAGATCCTGATCCACCGAGTGATACCGGGATCCGGAACGATTTCTTCTGCGGTTAAAGCGCCAGGTCAGTCGGGTACTGCGATGTGCGAAATGGTAATTTCTGACCACCGCACGCAACAGGAAAGCTAAGAAGATCAGTACCGCAATTCCAAGAATACAGAAAAATACCTTTACGACATTAATGAAAATAACTGCCGGACCGCCGGATGTGTTATTTTCCTCCTCCGGAGATGTCTCCTGTGTGGCCGCCGGGATTCCTCCTCCGGTGTTACCGGTTTTATCTCCTGCATCCTCTGGGGTCTCCGTATTGCCTTCTTCTGTGGCAGTTGTCTGGATATCACCGTTTTCCTCTGTGCCATCAGCCGTCTCTTCCGTATTCTCCCGGAAGACACTGCTGCCATTTTCCGCTGCCGTAAAGTCCAAAGATGCTGTTCCCAACACAACATCATTGTAAGTATAAGTGATCACAGCCACCTGTCCGGGCTCCGTATTATCATAGGATATACTGGATACCGCATCCTGAAAAGTAATGGTATTCGGCAAAGTAATGCTGTCCGTCCGGTTCAGCTCCAGAATGGGTTTGGAATTGCCGAAAATATCGTTTCCGCTGTAAAAAGATCCTGCATTCTCAATATTATATTTGGTCTCCGTCTGCGAAATATTCACTCTCTGAAAATTACTGAAACCATAATCAAACAGAGCAATAGTATCTTCATAATAATTTGGATTTTCGTCCCTCATGACCACACAGATCAGTTTCATGCCATCCTTTGCCGCACAGGACACCAGGGTACTGCGGGCGGCATCGGTGTAGCCGGTCTTACAGCCCACCAGATACGGGTACGCATATTTTCCTCCGGGGATCAGCTCCATCTTGTTGACTTCCATAATATCATCCGGCTGGCGTTCCGAAGGTGAGATGTGCAGCATGTGCGTCATTGTCATCTTACACAACGCTTCATTGGCAAAAAAAGCCTTGCCGATCATCGCCAGATCGTAAGCGCTGGAGTAATGGTTCTCATTGGGAAGACCATTGGAATTGACAAAATTGGAATCAACACAGCCCAGCTCTTTCGCCCTCTCATTCATGATCGGTGCAAAGTCCTGCCAGGTCGTTCCCGAAATATGCTCTGCCACCGCAAAAGAGACCTCGTTGGCCGAACGGATCAAAATGGCATTCAGGCATTCCTCCATGGTCAGCTGCTCCCCGGGATCAATGGCAATATGATTGCTTCCCGGATCAATGTCATGTACCGCATCGTAAGAAAAATCCACGATCTCATCCATACTGCAGCGTTCCGATGCAATAAGAGTCGTCAGGATCTTGGTGGTGCTGGCGGGATATTCCTGTTGATGAATATTTTTGGCATACAGGATGGCTCCGGTATCCGCATCCATCAGAATCGCAGATTCTGCACTGACTACCGGTCCCGTAGGCCAGTTCGCCACTGCATTGGACTGAATGGCCAGTGACTGATTGCGGGCTATATTTTCCTCCTTGATCGTTACTGCGGAGGCACTCAGCCCCTGTGATGCAAAAAGACAGATCGCACTGATTCCCATAACTGCCTTTGTAAAAAATTTTCTATATGAAAAATGCCTGAAAAACCGCATGAATAAATCCTTCCTGATATCTTCCTAATAAAATGGTGTATGATAATACATATCTTTTATCATACACCATTTTACCTAAAAACCAAAGTCCTATCTCCATTTTTTACTTCTTTTTAAGACCTTCTGCAAACGCTGTCATTCTCTACACGGAATATCGTAAATGTTCCCGTCTGTCGAAGTCCTTCCACACAAAATCTTTGCCTTCCCAGATCATATATCCGTGCCAGCTATCTTCCTTCGGAATCGACACAGAACCGGGATTCATACAGATATACTGCTCTGCCTCGTGAACGACGCACTTCGGCACATGGGTATGTCCATGCAGTAAAATATCTCCGGGATGCAGCGGCGGCAGCTTCTGTTCATTGTAAATATGCCCGTGTGTGGCATAGACCGCCAGATTTCCCTCCGCTAACACGCAATAATCACTCAGCACCGGGAATTCCAGTACCATCTGGTCCACCTCCGTGTCACAATTACCGCGGACACAGTAGATATCATTTTTCCGCTCATTCAATAAAGCGATCACTTCCTTGGGCGCGTATTCTCTGGGCAGGTCATTCCTGGGACCATGGTATAAAATATCTCCCAGCAAAAGCATCCGGTCGGCTTTTTCCTCCGTATAAGCTTCCAACAGTTTTCGACAGTAATATGCCGATCCGTGAATATCCGATGCGATCATCCATTTCATAAGTCTTCTCCTCCTACCGCCAGTATAATCCCCTCCCCGGTGACTTGACAAGCTTTCTAAGATAAAGTACATTGACAATATACTATTATGAAAGGGTGATATTACCATGAGGTTACGAAATATTACCGGTTCCCGGGAGGTCATTGCCGAAAGTCCCTATGTCGTACCGGAAGATACCCTGGAAGCATGCCCCGGAACCTGGCATGAGATTTTCGGAAACGATCATCCGATCCATATTGAGATCGGTATGGGAAAAGGGCGTTTCCTGCATACCCTTGCCAAACAGAATCCGCAGATCAATTATGTGGGCATTGAAAAATATTCCAGCGTATTGCTCCGCGCGATTCAGAAAATGGAGGAGGACGAGCTTCCCAACCTGAAATTCATCCGTATGGATGCAGAAGACATTGATAAGGTATTCGGAAAGGGCGAAGTGGAGCGCATTTATCTGAATTTCTCCGATCCCTGGCCCAAGGACCGTCATGCGAAAAGAAGACTTCCTTCGAGACAGTTTTTGGCCCGCTATGATGTAATTCTGAAAAAAGAGGGCACACTGGAATTCAAGACGGACAATCGCCCGTTGTTTGATTTTGCAGTAGAGGAGCTGGAGCCCGCCGGATGGAAAGCACAGGTGATCACCTACGATCTGCATAATGATGCCGCACTGATGGAAGGAAATGTCATGACCGAATATGAGGAAAAGTTTTCCTCTGTTGGCAATCCTATCTGTAAATACATTATTTACAGATAACCGTTCCGCCATGAACCCATAGCGCAGCTTTGCGAATGGCGCAGGCTGAACGTAACACCCTGAATATAGATTCTTATTTTTGAGATACTATCAACAAATGACAGAAAGGAAGGATACTATGGAATATACGTTTACCGTTGCAAATTTTGAGGAAGAAGTTCTGAACTCCGCCTTGCCCGTTCTGGTGGATTTCTACGCAGACTGGTGCAATCCCTGCAAGATGATGGCTCCTATCGTTGCAAAACTGGCAGAAGCTTACGAGGGAAAAGTAAAGGTCGGCAAACTCAATGTGGATGAGAACATGACCATCGCCCAGAAATACCGGGTTGCAAGCATTCCGAATTTTGTAATCTTCAGAGACGGCCAGCCCGTGGCCAACTTTGTCGGCGCCATGTCCGAAGCAGACTTCCGCGAGAAGCTGGAGCAGGTGATTTTTTAAAAATAAGACCAGAACCCCGGGTACGGTGAGAATGTCTCTGCCGTACCCGGGGTTTTTATTTTATCCCTACTCTCTGGTAATGTAATAATCGCAGTACTCGTCGCCTTCGGCCACGGATTTCTGTCTGTGGTAGTGGACGCCGCGGATGCCGGTGGTGTAGATTTTGTCGATGGCGCACATGACCGGGGCAATCTCGGGCATTCCCAGTGCTTTCAGGGTCTCATGGATGGGGCAGGCATAGACGTACATGGTGACGCTTTCCTCGCCCATGTCGATGATCTTGCTTTTGTAGCCCTTTTTCTCGCTGCCGGAGCTTCGCATAATGGCCTCCCGATGCCGCCAGATCAGCTTCGGAAGTCCCGGGAAACCGGTGAGCTTCGCAAAAAACATGTTTTTATCCAACACATTTCTCATAATACGCCTCCTGTGTCTACAGATATTTTCCCGTAACGCTGTCCGCATTTGCTGCGATCTGCTCCGGAGTTCCCACAGCAACGACCCTGCCACCGTCTTCTCCGCCACCGGGTCCCATATCAATAATGTAATCGGCATTGCGGATCACATCCAGATCATGTTCGATGACAAGCACCGTCGCCCCATTGTCCACCAAGGCCTGAAATACCTGCAAAAGCACCTGTACATCTAACGGATGCAATCCGATCGTCGGCTCATCGAATACGAACACGGAATCCGACTGTCCTCTGCCCATTTCACTGGCCAGTTTCAACCGCTGGGCTTCCCCGCCGGAAAGACTGGGAGTCTCTTCTCCCAGCGTGAGATACCCCAGTCCCAGATTTTTCAGGACTTCCAGCCGCTGATGGACCACTTTCCAGTCCTGCGTTGCCTGTAGCGCCGTCGCGACATCCATCTCCATCATCTGGGGCAGAGAATAACGTTTCCCCTGTTTGTTCTCGTAGCAGATGTCCCATGCCTCTTTGGCATAGCGGGAACCGCCACACTCCGGACAAGGCACATCCACATCCGGCAGAAACTGCACATCCAGACTGATCTGTCCGGTACCGTCGCAGACCGGACATCTTAATTTTCCGGTATTGTAGGAAAAATCTCCTGCCTTATATTTTTTATTTTTCGCATCCGCAGTTTTAGCATAGATCTTCCGCAGTTCGTCATGCACATTGGCATAAGTGGCTACCGTGGAACGCACATTGATGCCGATGGGGGATGCATCGATCAGTTTCACATGGGCGATGCCCTCCGCGGTGATGCTTTTTACATGGCCGGGCAAATGTTCACCGTTTAAACTGGCTTCCAGTCCGGGAATCAGACTTTCCAGCACCATGGTGGTCTTTCCTGATCCGGAGACACCGGTAACGACCGTAAGTCTTCCTTTGGGAATGTCGATTTCCAGAGATTTTACCGTGTGGATGGCATCCGTGGACAGATGGAGCTTTCCCAGTGCAAATATTTCCTCCCGGGCGGTGGGCTTACGGATACGCATATCCGCAGTCTGCGTCAGAAAAGGACCGATCATGGACTCTTTCTGCGCAATCACTTGAGGAATCGTGCCCTGTGTGATCACATAGCCGCCTCCGGCACCGGCTTCCGGTCCCATTTCGATCAGCCAGTCCGCTTCGGACAGGATCTGGGTGTCATGGTCTACTAAAATAATGGAGTTGCCATCAGCAATCAGATCGTGCATCACCGCATTCAGCCCAACAATATTCGAAGGATGCAGACCGATGGAAGGCTCGTCCAGCACATAGAGTACCCCGGTGGTACGGTTTCGCACTGCGCGGGCCAGCTGCATCCGCTGTCTTTCCCCGGTGGACAGGGAGGCAGCCGCACGATCCAGAGACAGATAGGAAAGTCCCAAATCCATCAGCCGCTTCGCCACGGTCTGGAAAGATTCACAGATGGAATCTGCCATAGGCCGCATCTCTTCCGGCAGGGAATCTGGCACTCCCGCTACCCAGTCCACCAGCTCTTTCAGGGACATCTGGCAGGCCTGCGCAAGTCCTATGCCCCGGAGTCTCGGTGCTCTGGCCGCGTCCGAAAGTCTGCTGCCGCCGCATTCCGGGCAGATGTCCTCCTTTAAGAATTTTTCCACACGTTTCATGCCCTTTTCGTCTTTTACCTTTGCCAGCGCATTTTCTACCGTGTATACTGCATTGAAATATGTAAAATCCAATTCTCCCGCCTGATTGGTCTTTTTCGCCTTATAAAAAATATGTTTCTTCTCCGCGGGGCCGTGATAGACGATCTCTTTTTCCCGCTCCGTGAGTTCCCGGAAAGGCACATCCGTCCGCACTCCCATTTCCCGGCAGACATCTGTCATCAATGACCACATGAGACTGTTCCAGGGTGCCACCGCTCCCTCGTCAATGCTCAGGGAATCATCCGGCACAAGAGAATCCAGATCCACGGTCCGCACACTTCCCGTACCACCGCACTTCGGGCAGGCTCCCTGGGAATTAAATGCCAGTTCTTCTGCACTGGGGGCGTGCACCTTCGCCCCGCATTCCGGGCACAGGATCTCCTGCTCCGCCGCTACTTTCAGGGTCGGCGGCACATAATGTCCGTTGGGGCAGCGGTGGGATGCCAGACGGGAATACATCAGACGCAGACTGTTCAAAAGTTCCGTGCCGGTTCCAAAGGTACTGCGGATCCCGGGAATGCCGGGGCGCTGATGCAGTGCCAGCGCAGCCGGAACATAGAGGACTTCATCCACCTGTGCTTTCGCCGCACCGGTCATACGTCTTCTCGTGTATGTGGACAGGGATTCCAGATAACGTCTGGAGCCCTCTGCATAGAGGACGCCCAATGCCAGCGAAGATTTTCCCGAGCCGGATACTCCGGCAATCCCTACGATTTTGTGCAGGGGAACATCTACATCTATATTTTTCAGGTTATGAACCTTTGCACCTCTTACTTTGATATGTTTTGGTTCATTGGTTTCGTTTTCCATGACAGTACTCCCCATCTTTTGATTCCATTTATTAAAACAGATCCAGCATATTGTCCAGATAGATTTCTTCTCTGACCTGTAGCTGATACTCCGGTTTCGTCATATAGTACAGTAAAAATTCCAGAACCAGTGCACTGCCCAGTCCCCGGCCCTCGATCTTATAATTGGGAAATCCCATGGGCAGATAAATCTTCTGAATGTCTTCCACGCTGATAAATCCGGGATTTTTCATGGCCTTGGAGAAACGATAGCCCTCCTCCGCCCCCGGAGAAGTACAGCGGAAATCCGGCTCCTCTCCCAGATTCCTGCGGCTGACGGCTTCATAGCATTCTTTCCTGTCCTTACAGCCGAAATAGCAGCACTCATTGCACAAAAATTCCACTTTGTCTTTCTGTGATTCTGTCAGCGTATTTAATTTTTCATAGGCCTTGTTCAGACGGAAATCCGGTACGACATAGCGAAAATCGTCTCTGCCGATCTCCTTTTTCAATGCTTCAAAATCCGTCAGGACCTTTGTGGTGGAGGACACCGGATAAAGTTCCGGATAATGACTTTTCAGATACTGTAACAGCAGCTCCGAATGGACGATCACGCCGTTCCCCGGGGTTGTATTTTCCGCAAACAGGGCACAGAGTTCATTGCATTTTCTGTCCGAAAGATGTTCCTCGCAAAGTTTCGAATTGCTGAAGGTCAGGCGGGCCGAAATGCCGTATTCCTGTAACAACGCCAGCACTTCCCGGGCATCGTGATCCTCCAGTGAGACGCGGCCGCCTCCCCAGATACAGTCCGGCGGTGCTCCATAGATGGACCCGATGTCACACCAGTCGTAAAAATATTCCCGATGCTCCCGGAATAATGGCAGGAATATCCGGTATAGTTCATAAAATTCAAACAGACCGGGAAGATGGTAATAGGCTGTTTTTTTATTCATGCTGTTTCCTCCGTATTATTCCTGTTTATCTTGATGTGCCCTCGCTACTTCCTCTACGAATTGCTCCGGGTGCTCTCCGGCGAGGCAGCCATGCAGGATCATATTTCGCAGATTCCCTCCCGGGAAACCGTTAATCCTGTCTAACTATAGCTCTATTATAGCTTACCCGGGATGGTGAAACAACCGGTTTTCATATGGAATACCCTCTGTTTCCTCGCGGGAACAGCCAAGCCTGTATGCCAAATGATGGCGAAACACTGGCTTACTGTTACCTGAATCTTTCCAAAGAGAGCCTGCTGGATTTGCCAAAAATAACAGAGTTCTTCCCGAAATGTATTCGGAAGAAAGAACTCTGTTGCTGTTTTCGACTACCGTATGAAGTTATAGAGCAAAAATTATAAAAAATTAATTCGGCGGAGTGATGAGGGGGTAGATTGTCACTTACCTACTCACCTTTTTTAGCAATTAAGGTAATATTTAATGTATATTCCCCTTCTCCTTTAATATTATACTCAAGTGCTACTTCATCGCCATCCTTTACTTCTACAGATAACTTACTTAAAATATAATAATTTTCATTGCCTGCAACCTCATCAAACGTCTCATAATCGTTCTGCGCACTTTCTATATATACCTGCATTTTTGCCGGTGTATATATCAATAAATTATCACCTTCTGAAAACTCAACCTTCTGTCCATTTTCTACAATAACCTTTTTGTTGGTTTCATCGTTAAAAATAACCATTTTAGGCTCTTCTATGACTCCATCAAAAGTTTTTATCCATTCTACCCCCGGGAGCGTAGACTCCATATCGATCCCTTCATATACCACAGGTTCCGGTGCGGGTTCTGTAGGTTCTGCCGTTGGTTCTGCTTCTTTTGTTTCTGTCGGTGCTGCCGGCGCTGTTTCTTCTGCTTTGGCAGTTTCCGTTTCCACTTTGGAGGCTTCTGCTTGTGTAGAAGTAACTGCCTCCTGACCGGAACCGCAGGCTGTAAGCAGGGCTGTCATGAGCATAACCGCTGCTGCCAATACACTTAACATATTTTTCCGCTTATTCGTTGTCCTCATAAAATGTTCTCCTTGTCTGTATAAATATATTTAACTTACGCAGAGTATTCTATCATAAATTTGTCAATATTACAATTAGACCATAAAAATATTTATGTAGGCAAGGAAGGGTGATTCCATTGCAACAGACAATCGATTATGAAAAACTGGGATTAAAGATAAAAGCGGTGCGTATCAACAGGAATTTAACGCAAGATAATCTTGCCCAACTTATAAATTGCAATGTCAGCCATATATCCAATATTGAGAATAATCATACAAAAGTTTCACTCATTGCATTGCTGGCCATCGCAAATGCCCTCAATACCTCGATCGATTATCTTTTATCCGATCAATACGAAAATTCTTCTCTTGCATTGGATAATGAGATATTGAGAGCCTTAAAAGACTGCGATAATGAAAAGAAACAAAAGATTTTAAAAATAATTGAGATTTTATAAATCAAATAATGAACATAACAGCGAAATTATTCTTATTTTCCCCAAACTTCCTCCGCCACTTCTTTCACCAGCCGAAGTTTTGCCCACTGCTCTTCCTCAGTCAGCTTATTGCCGATCTCGCAGGAGGCAAATCCGCACTGAGGGCTTAAGTATAATCTCTCCAGCGGAATATATTTTGCAGCATCGTGGATTCTGTCAATGACAAGCTGCTTGTCCTCCAGTACGGGAGACTTGGTGGTGATCAGTCCCAGTACTACTTTTTTCTCCCCGGATACCTTGGCCAAAGGTGCGAAGCCACCGGATCTCTCGTCGTCAAACTCCAGGAAATAAGCATTCACATTCTCTTCTCCGAACAGAATGTCCGCTACGGAATCATATGCGCCCTCGCTTGCGTAGGTGGAATGGAAATTGCCGCGGCATACATGGGTGTTGATGATCATATCCTTCGGTGCATTGGCGATCACCTTATTGTTAATGTCCTTATGAGCTTTCTGAAATTCCACAATTCCCTCTCTGGTGGTTCCGTACAGGGTATGGCCGATCTTGTCTGCGAACATTCCCCAAGTGCAGTCATCCAGCTGTAAGTTTCTGCATCCTGCCGCATAGAGATCATTGATCACTTTTCCGTAGGCTGCCACAATGTCATTTACCAGCTCCTGCTCGTCCGGATAATGCTTCTCTGTGCAGCTTCGATTAAACGGCATGGTAAACTGCGCCAAAAACTGGGCTGGGGAAGGTATGGTTTGTTTTGCTACGGTATTTTCATCCTCCAATGCTTTTACAAACCGGAAGTGCTCTACAAAAGGATGCTCTCCGGTCAGTCCGATCTTGCCCACAATGTAGGTATCATCCACCATTGCTGCCTCACCGTGAAACGGAAGTCCCGTCTTGGTAGGGGTATGGCCAATACCGTCAAATCCCCACATAAAATCCAGATGCCAGGTGGCTCTGCGGAATTCACCGTCAGTGATCACATGATAGCCCAGCTCCTTGATCTTGCTTACAAGCTCTGTAATGGCTTCATCTTCCACTTCCTTCAGTGCCGCAGCATCGATCTTTCCTTCATCGAACTGTCTTCTTGCTTTCTTCAGCTTTTCCGGTCTTAAAAAGCTTCCTACGAAATCATAGCGAAAAGGTGTCTGTAAATTGCTCATTGTCATTCTCTCCATTTCATTTTATTATTTTGTCATTTTTTGAATTGTTCTTATTATAAGAAGAATGACATAATACGCATAATACATAAAAATATAGGTTGTCCATAGTTTGAAACTATGGGCAACCTATTTATCCTAAATATTTCTGTAGTGCTTCCAGATAGGTAGAGCCCAGTCTGCTGAGCATTCCTTTTCTGTGTGTAATATAACCGATCCGCATGTCACTCTCATCGGCCAGCGGCACGGCGATAATATCTTTTCCGTTTAATTTTTTGTCGATCACGCCACTGCATACGGTGTAACCGCTCAGGCCGATCAACAGATTGAACAGTGTTGCTCTGTCCCGCACACGGATATTTTTCCTGCGTTCAAAATCAGAGAAGATCTCCTCCGAAAAGTAAAAGGAATTGTGTTCTCCCTGTTCAAAGGAGAGGTACGGATATTCTTCCAGTTCTTCGTTCGTAATTATGCTGTTACCCGCCAGCGGATGTTTTCTGCTGATAAATACATGGGGTCTGGCAACAAACAGTTGGTGAAATTCCAGATCGTTGGACTTCAGAATCTTACCGAGTACCGCCTGATTAAAATCATTCAAAAACAGAATCCCGATCTCACTGCGCAGGCGTGCCACATCCTCTATGATCTCATAGGTCTGGGTCTCCCGCAGACTGAAATCGTATTCTTCCTGCCCGTACTGCTTGATCAGATCCACAAATGCATTGACGGCAAAAGAATAATGCTGCGTGGATACGCAAAACTGTTTTTTGCCACCGGGATTCCCCTTGTATTTATCCTCAAGAATCGCCGCCTGCTCCAACACCTGTCTCGCATATCCCAGAAAATCATCCCCTTCCTTGGAAAGCGTGATCCCCTTGTTGGTCCGGTTGAAAATAACAATATTCATTTCCTTTTCCAGTTCGTGGATTGCGTTAGTGAGGCTGGGCTGGGAAACATACAGCCTGTTGGCTGCTTCCGTGATGGTTCCGGTCTCCGCCACCGTTATTACATACTTTAATTGCTGAAGTGTCATATTTCCCCTATTTTTTATCCTTTTTACTTTCACCGTAAATGGCGACAGCAACGCACAGGATTGCTGCAACGATTGCCAGCCAGAATGCCAGATCCATATATTGTCACTCCCAAAGTTTTCAAAATCTCTTTCTAAGGTTAGCACTCGCTAACCTTCCTGTCAATCATTCTTCCTTTGGGAAACGGATTTTGTCCTCAGACAATATCTTTCAATTCTTCCTCTTCCTGGCGTTTCATTTTCTCGATTTCTTTTTTATCGACTTTCTCTGCTACAACAGAAATCACCGCAGTTCCAATGATAAGTACCGCAGCCTCTAATCCGGTATTTTCATAGTCCACAAATAAGGACACTACAAACATGATGAGGGAGGTAATGATCAGACCAGCCTCTATGTATTTCAGTTTCTCCCGCCAGCGCTGCATCATAAGATCAATCCCTCCCTTGCATCCACACCGGTCTCCTTGCGGTTCAGGTAATCAAACGAAATCATCTTATGTTTCACATAAAGCCGCTCCAGCGTCATAATAGGAATCTTGTAAGAATCTCCCCGTTCTTCCCAATATCCCACGCCGTCTTCCCGCTCCTGCTCGATCAGCATATGAATGTACGGGTCTTTGTTGGTATAGCAGATGTAAAACTTTTTCAGGCTTCCCATGGTGGGTGTAACAGCGATCTCTACATAGCCCGTCCGGTATTTTGCCAGTCTCTTGATGGCGTATTCGATCTGGGAAAAATCGGTGACAGTCTCCACCGTATCCCCATAAGTCAGAGTAAATGTGTAGGTCAGAGACTTGTCGATCTTATATTTGGTATATTTCGTTTTCTCTTTGTGGTATTTGATGGCAAAGTGAACACTGACCACGAAGATCACCAGACCCAGCAGAAACATGATAAGTGGCGGCAGGATCTGCTTCTCTTTCGCCGCACCGCAGAAATAAATGACCGGGAACACCATAAATACCAGTCCAACTATAATGAGACCGGAATAAAAGGATTCCCAACTCCTCTTTGTAAACATATCTCCCCACTCCTTTGTATTATTTTCCCTCATAGTAACACAAGAGTGGGCTATCGTCACCCTTTTTTATGAAATCATCTGCTATATTTTGTCATTATATTTCATTCATTTTTTGCCATCTTTTCACTCATTTCCTGACTGCTTATGACCGGAATAAACTCAAAATCCGTAACATCCTCCCAGTTTGCAGCCCATTTCTGCAACAGTTCCAGACTTTCCGCTTCGTTGATCTGGTAACAGGTATTTCCATCTTCTGTAACCCAGCTATTGACGTAGCTTACACCCGCAGGCATCATTCGACCCTTTTCGTGAAAACGTTTATAGACAGCCTCTTTGTCTTTATATTTTTCGATTACCATGTACAGCATATTGCCTGCCTCCTCATTAATTTTTTAATTTTAAGCTTTGATAGCTAAAAATTACTGTAACCCGCAAATCATGATATACTCTTCATCATTTTCATCGACGATTTGATATCCGACTTTCTTGTACATACTTATAGCATAGTTTTGCTTCTGCACAGACAGAGAAGTCTGCTTGTAGCCGCGTTCTTTCAGTTCCGCCAGCATTTTTTTCATTAATGCTGTGCCTATTCCGTAATTGCGGTATTTCTTTAAAACAGAAATAGCAAGGGACGGCGTTTCAGCGTCAACATGACCATAATCATTCATGATCCGGACCCATACCGCTGCTATAACTGCATGATCAGCTTCCGCAACAAAGCATAGATCCCCTTCTCTGTTTCCAAAATCCTCGATATATAACTGTAATTCCGGTTGTTGAATAATAGACTTCGGCGGAGCCTCTACTCCCTCCGGGATAAAAATAGCTTCGTATAAAAACGTATCCAGGATTCTGGTTTCTTCCGGTTTCAGGTTTCTTATTTTATAATTCATAAACTCAAAGGTTCCTCAAATCTTTTCCGGCAATAATTGCCTTCACTTCTTCTATCTCCTTGTCTGTGGCAGAGGCTATCTGCTCTGCTGACAGGCCATTCTTGTGCATTTTTAAAATAAGGCTGGCTTCGCCCTCTATCCGGCCTTTTGCAATCCCTTTTTCTTCAATTCCTTCGCCCAAATTGCACATAGCGCTTACTTCCTTCTCAAATCCATCTGTTTCTGAAAAATCCCTTACAACAGTATAACATAAAATAATAAAGGAAACGGTCCCCACTATTTTTTCTCCCCGATCAGTAGCAGCCATCTGTGGTCAAACATGATCTGGGTTTCTTTGAGGTAGGGAGCGAATCCGGTTTTGGCTCCTACGGCCAGCTCCTTATTCATTAAATTCGTAATTTTTTTCTGAAGATCCTCCGGGGTGTCTGTCAGGTTCATCCAGCTGTTCAGATTGACCGGCACCAGCGTGGGCTCCTCGCATTGCAGGCAAAAATCCTTCTGAAACAGTTTTTCGAATTCTTCAGTTTATTTTTCCTAAAAACTTCACGGCAGATAAGCCGCCAGAATCGCCAACAGCACCGCCGGGAGCATATTGGCAACCTTTAATTTCTTGCCCCAGACAAGGTTAATTCCAATGCAGAAGATTAGGGTGGAACCGATCAGCGACAGGTATGCCACCGCCGTGGGTGTCATGATTGGGGAGACCAGTCTGGCCAGCAGCGTTATGGCACCTTCAAACACAAACACGGGGATGGCGGAAAATATCGCACCTTTTTCCAAGGAAGATGCCTGTAATTCTCTGTCAGCCCATCCGGTTCTTTTACCGAGGAATCCGGATCTCTTCTACAAAGAAATTAACACGATAGAGATAGCACAGTTCCTTATCCGTGATGTAAAAACCGTAGTCGGCATTAAAATTTTCTTCGTTCTCCTCTTCAATAGCGCCTGCTGCCCGGATTTCGTCCCAGGTCTTCCCCAGAACCTCTTCCGGGGTGACTTCTTCACCGGTAGCAACGGAGATCGTCACGGGGATGTAATAAGACAGTGGATGCGCTGCTCCTGCGTAATAAACCGTGTCATTAAAATGCAGGCTGACATACTCGTCATCCGCTAAAGTAATGCCATTGAATACCAGATAATTGTCATCGTATCGCTGTCCCTCGGAAAGTGTTTCATCGACCAGTTCATACGCTCCGGTGTGATTCTCCCCTTCCTCCTCATACTGCGCTCTGTATTCCTCATACATCTGCTGTAGATAATCATTCACTTTTGCATACTTCTCATCGGAAAAATAGAACTCATCCATTTCGTAGTAATAGGTCTTTTTCTCATCGTCATTGTAGAACTCTTTCACAGTGTTGGAACATTCCCCATAGTCTTCCCATGGGAGCCATGCGTCCTCATCTTCGTAGGAAGGACCTGTCGTGGATGCCGCTGTATCGGAAACTGTCTCCGTAGATGCCGTCGCTTCCATGGCTTCGTTGGTCTCCGAAACGTTCTCTTCCGTTACCGCAGACTCTGCGGATCCGATAACCTCTGAACTATTGCTCTCTCCCGCCGGATCACTCCCCTGTGCTCCGCAGGCAGACAGCCCCAGTACCATAACTCCTGTGATAAAAATTAATTTGCCCCTCATTTTGTATCTCTCCTTATGTATTTTTATTGTAACCGAACGCTTTCCCCCGTCCATTACAAGCATAAGCTTAACATACTATATCATCATAGTTGCATCATGTGCAACTCTTCCAATTTATTATTCAATTATCATTTCATAAAAAACGCAGAAATGTATAAACGTGAATTACACATCCCTGCGTTTTTTGCCGGTAATAATTCTCAAGCCTCTTGGGACTTTTCTTTTCCCTCATATCATATTGCCTCTCTGCTCTTTTTGAAGAGGCGGGCGGACTTTCTTAACAAAAGTCTCAGATATCAGCTTCCGCTGACAAAGAAATTTTCATAGGTGATATGTACTTATAAAGGAAGTATATCTTTTAATTTTTAAATAGGCGATAAATATCTTTTAATATCTGAATAAAGTTGTCTTTCGAGCGCAATAGTGTGTTTTTCACTCGAAAGACAACTCTACAAACATAAATTTATACATTCCTGCGCTTTCCATTTGTCCAACAAATTCCAAGTTATTTATACAATTCGTCCACCTGTGCCGCTGTCTTGCCGGTGTATTGCACGGCAATGCGGTTCTCTGGATGCGCATCTGTCAGGTACAGCACGCACAGGAAGATCCATTCCAGCGGTTTCATAATAAAATACACCAGATCCGCCGTGTATTTACTGTGGATCAGTCTCGCCACAGGGAAACCATAAGTGTCATAGAAATGCCGCAGTGTCCGGTGGAAGCCGGGAGTCCGTTCTTCCAGCACCTGTTCAAAAGCATTGGCGATGCACAGCTGACGGTTCACAATGACTTCATGCCCGTGCCGCCTCCCCAGACGGATGGGCTTTACGATCTTTTTATGGCCACCGGCAGCTACTGTGCATAGATAATGCCCGTCATACATGACATTCTGCGGGGCCTGCCGGAGAGACAGGTTCCAGTCGCTGGTCTCTGTAAATGCTTTAATCACGGAATCCGGGGCCTGCCCGAACAGCATGAGGATTGCGATCAGGATTCCCAGAAGCGGGAACATCAGAAGCAGTGCCAGCACGGGCCACCATGCCGCCTTCCGCAGAATTCGGTCGCACCAGCGCAGCACAGAGTTCTGACAAATTTTGCCCGTTCCGAAACGTTCTTTCTCCGCATTCTGCACCATGTGGTTCCATTCCTGTACCTTGGCAAGGAGAAGCCTTGCTACAATGAGGATACAGCAAACCGGTAGTATTAGCAGATAAAGATCGAGAAAATCGTCCAGCCGGTAAATCTGCGCCGTGAACAGAAGCAGCTCTATGACTCCCAGATACATTGCAGAAATTGACAGTACTGTCACAAGTGGTGGAAGCTTGCGAAGCGGAATGTATTGCAGAATGGCATAACCGATCAGCCCAAGCATCCACAAAGTTACTACCGTCGCTGCTGCACCGGTGTAGATCGGCGTATGCTTCTCCGCATTTGACAGCTGTACCTCCCAGTCATAATTCGTCATATTCCCCAAAAGCCCCAGATAAAGTATCTCACAGAAGGGTCCCAGTCCGAACACATACAGATCCACCAGCCAGGTTCCCTGTATCGGACGCTGTCTTTTCACAGCTATGAGGCTGATCAACTCGCAGATTGCCAATGCAATGGGAAATACTGCCACACTTCCAATGACGAAATTCCAGAGCACAATGGTGACCATCATTGCTGCCAGTTCTCTGCCTGACAGACTTCCCGCAACCATCAGCATGGAATAAGACACAGGTAATGCCGCAATTACTGAGATCAACCATGCAGTCAGTACCGGATGCTTTTTGTAAAACCTTATTTTTTCCGTATTACTTTCTTTATTTTCCATCGACTCTTGCCTCTATCTGTTTTAATGCCATATATCTGGATATATTAAATGTCCGCGGTGACAGTTCCTCCAAATCACCTTTGATTTGTTCCAGATAATAATAGCCGAATCCTTTCTGCTGATAACTACCTAACCAATGAGAACTGTCCATAATATCTAAAGGATCCTCCAATCCGTAAGCTCTGAAATCATAATCCAGACTTTCCATATAAGGGATTATGACTGGAGCCGCATCCGCACTGAGATCACTCAGATAAGAGAAGTCATTGTATTCCGATCCCCGGAAAAACGGTCCGGCAAAAAAGTCATCCCCGTAATCCTGTGCCACGGATTCTTCCCAGCCTGTACCGTCCGCGCCGGGCGCATTGGCAATATTCACCCGGGCAATGATATAATCGGGATGGCTGAAGGACAATGCCAGATACAGAATCGTCACCACAACCACGCCATACCGAAACAGCGGAAAACTTTCTCTGTAAATATTAATCAGTACTCCAATAAACATTATGAATAATACCACCAGCATCCACAGAACAAAAATCCGCAGGAATGTCAGATAATAATACCGGATGTAAATGATCATACGCATCACACTGGATGCGATCATGACGAAGGTGCATAATGACATAATTGTCATAATCACTTTCAGCACCTTGCTTTCCTTGAAAAAGCTGAGGCACACCAGTACCAGAATCAGGTTCAGAATGCTGACCGCCAGCAGCTGGAAAAAGCCCTCTCTTGCGTACTGTGCGTAAGTATATCCTTCCGGCAGTTGCATTTTCCCAAGGAATAATCCGAAGATCTGGATGCCGGAAAACAGCAGATATAAAAGTGACAGCAGTGACATAATTGTAATTGCCAATACTGGCTCTCCCTTTCTGCGGTCCTTTACTTCCTCCGGGATGCTTTTCTTACACAGGTAGGAAGTCAGTGCATAGGAAGCAAAGAACAAAAACGTTACCCGGAAAACCACATTGAATATATTGCCCGGACGGATCCAGTTTATGAAATCCATTGTCATCTTGCGGAACACCGCATCAGCGGAGCTTAACAATCCGGCGGCGATGAGCAGAATGGGAAGTGCGATCACTACTCCCAGCAGTCCGTACCATACTTTTTTATTGATCTTTCCCTTTTGCTGAAAATAAGCCTTTCCATCGGAGAAAGGCTTGCCCAGTTCGCCGAAGCTCATAACGATCAGCTGGCAGATGCTTCCCATATATTTTCCCAGATTCCACTTTTTCGTATCAAAATATTGATTCAGCAGCAGACACATTACCAGCAGAAACACCGCCAGCTTATTCAGGCTGATGATCGCCCATCCGTCGGTGCAGAAGGTTGACACCCCCAGCAGCAGAATGCTGATCATGTAAAAGGCGCTTCCTTTTTTCAAGGTAATCTCCAGTTTTGACAGCGAGAAGACAAAATACAGTAAAGTGCCTGCGAGAAAAAAAGGGAAGGTGATCCCCGACCCGTTATGAAACATGCAAAATGCATAGAATACGGCATAGAGAAAAGTCACCGGTCCGAAAAAATTAAAGTGTTCCTTCCTACGTTTTGTCCAGACAGTTTCCGGCTGTTCCACCACCCGGACTACGTTCTGCCCGGAGATCTGTCCCTGATTTACTGAATTTGTTTCCTGTGCGACTGTATTTTCCTGCATTGTGATCTCCCCCTCTCAGGATTTATTTATTTTCCTCTTCTTTCGTGTCTTCTACGTACTCCAGAATGTCTCCCGGCTGACAATGCAGCACCTCACAGATGGATTCCAGTGTAGAGAAACGTATGGCTTTTGCTTTATTATTTTTCAGGATGGACAGATTGGCCTGGGTCAGATCCACCTGATTCGCCAGTTCCGTCAAACTGATCTTCCGTTTTGCCATCATTACATCCAGATTTACAATGATTCCCATAATTGCTGCCTTTCTGTTTTCTGTCTAAATGGTGAGGTCGTTTTCTTCCTTGTAGCGCACGGCTTCTTCAAATACCATGGACAGTACTTTGCTGAACATGCCTGCGATGATGAATACCAGAATGATCACCAGCATGGCGATGGTCAGGTACACCACGCATCTTACGGCACTCATGGCCGCGATAAAAAAGCTTAAGTCTCCCATTCTCCGAAGGCTCGCCACATTTTCCGGCACAAAGCAATTCTCCGCCAGCACTGTGCGGAACATCTTCCGCAGCTCATTGACCAGTAACAGCGCCAGCACTCCCAGAATTGCAAATATGATCACCGCCGGGAGGTAATTCTCTTCCACTGCCTCCAGATACTTTCCTATGTATTTGAGACTGAACGGCAGACTTATTGTCACCAGAATCCCACTATAGAACATAAAATCCAGTAGATACTTCGTACCCTTTGCCAGAGTAAACTTCTTCTCCCGCAGCTCCTTTTCCGACAACTCTTTTTTCTCCATAGCTATTCCCATACCTTTCAATAACCTGCAGACTTTCAGGTGCTTCAGCACCTTGTGCAGGCACAAATTTGCGTGTAAAAAATTTATTTTTCACACTATACCTCTTTCCTTCCTGGTAGCCTTAACATATCACTCTATTATACGAATGTCAATATATTTTTATTGATATTCAATAAATTTATATTGAATTTCACATTGCAGTGATTACGAGTTTTATTGTAATATCATTTTTTTATTATTGCTTTGTTATCTTTTCGTATGCCAGATTCATAAAAAATTACATACTTCCTGAAAATAATCACATGGATTTTCCCCCTGTCCTGCCCTATAATAAGCGCAACTACAGGCCACAGGGCAAAAAGAGGATTAGTATGTTATATCCGATCATGAACCGCTCCCGCAGTTTGATCGATCTGGGAGGGGTATGGCAATTTAAATTAGGAGATGAGACGGAACCGGAAGATACCTGGGTGACACCGCAGGAGATGGAGATGATCTGCGTTCCGGCCTCTTATAATGACCAGAAGGATGACCCGGCTTACCGGAATCATTACGGCTGGGCTTATTACGAGAAAACCGTGGAGCTTCCGGCCTTTTTGTGCGGAAACAGTGGACAACGTCAGGTACTGCGGTTCGATGCGGTGACCCATGCCGCCAAAGTTTATCTCAACGGGAAACTGGTCATGACACATAAGGGCGGTTTTCTTCCCTTTGAAGTCGAGATCACAGATACGATTCCGGAGGATGGACGTATTATCATCGGCGTCGCCGTGGACAACCGGATCAGCCACAACACCCTGCCCATCGGTAATGAAGGCAATATCGCTTTCTTCGGCTCGGACAATCCCGGCATTCCCAGTGTGGAAGCCGCAAAAATATGGCGGAAGAAACAGAATCTGCCGAATTTTGATTTCTTTAATTTTGCAGGCATCAACCGGCCGGTTCGCCTTTACAGCACTCCAGCCTCTTACATCAAAGACATCACTCTGGTACCGTCCCTCGATGGTGACACCGGTGTCTTAAATTATGAGATTCTGACGGCGGGTGCTGATAATAACGCTCCTGTCACTTTGAAAATAACAGACGCAGAAGGAAACTACAAGGCGGAAGCCACCGGGCGGAAAGGGGAGCTCCAGGTTCCGCAGGTCCATCTCTGGGAGCCCTATCCCGGCACTCCTTACCTGTACAAGGCCGAAGTCCATTACGGGGATGACTGCTACACGGAGGAATTCGGCTTCCGTACCGTAGAGGTGAAGGGAACGCAGTTTTTGATCAACGGCAGGCCTTTTTATTTCAAAGGCTTCAGCAAGCATGAGGATTCCTTTTTCCGTGGAAGAGGACTGGATCTCTGCCTTGATGTAAAAGACATCCATCTTCTGCACTGGATCCATGCCAACTCCTTCCGCACCAGTCACTACCCCTATGCAGAGGAGATCTACCGGCTCTGCGACCGGGAGGGCATCGTTATTATTGACGAGACTCCTGCGGTGGGCATCGGCGCCGGAGAGAACTGCGATCCTTATAAGACATTTCCCATAAGAGAGCATCATGAACAGGTTCTGCGGGATCTGATCGAGCGGGACAAAAATCATCCCTGCGTGGTTATGTGGTCCATGGGAAATGAGCCGGATACCGAGCATTTCCCGGAATCCGCCTATGATTACTGGCATTCCCTCTATGAATTTACCCACAGCCTGGATCCGCAGAACCGCCCGGTGACCTTTGTCTGCTGCCAGAATAATTACGAAAAAGACATCGTCACCAGAACCATGGATGTGGTCTGCCTGAACCGCTATTACGGCTGGTACAACTTATCCGGCGATCTGGAGGCCGCCTCCTATGCCTGGAATATGGAGCTGGACTTCTGGGAAAAGATCGACAAACCTGTGATGATGACGGAATACGGTGCCGATACCCTCGCCGGGCTTCACAACTGTGCGCCGGAAATGTGGAGCGAGGAATTTCAGGTAGAACTTTATAAGATGTACAGCAAAGCCTTCGATGGAAGAGACTTCTTTATTGGAGAACAGGCCTGGAACTTTGCTGATTACGCCACCTTGCAGGGCTGTATGCGTGCAGACGGCAACCGGAAAGGCATCTTTACCAGAGACCGCCGTCCGAAGCTGATCGCCCATTATTTCCGGGACAGATGGGAGCATATCCCGAATTTTCATTACAAGGAACACGATAATTTATAAGATAAAGCACTAAAAACAGCAGCGATATGTCAGGTATCGCTGCTGTTTTTACTATAGTTCTATTTACTCTGATACCGGAAAACGCAAAAAATCCTCCTGTGCCCATTATTTCCGGCACAGAAGGATCCCAAATTACAAAATTATTCTACGGTAATGGTATACTCCTTACGGAATACCTCGCCTGCCAGCAAAGTATTGCCATACTCCCGCTGCTCCAGACTGCCGTCAAAGGTAGTCCGGTCACATCTGCCGTACCAGGGCTCGATGCAGATAAACGGTGCTCCCTTGCCTGCGGGAGACCACAGGCCGAATAACGGCGCATCAAAGCTTACGGTGAGGTAAGGCTTTTTGTCCGGCGTACACAGGCTCACTGCGGAAGCCTGATGGTTCTCCACGATCAGGGCATCCCGATCAAATAAGTGCTCTGTGATCTGTGCATAACCATCCTCTGCCACCGGTAATACATCCTCTTCCGATCCCAGCAGACCCTGTCCGTCATCTGCGATCAGTCCATAAGTCAGGTCCTTGCTGGCATCAAACTTGAAATAATACTCTGACTGCTTTCCCTTCTCATCCACAGGGCACATAAATGCCGGGTGTCCTCCGATGGAAAAATACAGTTCTTTCGTATCCGGATTCTCTACCTGCCAGATAACTTTCAGATCTTTTCCTTCTAATTCATAACCTACTTTTAAAATAAACTCGAATGGATACTTCGCTTTGGTCTCTTCATTAGACCTCAGGGAAAACCATGCTTCCGTCGCCGTCTGTACGTCCACGGCGAACTCCATATCTCTGGCAAAACCGTGCTGTCCCATGGGGTAGGTCTTTCCCTCATACTGATATTCCTTATTTTTCAGACTGCCCACAAAGGGAAACAATACCGGTGCACTTCTCTTCCAGAATTTTGCATCCGCATTCCACAGATACTCGGTATCTGTTGCTTTCCCCCGAATGCTTGCAAGCTCTGCACCAAAGCTGTTGATGGTAACCTTTAAAACTTTGTTTTCCAATACTACCTGCATACTACATACCTCTCCTCATTTTCAATTATCGTAACGCTCCGGAAGGCCTTGTCAGACGCTCCTCCGACGTTTTTTATTATAACAGACTCCCCGGGACTGTACAATGTATCTCATAACAGTTCATTCATGAACATGTCCGAGAGCAAAATCATGCTCTCTACTATCTGTTCTTCTCTAACCCGGCTGTCTTCATCCAGTGTCCGGACAAATATCTGCTTACAAAACAGGTCACGCGGAAGATCCAGTCCATCACCATGGCGATCCATACACCAATGGCTCCGTAACCCATATGTACACCGATGATATAACTGAATCCGATACGGAACACGAACATGGAAAATATGGACAGCACCATGGTAAACCGCACATCATTGCAGGCACGGAGCATGTTCGGCAGCACAAAAGAAACCGGCCACAAAAACATTGCCATGCCGTTGTGGATCATAACCAGAATGTAGGACAACTGTGTGGTCTCCGGGCTTAATCCGTAGCATTTCAGGATCCAGGGCAGACACAGCAGAATGATACTGTTTACTACAAACGTACACAGGTAGGTAATCTTCAACAGCTTTTTCGTGTAATACCGCACCTGTCCGGAATCCCCAGCACCGACGCAGCGTCCGATCACAGTGATCATCGCCAGATTCATGGCCTGTCCGACGATACAGCCCATGCTGTCCAGACTGTTGGCCACGCCGTTGGCGGCAATCTGCACGGTTCCGAAGCCCGCAATAATGCTCACCACAATGACACGTCCCAGCTGGAAAATACCGTTCTCAATGCCGCTGGGAATACCGATATAAAAAATCTTATGGATCACCGGCCAGTCGATCCGGAATTTTTCTTTTAATAAATGGACTTCGTTGGACGGATTTTTCAACAAATGATACAGGATAAAACCTGCCACCGCACGGGAGATCAGGGAAGGGATCGCCACACCGGCCACACCCAGTCCCAGAACATAGACGCCCAAGGCGTTTCCTCCGATGTTGATGATATTTTCCACCACAGAGACCTTTAATGTAATCTTGGAATTGCCCATGGAGCGGAACAACGCCGCACAGGAATTATACAAGGCCAGAAACGGGAAGGACAACGCGGAGATCATCATGTAGATTACGGCATTGTGGAATACATCCGCTTCGATCTTACCGAAAAACAGGGAAATAATGCCGTTACAGAACACCATGACCACAATCGAAATGCCGATGGTAATACATACGGAGAACACGATCAACTGTTTTGCGGATTTGCAGGCATCCTCTTTCTTCCCTGCCCCGAGGAACTGGGAGGTTACCACCGCGCCGCCGGTAGCCAGCGCCGCCAGCACGCTGATAATCAGGTTGTTGAACATATCGATCAGGGATACGCCGGAGACCGCCGCTTCTCCCGCCGAAGAGATCATGACGGTATCCGCCATGCCCACGGTGATGGCCAGTGCCTGTTCAAATAAGAGCGGAATGATTAGTTTTTTCAGATCTTCTTTTGAAAATAGCTGCTTTGTTGTACTTGTTTCCATAATGTTTACCTTTTATTACTATAGATTCCCCACCAATCATACCTCTTTATCCGCTGACCATCTATTTTTCCATATGATACAGCCTAAGTGAATTGTCCCATGCCGCCTTACGCACTTCTTCCTCTGTGATTCCCTTGATCTGTGCCATAGCAGCGATCACATAGGGAATGTTCAGGGAGCTGTTGCGTTTGCCGCGATTCGGTTCCGGTGCCAGATACGGGCAATCCGTCTCCAGCACGATACGATCCATGGGAATGTACTCTACCGCTTCCTTCAACTTCTTCGCATTTTTAAAGGTCAGTACACCGCCAATACCGAAGTAGAATCCCATATCCAAGAAGATCTTTGCCGTTTCCTTCGTATAGGAATAGCAATGGATCACGCCGCCAATCTCCTCTGCGTGTGCTTCTGTCATGAGGTCTACGGTGTCCTTTGCCGCATCCCGGGAGTGGATAATAACAGGCTTGCGCAGTTCTCTCGCCAGATCCAGCTGTCGCAGGAACCACTTTTTCTGGATCTCGTGGTCCGGCTCCGGCCAGTAATAATCCAGTCCGATTTCTCCCACCGCCAGACATTTCTCCTTCTGGCACTGTTCCTTCAGCCAGAAATAGGATTCCTCGTCCAGTTCCGCAGTCTCGCTGGGATGCACTCCGATGGCTCCGTAGATGTAATCGTACCATTCCATCAGTTCCAGCACTTTCCGGCAGGATGCCAGGCTCGCGCCTACATCCACCACCCGGGCGATCCCCTGTTCCGGCAGCGCTGCCAGAAGCTGTTCCCTGTCTTCGTTAAATGCGTCATCGTCATAATGCGCATGAGTATCAAATATCGCAGTCATATGAAATCTCCTCACAGCATATCTATGCAAAAAAAGAACCGTCCCCGGAGCTCCTATGTCTCCAAAAACGATTCTCTCGAGTGCACCGCCAGGGGCTCGAACCCTGGACACCCTGATTAAGAGTCAGGTGCTCTACCAACTGAGCTAGCGGTGCATTTTCTGTGTCGTTGTTGTGTCTCCCGCAACGACAAGACATATATTATCACATGGTTTTCAAGAATGCAAGTACTTTTTGAAAAAAATTTATATATTTTTTTTGATTTATTTGTACAATAGGTAAAATTACTGTTTTTTACGGGCTTCCTGGCACTTTTTGCAGTAGCCGTACAGCTCTAATTTGTGTCCGGTGACAGTGAAATCTCCGGTATCCTGCTCTAAATGCACATGTGCAAAGGGACAGCTGGGCAACGGAATACGCTTATGACATTCCAGACAGACCGCATAATGGGTATGCTCCCCGCGGTTCAATTCGTATACTACGGTACCGTCTCCCATAAACGTTGTCTTCTCTACCATGCCGTGTTCTTCAAATGTTGCCAGGATCCGGTAGATCGTGGATACAGCATAATCACTGCCTTCGTGTTCTTTCTCAATACGATTGTAAATCTGTACAGCGCTGAGGGGCTCGGTCGCTTCCTCCAGCACCTGATACACGCATTTTCTCTGTTTGGTCCATTTCAATCCCTTAGGGTAGGAAATATCATTGTGTTCACATTTATGTTCTTCCATAGATATCTGTCCTTTTATATCGTGATCCGGGGCATCCGCAGTGCTGCTCAGCTCGGTAACGCCCTGCGTTCCCTCACTGGACGGGCGTCGCCCTATCAAAATTGGATCTGCCTCTTATGCCTGCAAGCAGTCAAAGAGTCAGCTCTCAATTTTGGCACTGCTCGTGCCTACAGCCAGTTTATCACAATTCCTACTAAAACGCCAATCACATATAAAATTCCCACGATTTTCAGATTTTCCTTTTTATCCGGATTCACGCGGAACAACACCAGCAGTCCTACTCCCGCACCTACCAGCAATCCGGACATCATGGCTCCAAGGCTGATCACACCACTGATATACAATTGTGTTATGGTCACAGATGCTGCACAGTTGGGGATCAGTCCCACCACTCCTGCCAGCACAGGTCCCAGTACGGGACGGTTCAGGATCAGGCCGGCCAGAACATCTTCTCCCACAAAATGCAGTGCTGTGTTCAGAACAAATCCAATGACTATAATGAAAAAGGTAATCTGAAGCGTATGTTTTACCGCAGACAGAAAAATGCCATCCTCTCCACAATGGCAATTCTCATGCTCACAGATCTCATGAATGTGCTCTTCCTCTTCATGATCATTTTCCTCATGCCCGTGAACATGGTCATGAGGGTGCATCTTCCTCTCCCGGACCAACTGATCGATCACAAATCCGGCTATGGCACCAATGCCTGCTTTCGCTCCCAGCACGCCCAGTACAAAGCGGATATCCATTTTCTCCGAAATCAGGATCGGCAGCATCTCATCAGAAGTGGACAGATAAATGGCTATCAGTGTTCCCAGGGTGATCACCCTGCCTGCATATAAGTTGGATGCTGCTGCCGAGAATCCACACTGAGGCAGCACACCTGCCACGCCACCGATCAACGGTCCCATTTTACCTGCCTTACGCACCATATGTGTGGTCTTTTCGCCGGCCTTATGCTCCAGATATTCCATAGCCAGATAGGTCAGGAACAAAAACGGCACCAGCTTTATACTATCTATTAAGGTATCTAAAATAACTTCCGACATGACTCTTACCTTTCCGTACTTTCTTTATCAAATGAATACTTAATCATATATTTGTTCTAAATGCAAATGAGTTGCATTTGCATTTAGAACTATAACACATTTTTTCATATTGTCAATATTTTAGTTGTAAAAAATGCGCTATGCTATGATAAGCTACGAAAAGCAAGAGAATGCCCATCCTGTATCTTCCTGACGAGGCTTTCGTTCCAAGCCTTATACTTATAATACGTTTGGGCAGATAAAAAAGCTACATTCCGTTATTACACTTCCATCAATCTTCGATCAATCCCTTTTTCTTCCATGCTCCGCTCCGCCAGCGCAGCAGCATGCCGACTGCCCGGCAGCATTCATCTGCTGTCAGACCGATATAAGCACCCACTACTGCCAGATGCAGCTGTATCCCCAACAGATACGTTCCTCCCGCTGCACACAAAAACATGAAAACAGCTCCGAGGATCACTGGAAATACAGCATCTCCACTGGTTTTCAGTGCATTTCCGTATACCAGATTTGTCACTCGTCCGGCTTCCAGGGCAATGTCAATAAACATCAGCTTCTGCACTAGTTCTACCATACTCTTATCCTGTGTGAAAAAAGAGATCAGGACCGGGGCACTGACTGCAAACAGAAATTCTGTTCCCATCGCCAGTACCGCTCCGATCGCCGCAGATTTTTTCGTCTGCTTATCACATATTTCATATTTTCCCGCACCCATGTACCATCCGGTCATAATGGCATTCGCCTGGGCAAGCGCATTTCCCACACAAAAGGATAAATTCGTGATCTGTGCCGTATAGGAGCGGGCAGCCACATTGATTCCCTCTGTATCCATCTGGTTCAGAAAACGGATCACCAGTGTCATCGCTACATTATAAATAATATTTTCCAAAGCGGAAGGTAATCCGATCCGGATGATCTGCCGCAAAATCTCTCCGGAGTTTACCCTCTCCGAATATTTTTTTGCAGGGATCAGCCGCCGTACAAAGATCACTATCAATATCAGATTCACTACTTTGGAGATCACTGTTGCGGATGCAACTCCCTGCACGCCGAGGTGGAAATGAAACAGAAACACGGCATTTAATATAAAGTTCAGAATATTACCTGTCACGGTTGCGATCAGGGGCTGTTTCGTATATCCAAACGCACGCAGATATCCTGCCAGTATGGGAATCATTGCGTTCAGTATACTTCCGCCTCCTACGATCCGCAGGTATTGTGCGGCAGGCTCCTTCAATGCCGGTGCAATACCTACCACATACAGAATCCCATCGGAACAGAAAAACAAAAAAACAGACATCACAACACCCAGGATCCCATTAAACCATAATCCCAGAGTCTTTGCCTGACAGGCGATCCCCGGTCTGCCCGCACCGATATTCTGTGTCATCACAGCCAGCATTCCCATAGAAACTACCGAATACATAATAATGAACACACCGATATAAGTATTTGCTGTTCCGACTGCTCCGACTGCCTGATCTCCCACAGAAGAAAGCATTAAAGTATCCACCATTCCGGACAACATGTAAAAGATCGTCTCCAGACACAGTGGTACAAATAATTGAAATAATGACTTATTCTGTCCTTCCATCGTATGTTTTATATCCTTTCTGCGGTTCCTGTAAATTTGCATTTTCATTTTACAACTATTCATAATACTATTCCGAATAGTCCCTTCAATTTTTACATATTACTACTTTATCTTTCCTAAAACTTGCATTTTCACCACAAAAAATTGACTTATTTCTACTTTTATAGTAATCTGGCCATAACATCCCCTGATCCACTTCACAGAAAGGCCTGCCTATGTACCCTGAATTAAGAGAAGAACGCATTCACGGAACAAAAGAATTTCCTTTTAGCTGTTATCACCTGCATGATATGCCTGCTTTTTTTCAGATTCCTGTCCACTGGCATCCGGAGGTTGAGATCATATATGTCTGCTCCGGCTCTCTTAAGATCATCATTGAAGGAGAAGAATACGAGGCGGCCGGCGGCTCCGTCTACTTTGTGAATCCCGGTGAGCTTCATTTTATGGGTTCCGCAATTCCGGGTGTAGACTATCATACCCTGCTGTTCCCACTGGAATTTATTTCCTTTCAGACGGACGATCTATTGGAAACGGAGTTTCTCCTTCCCTTACGTAACCATGAATTACTTTTGCATCATAATCTTTCCCATGAAAAAAGCTGTCCTGACATCATTTCTCTCATCCGTGAGATCCTGTCTGTCAGACAGCTTCCAAATACATTGGGCGGGCATTTCCGATTACGTATTTTATTGTTGTCACTTATCCAAAAAATTGCTTCCTGCGGAACCATTAACCCGATGGGCTCCAAAAGGAACGATCCGATGCAGCGTGAGATACTGACTTATCTGCAGTATAACTACACGGAACCCCTTCGGTTGGAAACCCTGGCAGAGCAATTTCATTTATCCGAGAAATATTTGTCCCGCTATTTTAAGCAACACTTTCATCTGACTCTGACGCAATACCTGATGCATCTGAGGCTGACCCATGCCTGCCATCTGTTAGAGAGTACCTCTCTGCCGGTTACAGAGGTTGCCCTGCAGTCCGGCTTTTCTAATGTAAGTCATTTTATCCGCAGCTTTCACGCTTCTTTTCGGATGTCGCCGCTGCAATACCGCAAGAAACGGGATCAGTCCTTCACATAAATTCTGATATTGGCCGGTGTTACCGGATAGGTTCCTGTGTCAATGGTTTTGGGTATACTCTGTCCTTCAAATACTGCCTCTATTTTTTCTAGTGTCATGGATCCCCAGCTCTCCGGACGCTGCGCAATTGCAGCATCTACATAGCCGGCCTTCATGAATTCTCCAACTTCATCCGTGAAGTCCACTGTTATCAGTTTTGCCTTCTTCCCTTTGGACTTAAGATATCTGGCAAAAGCCAGTCCCCATCCTACATTTGTAGCGCACAGTACAGAGATATCCGGATGCTCCGTAAGAAGCCGGTCAGTTAATTTTGTTGCTTCTTCAGCAGTAGGTTCTCCCGGACCGGTCATATCATAATAAGGAATTCTGTTTTCTTTCAGAACATCTACAACACCGTGGTATCTGTCCTCTACAGTCTCAATGAGGTTATCCTTCCACTTGATAATGCCAACGGCACCGTCGGCTCCCAAGGCTTCTCTCACAGCCTCTCCGGTACTCCGTCCGCACTGATAACTGTCAGTTCCGATGAGTGTGCGATAGGGAACACTATCAAATGCAGACAGGATGAAAATCACCTCCACACCCTTCTCTGCCATCTTCTGCAGCAATTTTTCCACTCTGAGATCCGCAATGGGTGAGATACAGATTCCATCATAACGCTCCTCCAACACCTTTTCCAGAAAATGCACCATTTCCAGAGTTCCTGCTTCTCCTCTTCCCTTAGGTGCAAATACCGTAATATCAAAATTCAGAATTTTGGCAGTGCGATAGGCCTGTTTCGTCGCCGGATACCAGAAAGGATCATCCAGATCCCATACCATGGCAATTTTCCTGCGCTGTACCGGTGCATAATCCACCGGTATATTAGCCAGGATTTCATTCAGCTGATTTAATTCGCTGTTCAATCGTTCGGATACATGCCCCATAAGGCTGGCATTCTGCTTCTGTTCTGCAGTAATTCCTGCCACGTTTTCCGAGGATGCCGATGCCTGACCGGAGATTGTTGCAATAGATTCCATGATTTCCAGTAGCTCTTCCTTCTTCCCATTGACTTCATCCATACGTTCTGTGAAAAAGACCTGCGCTTCTGCCAGTTCTTTCACACTGTGATTTATATTTTCAAAGGAAGAGATTGTATCCCCTACCGCAGTTTTCTGTGCTTCAAAAGCTGCATCGGATTCCTCCATGATCTCTTTCAGTTTTGATAACGAACCTACAATCTCCTGAATGGATGCATTGATACTCTGACTTGCCTTATGACATTCCTCCGACAATTTTCGTACTTCATATGCCACATGAGCAAATCCTCTTCCGGCTTCCCCGGCTCTGGCAGCCTCGATGGATGCATTTAAAGACAGCAGATTCGTCTGCTTGGCAACACTATAGAGAACACTTGTGACAGATTCAATCTTTGCATTTTTATCCAGAAGCGTACGAATCTCTTCTGTGATCGTATCCATGGAACCTTTGAGTTTTTCCTGTGTTTTCCCCAGATGTTCCACTCTTTGTCTGCCAAGATCACTCTGTTGCTGCATCTGCTGAACCTGTGTCTGCATAGTTGCAGTCTCCTGATCCATATCCGTGATCTTCGCTGTGAATTCCTCGGCTATTTTCCGGCATTGCAATACATCTTTTTCCTGCTTTGAGGCGCCTTCCGCAAGCACCTGTACGCCATGTCCCACCTTATCTGAGGACTCTGTCAGCCCCTCTGCCGCACCTTCAAATTGTTCGGATACCAGTCCCAGATTATTGACAGTCTGTTTCAAGGATTGTAGCTGTTCCTTATATGATTCTTCTGTTTGTCCGCTGCTTACCGCTCTTTTGTTCCATAAAGGCATAGATTATCCCTCCAATGCTCTTCTCGCCAGTTCCAGGCATCCCATGATGCCCTGATCATCATGCAATGACGCAGGTACTACATAATGCTCCGGATCCTCCAGTTCTTCTGTTATCACATAGCCATTGATATAGGTAATCAGCTTTTTGCGTATTAATGGGAATAGTTGCTCCTGATGCATGACACCGCCTCCGAGAATGATCATTTCCGGAGAAAGTACCATCACATAATTTGTCAATGCCTGCGCAAGGTAGTCTGCCTCCAGATCCCATACTTCCGGACAATCTGCCAGTTCCACTGCTTTTTTGCCCCATCTGGCTTCTATGGCCGGACCCGCTGCCATTCCTTCCAGACAACGGTTCCCATGATAAGGACATTTTCCCTCATAATGATCCGTATCCCGTTTTGTAATCAGGATATGTCCTGCCTCCGGGTGCAGCATGCCATGCAACAATTTTCCATCCATATATACACCTGCTCCGATCCCGGTTCCTACCGTCAGATACATAACACAGTTTTTACCCTTTGCCTGTCCAAAGGTAACCTCACCCAGTACCGAACCGTTTACATCGGTATCAAATCCCATAGGGCAATGTAACGCTGCCTTCATGTTGCCCAGAAAATCATAATTTCTCCAGGCAAGCTTTGATGTCGTCGTAATATAACCATATTTTTCAGAAGCAGGATCCAGTTCTACCGGTCCAAAACTGGCGATCCCCAACGCCTCTATCTGTTTATCCCGAAAATATGCCACCAGCTTCGGAATGGTTTCCTCCGGTGTCGTCGTGGGGATCGACACCTGCTCATATATTTTACCTGTTTCGTCTCCAATGGCGCAGACCATTTTGGTTCCGCCTGCTTCTAATGCTCCCAGTCTCATAGTTGTTCCTTCCCTTCTCATTGTTTTCAAGCCTAAGTATCTTCCGAATGACTTCCGTAATTTTTTTGATATAAATGCAGCCATGGCGTATGCTCGGGCAGTTTCGAAAAGTCTTTCTGTGCAAAAATCTCCTGTATCCGGCCGTCCCGGATCCGCACCAGCCGGTCTGCCAGTGCCAGAGAATCCGCCAGATTTACCGCCAGAATCACTACCGCAATATTCTTCTTCAAAAACCGCTCCATCAGCTCCCATATATGGCTACGTACCGATACTTCCGCATTTTTAAACGGCTGTACACATAATACCACCTGCGGATGCTGCAATAAAACTCTTGTATATACCAGATCATATTTCTGCTGCCTGGTCAGATCCCTGACCGGGGTATCAAACACATCCTCTCCCAACAAATCCTTCTGCTCTTCCCGGATGCTCCGTCGAATCCCGGACTGGCTCCACACTCCCCGGATGCGATGATCCATGGTAAAGCACAGATTATCGAAGTAACTCATATGGGAAAACAGCATGGTCTCCGTGGGTAGTTCCTGGATCACTGCCAGATCTCTGTTCTCCGGAGATTTCCTCTTTTCCTCCGCAAGACAGAATCTTCCCGCTTCGGGAGGTTCTCCCTGAAACAGGTCAATAAAATCCGATATGCAATGGTTATCCAGATCCTGCAATACCACACACTCCCCCACTGCGATCCGGAGGGTCACATCCTGCAGCCTTCCGTACCGGACATTTTCCATGATCAGCACCGACTGCCTGTCCTGCTCCGCATCCCTCTGCCGGAACTGGGAGCGCACCCATCTGTCGTACTCTTCCACGCTCTGTAACGGGAAAGTCTCCGGAATCGGATCTCCACTCTGAAATGTTTTGATGATCTGTGCATTGACCATCAATGCCATCCGGTCACAGAGATAGGTAGCCTCCTCAAAATGCGCTGTAATATAAATAAAAGAAATGCCCTTGTTTGCATACAGACGAATGATCCTGTGCAGTTCCTCCAGTTCACTCTCACTGATAAAGGTACTGATATTTTCCAGCACAATCAGGCGGCTTCCCGCCACTACCGCCTTCAGAAGCTCTGTTACAAACTTCTGAAATACCGTCAGTTCACTTACATAGGCTTTGGCCGGAATGGCAACCCCGATCTCCTTCAGAAACGGCTGCAACTGCTGTTCCAGCATTCCCGACTGGATCAGGTACTTGTGGAATCCTCTGCGCAACACGAAAATATTGTCCACTACCGTCAGATCCTCAGCCAGGCTGCTCTTATTACGGATGATGCTGATGCGGTTGGTCCGGTTATGCGGTCTCTGCCATTGGTTGACCAGTTTTTCCCGATAATAGACATATCCGTAATGCAGCGGCAGGTTTTGCTGCAAAAGCTTCAGGAAAGCATCCATTCCATAATGATTGACCGGGATCAGACCGAATACTTCCCCTTTTCGTACCGTAATATTAAAGTTTTCCAGGAGAATTCTTCCCTGCTCCCTGTAGGTCACCTTCTCCATCCGCAGTACTTCCCTGATCAACGGTAGTTCTCCTGCCTTTCTTCTGTATGGATCAGATTCCGGTCACTGTAGATCGCGGGAATCCGTATCTTCACATCCGTTCCGATCTCCGGCATGGAATACACATGGATCCCGTATTCCTCTCCGAAGAGCAGATGAATCCGGTTATTGACATTGACCAGCGCAATTCCGCCCTTGGTCTCGGACTCTCCGGTCGCCAGAATCCCGCCGCTTTTTTGCAGTCTCTCGTTGATGTCCGCAACCTTTCGCTCTTCCATACCGTTGCCGTCATCCGAGATACACAGAAGCAGACAGCTTTCCGTCATTTCCAGTAGGATCCGGATATGTCCCGTTCCCAGTTTGCACTCTGTACCATGAATGATACTATTTTCCAAGATCGGCTGCAAGGTCAGTTTGGGGATACGACAGCTGTAAATCGCTGCTTTTTCCTCGGGATCACATTCTACGGAAAGCTGCAATCTCTCTCCGAAACGATACTGCTGAATCTTAAAGTAGGTCATACAGTTTTGCAGTTCTTCCTCCACGGATACCAGATTTTCCACTTTGCTGATGGTATAGCGGAAAAAGGTGGCCAGCGCCTCCGTCATATCCGCCACGCTTACCAGCCCGGCAGTCAGCGCTTCGCTGCGGATACTCTCCAATGTATTGTACAGGAAATGTGGGTTGATCTGATTCTGCAAGGCAAGATACTGCGCCTGCCTCTTATTGAGATTCAACATTTCCTGTGACTGCATCAGGTATTGCATTTTGCTGACCAGCCCCTCCAGTTCCGGAGAAATATGGATTCCATCCTCCCCCACCAGATTGCTGGTGGTATAACCGTCCAGAAAAAGCCCGATCCTCTTTCCGATCCGCCGATAAGGCAGCCAGATCTCCACAACAGCATACCAGACACAAAATACCAGCAGGCAGACTCCAATAATAATGAAAAACCATCCGATCTTCTCTCCCTGCATTTTTCGATACAGAAGATCCCCCAACAGTACGGTCAAAAGCAGGATCATAACACCCCAGATACACAACGTGCGATATGTCAGATAACGCAGTTTTCCCTGTCTCATGCCTTCTCCCCTCTCAGCCGTACAATTTGCGATACTCTGCCGGATTCACTCCGGTGATCTTATGGAACGTATGGGTAAAATGTTTTCTGTCGTTATATCCTACCTTTTCACAGATCTCTGCCACCGATAATCCGGTATCCCGCAACAGGTTCTTGGCCTCCTCCATTCTTACCCGTGTCAGATATTTTGCAAAGCCTTCTCCGGTCTCCTTCTTGAACAGGGCGCTGAAATATGCCACGCTGAATCCTACGTGTTCGCATACTTCCTCCAACGTTATATTTTCCGCATAGTGTTTATGTACATACTGTTTGGCCTGGCGGATCGGTCGGGAAGTCTCTCCCTGTCTGGCTTCCAATGCTTCCGCCATCAGTTCTTCCTGCAAGGTTGACAATTCCCGGAACAATTCTTCCGCAGAGCCGCAGTGGCTGCATTTTTCTTCAAATGCAGCCGTAGATGTAGCTTTTACCCGTACCATAAAAAATCTGCCTGCCGCCAGCACGATCTCCTGGATCTCCCGTCCTCTGACATCCGGTACATTTATTACGGTATTTTTTAACTCTTCCCCGCACTTATGAGCCTCTGCGGGATCCAGAACTTCTATGGCATGCTCCATTTCCTTACAATAGCGGTCCAGAATATCCTGCACGGATAATCCGGATGCCGGAGGAACTTCCTCCAACAGCCTTCCCCAGCCTTCCACGATCCTCTCACGAATGGCCAGTTCCGCTTTCCGTATGGATGCCGTCAGCTGCTCCGCATCTTCCACCACACCACCGACAGCAAGAGAAAATCTCACCGGTCCCAGCATCTGGCGGTTGGCTTCCATCTGCCGTAAAAATTCCAACAGCTGATTTCGTATCGTATCCCTATCTTTTCCGGCAAAGTTCAAAATACCGTAGCCGGAATCCTTCACATAGTCGAAAAGGCAATCCGTACAGCTCCTGGATAAACAGTTATAAAACAATTCTTTTGTTTTTTCGCGAATCACCGTCAATGCCGCCGGACTGATCTGCTCCATCCGGTATCCGGCTTTCACAACTACCGCCTGATAGCAATCCGCTTCTGCCTTAAAATAATAATTTTCCTGTAATTGTTCCGCAGTTGGATTATAGGCCCCTTCCACCAGATCTTTTAGCAGTGCATGACGAAGACGATTGACATCGCTCTCATTTGCTCTGCGTCCGGCCATTTCCATGCTCTGCGCATTTTTCTTTTCTTCCAGCCGCTCACCGATCTTTTGCAGCGTTGCGTTTAATTCTTCCTGTTTGATCGGTTTTAAAAGGTAATTCCCTACACCCAGAGAAAGCGCATTTCTTGCGTATTCAAAGTGCGCATATCCGCTGATAATGATGATCTCCAGCTCCGGACATATTTTCTTCGCATTCCGGATCAGTTCCAGTCCGTCCATTCCGGGCATACGGATATCCGTAATCAGAATATCCGGCCTGTATTGTTGCAGCATATCCAGTGCCTGTATGGCATTTTCCGCCTGCGCCGCCATCTGCATCCCCAGTTTGTCCCATTCGACCAGTGCCTGAACAAGCTTGCAGATCAGCTTTTCATCATCTACGATCATTACCTTCCACATATTTTTTAGCCCCGTTTTTTAGTCTTTTTTCCCATAAATATAACTTTATTTTAACACCTGTCTAAATACAATTCAACAGGAATACCGCCGGTTACGGATATTCCTGTTGAACTTTTATATTTATAGAAGAGAAAAGATGTTACCTGCCATTATTTGGTCAGAACGGATACTCCGGTATCTGTTACCACACCGCCGAGATCCTCGCCGTTGATGGCCTTCACTGCTGCCTTAACGCCCTCGTAACCCATAACGTCGGGGTTCTGAGCCATGGTGCACAGAAGGTAGCCGTCATCGATCAGACCCAGGATTGCATCGGACTTATCGAAGCCGACACCGATCACATTGTCCTTGCCGGAAGCCTTGATAGCGTTGCCGGCACCGGTGGTGGAACCTTCGTTACATCCGAAGATACCTACAACGCCCTGTGTAATATAGTTCTCTGCGATACTCTGGGATTTTGCTGCATCACCTTCGCCGTACTGGGTCTCCAGAAGTTCGAAATCGGTTCCTTCGAAAGCAGAACGGAAGCCTTCTTCTCTCATGACACAGGAATCGGTTGCTGCATTTACGTTGATGATACCGATGGAGCCGCTGGTCACACCCGCATCTGCCAGTGCCTTCTTCATTTCTTCGCCTGCGGTCTTACCTGCTGCATTGTTGTCGGTGGAGAAAGTAGCCTCTGCATCCACGTTTGCGGGGGAGTCAACGTAGATCAGCTTAACGCCTGCATCGGCTGCCTCTCTCAATGCGGAAGAGATAGCGTCAGGGCCGTTGGCTGCTACGATAATAGCCTGTGCGCCTGCACTGACTGCATTATTGACACACTCGATCTGCTGTGCATCATCCTTGGTATTGGGAGCCATGAACTGAACGGTTACACCCAGTTCTGCGGCTGCTTTTTGTGCGCCCTCATTTAAAGTTACCCAGTGCTGATCCAGAGAATCCATGGTGATCAGAGCGATCAGGGTATCGGATCCTGCGGTGGTTCCTGCGTCTGCAGGAGCTGCTGCCTGCTCTGTGCTGGCTGCTGCACTGCTCTGTGCTTCACCGGTGGCTGCAGTTCCCGCATTGTTGCTGTTGCCGCATCCGGCCAGCATTGCTGTTGTCATGCATAATGCACATGCTACTGATAATACCTTTTTCATTTTGTAAACCCTCCTTAAAAGTGTTCATTGATTTATCTTAGCATCTTAATCGATGTCTAATTCTTAGCCGGTTTCTTCTTAAATACACCATTTCTTACTACGACATCCAGAAGTACTGCAAATACTACGATGATACCGATGACCAGTCTCTGGATACCTACCTGGGCGCCGATCATATTCAGGCCGTTTTCCAATGTCTGCCATACGGAAGCACCTGCCAGAGTTCCCAGCAGAAGTCCCGTTCCTCCCAGAGGAGAGATACCGCCGATAACACCTGCGGCTACTGCGTACATCTCGTACATATTGCCGGCTTCCATGTTACCCATTCCTGCCTGGCCGCAGAGGATCAGGCCTACAACAAAAGAGCAGAATGCGCTGACCAGATAGGTCTTGGTGGTGGTCTTGACTACACTGACACCGGATAACTTTGCTGCATCCACATTGGAACCGATGGCATAGATATGTCTGCCGGTACGTGTCTTGGACAGCAGGAAGAAAAATACGATAAAGATAATAATTGCGATCCAGAAGGTGTTATAAACACCCAGTGTCTTACCATAGTAGAAAATATTCTGGAAAGTCTCTCCGGCTTCCTTGCCGACACCGGATGCAATGGCATCGGTGTTACGGTTGCCATTTACCATGTAAGCCACGCCTCTTGCTACGAACATGGTACCCAGCGTTGCAATGAAAGGCGGCAGTTTCCATTTTCCTACCAGAATTCCGTTGAGCACACCGATGATCATACAGCAGACAAAGGTGATCAGGATAGCCAGTACCGGATTTACTCCCATAGTCATCAGGGTTGCTGCGATCATGGCACTCATACCTACGACGGATCCGATGGACAGATCAATGTTACCGGTAATCAGTACATAGCTCTGTCCGATACCGATGATCAGATATTTTGACATGGATCGTAACAGATTCATTACATTCTGACCGGAGAAAACGGCCGGATTGATAATACCGAAAGCGATATAGATGATGATCAGACCGGCAAAAGCGGTAAGCGCTCCTCCCATTCCTCTGATCGCAAGAATTTTTTTCAGCGGACTTTGCTTTTTCATAATGATATTTTTACCTTTCTTATGGTTATAGTTTAAGCGTTGGCTGCGATCTTTTTCTCGAATTGTGTTGCCAGAGTCAGGATCTCATTCTGCGTTGTGGTTCTGGCATCTACTTCTCCTGTGATCCTTCCGTCGCACATTACAATGATGCGGTCGGCGATTCCCATGACTTCGGGCATTTCCGATGATACAAACATAACGGCAATTCCCTGTTTCTTCAGTTCGTTCATGAGGTTGTAGATCTCGACCTTTGCCGCCACATCGATTCCTCTGGTGGGTTCATCGAAGATAACGACTTTGGAATTCCGTGCCAGCCATTTTCCCACAACTACCTTTTGCTGGTTACCACCGGATAAATTGCCGGCGTTGATATCCACATTCGGTGTTTTGATCTTCAGATTTTTCACTGCTTCATCACACATCTGATCTTCTTTTTTACTGCTGACAACTCCCAGTTTGTTGCAGAGAATATCCAGATTCGGTAATGCGATATTATGTCGGATACTTAGCTTGGTGCACAGTCCGTCTTTTTTCCGGTCCTCCGGCGCCAATACGATTCCTGCCCGGATCGCATCGTTGGGGTTCGTGATCTTTAATGTCTCACCTTCCAGAATGATCTCTCCGCTGTCCTTCGCATCCACTCCAAAGATTGCCCGTGTTGTCTCTGTTCTTCCGGCACCCATCAGTCCCGCAAAGCCTACGATCTCGCCTTCATACAGTGAGAAGTTGATGTCTCTCACCATACGGCCTGCGTTTAAGCCTTTGACTTCCAGAATCTTTTTTCCTTTTTCACAGGCTACTCTGGGGAACTGCTCCTTGATCTCTCTTCCTACCATATTGGCAATGATCTGATCCATCGTGGTGTCCTTGAAATTCATGGAGGTGATATACTGTCCGTCTCTCATGATCGTTACCCGATCCACAATATGCTGCAGTTCTTCCAGTCTGTGGGATATGTATACAATACCGCAGCCCTTGGCCCGCAGATCCTTAATAATACGGAACAGATCATCGATCTCCTTCGCCGTCAGTGCGGAAGTGGGCTCATCCATGATAAGGATCCTGGCGTTGACTGACAATGCCTTGGCGATCTCTACCATCTGCTGTTTGGATACCGGCAGGTCTCCCACAACCTGCTTTGGGTCAATATCGATCTTCAGATCATTTAATATCCGGGAGGCTTCCGCTTCCATATCACCGTTTGCCAATACAATACCTTTTGTCTTCTCCCTGCCTAAGAACATGTTCTCTGCTACGGACAGGTGCTTACACATATTCAGTTCCTGATGGATAATAGCAACTCCGGCTTCCTGTGCCTGTTTCGGTGTCAGATCCCCATACTCCTTGCCAAATATTTCCAAGCTTCCACTGTCTCTGGTATACACACCGCTCAGAATCTTCATCAGCGTACTCTTGCCGGCGCCATTCTCTCCCAACAGGGCCATGACTTCTCCGGATCGCAATTCAAACTGTACATGATCCAGTGCTTTTACTCCCGGGAAGCTTTTGCATATATCCTTCATGGATACTATGACTTCTTTTTCACTCATACCTTCTCTTCGTCCTTCCCTTCCATTAATAAATAGGCTAATTTTAGCTGTTTTTTGCGTTCCCCTTAACTTTATGTTAACAGTATAGCAAAAGCCCCCTTCAAAGATAAGGGGACTATCTTTCTTATTGAAGGGGGTTTTTTATGCACTATGAATATAAATTTCTAAATTACACCTTTTTATCTATACAAGTTTACGATTCTGTTTTTGTTTCTCTTCTTTTTATATTGGCAGTTTGTACACTGCCATCTCCTTCGAACCCTCCATCATGATATCGCCGTTGTGGAAAACGCATACGATGAACCCCACCATCGGCAATTTATCAGACTATTCCCCTGACTATAGACCGGATATATTCTCACTTCTCTTTTGTGCTTTCTTTCGCACGGTATCGTATGCTATACTGTTCCCAGATGTTTTCTTGATCATTTCTACAAAACCCAACATTATATAAAATAAAGGAGGTATACAATGAAAAAAATATGGATCGTCGGTTCCCTCGGTCACATGGGACAGGCGTTGATCAGGTTGTTAGACATGATGGAATATGAATTATACGAGACCGATAAGGATGAGCTGGATATCACGGATGAACATGCAGTTTCCCTGTTCATGCACCGCAACCGTCCTGACGTGGTCATCAACTGTGCCGGATATCATCCCTCCTCCGCTGCGGAGCAGCCGGAGACAGATATGGCTTACAAGGTAAATGCCGTCGGCGCCAGGAATCTGGCCCAGGCTGCGGAGAGCATTCAGGCAAAGCTCATCCAGATCTCCACGGATGATGTATTTTCCAACGTATCCGACACACCCTATAATGAATTCGATGATGTGAACCCCGTGGGGCTTTTTGCCAAATCCAAATATGCCGGAGAGAAATTCGTTACCCAGCTGATGACCCGGTATGTCATTATCCGCAGTTCCTGGATCTATGGCATCGGCAAGGATTTCCTGAACGAAATCCTGGAAGCTGCCGCTGACCCCAAAGTATCCACCTTGGAGTTGTGGAACAATGACCGCGCCGTTCCCACCTCTGCCGCGGAACTGGCCCGGGTGGTAAAATTCTTCATTGACAACGACCATTACGGCATCTACCATGCCGTATGCAGCGGCGGTTCCTGCACCCGTCTGGAATTTGCGAAGGAAATCCTGCGCCTCGCCGGAAAAGAGGATCAGCTTACCGTCACGGTAAAAGAAGGGGCTCCGGAGAAATATTCTGTGTTGGATAATATGATGCTGCGTCTCAACGGAATCGAGGAACCCGACAACTGGAAAGAAACTTTAGCCGCCTACATGAAAGAAACAGGAGGACTGGAATAGTGGAAAAACGTGGAACCGAAAAGAAAACAGAAAAAAAGAAATTAGGTTTATCCACCAAAATTTTTATCGCCCTTCTGACCGGTGCGGTATGTGGTGTACTGATCCACTATTATATGCCGGAAAGTTACTTTAGGGATACCATCCTGATCAACGGAATTCTCTATGTGCTGGGCAATGGCTTTATCCGCCTGATGCAGATGCTGGTAGTTCCTCTGGTGTTCTGCTCCCTCGTCTGCGGAGCCATGGCCATCGGTGATACAAAGACTTTGGGAACCGTCGGTGTGAAAACGATCCTGTTCTACCTCTGCACCACTGCTCTGGCCATCTGCGTGGCTCTAGGTGTCGCCAGTCTGATCAATCCCGGTGTGGGCCTGAATATCTCACTGCCGGAGGATGCTGCCGAGGTTGCCACCACGGAGGTAGACTTTGCTGAGACCTTGCTGAATATTATTCCGAAAAATATTTTTACCTCTCTGTCTGCTGGAGATATGCTGCCAATCATTTTCTTTGCTTTGTTTGTCGGTATTCTGCTGGCTGCCATGGGCAATCGGGTCTCCACCGTGGCGAACTTTTTCAGTCAGTTCAATGATATCATGATGGAAATGACGATCTCTGTCATGAAGGCTGCCCCCCTCGGCGTCTTCTGTCTGATTGCCAAGACCTTCGCAGGAATCGGCTTCGACGCTTTCGTTCCCATGCTGAAATATATGGGAAGCGTTATTCTGGCGCTGGCAGTACAGTGTTTCGTGGTATATCAGGTCATGCTGTTCCTTTTCACCCGGTTGAATCCTTTTAAGTTCATTAAAAAATTCTTCCCGGTCATGACCTTTGCCTTCTCCACTTCCACCAGTAATGCGACGATCCCGCTGTCCATCGATACTTTATATAAAAAGATTGGTGTCTCCAAGCAGATTTCGTCCTTTACGATCCCTCTGGGTGCCACCATCAATATGGACGGTACTTCCATCATGCAGGGTGTAGCAGTTGTCTTCATTGCACAGGCTTACGGCATTCCTCTGACACCTGCTGCCATTGCGACAGTCATCGCCACCGCAACGATTGCTTCCATCGGTACCGCCGGTGTTCCCAGTGTCGGTCTGATAACCCTGTCCATGGTACTGACCTCCGTGGGACTTCCCACGGAAGGTATCGCACTGATCATGGGTATCGACCGGATTCTGGACATGCTGCGTACCGCCGTGAATATTACCGGTGATGCCGTATGTACCACCATTGTTGCCAAACAGCAGGGAGCCTTTAACGAAAAGACCTTCCAGGCGGATAACTAACCGCCTGTTTTGGCTTCCAAACAACTCCTGCTGCAAAAAAACAGAATGACACATCCTGTTCTGTGCGTAATGCCCCGTCAGATGTTTCACTCTGTTTTTTCAGCCATTCTATTTGAGTTTATTCAATTTCGCCCGGTTGGCAATAACGATCAGCCTCATATCCTGTGTCAGAGGCATCTCCGGGTCGATATTCGTATTCACATTTTCCCCCTGAATGATAGCCACCACGTTCACGGAATATTTTCTGCGAAGATTCAGTTCGATCAGATTCCTGCCGATCCACTGCTGTTTGACCTCCAGTTCCACCATGGACACATCCTGAGACAACTCGATAATATCCATAAATCCGGAACTTAACAGATTCTTTGCCAGATGGATCCCGGACTCACTCTCCGGGAATACCACCCTGTCTGCCCCTACTTTCGTGAGGATCTTGCAGTTTATCTCCGTGGAGCATTTGGCGATAACGGTCTTTACGCCCAGTTCTTTACACAGCATGGTTGCCATGACGCTGGCTTCCAAGTGATTTGCCATGGTCACAATAGCCACATCAATATTGGCTATACCAATCTGTCTCAACGCTTCCTGATCTGTAACATCCGCACATTTACAGTATGGAATCTCTGAGATGGCCGCATTGACCACGGCTTCTCTGTTATCCACCGCAAGCACTTCGGCACCATTCTCCACCAATTCTTTTGCCACACTTCTTCCATATCTTCCCAGTCCGAATACCGCATAGGTCTGATTGATTCCCATAATCTCTTCCTTCCTGTCCTTTCCAGACACTTTTAACCGACACTGATTTCTTCCGTCGGATTCTTCACGATATTTTTATTCTTTTTCTGTGTACTGAACGCAATGACCAGAGAAATGGGACCGACTCTTCCCAGATACATGGTCACGATAATGATAGCCTTGCCCCACAGATTCAGCGTGGGCGTCAGATTTCTCGTCAGTCCCACAGTGGCGGTGGCACTGACCGTCTCATAGACAATGTCGATGACATCTGCATTTGTCACTGCCGACAACAGGATCGTGGACAGAGCTGCAATGAGGAAAAACATACCCACAACCGCTACCGACTTATTCACAGTCTGCTTCGGAATCGTTCTTCCGAAAAATTCCGCGTCCTCCTTGCTGCCAATAGTGGCAAACATGGACACCAGCAATACCGCAACCGTAACGGTCTTAATACCGCCTGCCGTTCCCACGGGAGATCCGCCGATCAGCATCAATAATACCGAAATGATGGCCGACGTATTGGTCAGATCCTGCTGGGGGATTGTGGCAAAACCCGCGGTACGGGTGGTGACGGACTGGAACAGGGATGCCAGGATTCTCTGCCCCACCGTATAATTCTGCATGGTCAGCGGATTATGATATTCAAAAATATAAAAAGCTCCAGCTCCCACCACAATGAGCAGTCCCGTCACCGTCAACGCGATCTTGCTGTGAAGCGTCAGCTGCCGGAAACACCTGAGTTTCTGGGTCCGGATGTTCTTCAATACCCGCAGTACATCCCACCAGACGATATAGCCCAGTCCTCCCAGTACGATCAACAGCATCGTCACCAGATTGACCATGGGCTGGAATACATAACCACACAGGCTGTCCTCGGACATAATATCCATTCCTGCATTACAGAATGCGGAAACGGCATTGAAGATCGAGATCCAGATGCCCCGCGGGCCATATTCCGGTATAAATACCGTCATATACAGGAGTGCACCGGTTCCTTCCACCACCAACGTTCCTATGAGGACCTTCCGGAGGAATTTCACGATTCCGGAAATATTATTCAGATTGAATGCATCCTGCAAAAGTCTCCTGTTGCCGATGCCCAGTCTTCTGTGCAGTCCCATCATGACACCGTACATTACGGTAATGATTCCCAAGCCCCCCAGCTGAATGAGGATCAGAATCACAATCTGTCCCCAGATGCTCCAGGTGGAATACGTCGGCACTGTTACAAGGCCGGTCACACAGATGGATGTGGTAGCCGTAAATAAAGCGTCAATATAGGGAACCTCTTCCCCGGTGGCAGAGCTGATGGGCAAAGCCAGCAGAATGCTCCCCACCAGTATGGCACAAAAGAAACTCAACATGATCTTCTGTGTAGTGGAAAGCTGTATCCGTTTTTTTCTGTTCATAAGAATATTCCTGTCTTTCTTACTGCCTGCACCCCTGGTGTCGCAGGTGCAGAGCTGCAGATGAAATCCGCAATAGTATGATTATAGCACATCTTCCCGAAAAAAGCTCCTGTCCGGAACCTTTTCTTCTGTATCCGTAACAGGAGCTCTTGCTTATCCTATTTTCTTATAACAATATCTGTTATTTTCAATAGCTTTATACCTTGAAACGATAGCCGACACCCCAGATAGTCTCGATATACTGTGGCTTCGCGGTATCTTTTTCGATCTTCTCACGGATCTTCTTGATATGCACCGTGACGGTGGCAATATCACCGATGGAATCCATATCCCAGATCTCACGGAACAGTTCTTCCTTGGTAAATACATGGTTGGGATGCTCTGCCAGGAAGGTCAGCAGATCAAATTCCTTGGTAGTGAAAGTCTTTTCCACCCCATCGACATAGACACGTCTTGCCGTCTTGTCGATACGGATGCCTCGGATCTCCACAATGTCATTCTGCTGCTTCTGATTCGTACCTACCAGTCTCTCATAACGTGCCATATGCGCTTTTACGCGGGCTACCAGCTCACTGGGACTGAAAGGTTTGGTCATATAGTCATCCGCACCCAGGCCTAAGCCACGGATCTTATCAATATCGTCCTTCTTCGCAGATACCATAAGAATGGGAATATTTTTCTCTTCACGGATCTTCTTACATACTTCAAAACCGTCCATGCCGGGCAGCATCAGATCCAGAATGATCAGATCGTAATCTCCTGCCAGTGCGGTCTTAAGTCCCTCATCGCCGGTATTACAGATATCTACCTTGAAATCGCTAAGTTCCAGATAATCTTTCTCCAGATCCGCTATCGCCACTTCATCTTCAATAATTAAAATCTTGCTCATCTTTTTTCCTCCAATCTATCTTCTATTCCTTTTACCTTCATCACATTTATTTACCGGGCTGCAGTTCAATGTATTTTCGCAGGACGAAATGCATACAGGTTCCCTCGCCCTCTTTGGCTGTGGCCCATACATAGCCGCCATGATCTTCAATGATCTTCTTCACAATAGAAAGTCCGATGCCGCTGCCGCCCTGCGCGGAGTTCCGGGAGGCATCCGTGCGGTAGAAACGCTCGAAGATCTTCTGTAGATCTTTCTGGGCAATTCCTTTACCATTGTCCTCGATCTCTACGCGGATGGAATCCACCTCATCAAGAATACGGATATCAATATGACCGTTGGGCTTGTCCATATATTTTACGCTGTTGCTGATGATATTATTGATGACTTTCTTCATCTGCTCCGGATCCGCGATGACCACGGTATCGGGAGACACCAGATTCGAATAGTTCAGTTTGATTCCCCGCTGTTCCAGATCCAGTCCGACCTCTTCCACACAGTCTCCGAAATAATCCGATACGTTGATCCGGTGGAAATTGTAAGGGATCCGGTTGTTGTCAATGCCGGAATAAGTGGTCAGTTCGTTGATCAGTCGGTCCATATCAATGGCTTTGTTATAGATGGTCTTTATATATTTGTCCATCTTCTCCGGCGTATCCGCCACGCCGTCCATGATTCCTTCCACATAACCTTTGATGGCTGTAATAGGTGTCTTCAAATCATGGGAAATATTGCTGACCAGCTCTTTGTTCTGCTTCTCGTGCTGGATGTTCTCTTCCGTAGATTCCTTCAGACGCAGGCGCATGTCCTCGTAATTACGGTAGAGATCACCGATCTCACCCTTGGCATCCGTCTCCAGGACATAATCAAAATTGCCTTCCTTGATCTTACGCATCGCCACGTTCAGTTCATTGATGGGTTCGAATACACCCTTGTGGATCCACTGGGTCAGCATCAGGCTGGTGAAGATCAGGATCACAATAATGGCAACGAACATATCTATCAACAGATGCCTTGAGATCAGGGAATTGACCTTCGTAACAATAAATACACTGCCCGGCGTTCCGTCCCGGAAGGTAAAATCGATCTGTTTTACATATTTTTCCAGTTCATTATAGAAGTAACCACTGTCATCCGACAGTTTTTCATCACCGTATGCCGGCAGTTTATCAAAGATCTTCTGTGCGGCATCCTCATTACCCGCATAGTAAAGCTGGTCACCTTTTCTTACTATAATATAAGTAGACTTTCGGGATACCTCCGCATTCACATGCTCCAGATATTCCTTGTCCTCCAGCTTGCTGCTGTCTTCTTTCGCTTGATCCAGCAGCACATAGTAGGCCTCATCCGTGGTGTTGGTGAATTCCCTGAAATTCTCCGACATCATGGAATAGTCAATATCCGTCAGACTGAATCCCTGAGAGAAATTCATCAGGTAAATGGCAATCATCACAAACGCCATGATCGTCAGCAACAGCGGAAGTAAAATAATACTTATAAATGTTACCCGAAGTCTTGTTTTAAATTTCATAATAACACTCTTGCCTTTCAGCAATCTGCAAATTTTCAGGAACTTCCGTGCCATGTACTTCAGTACCTTGCACAGCTTCGAATTTGCGTGGGAAAAATTAATTTATTACGCTGCGCTCATTATAGCATAAAAAGCCGGCTTCTGTGTATAAAGGAAGCGGGAATATCCTAAAAAAAATATAAACAATTTTTTTTAATTTTTCTGTTGACATTATCTCCATATCATGTATAATAGGCTTATAAGAAACAGTAATTGTTACTATTATTAAGGAAGGAGGTACGCATGGCTCTAAAAAGAAGCAGACAACGGGAAATGATCAAATCCTTTCTCATGGGACGTAAAGATCATCCTACCGCAGATGTGATCTATTCCAATCTGAAGCAGCAGGATCCGAACTTAAGTCTCGGCACTGTCTACCGCAATCTGACACTTCTGTCAGACATGGGGGAGATTTTACGACTTCGGGTCGGCGACGGTGTAGATCATTTTGATGCAGATACTTCCGAACATTATCACTTCGTATGTACCGAATGCGGAAGCGTCATCGATCTGGATATGGATAGTATTGATTCCATCATGGAGACGGCCGGAGAACGGTTCGACGGCAAGATCCGGGGACATGTCACTTATTTCTACGGCACCTGTCCCGCCTGTATCAGGGTTGCTGCAAAGTCCACGCTTTCTTAGAATAAAAAGCTGACTTTGTTCCATAAATATTTTTGTGCCTGTAAGGCACACGCAAAAAGAGAAAACAATAAAAACATTTCATTAGAGAAAAGGAGAAAAGAAAATGAAGAAATTTGTATGTCAGGTATGTGGTTATGTTTATGAAGGTGAAGCAGCTCCCGCAGAATGTCCGATCTGCCACGCTCCCGCTTCCAAGTTCACCGAGCAGGCAGGCGAGAAGACCTGGGCTGCTGAACACGTAGTAGGTGTTGCACAGGGTGCTCCCGAAGATATTATTGCTGATCTGCGTGCGAACTTCGAGGGCGAATGCTCCGAGGTTGGTATGTATCTGGCAATGGCAAGAGTAGCTCACAGAGAGGGCTATCCCGAGATCGGTCTGTACTGGGAAAAGGCTGCTTACGAAGAAGCTGAACATGCTGCAAAATTTGCAGAACTGTTAGGCGAAGTCGTTACCGATTCCACCAAAAAGAATCTGGAAATGAGAGTTGCTGCCGAGAACGGTGCTACCGCAGGTAAGTTCGATCTGGCTAAGAGAGCCAAGGCTGCTAACCTGGATGCAATCCACGATACAGTGCATGAAATGGCACGCGATGAGGCAAGACATGGAAGAGCATTTGAGGGATTATTAAAGAGATACTTTGGCTAAGCTTGACAGAATGTCCTATCCTTGCTAGAATAAGTTGCAAATGCTCGGAGGGCGAGTTGTTCAGAGAAGCAACAGCTGGATAAGAGGCAGATTGAGATATCTGTTTCTTATCCGGCTTATTTTTATGCAAAGGGAGGACTCTAAAATGGATTTTCTGGACGGAAAAATCAAACCGATGTACTTCAAATATCTGTCGGCGGCGTTTGGCAGTGCCATGATCACATCCGTTTATTCTATCGTGGACACCGCAATGGTCGGACAATATCACGGGCCGGAAGGAACGGCCGCGCTGGCAGTCGTGGCACCGGTCTGGAATATTATATACAGCCTGGGGCTGCTGATGGGTATTGGCGGCAGCGTGATTTTCAGCATGCGGCGTGGTCTTGAAAAAAATGACGGCAGCGAAAACCAGTATTTTACAGCAGCGGTGATCGGTGCAATGCTCCTGTCTGTCCTGGCTTGGCTCGGCGTCATCGTTTTTGAGCGTCCGATTCTGGCCTTTTTCGGTGCAGATGAGTCATTACTTGTACTGGCGCAGAGATATATGCATCCGATCAAATATGTGTTCCCGCTTTTCCTGTTCAATCAGATGCTGGCGGCATTTCTGCGAAATGACAAAAGCCCGGCGCTTGCCACCTTTGGCGTACTGGCCGGCATCTTTGGTGATTACTTTTTTGTATTCACCTGCGATATGGGCATCTATGGAGCAGGCCTTGCAACTGCCATTGGTTCCGGCATTTCGTTTGTTGTGATGATGACACATTTTTTCAGCCGCAGGAATACGCTCCGGCTGATGAAACCGGAAGGATTATTGGGAAAGCTCCGCGAGATTTCCGTTACCGGCTTCTCCACGTTCTTTATTGACGTGGCAATGGGCATTCTGACCGTGCTGTTTAACCGTCAGATCATGAAATACCTTGGTTCCAACGCATTGGCGGTCTACGGGCCGATCATTCAGGTCAGCACCTTCGTCCAATGCTGTGCCTACAGCGTCGGGCAGGCCGCCCAGCCGATCATTTCCACCAATTTCGGTGCGGGAAAAGGTGCTCGTATCAAGGAAACGCTCCAGCTGGCATTGTGGACAACGGCATTCTTCGGAGTATTCTGGACAGCTCTCAGCATGCTGTGCCCGAATGTCTATAGCCGTATTTTCATGGCACCCACGCCGGAAATACTGGCTATGGCACCCACCATTATCCGAACTTATGCACTGTCATTTTTGCTGCTGCCACCATATTTTTGAGGCTTGCCTCCGTCTCGGGCAGGCCTCTGGTCTTTAATCCGCAATCGGGATTTACCCACAGCTTTTCCCTGTCAATCTTCAAAAGCATCGTCCGGAGGGCCGCAACGATCTCTTCCACGGACGGTACTCTCGGAGAGTGAATGTCATACACGCCCGGACCAACCTCTGTCTCGAAATTGTGCTCTTTTAAGGCACTGAGTATCTGCAGATCGGAGCGTGATGCCTCAAAGGTGATGACATCTGCGTCCATGTCATCAATTGCCGGGATAATATCCGTAAACTCACTGTAGCACATATGGGTATGAATCTGTGTTTCCGGTCTCACACCACTGTGGGTCAGGCGGAAGGCGGGGATTGCAAAATCGAGGTATTCTTTCTGCCAGTCAGATTTCCGGAGAGGCAGTTTTTCCCGGAGGGCCGCTTCGTCGATCTGTATGATCTTAATTCCGTTTTTCTCCAGATCCAGTACTTCATCCCGGATGGCGAGGGCGATCTGCGAGATGGATTCCTTTATGGAAATATCCTCTCTGGGGAATGACCAGTTCAGAATCGTGACAGGTCCGGTCAACATTCCCTTCATTATTTTTTTCGTCAATGACTGCGCATAAACAGACCATTCTACGGTAATCGGTTTCTCCCGGTAGACATCTCCCCATATGATCGGCGGCTTTACACATCTTGTACCATAAGACTGTACCCAGGCTTTTTCCGTGAAAACGAAACCACCCAGCGATTCTCCGAAATACTCTACCATATCATTTCGTTCGTATTCTCCGTGCACCAGTACGTCCAGTCCGATTTCTTCCTGCAATTTGACGCATTCTGCGATCTTCCTTTTGTTGAACTCCTTATATTCCTTCTCCGATATTTCGCCCTTGCGGTAAGCAGAACGGTTTGCCTTCACATCCTTTGTCTGCGGAAAGGATCCTATCGTGGTGGTCGCAAGTTCCGGAAGTGCAAATTCCTTCTTCTGTAATTTCTGGCGCTCACTGCGTCTGGGAACTCTGACGTAATCACTTTCCGTTACTTGCGAAAGTCTTTTATGTACATCTTCATTGAAGCAATCTCTTTCTCCGACGAACAGCTTGGCGTTTTCCCCATATGCCGTTTCCAAAGAATAGTCCTTACTTTCCGCAAGGTTCTTCAGTTCCGCCAGCTCATTAAGCTTTTCTTCTGCAAAAGCAAAATAAGATAAATATTTTGCCGATAATACCTTTTCGTGTTTTACAGTGTACGGAACATGCAACAGTGAACAGGATGTTGACAATACCGTCCGAATCCCCTGTTCCTGTAATTTAGTTAAGATCCGCAAGGTTTTCTCATAGTGGTTCTTCCAGATATTTTTGCCGTTAACAAGCCCTGCAAATAACAGCTTGTCCTGCGGGAAGCCGTATTTTTCTATTAGTAAATCGGTTTCTTTTCCCTCGATAAAATCCAGACCGATTCCGTCAAAAGGCATTTTTGTCACTTCTGTATAAATATCCCTGATATCTCCAAAATAAGTCTGCAATAAAATGTGAATGTTATTCTTTTGGACAAGAATTGTATTATAGATTCTACGGAATAATGCAATATCCTCACTATCCATATCCCGCACAAGAGCCGGTTCGTCAAACTGAACCCAGGAAATTTCCTGCTCTTCACATTTCTTCAGAAACTCCTGATATACATTGACAATGGCCTCTTCATAATCACGAAGGGATTTTTTGCCTGTATAGCGGCATAATTTCAGCAGAGTATATGCACCGATGATCACCGGCTTTGTCTCGATTCCAAGTGCCTTTGCTTCCTTGTACTCTTTAAATGGCTTGTTTCCCGAAAGTTCGATGCGTGTGTCATCCTCGATTTCAGGAACAATGTAGTGATAATTGGTATTGAACCACTTTTTCATAGCAAGCGCCTTGACGTCACCCGAAGCTCCCTGATAGCCTCTTGCCATTGCAAAATAAGTATCCAGTCCGGACAGGTTCAGGTCTTTGTAGCGTCTGGGAATGATATTGAACAATGCAGCCGTGTCCAGCATTATGTCATAATAGGAAAAATCATTGCATGAAATATAGTCGATGCCTGCATTTTTCTGTGTGTTCCAATGGGTTTCCCGCAAAGTCTTTCCTGTCTGCAATAATTCCTCTGCGGCGATTTCTTTCTTAAAATATTTCTCAGAAGCAAACTTTAACTCGCGTAAAGTTCCGATTCTGGGAAAACCGATAACTGATGTCTGCATATTTCCCTCCAAATCATAATGAATTTTTTTACATTATAATTTGGAGGAATCGTTTTGTATAATAGATATAAATATTGCTTAGCCATAGTTTTAAACTATGGCTAAGCAACTCACAAATCAGCTGAAATCAAGCAGATCTTCTACATTATTTTGTTTCACTTTCATTTTCTGCCAACTGATAAAACCGTATATATCATTTATTAAAAACGCCGCAAAGCATACTGTCACGGCAATATATCTCTTGTCGTAAATGCTTGCAAGTGTCCATAAAATAATGAGAACAACATCATTCGCGGCATAAGCCAGACCGAAATACGGGCTTCGCCGGAAAGTCAGGTAAACTGCAAGGAAGCTTGTCGTTACGGAAATCGTGCTCGGAATAATATTGGCGGTATGAAAATACTTCAGTATCAGGTAAAATACTGCTGTGATCACCACCGCCGGGAAAAACATCATGACCATTTCTTTTTTGGTAAGAGTGTTGACCTGCACCTCCGAATGATTTCCCTTATACGGATGTCTTAGCCATGTGACCAGCGCAAAAGCTGCCATCGGCATGGTCATCCCAAGATAAGTCATCATTTCTCCATAATAAGAAAAAGAATAAGAGATGATCCCATATAGCAGGCTGAAAATAATCATCAGAAGCTGCCCGATCGGATTCCCTTTCGCATTCAGCAGAATGGATGTTACCCCTATAAAGGATGCAATCAGCGATAAAAATCCATTTCCGCCAAAAATACAAAAGGCCGCGAAAATGAGTGCCACAGAGAAACCCCACAGCATTAACTCTCCTTTGGAAAAATAATTACGTGCTTTTTTAATCATAAATCCTTCTTTTTTCCCAAATTTAGTACGACCTGCTGTTCTCCTTCTCTGGCAAATCCCCGGTGTTCATAAAATTGATAGGTGCAGGCGTTATCCGTGTAAAAATAAACGAGTTTTCCCTGTTCGTCCTTTTCCAGTGCTGAAAGCAGAGCCGTGCCGATTCCCTTGATTTTGTTTTCGTAGCTCTTGAATTTCTATCATATTCACCTCGAGAAAATTCTATGTTGCAATTTCAATTCCACAAACTGGAAGTTGCGCGTTTCTACGAGCGGTGCGCGGATAAAGCATAATGTGCATGGGAGCTTGCTCACAAATGCACATTTATGCGAACAGACGCATAGCGCGACAGCGCGTCATGAGTATGCAGCGAAGCGGAATACGAATGGCACCGCAAAGATAACTTCCGATTTACCAGTTGCTTTTTATAATTCCAATGAATCTACATTCAATAAAAAATCATATACATTCATGATTAAAATACCCTGATCATTATAAAAAGGTTTTGGTGTATTAGATGTAATTACAATCTTCTTAAATGAATCATTTATTTTCAAAAAAGGACGAATTTCCTGTGCCATTTTTGCTTCCGTCTCCAGCATATATGCTGACTGGATATAATACTTTTTAGAACCCTTATTGCAGATAAAATCGACTTCCAGTTGCTTTTTTACCGGTTTCGCATCCTTCCCTTTCTCAACAACAGTCAGATTACCAACATCCACATGAAAGCCTCTCATTCTTAATTCATTGTAAATTACATTCTCCATAGAATGTGTCACTTCCATTTGTCTATAATGAATTCTTGAATTTCTTAGTCCCATATCCATAAAATAGTACTTCAATGGCGTACCGATATAAGATTTTCCTTTAATATCATATCGATTCGCCTCTTCAATTAAAAAAGCATCCTCCAAATATTCAATATATTTCGTAATAGTAGTTGCGGTAATCTTTGAATTATTTACACTTTTAAATGTTTTCTGAAGTTTGTTAGGATTCGTCAACGCTCCAATTGCGGATGCCAAAACATCAAGCAGCGATTCCATTTCTCCAACATTTCTGATTTTGTTTCGCTTCACAATATCGCTAATATATGTTTCCTGAAACAGATTATCCAGGAGTGTCATTTTTTGCTCATCTGTTTCAGCTAATACCACCAAGGGAATACCACCATAAGTAATATATTCGTTCCATCCATCATATTTGTTTCCACCATAGCAACTCATAAATTCCGAAAAGCTCAAAGGGTACATATGAACCTCATCCCCTCTGCCTCCAAATTCAGTCGCGATATCTCTGGATAAAAACTTCGCGTTACTCCCCGTTACAAACACATCGCAATTCTTCTTATCCGCTAAACCATTAAGCACACTCACAAATTCATCCAGCAGCTGTACTTCATCTAAAAGAAAGTAATATTTTTCATCATCTTGAATCTGTTCCTTTGCCCAAGGGTAAAAGATTTTCGGGTCTCGATATTCTATATTGTCAAATAAATCAAATGCCATTTCAATAATATGTTTATCATCCACTCCATTTTCAAGCAGATGCTTTTTAAATAGGGTTCGCAATAAATATGATTTTCCACATCTTCTTATTCCTGTTACAATTTTAATCAGACCATTTCCTTCACGCTTTATAAGTTGTTCTAAATAGTAATCTCTTTTAATCTCTTTTACCATAATGCTTTCTCTCCTAAAAGATATTTTGGTTATTATATCTCTAAATATCTTTTATTATACTCAACAACATTATACAATTCAATATTCTATAAGATATTTTGGTTAATTTTTACCAAAATATCTTATAGAATATTGAAGCATTATCATGTTATATGAATTTTTCTTTCCGGTCTGACTCCCTTTTCATTCGCAAGATTATATCCCTGTAGATAATCCCGGTAAACTGATGTGTCACAACACATCCATGGGCCAAGACTGTCGCCCTGAACGGACTATGGTGCTTCGCACCTTTTTCATTCCCAAATAATTATTGTACCATAAAAAATGCAGGAATGTATAAATGTAAAATTGTACATTCCTGCATTATTTTTTGCTTAATTCAGTTTATTTCCTCTAACCCTCAAGTATATTTGTCGCGATCAACCGCACAAATTCCGCTCCATATGCCACAGAACCGGCATCGTCAACAAAAAATCTGACGATGGATGCAAAGTTGCATACTGACAAGTATTTTCATACGGCGGCGTTCCATCGGGATTGTTGACAAAAGTGACAAATTCCTGAAACAGTCCTTCTCTGCGCATACCAAGCTTTTCACATAAGTGCTGACTGGGCAGATTGTAATCTTCGACATAGGCGTAAATCCGTCTCGCGCCTTTTTGTCGGAACAGGTAGTCCAGAAAGACGTGTGCCGCTTCATAAGCATAGCCTTTCCCCTGAAACTCCGCATTTAGCATTCAGCATTTAGCATTCAGCATCCAGCCTTCTCCTTTGACAGATTCAATAAATAAAGGATACTTTCCCTGTCGGGATAAGAATACGGCACCGGCAGCTCCTATGAGCCTCTTTGCTGACAGCATACTTCAAAAGCTCATTGTATAGGGCAAGTCCGATTTTTGCTTCCTCATTTTGAATAGAGAGAATGAGCGAGATAATTTCATCGTCCAATTTTCCACTATATGTTTCAATATTCAAATTTATCGCCCCGTAACATCTCTACGATTTTCCATTCATTCCGCAAACCGGAAGTTTATTGCTAACAAGCAGACATTATCTTTCATATAGAATATGCAAATCTCCATCAACAAATCCAATGCCTATTGCTTGATATTCTTTTAATTTTCCAGCATATTCTCCAAAAGAAAGATATTCATTCACTAAATCAATAAAAAACGTTTCCATTGATTTCCAATCACTTTCACACTCTATCACGAAGGGATTATCTCTTGTAGTAAATCCTTCATCACAAGCCCAATCGTCATTATCCTTAGCAAATGAAAATGTGCCGACTAACTCAATAGACCATTTATTATCTATATCTTCATATAAATTAAAGTTAATCGCTTTTATTTCACTATTCAATTCATTCTTCAAAATGGAATCTAACCATTCAAAGAAATCTTTATTGTTTTTATTCGGTTTTAACCTACCAAATAATCCCATACTTTGACCTCCACAAATTCTCAGTTATCTAACTCATTTTACCAAAAAAGGTAAGAGATAAAACGGTTTCAACAATAAATTTTCTTCTTTTCCTGCATCTTTCTGTGATATTAAATACGCCTTACTAATATTCTGAGAAAATTTTCTGCAAAATTCCCTTATGGATTCATGTTTTCCGGATCCGGAAGACTTAATTTCAAATGCATTTATTTTGCTTCCTTCCGAAATCAGAAAATCCACCTCATAATAATGCGTACTTCCTTTTTTCTCCCAGGTATGATAGTACAATTCTCTTCCGGACGCTGCAATCATTTGAGCAACCAGATTCTCATAAAGATATCCCAGATTTGCAGGTAATTTATCAGAAAGTAACTTCGCATAAATATCATTTTCCGTCACCAGCCGATCAATAAACATTAGTGTAACAAACAATCCTGTATCTGAAAGATATAACTTGTAACTGTCAAAATCTTTCGTGTCCGCCAAGCTGACCCTTGGATTGGTAGAATTATAGCATGGCAGAACTGTTTTCGAATCTATCAACTCATATAATAATTCTTCTGCCTTGGTGTTATTTCTTTTTCCGATTGCTGTGGTAATACGATATTTTCTTGCATCCTTTGCCAACTGTGCCGGAATCGCATGATATAATGCAGATATTCTTCCGGATGCATCAATTTTCTTAAAATCTTCCTCATACAGAGATATGATCTGCCTTTTTACCATATCTATTTCTGAAAAGTTTTTCCCATTGATATAGGCTTCTACTGCCTGTGGCATCCCCCCTACTGCCATGTAGATTCTCAAATCTCTCATTAATTTACGGTTGGTTGCCTGTCCAATGGCTGTTCCGCTATCATAAATCTGCTGCAATAGCCCATAATTATTACCCGTGGCATCACAGAATTCTTCATAATCCATGGGGTATACTTCCAGCTTCATTTCCTCTGATGGAATCAAGATGTCCTTTACATTTTTCTTTATAGAAATCAAAGAGCCTGTTTCCAAATAACTGTATCTGCCGTCACGTATAAGATGCTTTATTGCCTGTCTGGCTTTTGGAAATAACTGTACTTCGTCAAAAATAATGAGGGACTCGTGTTCATACAATGTGATTCCGGTTTCTGCCTGCAGCCTCAGAAAAAAGATATTCAAATTTCCTATATCATCGAAGCATTCCAGAATATTACTTGTTGTTTTGGAAAAATCAATTAAAATATAAGACCTATATTCATTTTTTGCAAAGGTCTCCGCAATAGTCGACTTGCCAACTCGCCTTGCGCCTTCCAACAATACCGCATATTTTTCTGAATATAGCTTTTTCCATTCCAATAATTTATCGTATGCTTTTCTTTTAAAATACATAATTACCTCCACCGATATAAGTATGTTATATCACAAAATATACATTTCTTCAATTTATGTATTTTATATTATGTGCGTTTCTTCAATATTTTATACAGTGTATTTATACAAACATTCAAAAAAATAACGTTTTACACTACAATTTGCAAAACGCTATCCTTATTCTGTCGAAAACTGGAAATTGTCGTGGTAAGATTATGTTCCTACTCTTACCACTCGTTAATAGCATACAAAATAGCAAGTCTTATGTTCTTCAACAAGTCAGCAGAAAGTGTTTCGTATTCTCTATCCAACCCTTTTTGGTGAGCCATATACGGGGGACTGTCATTCCATGAACCCATTGCACCAAAAACATCTGCAATGCTTGCTGCTTCAAACATCTGAAGATTTTGCTGTGGAAGTTGCGGCAATTCCAATCCATATTTTTTATCCGGATATTCGCTGGATCCATCCAAGAGATTTACAGCAGAAGAGAAAATGTGTGCGAAGTTTTCGCACTCTATTTTTACGGCTAATTCTCTAATAGCTAATAACACTTCTCGGAACGAATCCGTGTTGTTTTCAAACTGTGGCTTTTGGGATGGTGGATTAGGCCATTCATGCTCAGAATACAAAATGTTCCAATTTTTTTGTACAGAATCAAATTGCCAATCGGCTACAAAATATGTCACCTTTCCATTTCTATGAAAACATAGGATAGAACTTTCTGTCGTATTTGAAAATCCCAAAAGCCCTCTGTCTTTCACCGAATATGGACAAAGTAACTTTACATCTGTCACTTCATTTTTGCTCATTTGCTCAAACCATGCCGCAACATTTGGTGCAGTATATTTCTTCATATCCAAAAATATCTTTTGAGGTAAAAATTCAAATTCAATCCTATTTTCATACTTCGCCGGAACATATTTAATCGGTTCATTCAACTGCATAGCTTTTTTGCCTGCCGCTATAATAGATGCAATTTGGAACATTTGCCCATTCATTTATCATTTCTCCTCCATAAACTTAACTATAATCTCTTGAATCTCCTCAGTCCAAAACTCACTTCCGCCATCTGCTTTCCTTCCAGACTGATTTAATACCTTTTACATCTGCATATTACGAGTGTGATCATCTGCAAATGCACCTAACTGTTTTTTGCCAGTTATTTTTTTATCATATTATTTTTCATCATATTATGTTCAAACTCTTCCCGCACACACTTATCACATATTGGAAGTGTATCTCTGTTCCGGAGCAACCTTTCTTGCATCAGACAGATATATTTCATGGTGTAATCTTTCCATATTCATATCGTTAACATATCCATTTTGCTCCAAATACGCATCCATAAGTACAACAGTTGCAGGTTCATCATCAAATGCTCCTAGGTGCATAATCTGAATGCACATTCCTTCATCAATAGTCATAAACTCTGCCGATGGACAATCCATCTTACCGTTGGGTATAGTCTTCTATGGTTATTTACTTCGATACGATTTCAATCGTTGGTGTCTTGCTCTCCAACCCGAGCTCGCTATCTTCCGCAACTCTATAATTAGTAACATCTATTGAATACATATAATCCAAAATATCTGGATTTTCCTCGTCAGCCGGAATTTCAACTTCAAATGTCTTGAACTCAAACACATAAGACGTTCCTTCAACAAGTTTTCCGGTCAAATCTTCCTGAAAGCGAAGTAAAAATGGTCCATCCTGAAAGAAGTGAACTACGGCAATCGTTTTTCCCGGAAGCGCATGGTAATCCGGCAAGAGTTGCTCAACGGTAGCTGTAAAAGACCCCGAAAACTGTGCAAAGCGCTTTTTGTTTTCGGTCATTTGTTGCTTCCCATCATTATACCCAGCCTCGTAGCCAGCTGTATAACCTTCTTCGTAGTTCGCATCATGTGTATCTGAACTTTGATCTTTATTTCCACAACCAACCAATGAAAGTACCAGCACAAGACAAAGAACCATTACAATAATCTTTTTCATACTATTTCCTCCATCATATTCCGATTTATACTTCAGGTCTCATCTAAATATATTTCTACTTTACTAAATGCTTTTTTCTTACAGTAATCAAACCGCTTTCCATTCTGAAAATGAACAGCATTCGTCAATCCCGGCTCCACCGGTACCGCACTGATGTAGGGAATCCCCTCTATAAGCGCTGCGACCTCCAGCACTAGAATTTTTGCAAAATCGCTATCTTTATCAAGTCGAAATACTAAAAATCATACCGCCATCACATAAATCTGACACGGATTCCTTTCATCCCATAACGAAGGAATTTCAAATGCAAAACACACTATATAATGGCACTGCCTTTATCCCATTTACCATTCCAAAATTTCTTGCTGAAATCCGGATTGCATAAACCGGAGCATATTTTTCCATATAAACCATCATACTTTTTGCTTTCACATGATTTCCGGCTTTACATTCCACCGGGATTACATGACTATCTTTTTGTATCAGAAAATCTACTTCTGCGGTATTATCGGATTCCCAATAATGAAGATCATAGCCCTTCGTCTTCAGTGCAATTGCAACATAGTTCTCTGTCAATATACCTCGAAAATGCTCTGTTTCCTTACTCTGTAGCGCCTCCAGCGTCATTCCCAGTCTGGCGGACATAATACCCATATCACTATAATATAATTTGAATGCACTCACATCCTGATATGCTGTAACCGGATAAAATCCCTGACTACATTTCATACACTTATTCACAATTCCGGCCCGAATCAGCCAATCGATTGCATCTCCGTACTGAGATGCCCGTGCGCCTGATTTTATCAACTTATACTGAAATTTTTTGGTCTCCCTTGCCAACTGTGCCGGAAGGGAGTCATATGCTTCAAAAATACGCACCGTATCTGATTGATTCGCATATTTGGTCATGTCCGCAATATAAGAATTTAATAACATCTGCCGGATTTCTGTCTGCTCTATAGGACTGTCTTTTGCAAGATCGGCCTTCACCGCTGCAGGCATCCCACCCACAATACAATAATGATAAAATTCCTGCATAGCCTCCTCATGGAGTATTTCATCCAAAGGCTGGTTGTTTTCATAATGTTCCCGGATCGTATCTGCAAGCATCTGTTTTCCCTTTGCCCACAATACCTCTTCCAAATCCATCGGGTACATAGTCAGCATCTGAACTTTGCCTACCGGAAAAGAATATTTTTCCCGGTTCACTGCTACACCCAACAGGCTTCCTGCAGCCATTACATGATATTCCGGGGCCTCTTCCGAAAAATATTTTAATGAAGTTAATGCTCTTTCACACATTTGAATTTCATCAAAAATAATAAGTGTATTTTCAGGTACAATTTTAGCCTGATAATATTTTTCCAAAACAGATATCACATGATCTGCATGAATATCTGTTTCAAAATATTTTCCGATTCTTTCATCCGTTTCAAAGTTTACATAGATGGTATTCTTGTAATACAATGCCCCAAACTCACGCATCTCATATGTTTTTCCGACTTGACGTGCACCGTAAATCAGCAATGGTATTCTATCATTTAACATATTTTTCCACTCATGTAACTTTGACGTTATTTTACGTTTCATGTGTGTGCTTTCTCCTTTCTTTAAAATATTTTGGTGTGTTTTAATGTATTATATTACATTATTATATATGAATCAATGTGTTTTTTAGCGCTAATTTGCAGATATTCATTGTTATCAAATAAATTTTTTCTTTCTGGCCGGACTCCTTTTTCATGCAAAAATAATTATTGTATCATCCCCATAAACTGGAAGTTGCGCGTTTCTACGAGCGGTGCGCGGATGAAGCATAATGTGCATGGGAGCTTGCTCACAAATGCACATTTATGCGAACAGACGCATAGCGCGACAGCGCGTCATGAGTATGCAGCGAAGCGGAATACGAATGGCACCGCAAAGATAACTTCCGATTTGTTTATCTCTCCCGGCGTCCTCCCAACATCAGGCTTCCCAGCAGCAAAACCGGGAAAATGATTCCTGCGAAGATTCCCAGTCTGAGATTATCCCCCAGTCCACTGGAGACGAAGCCTACCAGGGTCGGGCCGCCGGAGCAGCCCAGATCTCCGGCCAGCGCCAACAGGGCAAACAGCAGGGTTCCGCCGCGTCTAAGGGCCGCCGCTGCCTTGCTGAAGGTGCCCGGCCACAGGATTCCCACGGAGAATCCGCACAGTCCGCAGCCCAACAGTTCCACCATGGGCACCGGGATAAAGGAGATGCACAGATACGATACAATGCAAAGCACGCAACTGAATTTCATGAACCGGTCCAGATCCAGCTTCTCGCCGTATTTTCCGTAGAGCAGACGGGACAGTCCCATGAGGATCGAGAACAGCATGGGACCCACCAGATCTCCCACGCTCTTGGTGATCCCCAGTCCCTTTTCCGCAAATGTGGAGGCCCACTGGCTCACCGACTGCTCAGCGGCTCCTGAACAGACCATCATTAACATCAGGATCCAAAACATTTTCTCCCGAAACAGTTCTCCCAGATTCATGCCCTTTTCGCCCTCTTCCTGTAAGCTGTAGATGGGCACTTTTGTGAAAAGAAGCATATTGGCAAGGGGAAGGAGCGTCCAAAGCAGCGTCAGTATCTTCCAGTGCGAGATTCCGAAAATAGTAAAAAATATGGTAGAGATCAGTACCACACCGGTACATCCCCAGCAATAGAAGGAATGCAGCAGGCTCATTGCCGACTCCTTGTTTTCCGTAGGGCAGGCCTCTATGATAGGGCTGATCAGCACCTCGATCAGTCCTCCGCCGATGGCATACACGAACACAGCGATCAGAATTCCCACAAAGGGGTCCGGCACTACTTCCGGCAGAATCGTCAGAAGTGCCAGTCCTGCCGCTGCACAGATATGCGCCAGGATCACCGCCGCCCGGTAGCCGATCCTGTCAATGAATCCCGCAGACAGCATGTCGATCAGAAGCTGCACCACAAAATTTACCGTAATCAGAAGCGTGATCTGCGTCAGCGGAATATTATAAGTCTCCTGAAAAGTAACAAATAACAACGGAACAAAGCTGTTCACAATAGCTTGTACGATATATCCCACAAAGCAGGCATACATGGTCTTTTTATAATCAAATTTCATCCGTTTCCTCTTTCCCGGTATACTTTCCATTCCTTTTTTATTACCGAAATCCTATACGACTGATGATACACCAGAACACTTCGCATTGTAAACGACAAGAAGTGCACTTTGCCCGTTTTTGCATAAAAATCGCCCTTACGGGATTGCTACTGTCGCAATCTCCGTAAGAGCGGTCCGTTATCTCACGTTATTTGCCTGATCTAGGGACTATACGGTTCCGGAGATCACCAGCGTGCTGACACCGGGATTGATTCCCCAGGCTCCCGTGGTAGTATCCTGCGTATAAGTCGCTGCGGGTACTGTGATCTTGCCTGCCACACTGGCGAACATGCCCGTGATCTCATCATAGGTATAATCGGCGCCTTCCATCCATGCGGTACCGTTAAAGGTAGCCGTCAGATTCTTCAGTACAGGCTTAAAGGTGTCCGTGATCACCACTCCGGTCTCTTCCGTCGCTGCGGTATTTCCCAGATTCTGGATTACAAACGTGTAGGTCAGTGTACCATTTTCCGTAACGGGTACGGGGCTGACGGACTTCGTGATGGTAAGCAGAGGCTGCTCCTCGGCGCGAATGGTCTCCTGCACCGTAATGGGTGTCACCGCATTGGCAGTAATGACCGCCGTGTTGGTGATTGTCGCATCCACTCCCGGAGGCGCATAGGAGTTCAGCTCCGCCTCATAGACAATGATTGCATTGCCCTGTGCGGGAATGGTCAGTCCACTCACAGTGAGAGGCGGGCCTGCCGTAACTGCGGGAGTGGGCTGTAATACACCGTCGGCATAATATTTAATGGTTCCGGGAATATAGGTTAACGGAGTCAGTTCCCTTTCTCCGAAATCATATTCTCCCAGATCATCCACCAGTGTTGCTCCGGTAAATGCCGTCTGACCGGAATTTACGATACTGATGATATAGGTCACATTATCTCTCTGTCCGTAAGTCTCCCGGACAGCCGTCTTGGTGGCCGACAGTACCTCTCTAATCTCTCCTACCGCAATGTTGGAATTGGTGACTTCATCGCCGTAGCGAAGCTGTGCCTGATTTGTAAATCTTGCCATATATTTACATCCTTCCATTTTATTCAGGTTTAGTATAATATATGACTTTTTCCTGTTAAGTTGACAGATTCCGCCACCGCTTTTCTTGACTTTCCATTTGGGGGTAGATATGATGAATGTATGCATCTGTCTATTATGTGGGAGAATTATTTCATGAAGAAAAAAGTATTTAACATCATCCAGATCGGTGACAAGAGCAATCCTTTGAGCCGGCTTTTCGACATTTTTATTACAGGGGTCATTTGTGCCAATATCCTTGTGACCTTTTTGCAGACCTTTGACGAACTATCCTTTCTGTTTCCCGCATTTCATGTGATAGAAGTCATTACCATCCTGATCTTCTGTGTGGAATACATTCTGCGGATCTGGACAGCGGATTATCTGTACCCGGACAAAAGCGAATTCCGCTCCCGGCTGCGGTTCCTGATCTCCTTCGACGGAATCATCGACCTGCTGACGATTCTGCCCTTTTTCTTCCTGTCCGGCATGGTCATCTTCCGGATGCTGCGGGTGGCAAGGATCTTCCATCTGTTCCGCCTGAATGCCCGGTACGATTCCTTCAATGTCATCACTACCGTATTGTATGAAAAACGCAATCAGATCATTTCCTCCGTGTTCATCGTACTGGTCCTGATGCTGGCCAGCAGCCTGTGCATGTACAGCGTGGAGCATGATTCCCAGCCGGAAGTATTCCGCAATGCCTTCAGCGGCATCTGGTGGAGCATGTCTACACTGCTCACCGTTGGCTACGGAGACATTTATCCCATTACCACGCTGGGGCGGATCATGGCGATCTGCATTGCTTATCTCGGTGTCGGCGCCGTGGCTATCCCCACCGGTATCATCAGCGCAGGTTTCGTAGAACAGTACCAGCGCAAGAGCAGTATCTCCAATGTCCGGGATGCCGATATTCATGAGATTGCCGAGATCTTCGTGGACAGACGCTACGCCGGAAAGACCGTAGAAGAAATGGAAGAGGCAGAACAAGTCACGATCTTCCTTATTCTACGGGAGGATCTGTCCATTCTGCCTCAAAAAGATACGGTATTGAAATTAAATGACATAATTGTCATTCGTGGGGAAAATCCCTAATTGGTCTCCACCGTAGTTTCCGAAGTCTCCGTAACCTCGGTGCTTTCCGTCTCTTCCGTAGTCTCCTCCACCAGATCATCCAATGTATAGTTGAATCCGGTGACTACATTGGTGGTCACGGCATACACCGTCATTTCGGAAGGAAATGCGATGTAATACTGGCTGGTCATGGAGTTCAGGTTACCTACGTTGATGATGACACTGCGATCCGCGGTCTCGTACTGGATCGTGCGCTCCGGGTTCGTCAGTCCATACTGTGACATATCTGTCACATTCTCGATCACCTGATTTACTTTTAATGGTGCCACTTTCAGGATCATGGCTTTGATCCGTTCCTGTTTCAGATTGAGGGAATGATCGTCTGCGTAATACCAGGTGTCACCCTCTTTCTCAAAGGAGTAGGTCTCGCCCTCATACACATAGCTGAAACTGGTAATATCATCGGAGTTTACGTCCAGTACCGTCTCCTGTGTATCTTCGGTAGTGGAAGTCGTGGACGATGCATTTTTATTATACTGTCGGATGCCCAGGAATGCTGCCGCCAGCACCACCAGCGCCAGCAGCATTCCGATCATCTGTCTTTGTTTCTTTTTCATATCAATAACTCACGCCTTTCCTTTATTTCTTCCGTCTGCGGAACCAGATCACGAACCCGGCAATCATGCAGCCGATGGGCAGGATCACAGTAACCAGCAGACCCAACAGCAGGATCTGTGCGGAATTGACCACCAGAGTAGACACCTCATAGCTCTTTACGGGAATGGATACGGAGGTCTCATGGTCCGCCATGCCGCTGAAAGTATTGGTAAACAGGGTCCGGTTCGCACCGCTGACTACATCATCGGCATCGTCCGTAAACATCTGCTCACAGCCATACACGATCAGGGTGGCATCTCCGTCCTCCAACGTCTTTACAGCTTCTACTCCCAGTGCAAAGGGGCCGCTCACATCATTTTCACCCTGAGAGAAGTCCTGTGCATTACCAATGTCCTGTTTTGCAAAAGAGCTGTCGGAAGTGCTCAGGAATACATCATAGGTAATATCACCGGTAGCTGTCTCGTCGGTACTCTCTTCTTCCGGAACAATGATTCCCTGAGAGTACGGCAGGAACAGGTATTTTCCGTAAGTGCCTGAAGTATAGCTGTCAGAGCTCTGGGTAGGCAGGATATAATAAGGACTTCTGTAGTAGCCGTTGGCATCGTTCTCCACCACCAGACCCTTGGCAACACTCAGATTCATATAGCTTAAAATGGCATCAATATTCGGTGTCTCTTCATCGGTATAACCGGTCACGAGAATGACTTTTCCGCCGTTATTCAGGTAGTCGATCACCTTATCCTTATCATCGGAAGAGAAGTCACTGGTGGCACCGTTGATGAACAGGCAGGCCGCATCCTCGGGGATGGCATCCAGATCCATCAGATTCACAGTCTCATAATCCACATTTTCCTTGTTCAATGCGGAAGTAAAATTACTGCTTAAAGTCAGCTCATTGTGTCCCGTGGTCATGTATACTTTGGGCATATCATCATTTAACACATAATCCAGTGCACTGGTGATCTGTCCCTCGCCATCGTAACCGGTGGTCGTGGTGTTATAACTATAGGTCGAATAGTCAAAATCATAAGAGGACTCGTAGACATCGCTGTAATTAATGACCTTACTGCGCTTGTCGCTGACAACGATCAGGCTGTTGGTGCTGATATTGCCGGTGGTGTACTGGGTGTAGAACATGGGGTTAACGGTGGGATCCACATATTCCACGGTGATATGATCGGACAGATCATCATACCGCTGTAAAGTCTGACCCAGCGTGGTATCCTGATTGTCCTGATTTACCAGCACATAAATGGTCACATCCTCCTGCATGTTCTTCACATACTCGATGGTCTGATCCGTCAGGGAATACAGCTTCTGGCTGGTCATGTCGATGGCCGTCCAGCTGGAAGGCATTTCACCCATAATGATGTTCACAACCACTACCAGTGCCACGGCTACGGCGATCATACCGGTGCTGTAAGCGCTGAAGCTTAAGTTCTTCACGGACATGCTGTAGCGGCGTTTCTGAATGGACTGTACCGTCAGGAACAGAACCAGTGCCGTAACGGATGCATAATATACAATAGAAGATACATCCAGCGTACCGTTTAACAGATTGGAAAACGGTGTATACAGATCAAAGCAGCGCAGCAGCTTCGTCAGCAGATTGCCGGTGCTGGAGATAATGGTGCAGATGGAATCCATCATATATCCCAGGAACAATACCACAAAAGTAAGTACTGCCGCGATGACCTGACTCTCTGTCAGGGAGGACAGGAACAGGCCAATGGCAATGGCAGTCATTCCGAAAAGGAAATATGCCAGAATCGACAGGTAAGCTTCTCCCATGGGAACACTGCCGTACTGTGCCATGATCAGCGGGTAAAAACAGATAATTGCTACAGGAATGGCAAATATGGTCAGCAGCGCCAGAAATTTTCCCATGACGATACCGCCTACGGATACCGGTGCCGTCAGGATCAGCTGATCCGTCTTGCTCCGTTTTTCCTCTGCCAGAATACGCATGGTCAGGATGGGCACGGTCAGCATAAATAAAAAGGTAACGCTGGATACCACATAGGCAAAATAAGGGTATCCGTTCATCAGGTTATAAACACTGAAATACAGTCCCAGGAAAAACAGGGTGACTGCAATAAACAAAAATCCGATAAAGGAACGGAAATAGGATTTCAACTCTCTCTTATAAATGGCTAACATATTATTCCGCCTCCTTTGTAGTTACAGTTTCTGCGGCTTCCGCCTTTTTATGTTTGGAGAACAGCTTCCGTTTCTCCGGCTGCGTAGGTGCCACATCCTCAGTCAGTTCCAGGAAGATATCTTCCAGAGACTTCTCTGCATGGGTCATCTCCAAGACAGGCAGCTTTGCTTCTGCCAGTGCATAGAATACCTGCTCTCTGACATCGGCGTTCTCTTTGGAAATCACCTTTAATTTTGCAATGTCTTTGGGTGCCTCGGTGTTTTCTTCGATCCGGTCAATCTGCGGGATCTCCTGCAAAGCTGTTTTTACCGCAGCGGCGCTTCCCTTTACTTCCAGACTCAGTTCCATGGAACCGCTCATAAGCTTCTGTAAATTCTCCGGGGAATCGCTGGCTACCAGTTTGCCGTGGGCGATGATCATAATATGATCACAGACAGCACTGACTTCCGACAGAATATGGGAGCTGAGGATCACGGTGTGATTCTCCCCCAGCTTACGGATCAGATCTCTGATCTCGATGATCTGTTTCGGGTCCAGACCTACCGTGGGCTCATCCAGAATGATGACCTCCGGGTAGCCGAGGATTGCCTGCGCCAGTCCGACTCTCTGTCTGTAACCTTTGGACAGATTCTTGATCAGGCGCTGCTGCATATCGGTGATCTGTGTCATTCCCATGACATCTTCTATCTGCTGTTCCCGCTCTTTTTTCGGTACTTTTTTCAGCTCTGCCACAAATTCCAGATACTCTCTGACAGTCATGTCAACATACAGTGGCGGAAGCTCCGGCAGATAGCCGATGGCACGCTTTGCCTCCTCCGGATCCTTCTGGACATCCTTGCCATCAATGGTCACAGTGCCCTCTGTGGCTGCCAGATAGCCGGTGATGATATTCATGGTCGTGGATTTACCGGCGCCGTTAGGACCAAGAAAGCCGTAGATCTGTCCCTTTTCCACACGGAACGAGAGATGGTCTACGGCAATATGGTCACCATATTTTTTTGTAAGATTGCTTACTTCTATCATATTTGCCTCCCAGATATGGTGTTCTTCCCCCACCTGATACCTACGGGTACCCAGAACTGATACCCCGAATTGCTTCGCAGCAAGCTGCTCCCGCAATTCTAAAAACATTCGGAATCCGCTGATTTGCTACGCAAATCGCTACTTCCTCATGTTTTGCGGGTGTAAAATATAACCGCTTTATCATGCAAGCATGAACAGCTGTTAACCTTTACACCCTGGTGTCAGTATATGAGGCAAATGTCATGAAAAGGTGAAACATTTGTGAAAATTGTGTGAAACCGTGATCCTTAAATCTTCGTCACGGTCAGAGAAATGCTTAAATTTCCGGCCTCCGCCGCCAGATGCATCGGCAGCTTTGCCACCGGAATATCTTCAAAAATAAATTCCGGATCACCTGACTGGGCCGCTTGGAATAAAAAAAGTACTCCGTCCACATAAAGCACCACTTTTTTCTGATTGCTGTAAATCGTCAGGGAGACCAGCCCGTTTTCCTGACGATGCAGGGTGGAAAATGCCGGATAGAGCACCGGTTCGCTGCTCCACTTTGCCTGATAATAATAGTATCGCTCCGTCAACGTCCTGCCATCTGCGAAAAGAAGCGCTTCTTCTGTCTTTTCTCCGGGTAATCCACGGTACACCGGAAGATTTTCCGGTCTTATCCACAGGTCACCCGTAAGGAATCCACGTCTTCTGCACAGACTGTAAAATGCATGGACCGACCGGCTCTCCTGTCCGCCTGTTCCGGATCCGGTTTCTTCCAACCGGATCACATTGGCTCCCATCCGGGCCAGCCGTTCCAGATCCCTTCGCATCTGCTCCTCCCTCGTCCCGGCCTCACTGATCTGCGGAGGAAGTCTGTAGGCCGCCTCATGGGGAAGAAATTCTTTTTCATTGAGAAAGATTCCTTTTTTATCGATGACATGCACGTCATAAATTGCCAGTTCCTGCTGCCAGCACACTTCCGTCTCCTCGCCGATGACATCGGTTTCTGCCGTCTCCTCATCCGCAGTAACTCCAGCCTCCTCTCCATGCCCCGCGGCACCGAATCTCCCCTGTGCCTTCACCCGATAGACATACGGATCCCGCATGCCGTCCCACAGATGGGGCCGCAGTAACAATGCCGTCATGGAATCCGCTTCCTCCGGAACATATTTTCCGTGAAAAACAAGGCGTTCGCTTTCCGTATTTTCCCAGATCTCGATCTGTAATACGGACAGCAGACGCCCCATAGTTTCCGGCAGGACAAATTCCAGATAAGCCTTACCGTTTTCCAGTTTTGTTGTAATTCCAAGATCGTCCCGCACCTGCATTTCTCTTTCCCGCCTTTCACATTCTGTTACCAAGAGTTTTTGCAGAACAGGGCTTCTTTATGCTTTCTGGAGATTTTCCCTTCCGAATTAAAATGAGAATCAGAAGATCAGTACCACCAGTCCCGCTACGAGAGCTGCACCTGCGACCCAGATCACCGTCAGAATACAGCGCTTTTTGAACATCTGGCCCCAGCTCTGTACAAAAGGCAGATCCTCCGTTCCGGGAATCTTCCAGAATTTACTGCATCCCACCCAGAGCTTGTCGATGATAAAACCGTCATACCAGTTCATGACTTCCAGAAATAAAAGTGCCTGCAAATATGCCGTCTGGAAATCCGATACCCCGTTCCAGCACCCGATAATCAACAGCATAGCTACCGGCAATACCACATAAAAGGAGGTCATGCAGATCTTGCGCTTCCGGTCTATGGTCTTCTGATCCGTCCGGCCCAGCTCGATCAGACGCTGTTGGATCTCTTTCGGATAAAAATACGCACCCTCCTGAAATGAAATCATCACAATTCTGTGCCAGAAGCATTTTATACGCAGAAATGGCATTGATTAGTCTAAGCTAACCAATGCCATTCTAACATATTTTCTTTAAAAATAAAATACGATAACTATGACCCGAGAATTTTTTCGTAGATTCGACGGTCTTCGTCCTTAAACACATTGAAGATCACCTTTTTGACACTACTGTCAGGTATCTTCTCCAAATACTCCTGTACCGTATGTACGGCAATCTGGGCCGCCTTGTCGTTCGGAAAACAGAAGACCCCCGTGGAAATACAGCAGAACGCTACGCTTTCCAGTCCGTATGCCGCCGCCAGTTCCAGACAGGACAGGTAACAGGAACGAAGCAGTGCGCAATGTTTTTCCGTCAGCTTTCCCTGCACAATGGGGCCTACGGTATGCAGGACATAACGGCAGGGCAGATTGTAGGCTTTTGTAATCTTCGCCTGTCCGGTGGGCTCCTCATGCCCCTGTTCTTCCATCATCCGGGCACATTCCAGCCGCAGCTGCACCCCCGCAAAGCTGTGGATACAGTTGTCGATGCACTTATGATTCGGCACATAGCATCCGGTCATTCCACTGTTGGCGGCATTAACGATAGCATCACATTTAAGAGACGTGATATCCCCCTGCCAGAGATAAATGCCCTCCCGGACCGGTTCCAGTCCGGACAATTCCACGATTCCCTTTTCCGCCGCAGCTTCCTGTAAATATGCATCCTGTATGTTCAGAAATTCCTCACTGCATCTCTTCGGTGCCCGGATGTTCATGAGTCCCCGCAAAAGCTGCCGTTGTTCCTCCTCCTGCACCGGAATTTCCATCGCTTCATATTCCGGCCGCTCCCGCAAAAGTGCCCGGATGAGATATTGTCTTCTTTTTTCCTGTTCGCCCATTTTTATTTCTCCTACGCTCGTTTCGGTTCGTTTTCCGCCATCCTGTAATGAGATCATTATATCCCCCAATGCCGGGATCCGTAAATCAGGCACAATAAAGTGCCCCGGTTACCAAAAAGATACTATTGGCTCAACGTGGCGATTGAAATATTCCTCTGTTTATGTCACAATATAGGCAGAAACGTTGCTGATCATCACATTTTTGTCTTTTAACCAAAAGGAGACCGCCTATGAAACAACTTTCCAAATACTACAAACCGATCCTGTCCCTTGTTATTCTCGTTGTTATCATTGCACTAAAAGAAGATTATGTACATTTTGATGGCCTGACCAGTGTACGAACAGTGATCCGCTGTCTTCTTTATGTGGCATGGGGCTGTGTTTTAGCCATGGGACTCCGCTGGGAAAAAGTCACTGTAGTTGACTATGTGGTACTGGTTGTCCTGGTTTGCGCTGCTATCTCTCTGCTGTTCCCTGTTTTCGGATTTCTGGTGAAATTTTATAGTTTTATTGTTTCCGTATCCGGATTATACAGCATCCTTTTCCTCGTAACAGGATTGTCGATCGGATATGTCTTTCTGGGGGACAAGAACTTTTTATAACTATTCCTGTAACTGTCCGTCTACGATGCGCACAATGCGTTTTGCAGACTGGGCAACGCCCAGATCATGGGTGATCATGACGATGGTGTTGCCCATATCGTTCAATTCCCGGAACAGCTTCAATACTTCCTTACCGCTGGTCTGATCCAGAGCGCCGGTCGGCTCATCCGCCAGCAGGATCGCCGGCTGTCCCACCAGTGCTCTGGCAATGGATACTCTCTGCTTCTGTCCGCCGGACAATTCGTTGGGCTTATGCCCGATACGATGATCCAGCCCCAGCAGCCTGATGGTATTTTTACACTTTTCTTCTGCTTCCTCATGGGTCATGCCGCGCATCAGCAGGGGCATGATAATATTCTGCATGGCATTGTAGGTCGGGATCAGCTGATAGTTCTGGAAAATGAACCCGATCTTCTGGTTGCGCACCATGGTCAGATCGTCCTCTTTGGTCTCATGGATCGCCATACCGTCCAGATAGTATTCTCCGCTGTCCATCACGTCCATACAGCCGATCATATTCATCAGCGTGGTCTTACCGGAACCGGAAGGACCTAAAATCGCCACATATTCTCCCTTGTTCACCTGAAAATTAATGTCTTTCAGGATCGGCAGACGTTCCTCTCCCAGCATATAGCCTTTATTTATATTTTTCATAGTGATCATTGCGTTTTCCATCGTATTACCATGCCTTTCTCACACTATTCCTGATTCAATGCTTCTACGGGGATCAGTCTCGATGCCTTATACGCCGGATAGAAGCCGAAAATGCTTCCGGTGAGGACACCGAACAACAACGACAATCCGCCTCCCTGTACCGATAGTGACACTCTCACGTTGAACAACTGTACCAACGGGGTGATTCCCAGAGCCACCAGTACCCCCAGTACTGCGCCTACCAGACTGGTAAAGTTGGCTTCCAGTAAGAACTCCAGCAGAATATCCTTTCGGGAACAGCCCAGCGCCTTCAAAATACCGATCTCATTGGTACGCTCCTTAATGGATACGAACAGCACGTTCATAATACCGATACCGCCGACAATAAATACGATCACCGCCATGGAGATCAGCAGTAATGTCAGTGTCTCATTGGAAGCGGAAGCCGCCTCCATCTTGCTTCCCGCATCACTGATGGTGAATGTGGTGTTGGGATAGCTTTCTTTTAAAGCACTCTCCACATCTGTCATTACCGTATCCACCTGATTCACATCCTCTGCGATCACCGTAATAGTGGGGCTGATGCCGGTACCGGTGATGTATTTGATGCCTGTCTCGTAAGGCACATAGATTGCCGTATCCGGGCTGATACCGGATGCCACGGTTCCCATCTCGGACAACACACCGGACACCACATAGGGACGGCCGTCAATATAGACTGTACCGTCATAGGCATCGTAGGCACTGCCAAAGACCTCTTTTGCCACGGTAGCCCCCAGTACGCACACCTTTTCCTTGCTCTCGTTGTTTTCTTCTGTGAGGAAATCACCGATGGCCATTTCCAGATTGCTGATGATGGCATAATTGTCCTCCACACCGGCAATGGTGTAATAGGAAGCAGAGGTCATATCGCCTCCTTCCACGGATGCCGTGGTGGAATAAGAGATCGTGGTCGCGGAAATGCCGGAGACAAAGGTCGCCAGATCGTCACAATCCTCGCTGGTCAATGTCACGGCTTCGCTCTCTTCCTCCTGCCCAAAGCCGAAGAATCCGCCAAAGTCCATGCCACCGCCGGGACCACCCTGCATACCGCCGGAGGATCCGCCGCGGCCGCCACCCATGTTGGTGACGGTAACACTTCCTCCGCCTCCCGGCATATCAAAGGTAAATCCGCCGCTGTCACTGCTGTCGCAGGAAATGTCAATGGCTCCCGCATTCAGGTTCTTGAACTGTTCCGCCACTTCTTCTTTTCCACCCGTACCTATCGCCAGCACCAGCATAATGGTAGCGGATCCCACAACGATACCGATGGAAGTCAGGATCACTTTGAATTTATTCTGTGACAGGTTCAGCCACACCAGACGCAATATTTCGGATAATCTCATATTTTACTTCTTCCCTTCCATTGACCTTACTTTCCCACAGGTCTCCGCTCTACTTCGTAATGCTGCTTTCGATCAATACGGTATCTCCTTCTGCAATATCTCCGGAGATCTCCACGTTAGAGCCATCTGACAGTCCTGTCGTAATTTCTTTTTTCACGATACTGCCGTCTGCGGTCTTTACTTTTACATAGCTCTTGTCATCTTCTGTAATAATGGCTCTGCGTGAGACATACAGCACGTCTTCTGTCTGTTCCGTAACGAAAGTCACGTCTCCTGTCATGCCCTGGAACAGTCCTGAGACATCTCCTTCCAATGTGACAGTTACGTCATAAGTTATATTTCCACTGGAATCCGAAGCAGCATCTCCGATGGCTGTCACCTTTGCCGTAAAGGTATCCTCCGGGTATGCCGTCAATGCGATATTCGCCGCTGATCCCAGTGAAATGTCCGTCATATCATCTTCATCCACTGTTACCGTCATGGTCACTTCATCCATATCATATAAGGTAACCAGAGAGGTTCCGGTACTGATCTTATCTCCTGCTTCCAGTTCCACGCTGGTGATGACACCGTTGTATCTGGCACATACTGCGTTGCCATCGATATAGGTGCTGAATTCGTTCCATTTTTCCAGTGTCTCGTCATAGGTCTCCTGCTGATCGGACAGATCCTGCTCCAGATATCCAATCGCAATATCGTAAGTCTCCTGTGCGGTATTGTAGGCCAGCGTCCGTAGCTGCTTTGTCTCGGCTGCGGTCAGTTTCCCCTGTTCCAGTTCCCGCTTTGCTTTGTTGTATGCGGTCTCGGCCGTGGTCACATTTTCCTCTGCCTGCTCTACCCTCTGCTCCAGTTCTTCCTTCTGCTGTTCCAGAGAATCCGCAGTGGACTGTGCCTGGCTCGTCAGCTTGGCATAATAGACATAGCCATAAGTATCCTCTGCCGAATCTGTACTGTTCAGGCTATACTTGCAATTCGACAATACCTGAGCCGCATCTTCATAAGCAACCGTTACTTCCTCAAGCTGTGCCTGATAGTCTTCCAGACTGCTCTTCGCCTGTTCCAATGCGCTTTCCGCGGAGTCTGCCGCGTTCTGAAGCTCTTGCAACGTGGTGCTGTATTCCGTCTCAATATAACTGCCGTAAGCAGTACTGCTGTCATAAGTGTATTTCGCCTGCTGCCTGGACAGGGTCTGGTCAGCTTCCACTGCTTCCAGATCGGCTTTTGCTTTCTCCACGTTGGACTGCAATTCCTCTTCCAGATCGGAGACACTGTCCTCTTCCAGCAGATACAGGGGATCTCCCTCGGACACCTGCTGCCCCACAGAGACTACTACCTCCGCTACCGTCAGCGTGGAATCATCACTACTGCTGCCGGAACTGCTGCTACCCATATTGAAGATCTGACCGAACATATCCAGGCCTCCCTGAGCTCCACCGCCGGAACCGCCCATACCGCCGAATCCGCCGGAATTACTGCCGGAGGAGCTGCTGGAAGAAGAACTGCTGCTGGAAGTATCCGTGCGTTTGAGGGCACTCATATCCAGATCAAAAGTCTGATCCACAGTACCAATATCCACGGAGCCGCTCTCCGTAACGCCTTTGACCAGTGTACCGTATTTTACCGTTGTCTCTTTATAGATGACTTCTGTGTCAGATCCACCGGAGAGACCGATGGCACCTGCCACTACAGCGACCACGCAGACACCACAGATGCCTGTGGTGATCCTGCGTTTTTTAGACCAGCTTTTCCATGACCCGATCCGGCTCATCCGATTTCTTATATTTTCCTTGATCTTTTTTCCATTTTCATTCTGCTTCATAACTGTTCCCAATCGTTCCTGTCTGTTTCTCAACATTTGCTCCGTCTGCCAGCCTTATTGTCCGCCGGGGCCGCCCGGCATTCCGCCGCCAAAGCTGTCGAAACCATTGCCTCCGGGACCGCCCTGCGGCATGTCACCGCCTCCCGGCATCTGCATATCCTCTGGCATCTGAAACTCCATGTCCCCACTGGTCGTTGTATCAGAGCTGCTGCCGGAATCGGAAGTCTCCTCCGTGCTCTTTACCTCTGCCTCGGAGCTGACCTTACTTGCCAGATAAATGGTATCGCCCTCTTCCAGTCCGGACAGGATCTCGATGTCCACACCGTTGGTAATACCGGTCTCTACCTCTGCCAGTTCCTTACCGCCCAGAGCGGTCTTGCGGTAAACATAGGTCTTGCCGTTTTCCTCTACGATCGCCTTACGGGATACATAGAGAACATCTTCCTTTTCTTCCGTAACGAAGATCACATCCGCGGTCATGCCGCCATAAAGCTGTTCCAGTGCACCCTCCACGCTGATCTCCACAGTATAGCTTACTGTATTGCTGTAATCGGAAGTTGCTGTGGTATTGATGGAAAGGATGCTTCCGGTGTAGGAATCCTCCGGGTATGCCGTGAAAGTGATATCCACTGCATCGCCTACCTGTAGATCTACGATATCCTCCTGCGTCACATCCACGGAGATCCGCATATCGTCTGCCGTTGCATAGGAAAACAGGGTTCCTGTGGTCGTCAGGCGGTCTCCCGCTTCATAATTAACTTCTGTGATCACCCCATCCTCTGTGGAATAGAGAATACCGTCACTTCCGACGAAATCTTCAAAAGCCTGTAGCTGTTCTTCCCGCTTTTCTTTGGTCTCTTCCGCTTCCTGTAAGGTCTCCTTCAGATCTTCCACCGTAGCGTTGTAGGTGGTCTGGGCATTCTGCCCGGTGATCACGGCCTCCTGATAGGTCTCTTCCGCGTCCAGCTTATCGATGCTCTGCTTCGCCTGTGCTGCCGCCAGTTGGTTTTCCAGATCGGTGATGGCACTTTCGTTGTCCGTCACAGCGTTCTCGGCCTGTGTCAGTGCTGATTTTGCCTGTTGGTATTTCGTTCTGGCACTGAGATAGCCGTTCTGGAAAACCATATAGTTTACGGTATTGTCCATTCCCGCATTTTCATAATCTGCCTTAGCCGCCTCGTAGGTCTCCAGTGCCTCCTGATAGTCCTCCTGGGCTTCCGTCAGCTTTTCCTGTAAGGATGCAGTATTTGCCTGTTTCTGCTGTAACTGTACCTGCAAAGAGGCCACGTTGTTCGCCACGCTTGTACTGGAGGTATTGCGGATGGATGCCGCATAGGAAGCGCTGATCTTCTGGGTATCATAATCAGTCTGGGCTTCCAGCAGAGACAGTTCATAAGTACTTTCCGCCTCCGCGTAGTCGGACTGCGCCTCCACTACCGCATTTTGCAGCAGGGCACGAACCGCCTCCACGCTGTCCTCCGTGAACTTCAACAGTTCTTCTCCTTCGGTGACGCGCTGACCGCTGGCGGCGTAGATTTCTTCGATCTTCAGATATTTCTGTACGGTATCGTCTTCATCGTCACCATCCTCGCTGTCATCGTCATCATCACTGACGTCCAGATCCAGATCGTAATCTACGGATTTTGTGTTATATTCCAGCGAACCGCTCTCCGTAACACCTACCTTTAAGGTTCCCCGTTCCACCGTCTCTTCCTTGTAGATCCACTGTTCCTTTTGAAGGTACGGCGCAATGAACACCGTGTAGCAGGCTGCCAGAATCAGCAGGAGCAATGCGATCCCCGCCAGAATCAGCTTCTTCTGCTTTTTTGTGAGGGATTTCAGTTTTTCAAAATGTGGTCTCTTTAATTTCATGACTGCGTCTGACCTCCCTGCTGTTCCTTTTCAGAAGTATCTCCGTTACCGGGGCCACCCTGTGGCATCTCACCGTTTTCCGGCTTTTCTCCGCTGCCGGGAGCGCCTCCCGGGCCGCCCTGGGGCATGGCATCGTCTCCCGAGCCATTCCCGGGTCTGCCCTGCATGCTTTGCTGTAACTGTTCCATCTCTTCGTCTGTCATACCGAATACCACAGTGACGGATTCATTGGCGCTTAAGCTGTTTTCCTCATCTTCCGCGGTGATCTGTACCGTCACACTGTAGGTAACACTGGTACGGCTGCTGGAAGAGGATACCGGATCGATGGCTGTGATCACGCCGGTAAATCCGCTGCCTGCGGAAGACTGCACGTAAGCGCTGTCACCTACGGTCAGCTTGGCAATATCCGACTGCTCCACCGATACGGTGACTGTCAGTTCCTTCGGATTGCTGTAAGCAAATACCACCGCATCGGAAGTCAGATCCTGTTCCGCCCGTACCATAGTCCGCAGGATCGTACCATCTTCGGACGCATAGAAATATCCATCCCTTACGCTGCTTTCGAACAATTCCAGATTCGTTTTGGCATCTTCATAGGTACTTTGCAGCGCCGCCAGATCGGACTGCGCCTTTTCCACAGTGGTGTTATAATCGCTCTCTGCCCGTTCTGCACTGGACAGGGATGTCTCATAGGTCAGCTTTGCCTGTGCCAGCTGGATCTCATAATTTTCCTTTGCCTCCGTGATAGCCTGTTGGAGACTGGGAAGCTTTAACTGTAATGTCTGAAGTTCAAAGGCCGCATTGGTCAATGCATCCTCATATTTTTCCTGCGCCTCATCCAGATCTTTCAGGTTCTGTTCCAGAATACTGTATAAGGAAGATAATGTGCTGACATAAGTACTGCCGCCCTGTGCATTATTTCCGGAGACATCGCCGCCGATCTGCATCGAACCGCCGTTTCCACCGGTGACCTGGGTCCAGCTGACACCCCATTCGTCCATCTTGTCCGTCAGGGCTTTCAGATTCTCGTCATAGATTGCCTGATATTCATCCACTTTAAAATAACTCTTATAGGAACCGTCATTGACATAGGACTCATACTCTGCAATGTCGTCCTCGGCATCCTGTAATTCCTCTTCGGCTTTTGTCACGGCACTTTGCAGGCCAGCCACCGTCTCATCATAGACTTCCTTCGCCTGCTGTCCGGTAAGAACAGTGCTGTCTTTCGTGTACTCCGCCGTGATCAGGTTCTGCTCATATTCAATGGCTCCGGTACGATAAGCCAGTTCTGCATCCTCCAATGCCCTCTCCAATTCTTTTCTGACTTCCTCCACGCTGTCCTCCGTAAGCTTCAGAATCTTGTCTCCGGCACTTACTTCTTCTCCGGAAACCGCATAGACTTCTTCAATCTCCAGCCCGGTGGCCAGATTTTCCACATCGAAAGTCTCTTCGGTGATGCCGACGTTGGTGACACCGGAAGCCGCGATCATATCCTCCGTGAAGGTCAGTCCCGCCATGTTGACCGGCAGGGAGAATTCCGACTGGCTGTTGTCCTTATGTAATATCACTACTGCGGCCACGGAACCGCCGACCAGCGTAAACACCAGCACCAGTGCAACAATGATCCACTTTTTATGGCCTTTTCTCTTGTTCTCTTTTTTCTTATCCTTTTTGGAAAAAATCTTCTGTTTGGTCTCTTTGTTCTTCACGGCGAACCTCCGATTGTTATTCCGTCCAATATCCGTTGTTTTCTCAAGTATAGGGAAATTTTGTATTGAAAAAGTGTTCATTTTGTGAAAAATCTGTGTTCTGTGTGGTTTTTCCCGGTTCACCGTTATACTGTCCGCGCGGATAAAACACAAAAAGACAGTGTTACAGACTCCCTCTTTGAGAAGTCTCTAACACTGCCTTCTTTTATAAGCTCACGAATTTGTGGTGCTATCGCACTCTACATCCCGCTTCGCAGCCATTTACCTTTCCTTGAGGCTTATTTATTTTCCCGGGAAATACAGATATCCTCCAGATTCTGTGCCCCCTCAGGCCCGATGGGTCTGCCGCCTGTAGTGATCCCCCATCCGGCGCGAATGCGGATGATGTCGTCAATCTGTCCCTGGGACAGCAGGGTCTTTTTTCCTAAGATAAAGTTGTTCATCATCAGGATCTTCGCATAATATTCCGTGGTCTCCATGCGGTAGTAAGCCTGCATAAGGTTGTCCCCCCAGGTCAGCGCCCCGTGGTTCGCCAATAATACGGCATTATATTCCCGACAATAGGGAGCCACCGCTTCCGGCACTTCCTCCGTTCCCGGCAGGGCAAAATGCACTAACGGCACACAGCCCAGTGACAGCACCCCTTCCATCAGCACCGGATCCTCCAGACTTATGCCCGCGCAGGCAAACGCCGTTGCCGTCAGAGGATGGGCATGCACTACACCCTGTACCTTCGGGTTCTCCCGGAACACTCGAAGGTGCATCTTGATCTCACTGGAAGGCTTATGGGTACCCTCCAACACATTCCCCTCCAGATCCAGCTTAACCAGCATGTCCTCTGTCATGAAGCCTTTCGAGACTCCCGTGGGTGTCGCCCAGATCTCGTTATCCCCCACCTTACAGGAGATATTCCCGTCATTCGCCGCCACGAAGCCGCCCTGATACATCCTCCGGCCTACCTCCAGGATCATCTGTTTTGCCTGTACATCTGATATATATTCCATAATCTTCTCCTTTTCCGTTCCGGCATTGCATTAATAAATTACCATATTATCCTTCTCCTTCTCCAGCTGATACATTACGTCAGCATCTGGGAAAATGTAGTCTCCGGATACTTTTCCCCAGGTATTATAACACATTTCCAGGCTTTTTTTATGATACTAAAAACACTGATTACAGGAAAATATAATAATGGTCAAAACAACGTCATCAGCAGGATAAAATATCTTCTCGCATCTATACAAAAAGACTTCAAAATGCTATAATTAAGTTTAAATCTTTTTGCCTACACATACTAAGGAAGCATAGCGCTATGACACAGAAGAAAATCAAATTTTTTCATACTAAATGGCTGCTGCCGTTATGGGTACTTCTTATCGGCAGTATTGTCTTATATATGATCGCTCATATGGTACAGCAGGCCGATGCCAGGCATCTCCGCACTCTTGCGGAATTGAATGCTGTAACCTACGGTGATAGCATAATCGCAGATCTCAATGCTGGTATCAACATCACAGATACACTGGAGCAGCTTCTGATCAGTGCGGACGGCAAAATTGACAAATTTGACACCATTGCAGACAGAATGATGGCAGATTACGTCCGGAGCATCCAGCTGGCTCCCGGAGGTATCGTAACAGATATCTATCCCGCCGAAGGCAACGAAGCAGGTAAAATAGACCTGATCCATGACAAATACCGCGGAGAGACCGTAAATTACAGCATTGCCAATGATGCGCTTATCATACATGGTCCTTTTGAGCTGGAACAGGGAGGACACGTCCTTTCGATCCGTAATCCTGTTTTTTTACAGGATGAGACGGGAACTCCCTATTTTTGGGGCCTGACTATGGTTATCATCAAGGTTCCTGATATTTTTCAGCATTCCGCTGATGCCTTAACCAATTTCGATTATCAATACCGGCTATCGAAGACCATCTCACCTCTGACCGATGAATATACCGTGGTAGACCAGTCGGAGGAGACGCTGACGGATCCCGTCTCTTATGATTTTACTCTGGGAGGCTGTAGCTGGAAGCTGGAAGTCATGCCCACCGTTGGCTGGAAGAACGACAAACTTTTACTTCTGGTAGTATTATGCGGCATTGCAGTGATCTTACTACTGGAGGTTCTCACGATATCTATGCTCCTCGTAGACGAGCAGCGCAAAAAATTCCGCAGACTCTCCCTGACGGATTCTATGACCGGACTCTTAAATCGTACCGGGTTTAATTCGCAGCTGGAGGAGTATCTGGAAGGAAATAAGCAGAAAAATTGTGTCGGTATATTACTTGACGTGGATAATTTTAAATTTATCAATGATGTCTTTGGTCACACTACCGGCGATCAGGTTCTGTTGCAGCTTGCACAATCCTTAGTACAGACTTTTCCGGATAACTCCATTATTGCCAGAAACGGCGGTGATGAGTTCTGTATTATCCTGAAGGATTGCAATGCGGAAGAGGCTGCCTCTCAGATAGAGGCTTTCAGCAGGGCTTCCCGCTCTTTTTCAGCTAAAGGCATCGAACACAATTACAGCATTTCCCTGGGCTATGCGGAATACCCCGCCAATGCGGAAAAAGTCTCTGACATTCTCCGTTATGCCGACATTGCGCTCTATGAGGTAAAATTACAGGGAAAACATGGTGCCCTGGCCTACCGGCCGGATTTCCACAATTCCAAACGGACGCAGCTTGGTTTTTCGTTATCGGATATTTCCGACAATCTGCCGGGTGCCTTTTTCATCTACCGGGCCGACAAGGAGGATGAACGCATCCTGTTTGCCAATCAGGGGATGCTTCAGCTGACAGGCTGCACGGATCTGGATGATTTCATGCATTTTACGAAGCGGCAATTCCGTAATCTGGTACATCCCGAGGATCTGGCACAGGTAGAAGAAAGTATCTGGCATCAGATAGAATCCGGCATGAACGGATACAATGATTATGTCAAATACCGGCTTGCTGCCAAAGATGGAACTTATAAGACGATTCTGGATTATGGTCGTATCGTGGAAAGTGAATATTATGGCTCCGTTTTCTATGTGTTAGTAGTGGATTACGATTTTATAGAATCCCATTATCATCATTAAAGGCATCCCCGGTTACTTCCGGAGATGCCTTCTCTCTTCCTGGGATTCCGGCGCTCTCCTTTTCGTTCTATTGCTCAATTAATATATTACTTTATTTCCTTTTTCCTTATCTAACTGATACAGGACTTTATCTATCTGAGAAAATGCGATTTCCGGGCATTTCTCCTGTTGATACTCCCAACAATCTTTTACATACTTGCGATAAAGTTCTGTCAGCAAGGGGATCTTTGTCATGGTTTTGGGATAATCCATAGCATAAAGTTCCCGATATGCCCTCTGATCAATAATGGGGAATATCTCCGGGTAATAAAAATGCAGCACGGTACTCGCCATCGGAAGCTGCATTCCCTTCGTTTGCAGTAATTTTTCTATGACCTGTGCTGTCTTTTCATCCTCCAATGCCTGTAAAGGGGTTTTGAGCTCCTTTAATAAAAAGATAGCATCTATCAATTCCTCCGTCACCTGCGGCCTGCGGTTCATCTTCCACAGAACAATCTCGTTGATAATGTCCCTGTTTTCCCGATAATCACCGGCTTCCGCCGCCGATGCGCGGTTCCTGATATCGGTACCGTCATCATATGTAAAATGGTTAAGTATTTCCTGATAATCCATGGTTCACCTCAATGTTAGTTGGCGTTCATGCCATATTCTTTTGTACCCAGTTTTCTTTTCCATAAGCTTTCCGCATTTATTATAATATCATCCGGAGTGGACATGGAAAATATCTGCATAACATTCCCAACGCTCCAATAGACCTCTGTTTCCATACGCAGACCCTACATATTGCTGTCCGTTTTTCGTATCCAGGATCAGATATACTGCCTTTACATTAGAAAAGGCATTGCGCCATAGCTCATACCGATCCAATGCCTGTTTTTCTACTACTTCTTTTAACTTTTCATAAGAAAGGACCACGCCTTCATATCCTACAAATTCTTTTAATATATCTGCCTCTTCCAGTTCATAATAATCCCCGGGGCCCTCAAAGGCCTGCGGGCAAGGATAATCCATAGGCTTTTATAATGATCAATCCTACTGAAGATTATACTGCCACAAACCAGCAAAAGGCAACTCTCATTATTGCCTTATCTTAATACCTCATCTTAATAATAAGAATCCGGCACAGCCCCATAATATACGAGGTCCTGTGCCGGCAACAGCAATGCTTCTTCCGTCTATTTTTTCTCTTTCATAGGTGCAATCTCAATAAACAATCCATTGTTGCTCGGAGTAAGCAACAGAATTTCCAGCACCGCATCTTCTCTCTTCAATATCTCCATAGGATCTCTGAGGATTCCACCTATTACAATACCATATCCCATCCTTGCACAGAAATGACATAACTCCTTTATCGTTACCGCATATGCAGGGAACGTCTTGCCGTTTACGGTGACTGACATCGTATCACTGATATAATAAATGGCAATTTTGCCGACATAACCACTCTTTAGTCTATCAATCAGAGCAATGCCTGACTCCTCGCGCATTTTCTTGGATAGTGCCAGATCATCTGCTGTCAACGGTCCTCCATTGTCCGGTCCCAGCAGTTCCAATATCCGGTCCATTGTTATATATACAAGATAAGCCTTCTCTCCTGTTTCCGGATTATAAGTTATCTTCTGTATACTACAGTTCTCGCTTTTACGAAAGTCGCCTTCATATTTTTCGAATACCTCATCCGCGCGGCAAAATGCCCATGAGGCTCCAAACAGCAGATTCGCCGCAACAAGCGCTGCCGCTAATTGTTCTTCTTCCGCCGCATTTGCAAGTGCCTTTTCAAACTGCCTGGCTACTTTCATATGTTGAAAGTTCAGTATGTTCGATTTTTTCATAGTACCTCATCCTTCCTGTGAATATTCTGCTCTTATCTGCCAGATAGAATCGCCGACAGACACGTTTTGCCGGATATGTCACTTTATGATATTTCTATAACTTTTGAGTGATTCTGATGGCTTCCATATCTTTTCTCTGCTCTGCGGGATCAAGCTCATCGTAATCCACCAGATCTTTATGGATCCGCTTACTATCGTCCCTGTTTTTACCATTCACAGGAATTCCCGCTGTATAGTAATTCAGATAATGAAATCTGCACCATCTGATATGCTCCAGCTTTGCCAATTCCTCTTCCGGTTTCTCTTTGCTTAAAAAGGAAAGTACTTCTCCAAAATCAGATGCAGAAATATTGGAATCTTTGAGGAAACCCGTAAGCAGCTCCCAATCCTTTTCCGCGCCATACTGATCCGCATAATATTCATTTAATGCAATCGCTTTCCAGATCAGTTTTCTGCGTCTGATATTTTCATCGGTAAATACCTGCGCTCTTCTTCCAAAAGGTATTAAATTTCCATATGCAATATAAGAAGCCAGATCTCCCTCTTCCGGAGAATAATAATACACCGGCACCCCGGCAGACTTTACTATAACGGTCTGAAGGACTTCTGCTTCCAAGTCATCTGCGACAATTATGAGATCAGAACCGGAAATAACATTCCATGCCTCGAAATCCTTCTTGTCATAAAAAATCAGCTCATCCTCATTCATAAGCTTCATTTCACTATGTCTGCTCTCAAACCACTTATTCCCTGTGATAATATGATATGTAACCTTCTGTTTCAGAGAAAAAAGGTTCATCTGCAATCCCGTGCAAACAATATCACCTGCCAGTTTGCTGTCACCCCAGATCACGACATGGTATTCCTCTGAGTCCCCCTGCTTCCACAGGGCAATTTTTTTCCAAAGCGATCTTGCTATTGCAGAATTTACATCAAAAATCGTAACTCCTTTTATAGAGTTTAATAAGCCACTGTCGATGTCCCGAATGCCAAGGTATACTTTTTTGTCCGCAAGTTCTTCCCTGTGCTCTTCATAAAACTGCAGATTCTTTTTATCCGTTGAGAAGAGAATCATATGGCTGTCGGCATAACTTTTGAACTTTTCTCCGGGATAAATGGCGCTGACACCTTCTTCAAAAGAGATCTCGGACAGAATGTCCGAATATACCGCAACCTTATCCTTTTTTCCTAACAGATGCAGCCTGCATTTTAACTTCTGCCACACGCTCTGTAATGCACAAAGTATTGTGGTCGCTGTCACCAGCGGAGCTGTCCATCTGGCAATTTCCACATATATATTATACTCATCAGAAACAGGATTGGTAAAATAGAGCGCAAAACCCGCATATAAGGCATCGGTAAACCTTCCTCCCGGAATGAGGTATCCTATGGTTCCTGTCACCAGCGGAAACAATGCCATCCACGGTAATATCTTTCGCAACAAACGTTTCAATGTAAATTCTCCTCTTCCTGTGTTTACAAAGAATCAATTAATGTCTTGATGGTCACTCCGCCCTTTGTCTTCCAGTATGATGGACCGTTCAAGGTCTCCAGTTTTGACTCTATATGATTCTTTTTCCGATAAATATTCACAGCATCCACTCCTGCCTGTGAGGAAGCCTTATAATAGCCTATCACCTCTCCTTTGCCGTTATGATAGGGCTGTCTGTTTTCATCCAGAAGAAGCAGATAGCATTCCCGGTCCTGGGGATCGTATTCCGCAACGGCATAATGAGCAACACCATCATAATCCAGAACAAACTCCGTGCCGTTCTGTATTTTGCCTGCATTGTAGAGATCTGTAAAGCTTACGATCTTTCTCTGAATGTTTGACTTTGGTGTTCTTCCGTAATGCTTCTCATCCAGTGATAAATAGATCTCATCTAAAATACTCTGGTAATGGGAATACACAACACAGGACAGTTTACGATCTTCCAGATAATTGCTGCTTTCTTCCACATCCTTAAAAATCTCATCCAGAAGTTCGGAGTGTAAATCATAGATCTCGTTACATAGTGCCGTATTTACCAGCGCCATGGGAGAACCGTGTACCGGTTCACGCAGATTGTTGGCATACTGCTCCAACAGATATCTTCCATCCTTATTCAATTGCGGATGTTCGATACATTTGGCTATTACATAATCATAAAATTCCTGATAGGTAATCTGCGTATAGCTCTTATCATAGGGTTTCTGTTTCGGATCCGGAGTGATAAACAAACAGATCACTCTCTGACCTGTTTTGCTGTGTTCCTCTACATAATCACGATAATCTTTTGTCTGTCCCACGTCTGTCCCGTTCATGTTTTCCCGAGCCTTTACCTTATTCTCGATTACAAGAACAAGTTCGTTACTTTCTCCGTAGACATCAATGGATCTCTTCTTCCCGTCACTGGTAAAAAAGGTTTTCTCTGTCTGAAAACGCATGGCATCCAGATCCATATCAAATACCGTTTTGAGAGAAAAATCTGTGACCTCACTTTTTATCATATAAAGAGACAGCAGTCTCGCCAGAGGATAGTGCCCAAGACAAAGACTGGAATTCGGATCAAGCAGCCAACTCATAAAAGAACTGTGCCAGTGTTCCGTATGTGTCTGTCCCACAATGGTGAACACATTCGTCTTTTCCTGAAAATATTTTAGCTGCTGAAACTGTCTGCTTGCAACCAGTTCTTCGACCTGTTCAATATTCAAAACAAAACCTCATTTCTGTCGTTTATAGTAATTCTCCGATACCCTGTTTCCCATTCGAGCTGCGCGTAGACCTTTCCGGGGAGGAAACGATCACAAATTGTCCAAAGTCCGCTTCGCACAGTTTGAACATCCCCTTGATCTCTGCCAGTTTCGCATCAAATCCATAGCTTGTGCCTACGAGATATTCCTGCCCGCCTACCAAAAAAGACCTGCATGCTCTAAAATAAGTAGGGTTGGAGGCTTTCGTACCCGCATCTTTGACATCCTCTGCTTTCGCTATGGAGGTCTTTTGTGTCAGTTTTTCCGCACACTCGGGATAGTGATCCATTAAAGCTTCATACGCATCATACATCAGTTTTCCCTGGTCCCTGCTTCCGGCAGTATATTCTTTTCCGAAGATCATATAAACATAACCTTCCGGATCCGCAGAATCGACCGGCACCGGCATTTCCTCCTTGTCATCCCCGCTTAAGGGCTTTCCGTCTAAAATAAACTCTCCGGGATTCGCCCCGCACAGCCTGAACATCCCTTTGATCTCTGCCAGCTTGGCAGCAAAGCCATAGCTTGTGCCTACCAAATACGCCTGTCCGCCCACCTCAAATGACTTACAGCCTCTAAAGTAGGCAGGATCTGCCTCCTTCGTCCCTGCATCCTTAACATCTTCTGCCCTGGCTACCGACGTTTTCTGCGTCAATTTCTCTACACACTCCGGGTAGCGGTCTGTTAATGCCTCAAATGCATCGTACATCAGTTTTCCCTGTTCCCGTGCTCCGGCAGTATACTCTTTGCCGAATATGGAATAATGGTATCCTTCGGTTTTGTCCGCAACAGGTTCCGAAGTTGTGTTTTCTTCCTCCGCTTTCTCCTCTTCCTTCTCCTTCTTGTCCTCTGTTTTCTCTTCGACGACCGTACTCTCAAATACCCCGGGACAGGCTTTCTTCAAAGGATCAATAATGAATTGTGAATAATACGCCTCTTCATCCGCGTATTCTCTTTTATTACGCGGCTGAATGATCGCCATAATATCCTTACAGTCACAGCCTCTGAGTTCTGCTCCATTATAATAATACGCTCCAACTCCGGGATATCTTGTCTTAATCAGATCAAATTCATATTCAAAAGCTTCTTTTTCCTCTTCCCAACCCGGATTATCCTGATTTTTTATTCCTAATCCGGTATTCCAGTCAGCATCATCCAGATTTTCCCAGTCTATCGGGAAGGACACCGGGAAAATGGAGCCACTCAATTTGCTTCTGGGATTCATAGCATGCATCAGCTCTAAAAGAGTTGCATAACTGGTAACATAACCCTCATCGAAAAAACACAGACACGCTTTACAGTATTTTGAGTCCATATTTTTGCGGAACTGTTCCAGCCATATATTCGTTTCAGAAGCAAACTCCTTATCAAAATAGACGCGCAGTCCATACTCCTTCTGAAGTTTATATACAATGTCTGTAAGAACCTTCTCCCAACTGTTTCCTCTGTAGCTGATAAAGACATACTCTTTTTTGTCTGCACAGGTAGTAACCGAAAGGGCTCTGTACTTTTCATTTTTCATTCTCTCTTCGTATTCTTCACGCTTCATCAGTATTAACCCTTTCCTACAGTCTGTATATTCTAAGTCCGTCAAACATCTTAAGCATGGTCAGCATACATTCCATCGGATCTGTATCCTTGTCCTGTTCTGCCTTGTCCAGTCTCTCATAATTAGCCTTTGCCGCTTCCTCGGATACATCAAAGCCTTCCAGCCCGGGAATCATATCCTTATGCTTTCGCTCCCGTTCTCTCTTTTCCTTCTCTGGATCGCCGTAGGTCCAACCCATATCATAATGCTCCTGCAGCCATCTTTGATGCTCCATCTGTCCGATTTTCACAAGTTCTTCATCCGTAAATTTTACAACCAGCTCAAAATCAACCTGCTTGTCTGTATAAAAGCAGCCTATTTCGTTCATATATTTTGCAAACGCTTTTGCCTGATTGATATTCGCCAATTTATACTCCAAAGAAAGGTTCTTAAAGCTCTCTGTAAATTCAGTAATCACTTTGTCATCACCAAGAAGCTGTTCTTCCTGTCCTGCGGCCTTTGCACGCTTCCAGTCTTCATTTCCCCAACGTCCATTCAGAATAATGGCAAAATTGTACAGATTGATAAAATTACTGTCTGACAGGTAACTGCGGTTTCCGGTATGTACATGCTCTGACAGACCGGTCTCCACCGTAAGTCCTATGTCTTTCAAATCAACAATTCGTTCAATATCATCCTGAAAATCGCATATTCCGTTTTTCTTGATAAACATCCCTGAATATGCTTTTAACGCCGGGCTCTTTTTTCCATCCGGGTTCTGAAGCCATTCAATATAGGCATCCTTAAAACGATTTACCTTCGCCATTTCCTTCTCATCATACAGGTATACCGCTTTGATATGATTGTTTGAGAAATCAAACATGCAACCCATGGGATGCAATTCTTTCTTGGAATTACGTCCATACGCGGTTCTGTCCCAACACTGTAATTCATCGCAGAGCATCAGCATATAGGCAAGAGGATGCAATTCCGCCCGAAAGGGAATATTTCCCTCACTCTTATAATGGGCAATGCAGAATTTGTACAGACTATTATGCATTAAAATAGCAGTAAGCGCATCTAAATGCACGCTGTTCATGTCAAGCTGCATCTCTCCAAACAGTTTTTTAAACAGAACCGTTGCGCTGAAGTATGCATGATCCATAAAATGATTAAATTTGTCCGGATGTGTCGGCTTCTCTACCAGAAAAGTCCGCATCTGCTCTTCGGTGAAGCCATAAATCCCGCCCAGCTTTTCCGCCAGAACACAGGCAAATACCTCATCCGTAGTTGCAAATTTCCTGCCTGCGAAATTCTTCGCCAAAGTTTCCTCAATATTTTCGCTAAGCGCAACAAAATTGTCCAGCGCATGATATGCCACGAAAGGTCTGTCCTCTCTCTTTGCTCCCTCTACTTCGAAATAGGAACATACCTGCTCAAATGGAAGTTCAAATGGATAACCTATATCATGAAACAGTGAACTTAATCCCCAATACTGAAGATAATGTGCGGCTGCCTCGTGCTCCTCCTGAATATTATAATATTTTTTGTAAGTCTCCCGATAAATTTCATTGGACTGATAAATTGCCAGACCCAGAATAAATACATAAACGGAATGTGAATAATGATCTCTGTGCTTCATCAGAAGACCACTTCCGTTTGCCTCAAACTCTGATAAAAGCTCTATCATTCTTCTGGTCTTTTTGTAGTCTCCTACAAACATCTCCAGATAACAGAAATATACATCAAATGCATCTTCCTTCTTCCCCGATTTCAAGAAGCGGTCTATTGCATTTTCAAAGCATAATCTGTCAATATCCTTCTCCATGTTAAAAGGAATCTGATTGGGTTTTATACTGGTACCATCAGTGTCAAGCACCCCGCTGTTTCTTGAAACCGCCTTACTTTTATCAAACCGCAGTCCTTCGCAGTTCTCTCTGATAAAGGAAAGTGCTGCTCCCTCCAGCGTATCCGGCGCATAATCTCTTTTTCTAATTGTTGCATTATCAAGCATTGTATAAGCCATAATCATCCTCCAGAATGTTTTATCGTTTTTCGTTTTTTACAACAGTTCTTCCAGTCCGAATTTCCTCTGCCCAGGTTCAAAATTCTTCATCAGATCCCATACTTTATATATGTAGTCGTTATTGCTCGTACGGAACCCCTTTTCTTCCTTTTTATATTTTTCAAGGACATCACCGATCGTTGCATTAGCGCCCAGTGCTTCAAATATTTTACTGCATTCTCCCAGGCTGCCGCTTCTTACTTTTCCGTCGGGATATAAGAAGTTCGCCGGCATATCCTCTTTGCGTAAGACATCTCGGGTTCGTGATGTCCACGTTCCCTGAATTCCGCCGATTTCCGGTTCCATATTCTCCAGATCCAGATTCTTTGAAACTACATAGACGCAATAATTGTAGGCAGCTCTCCGGATAATATTGTTTTTTTTGGCGGCTACGCTATCACATCCTCTGAGCAGTGATGCAATCAAATAGTCCATATAGCCCACTTTTAACTCTTTATCCGTGCTGTTTTTGATTTTTTCTCGGATTTCTCTCAGGTTCAGGCAATAATTCCGATCCTCACACATTTTTTCAAACTGTTCCAGCGTTGTGCTTTCATTGATTTTACCCTTGGAATCCTCTGCTACGATATCTTCTTTTATGCTATCTCCCTTGCTGATTTCCTCTTCCGCTTTATTTTCTTCTTCGATATTCTCAAATACATGGAAGTCGGCCTTCTTCAGAGGATTGATAATGTATTGTTCATAAAATACCTCATCATCCACATAGTCTCTCTTATTACGGGGCTGAATGACTTTCATAATGTTTTTACAATCACGCTCTCTAAATGCTTCTTTTCCTGAATAAAAATCCTCTACATCCGGAAACCTTCTCTTAATAGACATAAATTCTCTGTCAAATGCTTCCTTCTCTTCTCTCCAACCGGGATTATTAGCATTCTCCTTTCCCAATTCGAGATCTTTATCCCTCTCCTCCAGTTTGTCCCAATCTATGGGAAAGGAAATAGAAAAAATAGATTTCTGTACATTACTTCGAGGATTCATAGCATGCATCAGTTCTATAAGAGTTGCATAGCTGGTAACATAACCCTCATCAAAAAAGCACAGACACGCTTTACAATATTTTGAATCCATGTTCTTTTTAAACTGCTCCAGCCATATATTTGTTTCGGAAGCAAACTCCTTATCAAAATACACCCGCAACCCATATTTCTTTTGAAGTTTATATACGATATCTGTCAGAACCTTTTCCCAACTGTCCCCTCTATAACTGATAAAAACATACTCTTTTTCATCTGCACAGGTAGTAACCGAAAGTGCTCTGTACTTCTCGTTTTTCATTCTATTTTCGTATTCCTCACGCTTCATTGCTATTCCTCTCCTTCATTTCGTACACAGGGTTCCTAGTAATCTGTCTTATTGAATATTATACTGCCACCGGATAACAAAATGCAACAAAGACAGGATCTAAAATCCTCCTTATTATCCCGACTCATTACAGTATTTAACGAATAGTAAAAATTCCTCCGGGGCATACTGATTCCGGAGGAATTTTTATATGAAAGATCAGATCAAATCTTATTTACAGCGTCTAAATAACGGAGAATCTCTGGAAAGCGTCCAGACAGATTTCGTCCGGGAATGCAAGGATGTGGATCCCGCCGAGATCATGCAGGCTGAGCAGGAATTGCTGCGGGAAGGCACCTCCATCGGAGAATTACAGCGGCTCTGCGATGTGCATTCCGCCCTGTTCCACGGTTCCACCACGGAAGAAAAAATTGCCAATGCCGAAAAAGCCGTGGCGCATTCTCTGGATGCCCGGAAGCTGCATGCGGAAAACATGAAGGATAAACGGCTTTCCGCTGCTGCAGCCCTGATTCAGATCTCCGGTCATCCATTGCAGACCTTCACTTTGGAAAATGCGGCATTGGAAAAACTGACAAACCGCGCTGAGCAGGCACTGGAAAATGGTGGAATCGAGGACGAACTGTTAAACGAGCTGCGCCAGATTGCTATCCACTATGCCAAGAAAGGAGACTTGCTTTATCCACATTTGAACGTCCAATATGGAATCAGCGGACCCTCTGCGGTCATGTGGACGGTGGATGACGAGATCCGGGATGAACTGAATGCTCTGGCAAAACAAAAAGAGCAGAAAAACACCGATGCGTGGAAACAGCGCCTCAAATCCGTACTGACCCGCATGGAAGAAATGATCTACAAGGAATCCAACATTCTCTTCCCCAACTGCGCGCTGAATTTCTCGGAGGAGGAGTGGTATCACATCTATCGGGATGCCAAAGATTACGCAGAATGCTTTGGTATCCGTGGTGACATCTGGGAAGCTGCGGAAGCCCATCTGGCCGACACCGCTTCTGCGGCAAGCGCCATGTCCGCGGAACATGCCTTTGCGGGCGGTGAGACCAGAATCCATCTTCCCGGCGGCAGTCTGACCTTGTCGCAGCTGACGGCTATGCTGAATACGCTCCCTCTGGAGATCTCCTTCGTGGATATCGATAATGTCAATCGCTACTTCAACGAAGGACCCAAAGTATTCAAACGTCCCGGTATGGCACTGGGCCGGGAGGTCTTCACCTGTCACCCGCCTAAAATCGAGCAGAAGGTACGCCGGATCATCGAAGAATTTCGTGCCGGAACGTTAGATCAGGTGCCGGTCTGGATGGACAAGGGCGGCCGGACTTTTTTGGTCACTTATTACGCTGTCCGGGATAAGCAGGAGCAATATCTGGGAACTCTCGAACTGGTACAGGATATGGAATTCGCAAAAGAGCACTTCCGATAAGGAAAGTGCTCTTTTCACTGTCTCTCTTTTAATTCCTGTTGTGCCTCTTCCACATAGAGCTGTGCATTTTCCAGATTCCATCGGATCTCCTCTTCGGTAACTGTCCGTTTTACTTTCCCGGGATTACCGATGACCAGTGAATTATCCGGAATCTCCACATTCTGTGTCACCAGTGCACCGGCACCGATGATGCAGTTTTTCCCGATCTTACAGCCGTTCATCAGAATAGCTCCCATACCGATCATGGTATTGTCGCCAATCTTACAGCCATGGACAATGGCTCCGTGTCCTATGGTCACATGATCCCCGATCTCCACCGGATACCCGCTGCCCAGATGCACCACCGCATTGTCCTGAATATTGCTCTCTTTTCCGATAACAATGGAGTCCCGGTCTCCCCGGACTACCGCATTGTACCAGATCCCACTGTTTTCCCCTATCGTCACATCTCCCAGCACCACTGCACCGGGTGCTATAAATACTGTCTCATGGATCTGCATATATTTCTGCTCCTGTTCTATTCTTATTTTGTTACAATACTCTTCTTTGTAACATATAGTTTATCACATTTTTTCTGAGCAATATCATATAATTTACAACATTTTTTCTGACCAATAATTTATAATTTGCGACATTTTTCAATCTGGTAGGAAGTAAATAATTATTATATTTCGGTTTCGTATACAAGATTCTTTAGTTTTCAAAAACTATTGCATCTTTCAAAAAAGAAAGCACTCCTGAAATGAAGCGCTTTCTCCTAATTAAATATTCTATTTCCGACCCAAATCTCCCGCAGCGCGAACTTTAACACGACAGGTATTACCCGGATAGTATGCAAGCGGTACATCCTCTACATCTATAATTTCAATCGTATCAGGAACCGCTCCTGCCTCACAAGCTAACTTTGCTGCTTCCTCTTTTGCCTTTTGCAATGCTGTTTCACGAGGAATCTCATTATAATCAACTAATTGCTCATAGTTACCGGATACTTTTGAAATAGCGGCACCAATCGCATTAGCAACACCACCCTGCTCCGGCTTTCTGACAATACTGGCACCTTTTAAATTGTCAGGAACAATTATAGATCCTCCGCCTACAAGAATGACATCCGCATCGTCTGAAGAAACTTTCATGGCATCAAGAGAATCCTCTACCATAGCTTGTATTGTACCCATAGCTTTCATGGCAAATTCTTCATCTAAATGGGCAACCTTCGCAGGATCTCCCAGATTTGTCATACCAAGGCGAACGGCAATATCCGTAGCTGTACATATTTTACCTCCAAAACACAAAGCTTCTTCTGTAATTTTGAAGCCAACAGAATCCGGACCTACTGTAACGGTACCGTCCGGAAGCGAACGTACGATGGATCCTCCACCGAGTCCGATAGAAATAACATCCGGCATACGGAAATTCGTACGTACACCGCCAATTGTAACCGCAACTCCGGATTCTCTGGGAAAACCGGTCTGAATCACTCCAAGATCCGTTGTCGTGCCACCAACATCAACAACAATTGCATCTTTCTGTCTGCTGAGATAACCGGCTCCGCGAATGGAGTTAGTGGGACCACAGGCTATTGTAAGAATCGGGTATTTCCGTGCATATTCCATGGTCATTAATGTACCATCATTCTGAGACAGGTAAACATCCGCATTTGTAATTCCCTCTTTTGCAAGCGATTTTGCAAATCCTTCGGTAAAAGCCTCCGCAACCTGATATAATGCTGCATTCAGAATCGTTGCATTTTCTCTCTCTATCAACCCCATTGAACCGATTTCACTGGAAATAGATATATGGACATCATCTCCCATAACTTCCCGGCACAATTTTGCGGCTTCCTGTTCCTGATCATTACGAACCGTTGAAAATACACAGGATATCGCTACGGAATGAATCCCTTTTTCTTTTAATCGTGTAAAAAATGCCCTTGCTGCTTCTTTATCAAGCGGAGAAATCTCCTTACCGTCATATTCATAACCACCGGGAATTACGCTGACTTCTGCCGCAATATGTTTTAAGTCTTCTGCCCAGTCTGCCATAGGCGGAATCCCCAGTGTTGCCGGAGCACCTAACCGAAGTACTCCGATTGGAGCCAGATGTTTACGTTCTACAATAGCATTTGTACACTGCGTCGTACCTAACATTGCCTGACCAATCATGGCAGGATCAATATGGGATTCCTGTAATACAGTTTTTACGGCATGAAGAATACCGTCATATATATCTGCAGTCGTATGACTTTTTATGGAAGCTATTACTTTCAGATCCTCATCAATCAATACAGCATCTGTATTTGTACCACCTACATCAATACCTAGCTTATACATTTGCATTTCCTCCTTTGCAACGTTTTTCTAATGGAATGTAATCTGTATCTATGCCAAAGTAGCGCGGCCCGACTAATTCAATTCCTTCTCTGGTACGCCACAAAGGAAAACATTTCAACCCTACGACCATCACGCGTTTTCCGTATTTCAATGCATCTGTGGGAATCGGCGTAAATGTCTCAGAATCGACAACACAGATCAAATCCGGTACCGTAGCAAGAATTTCGTCGTCTATCACTGCAGAGAGATTTTCATTTTGGAACTCCACATATGCATTTTTACCCTTGTAATCTCCGATGCCGTCCAGAATTATCTTTCCAAAGTTAAACGCCCCCCTAACTTCACGTTTTACATCGCTGATTTTTCCCTTGAATAAACGGAAACCTTCTGTAATCTCCAGGAATTTTTCCTCAGGAGAACTATCCGTACACTCCTTTACCATACGGATTGCAGAACCTAACTGCTGGCTTCTCGTAACTATTCCCTTAACACCGTATTGTTTCATAAATGCTCCCTCCATAGGATAAAGGGAAACTGAAACAGAACCTCCACAGGACATTGTAACAGATCGTGCCAGTTCTTCTGTCCACTTATTTGATACAGTGCGGAAAATACAAGAATTACCTTTTTCATCAACCAGTGCCATGGGTGTGGAGCAACCGCCTCCTATCGTAAATGTCACCATTTGTAATTCTGGGAAAGCCCGTCCCATACCATCTACATCTACAAGTGGAAGCCCCAATCTTGCCGCTGCCGCAATAGGAAGCATGGAATTCACTCCTCCTGCTTCTATTGGCATAAAAGCATAAATGGGTTTTCCAAAAAAACCGGATACAATGTCATACAGTGCCTTGTATTCCCCTTCGCCCACAGCTTTTTCCGCAAGAATGGTGGGTGCTCCCATCATTGCAATGGGTACAACTAAAGCATCATCCGGTACCTCTTCCGGATCCAACAGGGTTACCTCTCCGCATTCCCTTACTGCACTAATTGCAACCAGTTTACCGACATAAGGGTCTCCGCCCCCGCCAGCTCCCAAAAGAGATGCTCCAAGTGCAATATCTTCTATTTCTGAAATACCTATTTTTCGCATATGATTACTCTCCTTTTCTCTTATTTATTCTACTTAGCTTTCTCTGACGACATTACCTTTGACAACACAATATGCAACACCAATGACAGCACAATACCATTTACAGGTCCGATAAAGAACGGTATATTCAGGAAAGAAATGTTTGCAAGACCGGGGAAATTTGCAAATGTACCACCAGTAATGCAAGCTGCAACTGCACCTATTACAAAGGATATAACTCCTGGAGCATAAAAACCGTTTCTTAATTTAAATTTTTCCTTATTGCCCTTGGCAATCACCCAATACTCTGCAATCAAAACCCCTGCAAGAGGAGGGATCAGATTAGACATTAAAGTAAGGAATGCCGAAAATTTCCCAAGCAGGCCAACCGCTGCAAGTAAAGTACCTGCTGCACCCGCAATTGCCGTTGTCAATTTGAAACGGCTTTCGTCAAATCCAAGCAGATTTGACAATGCCAATCCACCGGAATAAGCATTGGTTACATTGGTCGTCCATGTAGCAGCCACCAGTGCAAACAATCCCACCAGCGGAAGACCGATGGATACCAGAATTGTGGAAATATCATACTGTCCGGTTACAAGACTCAACAATGCTCCTGTCAACAACATAAATAAGCCTGCAGGAATAACTCCTACGATAGAGGATTTTATGACATCTGCCCTTGATTTTGCAAAACGGCAATAATCTCCGGAAATAACACCTCCAAGTGCAAAGGATGCCACAACCATAGAAATACCAAATATCATTCCCGCAGACTTCTCCGGGTCGTAAGCTGCAATTTTACTAAAGCCGTCATTCCCCATTAATCCGACAATTACGCCATATACGCAGACAATAACCAGAAGAGGTACCGCTATGTAGTTCAACCATTTCAACCCCTTAAATCCTGCACAGGCTGTCACCAGCATAATAATTCCCCATACAATGGACGAAATAGCTATTGCCAGAGAACTTGCATCCTTGCCAAGCATATTCGCGACCATGGTTGCAAATGCCTGCCCACAGGTTGCTGACTGAATTCCAAACCACCCGATACACGCAAACGCAAGGAGTAGACTAATAATATAGCGCGCTCCCTGTTTTCCAAGGGCTCCTTCTGCCATAACAGCTACTGGTATACCGGTATCACAGGCTGCCATGCCAATGAATATCATATAGGCACAAATCAAACCATATCCGATAAAAATGGATGCTATGATCTGCATAATAGAAAGTCCGTTTCCGGACAATACGCCTCCAACCATCAGACAGGGAACACAGATCATTCCTCCTGCCCACACCAATGCAATAGAGCCCCAACTCTGTCTCTCTTCTGGCTTGATTTCAAAACCACTGCTTCTCTCATTCATAACATTCTCCTCCTTTATAAGCGTCTTTTGTTTCTTACGTAAATATGAAATATAGTATATGCAAACATCAAAACTTGTGCATTATACAAAAAGAAGAAAAAAAGAGTTTTTCATTGTCCGATTGGACAATGAAAAACTCTTTTTCAATTACGATACTATTATCAACAGAAGTAAATATCTACTAATTACGCAAAACACGTTGTAAAGCAACTGCTCTGTAAAAGTCAAACGCCGCCGGCATTTGATCTATCCTTCTTCCAAAAATATCAGATAATTTTCTTATACGATATTTTATAGTGTTCGGATGAACATACATCGTCTGTGCTGTCAATGTTACACTGGAATCACAATCCAACAGATAGGTTTCCATTGTCTGCAACAGTTCCGGCCAATCCTTTATCATATGTAACGGCTCTATCACAGATTCATATTTCTGTATTTCCTGTTCCCCTTTGCCAAGGATTTCATTACAGCTTGCAGCAAAATGAACCTCATCCAATGTAAAATGCTTTTTTCTTAAAAAGATTTTTTGCAGCAATGCAATATTATCAGAATTGTCTAAAAAAGCTTTTCTAACCTGCGCTGTATTTGCCAAAGGGTTACAGCAAGTGATCACCGTTTGTACTTTCTGACAATCCATTAATGTCTCCAGTGCTGTGCAAAGTTCGACAGTCTCCTGTAAAGAATCCGGTCCGTCCATAAAAAGAAAGAGCTCTTTTTCATATATATCACACAACACTGTTGTCGTATACTCTCTGGCAAGTGAAGTTACCGCTTGTATCACATCTTTTGAAAAAGGATTCTCCTCTTTATTGTCTGAATGTATAATCCACATATTATGAATTGCCGCTACATCAATGTGGAATATTTCGGCAAGCCTTCGCATCTTTAGGGGTTCATCCTGCAAAATAGCGCGGACAAGTTCGGTAGCTGCTACCCTGTCATGATTGCTGCTCCATAAATTTAACGCTAATTGCACGGTCTCCTTCACTTGCTGCATCTGTGATGTTTCCGGACTTTCTTCTGACGAATCCAACAAATATAAGGACATTGGTCTGCTTTCAACCATGACGGTCATCATCAATACCCATATTCCATTAAGCAACGGCAATCTAATCGGTTCCCTAACTGCCTTGCAGGCAATAATATCGGGCAATTCCCGCAGAATATCATCAACTAACGTTCTGGGCCATGTAATAGCATTTAACACAGCACCGTTCTCACTGACAAGAAACAACGACAAGTGCAATCTGTCAGAAAGCATTTTGAATACGGTATCAACCGTTCTCTGATGAACCGGAAGATGCGTAATACGCTCCAAGATATCTGCCGTAAATGCCACATTGGAAGTCTGATCCTGATAGATTTCACCCATAATATCACAAATTGCTTCACTATAACGCAGATCCAATCTGCCTTTTGGCATGCAGATCAATATAAATCCAAGACTATCTGCAAGACGAATAAGTCTGGAATCTATTTTGTCTAATAATATCCCCACATAATATAAAATCAGTCCAACTTCACCGGCTTCATTCAGACGAATAATATTGGCACATTGTGCTTCTACATTGTCACGGATATTAGCAAATGCCGTGATTACAATTTCACTCCCAAAAAATTCAATATTTTGAAACAGTTCATCCTGTAAGAAACTGGGTTCGGCATATTCCAGCACAGATACCGACGTGACAATCCGGTTAAGTCCCTGCTTTCCGGCAACCACTTCGGCATTGCGTAATGATGGTAATTTCAAAAGATCCGCTACCGTTACACTCATTTACTGTTTCCTTTCCAGTGCAGTCTGTGCAATTCTCCATCCCTCTGCATGCTCTCAAACCCCTGCTGTCTCAGTGCCTCGTAGAGCACGATGGCTACGGAATTGGACAGGTTCAGGGAACGGATCTCGGGGAGCATGGGAATACGGATACAGGTCTCTTCATGCTCTACCAGAATCTCCTCCGGGATTCCGGCGCTTTCCTTGCCAAACATAATATAATCGTCCGGTCCAAATTTTACATCGGTGTAGGTCTGGTGTGCCTTCGTAGTGGCCATCCAGATTTTCGCTCCGGGATGCATTTCCCGGAACTCCTGAAAATTCATATATCTGGTGACATCCAGATGCTGCCAGTAATCCATGCCGGCCCTCTTGATCTCTTTTTCATTCAGACGGAAGCCAAGGGGCTCAATCAGATGCAGGCTGGTGCCGGTAGCCACGCAGGTTCTTCCGATATTTCCGGTGTTTGCCGGGATCTCCGGCTGGTGTAATATAATATGCATAATTTATCCTCTACAGCATAGTAACTATTCAGCGCCACTTACAGCCTGTGGTTCCGAATAGTTACTTAGAATGCCTTATTTATTATTTTGTTCTGCTCTTAATTTTTCTACAAAATGTCCCAGTCTGCCGATGGCGATCTTCAGCTTCTCCAGGGAATACGCATAGGAGATTCTCAGATAGCCTTCGCCGCTGTCACCGAATGCCGTTCCAGGCACGGCAGCTACTTTTTCTTCCTCCAGGAAGCGGGTGGCGAACTCTTCACTGGTCATGCCGAATTCCCTGATGCAGGGGAATACATAGAATGCACCATAAGGCTCGAAGCATTCCAGTCCCATCTCGCGGAACGCATTCATCAGAAAACGCCTTCTCTGATTATAGGCCGTACGCATTTCCTCAATATCGGGATCTCCGTTTTTCAAAGCTTCCACAGCCGCATACTGGCTGGTGGTGGGAGCACACATGATGGCAAACTGATGGATCTTCGTCATCTGCTGAATGATGGCTGCGGGTCCGCAACAGTATCCCAATCTCCATCCGGTCATAGCATATGCTTTGGAGAAACCGTTGATATAAACGGTTCTCTCCTTCATACCGGGCAGGCTGATGATGGAAACATGTTTTTCTTTATAGGTAAGCTCTGAATAGATCTCATCGGACATGACAAATATGTCATGTTCTTCGATAATCTTCGCAATAGCTTCCAGATCGGACTTCTCCATAATGGCACCGGTAGGATTGTTCGGGAAAGGAAGGATCAGGACTTTCGTCTTGTCCGTAATGGCTGCTTCCAGTTCCTCTGCAGTCAGACGAAACTCATTCTCTGCCTTCAGATCAATGATCACCGGCGTTGCCCCCGCCAGAATCGCACAGGGTTCATAGGATACATAACTGGGCTGTGGAATCAGCACTTCATCTCCCGGATTACACATGGCACGCAGTCCGATGTCGATCGCCTCGGAACCCCCTACCGTTACCAGCACTTCATGCTGCCAGTCGTAGGTCACACCCTGTTTTCTCCGGATCGTGTTGCAGATCTCCTGACGCAGATCCTTCAGACCCGCATTGGAGGTATAAAAGGTTCTTCCCTTTTCCAAGGAATAGATGCCCTCGTCCCGGATGTGCCAGGGAGTATCGAAGTCCGGTTCTCCCACACCGAGAGAGATAGCATCCTGCATCTCACTTACAATGTCAAAAAATTTGCGGATACCCGATGGTTTGATATCCACTACTTTATCGGCTAATGGATTTCTCATGGGGTAATCATCTCTCTTTCATCTTCTTTTTTCACAGCAAATGCGGTTCCGTGATCCTTGTATTTTTTCAGGATAAAATGGGTTGCAGTGCTCAATACGGAATCCAGCGTTGACAGCTTGTCGGATACAAAATTGGATACTTCACGCAAGGTCTTCCCTTCCAGAATGACCATCAGATCATAAGCTCCGGACATCAGATATACGCTGCGTACCTCCGGATATTTGTAGATACGCTCGGCAATACTGTCAAAGCCCTGTCCTCTCTGAGGTGTCACACGTACCTCGATCAGTGCGCTTACTTTTTCAATATCTGTCTTTTCCCAGTTGATCAGGGTATGATAACCGCAGATAACACCTTCTGCTTCCAGTGCAGCCATCTCATTTACCACATCGATCTCTTCCACACCCAGGATTACTGCCAGTTCCTTCAGATCGATCCTGCTGTTCTTCTCTATGATCGCCAATAATTCTTCTCTCATGCCAATATCTCCTTTTATTCTGCTTCTTTATAAATCTCATCTCTCTGGGGACGATCCATATAACGGGTCTCGTCCTCGTTCAGGATCAGCCGGTCGTTGCTGTCCGTGAATCTTCCCACAATCGTCGCAGGAATCCCTTCTGCCCGCAGTGCTTCCACCACCGCGGTTCCCTCGGGGCTTGCGATAATAAGGCTTCCGCCGGATCGCAGCTCGTAAGGATTCACATTGCAGTATTCACAGACTTCCACTGTCTCCTGTCTGAGAGGAAGTTTCTTCATATCTATTGTCAGTCCAACACCTGCACCCTCTGCCATCTCCCACAGACCGGCGAAAATGCCGCCCTCAGAAGCATCATGCATGGTACAACCGCCGGACTTCACGGCGGTAGCGGCCTCCGGTAAGATAGAATAGTACCGGTCAAACGCCGCAGCTTCTTCCACCAGATAAGCCGGGTATCTCGTCAGAAGCCCCTCCTGATTCCGGGCCGCCAGATCTGCGGTTCCTTCCAGGCCGATCCACTTCGTAATGATAATATCCTGTCCCGCCAGCTGCTTCCGCGCATCCGCCGGTGCCGCCACGGCTTTGCGGATTCCATATCCGGTCACTGTAGCAAGCGGCTGCCGTACAGCGGAGCTTACTCTGGTCTGCCCACCGATGATCTGAATGTTTAACTCTGCGGCAATGCCTTCCGCTTCCGTCATCAGTGCCTTCAGCTCCGGTTCCTCTGCACTCTCCGGCAGGAAGATCACCAGCTCTGCCGCCACGGGTTCCGCCCCCGCCGTCGCCAGATTGTTGGCACATTTCTGGAAAATACGACGCATCGGCATCACGGACGGATCTTCTCTCTCCGCCTCCGCCAGATCGTTCTCACAGCGAAGCTCCACTACGCCCTCCTGAACACAGGTCACCAGCTGCCCCTCCGGTAAAGGCTCAAAAATAGCGCAGTCTGCCCCCAGACCTGCGCTATTTGCTATTTCCGACCTTTTATTCTTCAATTGTCTGAGAACGGAACGTTTCAATACGTTCACGGGTACTTTGCCGCTCTTCATTCTGTTTCTGTCACCTTTAGTCGTCTACGATTTCTGTCTCCTGTGCAGCCGCTGCCGCTCTTGCATTCAATGCTGCTGCCACATTTTTTACATGGTCAATATTGGCCGTACTGATGGCTGCCATGATCTCTTCATATGCCTGAGGATCCGATGTGGCGGTTCCTACGGTAGCACTGCGGGGCACCATCTTGTAGCTGCTGCTGTTGACCTGCTCTCTGCTGACCTCTACGCCGTTTTCCAACGTGATCTTCCACAGTCTTGCCTTATAGCCGATATGTGCACTCTCTGTCACGATATAACCGATGGGCTGACCGGCATCCGCATAGATCTGATCCGCAGGAGGAGTGATGGTTTCCAATACTTCACTTTCATAACGAACCGAATGTCCGGCATCTCTGGTCTCTTTGCCATAGATATTGAAAGTGATCTGCTTGTCATGGGTATAACCTTCAATGTAAATAGGATAATCCGTATTGTTTACGAACTTGAAATCCTTGCCGGAGCTTTCTGCAATGGCCGCATCTGCGGAAGGATCCACATAGCCTACGATCATGGAGTGATTGTAACGCTCCGTTACCTCCAGCTCAGACAATAATACTGCATTATATAATGTGGTGGACACCTGACAGATTCCTCCGCCCAGACTGTCTACTACTTTTCCGCTGACATAAGAACCTGCCATGTAATAACCGTTTGCCTGGGAAAAAGGAGATACCGTCTTGTATGTGGAGAATTCCTCTCCGGGATATAAAGTCGTTCCGTTGATCAGATTACAACCGTTAGCCACATTGGCACTTCTGGCGGAACCGGAAGTTTTAAACGATGTCGTAAAGCTTCCCAGCACATCCGTTACCTGTGCCAGCTCCTCGGCACTGCCTTTCGGCTCATCTACCACGATCTCCAGAGGAATACTGCAGGCCTCATGATCCCATTCTTCCGTCAGATAATCGTATACGGTATCAATGGACTTCTCCACATCCAGCACATATCCGGTCTGGCCTTCCACTATCGTGAACTTGCCGTCCTCTCTCTTCAGAGAGACATTGATGGCTTCCTGATCGTATTTTGAGCATTTGGTCAGCAAGTCATTGATGGCCTGTAAGTCAAAGTCCAGTTCAATGGGATATACATAATTCTCATGCTGCAGATCCATCAGTATCTTATAACGCTCGATAACATTTCCATGGGTTCCCAGTTCCAGCGCATCCTGCACCAGCTCCGGATTCTTCCATGTCACCCCCAGCTCCCCGGCCGTGGTCGTCACCTGATGATCGTTGGCGGCAATCAATGTGATCTCCACCGTATTCAGGCTCTCCACATGCTCTTCAATGGCTGCGGTGGCTTCTTCTGCCGTCATTCCGGACAGTTCCACATCCCCGGCATAGATTCCTGTCTTAATGGTGTCTTCTGTTTTCGCCTGCGCTGTCATACCGAACAGTAACGTCAGTGTCAGCAGCAAAACACCCTGCATTCCCTTACGATAAAATTTTTTCATAATATTCCTCTAACCCTCATTTACGAGACCTGTCTACGATTCCGACTATAGTTGAATTAGTAGAAAATAGATGTTATAGTAGGTACAATCATAGCGATCACAAGCAGCACGATAATGGCTGCGGAGATCCTTTGTTTTGTCTTTTTATTATTCATATTGAACATAGCTTAACCTCCGTAAATGCTTCAAAAATGGCTTTTGTTCTGAAAGGATATTATATATGAGTTTAAAGTTTTTGGCAAGTTTAATCATATTTATTGTCTTTGTATATTTCATCATAATCGTGGCACAGGCCACCAGGCGCCAACGTACCCTTGCTGAGAAAAAGGAGCAGGAATTCTGGGCCAGAGAGCGGAAGGCCAACTCTGTCCGCAAAAAATCCCTCGACGGTCTGGATTATGTAAAGATTCCTCTGGACAAACTTCCCATGGATGCGCTGCCCGAGGATGAAAAAGTCCGGGAATACAAGGATCTTTTAACCTACCTGTCCACCCAGCCTGTTGTAAATTTTACCGGATATACCAACACCGATCTCAAGCTGGAATACGGTACTGCCAACATCACACCTCTGTCCCAGTATGACCAGAATTACACGGCACTGGTGCGTACTTTGCAGCAGTGGGCAGAGCTCCTGTTGAAAGCAGGACTCACGAAGGAGGCCGAAACCGTTCTTTCCTATGCTATTTCTATCGGCACGGATGTGAGCCATACCTACTATGCACTGGCAAAAATCTATGCAGATCGAGAGGAATATGACAAAATCGCGGATCTGATCCATCAGGCAGAGGGTTTACGTTCCGCTCTGCGGGGATCTATCGTCCGTACTTTGCAAGAATCTTATCCACAAGCCTGCCGGCCTCACTGCGGGTAAGCTTTTCCACATCGACCTCCAAGGTTATCTTATGCTGCTCCAACAGACGATATAACCTCTCTTTTTGAGGTTTCGTCGCGGGCGTATCTCTTTTTACCTGAAAATGCAATGGCTGCGGCTCGAACAAATTATTGTTTGTTTTCTTTTCGGCGGATTCTGTCGATGCCTGTCCATCGGTTTCTTCCTGATAAAACAATTCTGTCAGCTTTCGGAACAACCGGTCCGTAGCTTTCGCATCTTCCAGCGCCCTGTGGGCATGGTGCGGAATTTCGTAATACCGGCACAGATATTCCAGATTGCGATGGGGCAGATCCGGCAGATGTTTCCGGGCTATCTTTAAAGTATCCACCGCAGATCTCTCAAAGGTCAGCTTCCTGTCTACCGCTGCTTTTTTCAAAAAGGAATAATCAAACAAAATCCGGTGTCCCAACAGCGGCAGCTCTCCTATAAATTCCAGCAGCTGCGGGAACACTTCGTCCAGCTCCGGTGCCTCCGCAAGGTCTTCCTCCCGGATCCCGGTCAGTTCCGTAATCCGCTCTTCCAGCTTCCGTCCCGGATTCACAAAGGTGGAAAATTCTCCCGTGATCTCTCCCTGTTCCACACGAATGGCTCCGATCTCTATGATCCGGTCACGTTTGGGATTCAATCCGGTGGTCTCCAGATCTATACTGACATATGTGTCATACATACTATTCTCCATTCTGTCACTGCATTATCTCTGCGCAGTTTTTGTCCTTATAATCCTGTTCCGTTTTCCCGATCACCTGTACCTTTGCCTCATAATTCAACGGGTTCCGCTCCTGATAATCAAACAGCACGTAATGAGGTTCCGGATACCGGAACGGCTCCATATGCGTCATTCTGCTCAACTGCCTCCAGTCATACTCCGCATAGGCCGGAAGATAGCGGCGTTCCTGCTCCTCCGTCTGATAAAAACGGCGGATGTCCTGTTTTTGCTCTTCCGTGATCTCTGCGGCAAAGCCCGGTCTGCTCTTCAGATTCTCCCGCAGATACATGTCGTAGGTCAGAAGCTCCCTGTAGATCTCACGGTTTTCCGGATCTTTAAGAGACGCAAATTCCAACAGGATCTGATACCGGTAGGCTCTGGCAGGGCTGTTGGTAAAATATCCCTTTTCCTGATAATGATCCGCCAGTGCCTCATACATGGCAAACGGCCCGGGGAATGCTTTCTCCAGAACCGGAAGGGTATGCGTGAATTGTCCGCTGTTATAATACAGTTCCACCATTTCTTCGATCCGTTTCAGTCGCCGGATCTCTCCGTAGCTGATCCAGTTGGTATACAGTACCTCATAGGGCGGCTGTTCCAGATAACGGATGCCGTATTTTTCAGCATTGTCATGCATGTCGGATCCTTTTAATACTTTCAGGAAGCCCAGTTGCAGCTGTTCCGGCTGCATCCCGTAGACCCGGTCAAAGGATCTGCCAAAGCTCTCATAATCCTCATAGGGCAGCCCGGCGATCAAATCCAGATGCTGATGGATATTCTGTCCACGATGGATCGCTGCCACGATTTTTTCCAACCGTTCCACATCCATAGCCCGGTGGATCGCCCGGATGGTCTCCGGGTTCGTGGACTGCACCCCGATCTCCAGCTGTGCCAGTCCCGGACGGAAGCGGTTCAGCAGTGCGATCTCTTCTTCCCGCAAAATATCGGCAGAAATCTCAAAATGGAAGTTGGTGACACCATTGTCATGTTCATAAATATACTGCCAGATCTCCATGGCATGTTTGTGGTCGCAGTTGAAAGTACGGTCAATAAACTTCACCTGTTTCACATTCTGATCCAGAAAAAACTGAAGTTCTCTCTTTACGACACTTATGTCACGTAGTCTTACCTTCTTGTCTATGGAGGACAGGCAATAGCTGCACCGGTAGGGACACCCTCTGCTGGTCTCATAATAGATGATCCGGTTCGTGAAGGGCTCCATATTCTCATAGAGGAACGGCAGTGTAGTCAAATCTGTCAGGTCTCTGGCTGCCGTATAGCCGGAAGCAAGGCATAATCCCGGGATCTGTCCGAAGCGCTCTTCCACAGACTTTCCTGCCGTTTCTGTCTCCCGCAGATATTGTTCCAGTACTTCCCGGAAAGTGACTTCTCCTTCTCCCACCATGATTCCGGTGACCTGCGGAAATTCTGCCAGCAGTCCCGGCCCGTCATAGGTGACCTCCGGACCGCCCAGCCAGATCTCGGTATCCGGCAGGATCTTCGGCAGTTCCGTCAGAATCTCCCGGATCAGCTTCCAGTTCCAGATATAGCAGGAAAAGCCGATCACTTCCGGCTGATGCTCCCAGATCCCTTCCAGAATACTTTCCAGAGACTCATTGATGGTGAACTCCGCCAGTTCCACATAAGGCTGTAATTTTTCTCCCACACAGGCCCGCAGGCTGTAAATGGCGGGATTGGAATGTATGAATTTTGCATTAATAGCTGTTAATAAGAATTTCATGGGATTATTATACTAAGAAAAAAGAACTGTGTCACCACAATTCCTTTTCCTCACAACAAATGTACAACAAACATTTAACAAAAACGTTCGGCCCGCGCCATTCGCAAAGTCGCGTTATCACAGGCTCTTTACAAAACGGTCGAAAGCTTTCTGACCTTCCTCAGTTCTCTTGTAGACACCGGCATCTTCCAATACCTGCATGAATACCAGACCGATCTCTTTCTCTACAATGCCATCAATGTTTTCTGCGGTAATGGCATCGTATTTCGGGCGGAACTCGTCTACCCAGTCCGCATGCTTTGCAAGTTCTTCATCGGCTCTTAAGTCCTTACCGGCGAGGATTGCTTCCTTCAGATGTGCCATCTCACCCTTCAGGCGGGCAGGCAGTACTGCCAGACCCATAACCTCGATCAGGCCGATGTTCTCCTTCTTGATATGATGCAGCTTCGCATGAGGATGATATACTCCCAGAGGATGTTCCTCGGTAGTGATATTATTACGCAGCACCAGATCCAGTTCGAACTTGTCTCCGCGCTTTCTTGCAATGGGAGTAATGGTGTTGTGAGGCTCATTGTCGGTATAGGCATAGATAAATGCCTCTTCATCCGTATATTCTCTCCACTTGTTCAGGATCACATCTGCCAGTGCGATGATACGGTCGGTATCCGTGCCGCTGAGACGGATCACGGACATGGGCCATGCCACGATACCGGCATCCACATCTTCATAACCGGCTACGGAGAAGGTTCTCTCTACCGGTGCCTTGGCCATGGCGAACTCATAATGGCCGCCCTGGAAATGGTCATGGCTCAAGATAGAACCGCCTACGATGGGCAGATCCGCATTGGAGCCTACAAAATAATGAGGGAACTGCTTTACGAAATCAAACAGCTTGCAGAAGGTCGCAAGCTCGATCTTCATAGGCACATGCTGGGAGTTAAATACGATGCAGTGCTCATTGTAATATACATACGGAGAATACTGGAATCCCCACTGGCTGCCGTTGATGGTCACCGGAATGATACGGTGGTTCTGACGGGCAGGATGGTTCACACGGCCTGCATAGCCTTCATTCTCACGGCACAGCAGGCATTTCGGATAACCTGACTGCTTTGCCAGCTTTGCTGCGGCAATAGCTTTGGGATCCTTCTCGGGCTTGGACAGGTTGATGGTGATGTCCAGATCGCCGTATTTGGTGGGTGCCACCCATTTCATATCTTTACAGATACGATAGCGGCGGATATAGTCGGAATCTCTGCTTAATTTATAATAGTAATCGGTTGCTGCCTCCGGAGATACCTGATTATACAGTTCACGGAAATGACGGATTACTTCACTGGGTCTGGGCATCAGCAGTCCCATGATCTTTGTATCAAACAGATCACGGTATACCACACTGTTCTCCTTGAGAATGCCTTTTTCGTAAGCGTAATCCAACATTCCCTTCAGAACCTCTTCCAGTTCGTCCTCACGCATGGTCACATTGTCACGCTCTTCCAGTTCATCCAGTTCAAACAGCTCCAACAGCCGGTTGGTCGTATAGATCACATCTTCCTCCGGAACCAGTCCTGTCTGTACTCCGTAAGATACCAATTTGCGAATTAATACCTGAATATCCATTTTTTCTCCATTCTGCCGCCGGGCCATTGGGACATTTTCCGCGGCACTCACTTTCTGTTTTCGTAGGAACCTTACTTTTTCTTACAGGGTCTGGGGGCCATCACCGATCTCTACTACATAGAAATCAGCTGCATAGCCAATCTTTTCCTTGTATGCCTTGCCTACCTGCTCAATAAAGGTGTCGATAGCCTCATTCTTCACGATGCTCACGGTACATCCGCCGAAACCGGCACCGGTCATACGGGATCCGATGACGCCGTCTACCTTCCATGCTTCCTCTACCAGAGTATCCAGTTCGATACCGGTTACTTCATAATCATCCCGCAGGGATACATGGGATGCATTCATCAGTTCACCGAACAGCTTCACATCATTGTTTTTCAGAGCTTCTACCGCGCGGATCGTTCTCTGGTTCTCGTATACCGCATGCTTTGCACGCTTTCTGCGAACATCACTCTTGATAATAGATTTGAACTTCTCAAAAGTCTCCTCATCCAGATCGCCCAGCGTCTTGATTTTCACTACCTGCTGCAATTCTGCCAGCGCGGTCTCACACTCACTGCGGCGCTCGTTGTACTTGGAATCTCCCAGACCCCTCTTTTTGTTGCTGCATGCAATAACGATCTTCGCATTCTCCAGATGGATGGGTGCATACTCATATTCCAGCGTTGCGGTATCCAGGAAAATAGCGTTGTCTTTCTTACCCATGGCAATGGCAAACTGGTCCATGATACCGCAGTTTACCTTGTTGTATTTGTTCTCGGAGAACTGTCCGATCAGGGCCAGATCCTGATTGGTCACATCAAATCCGAAGAAATCTCTCAGAATGTAGCCGGTCAGCACTTCTACGGAAGCGGAAGAGGAAAGTCCGGAACCGTTGGGAATATTACCGTTTAACAGCAGATCCATACCGGAAGTCACTTTCATGCCCTTCTCACCGAACGCCCAGATCACTCCCTTGGGATAATTGGTCCAGCCTGCTTCCTTGCTGGGTACCAAATCATCCAGAGAAGATTCGATCACTCCCAGCTGTGCAAAATTCATGGAATAGAAACGCAGCTTATTGTCGTTTCTCTTTCTTGCTACGCCATAAGTACCGATGGTCAGTGCGCAGGGGAAAACATGTCCGCCGTTATAGTCGGTATGTTCACCGATCAGATTCACACGTCCCGGTGCAAAATAAGCCTTGGCTCCCTCTGCATCTCCAAATACTTCTGCGAAAGTTTTCAGAATCGTCTCTTTCATTTCCATTTTCTACTCCTATCTGCTTACTGTGTAAGCCCCTTCCAATTATGTTTTCTCACGCCTGTCGCTCCGACATCCGCCGGAATACGAATTCTCTTGCTCTATGTTTTCATCATAATCGAAAAAAATGAATATTTCTACTTATTTTTGTTTTTAAGACCTGTCATTATGTTAAAAGCTACGAGCCATGCAAAGACAAAAATAAAAACACGCCCTGGGAGCTTGCTCACGAGGACGTGTTTTTATTTTTGGATTTATACGGCGACAGCCGTACATTTGCAGGCACTTTAGTGTCTGCAAATGGGCATGGCAGACCTCTCCGGGAGCTTGCTCACAGGACGTGTTTTTATTTTTGATTTTATACGGCGACAGCCGTACATTTGCAGGCACTTTAGTGTCTGCGAATGGGCATGGCAATTTATTCTGCACTTTGCTTCCGATACTGTACCGGAGTCATATCGTATGCCTTTTTGAACAGGCGGTTAAAATGCTCTACGTTCTCATAGCCTACATTGGCTGCAATGGTCTCTACCGTCTGGTTGGTCTCCTTTAAGAGCATTCTTGCCTTTTTCATACGCTCTTCCCGAACGACTTCCTGGAAGGTCATGCCGGCCTTTTCCTTAATGTATTTGGACAGATAAGGCTTGGAGAGATGGAAGGTATCTACCAGCATATCCAGCGTCACATCCACATAATTCTTCTGGATGAAGCTGATGATCTCCACGATCCGCTCTTCTCTGCCGGAAGTAATATGCTGCTCTGCTGCCAGTTTATTCACTGCGGACACCAATGCGGCGATAGAACTCTTGATAATATCTTCATCCACACCGACACCCCAGTAAAATTTACCATCATGAACGATGCCTACATAGGTGGCTGCCTTGGAATTGGAACCTCTGGAAATTGCATGCTCTTCGTATACAGACAACTCGTAGGTAATACCGAAGTATGTCTTGATAGCGTTGCTGACTGCATCCAGACGTCCGTTACCCATGGTGGTAATGGCTCTGGAAGCTCCGCCCTGCTCGATGGTCACCTCTGCCTGAATACCGTTCTCCTGCTTGAAGTGGCACTCCGGAATATTGAAGATGCTGCGGGGGTAAATATAATTTTCCTCGAAGATCGCATAAATCTCCTTGGGAAGTAACTCCTGATGGCGTCTGTCGGAGATACCTTTTACAAGGTAACCAACCTCTTCCTTCATGGCCGCGGGCAGTGAGAAACCAAACTGCTGCTTCAATACGAATGCTACGCCGCCCTTACCGGATACACTGTTGATACGGATAACATCGGATTCGTACTCTCTTCCCACATCCGCGGGATCAATGGGCAGATAAGGAATATCCCAGCGCTTGCCGGTCTTGCCTTCCTTCTGCCATGCCATACCTTTGCTGATGGCATCCTGATGGGATCCGGAAAATGCAGTAAATACCAGATCTCCCGCATAGGGAACTCTCTCATGTACCTTCATACCGGTAAAGTTCTCATAAGCCTCACGGATCTCCATGATATGGGAAAAATCCAGTCCGCTATATACACCATGACACATCATATTCAATGCAACAGTTACCAGATCCACATTACCGGTACGCTCGCCGTTGCCGAACAAAGTACCCTCCACACGGTCTGCTCCGGCCAGTACGCCGAACTCCGCATCGCTGATGCCGCAGCCTCTGTCGTTATGAGGATGTACGCTGAGTACTACATTGTCACGATATTTCAAATGCTTGTGCATATATTCTACCTGACAGGCAAATACATGGGGCATTGCCACCTGTACGGTGGTGGGCAGATTGATGATGGCCTTACGGTCAGCGGTGGGCTTCCATACATCCAGTACCGCATTGCAGACTTCCAATGCATAATCCACCTCGGTCTGGGAAAAGCTCTCAGGGCTGTACTCGAAGGTAAAGTTACCTTCGGTCTCGTCTGCCAGATTCTTTAACATCCGGGCGCCGTCTACTGCCAGCTTCTTGATGGCTTCCTTATCCTTCTTAAATACCTGTTCTCTCTGCTCTACGGAAGTAGAATTGTACAGATGGATCACGGCGTGGGGCGCACCCTTGACTGCCTCGAAGGTCTTGCGGATGATATGCTCTCTCGCCTGAGTCAGTACCTGAATGGTCACGTCATTCGGGATCATGTTGCGCTCAATCAATGCACGGATAAAATTGTACTCCGTGTCGGAAGAAGCGGGAAAACCTACCTCGATCTCCTTGAAACCGATCTTTACCAATAATTTAAAGAATTCCAGCTTATCTTCCAGACTCATGGGATCGATCAGTGCCTGGTTACCGTCTCTCAGATCAACGCTGCACCAGATGGGGGGCTTGGTAATGCTGTCCTTCTTCACCCAGTCATAGGTCACTTCGGGGGGCATAAAATAAGTTTTCTGATATTTTGCTGCAATGTCTGCGCTGTTCATGGGAATCCTCCTGCCATATCATTACTTTTTATTTTCAAAACATACGATTTTTATTTATCTGATTGCACTATCTTAACACTCACAAATTTTACAAGCAAGTTATGTTCTTATCTTGTTAATTGATGTATTTTAATATGACATTTACGTCATATATTTATAAATCCCGTAAAAAGGTTATTTTTTAGCAGAATACTGTTGTTTTATTATTTGATTAAAAATTTTAATTTCCTATATCAATTTTTCTTATATTTAAAAATATATTTTTAACTTCATGTTGTTTCATTATTGATTGATTTTATTGTTTTAATCAAAATGTTTTTTATACAAAAACAGATGTCCGTGCCGGGCATCTGTTTTGAACTCATACGCTATTTATAATCGAAACGATTTCTTCGTACTGCATACTCTCGAAATCGTAACGAACATTCGCACTCCGGACTATCGTCCTACTTGCTCATGTTCGTTTACTCCCCTCATAGAAAACTATACCCGCCTGCCAGCAGTCGCTTATAGTTTTCTATGGGTGAGTTTATTCTATCATATAATTTCCACTCTCTCAAAATACCGGATCAGAATATCCGCGCAGTTCTCGATTCCCAGCTTGGTGGTATCCAGAATCATGTGGTAGTTGTTCACATCGCCCCACACCTTACCGGTATTCTCATAATAATAGTCGGCGCGCTCCGCATCATTTTTCTCCAACATGCTCTTCGCCTCATCGCGGGAAAGACTTTCCTTCTTCATGATACGTTCAATACGATCTTCCTTATCCGCGCACACATACACGTTAAACACATTCGGCTGATCCTTCAGGATCTCGGATGCGCAGCGTCCCAGAATAATACAAGGATGTTCCGCCAGCCCTTTAATGACTTCCGCTTCCGTAGCATAGCTGTCTCCATCCAGCTCATGCTCTATGTATGCCTTATCATATACCGGCACCCCCAGTTTCTCAGACAACTCCTGTGCGATCAGACTGGCTCCTGTTCCAAATCTTCGGCTGATAGTAATTACAAGGTTCATCGTAAGCACCTCCTTTGTAAGGTACTCTCATTTTATGATAAAGGCTCTGAATTTGCAAGGGGGATGTCTACAAAAGCTTCTGCTCGATCTGATACAGTTTCTCACCTGTCGCCTGCATGCTGTGTTCTTCCGCTAAGCTTCTGCCGGCCCGGGTTCTGCGCTGCACTTCTTCCCGTGGTTCTGTGAACAGGATGCCGCGGATCGCCTGCTCATAGGAATCCAGATTGGTCGCTTTCCGCACCTGCCTGCCGTCGGTAAGCCATCCTTCATACACCGGAATGTCTCTCACGACCACAGGAATCTCACAGGATAATGCCTCCAGTACCACGATCCCTTCCGTCTCTTCATAGCTGAAAAAAGCAAATGCATCCGCACCGCAGTACGCGTCCCGCAGGATCTTGGGAGGCAGGAAACCGGCGAAAATCACATTTTCCGGCTTCTCTGCCACGGCCTTTTTGATCTCCGGCGTAATCAGGGCATTGTTACCTCCTCCGAACCATAGAAATACAACATCCGGCATTCTCCTTGCCATTTCCAGAAAATCCTCGATTCCTTTTCTGTGAATAAGATGTCCTGCGGATATGACCACTTTTTTATCCACAGGAAGACGGAAAAATATCCGGAATCGTCCACCGGCCTGTTCTGTTTTGTGGAAAAATTCGGTGTCCACACCGTTGGTCAGTGCATAAACCTCCCTGTTCAAGTCATAGCTCATCAATAATTCCCGGGAGTATTCCGTTGGTGTGATAACCAGATCTCCCTGTCGATAACAATGGCAGATCCATTTTTTGAATAAGGGTGCCGCCAAATTGGAACCGATAAAGGAATTTTTAAAATCCTCCATGGTGGAATGTCCGTAATAGACGACCTTTTTCCCCTGCCGTCTGGCCAGCCGCGCTACCAGAGGCGAATCGGGCAGTACGGTATTGATCTGTACGATATCCGCCTCTTTCCAGACATCCGTCACGGTTACTCCCGCCGCCCGCAGCATCTTTTCCTGATGACGGATGGCGCTGCCAACACCGCTTTTTGCCACCAGTGACTGTCCGCCTTTGTAAATATATATTTTCATAAATACTCATGCCTCTCAACAGCTTGACACTGTTTTCCTATGCCAGATGGAAAATCACCTGGAACAGTGTCGTCAACCCAAGACTGTATAGTGCAATGGAGAAAGGCTTCCCCAGAAAGATGACTGCCACGAACTGTTTCCATGTCATGTTCGTCGTCCCGGCGAGGTAGCAGAGAAAATCATCCGGTGCCACCGGCAGAAAGATCGCCAGTGCAAATAATTTCAAAAATCTCCCTTTCTGCTCCGTCCATGTCAGATATTTTGCAATCATTTTCTCCGGGAACATTTTGTATAATACCGGTCTTCCGAGACTTCTGGCAATGCCAAAGGCGATACAGGAGCCTATACAGATTCCAATGTAATTATAGAAAAATCCCGGTACCGCTCCAAAGAGCAGCACACCCGCCAGGCAGCTGATACCTCCCGGTATAATGGGAAATACGACCTGAACAATCTGGATCAGTACGAAGATCAAAGCCCCCACCATTCCAAAACGATTCACGAACTGTTGCATCGTGTCCACCGATTGAAAAATGCCGCTCTGATAGCCCCAGACAGCCAACACCCCGCAAAGGATCAGACTAACCCAGGATGCAATATTGACTGCCTTTTGCCAGGTGCTTCTCTCTTTCGGCCTGTTTTTCTTCGATCTGTCGTTCGTATAATTGTTCCACACTTCCCGCAAACCGTTTTTTGGAAAATATTTCTGCGGACTGTTTTGCATAACCGCACATTCTTCTATGTTCATCGCCATTTTTCTCCTTCCAGTCCTTCAGATCTTTCAGGAATTCCTCTTCTGTCCGGTACTGCCAGCCGTTTTTGCCCTCTTCCACAACAGCCCGCAGACATTCATCCTTTCTACACAATAGCGGCAATCCTGCTGCCAGCGCTTCCGCATAGGTAAGCCCCTGGGTCTCGCTGGTGGAAGCGCTGACGAACAGGTCTCCCGCCGGGTAATAGGACGCCACTTCCTCCGGCGCCACCATCCCGGTAAAAATAACACTGTCCGTCACGCCCAGTTCTGCTGCCTTTTTCCGTAAAGTCTCCAGATAAGGACCGCCGCCCACGATCATCAGCATCGTGCCGCTCTCCTGTACTTTCTGCTGATATTCCAGCAATTCTTCCACATTTTTCTCTTTTGCCAGCCGACCTACATACAAAAGCAATGTGGTCTCCTTGGCAATTCCATATTTTCTGCGGATCCGCTCTCTGGCATTTGTCCGGGACTGTGCTGCATATTTTTCCAGATCAATGCCCGACGGGATTACCGACACCGGACACTGGATCTTGTAGCCCTTTAACAGCGTCTCGATTTTCGTGCTGGGAGCGATCATGCTGTCCACTTTCTCGGAAATCCGTCTTGTCAGGAACTGTACCATATCTCTGCCCCATTTTTTGTAAGGAGAAAAATAGTGAGTATAATCTTCGTATACGGTATGGTAGGTATGCACCAGAGGGATCTTACATTCCTCCGCGATCTTTTTTGCCATAAAAAAGGTAGAAAACTCGCACTGGGAATGCACGATGTCAGGCTGCCACTCTATAATCTTACGATATAGTTCGCGTCCCGGAGACACCCGCAGTCTGGCACCCGGATAAATGTATCCGGCATTCACGGAGCCCATATAGATCACTCCCTCTTCTTCATAGGAATGCGCTGTCCGGGACAGAGTCAGAATCTTCACTTCATGTCCTCTTTGCTGTAATTCCTCCCGCAGATTGCATACCGAAGTCACGACGCCATTGATGGCCGGCTTATACCAGTCCGTTGTGATCAATACCTTCATCTCTTTTTCTCCCTTCCGCTTATTTTCTCTGAACTGATTTTGAGCATAACAGACACAGGTAAATTCCAGCCGAATAAAATCAAAAGTTTTCCTAAATTTTCTGTAAGTTTTTCCAAAAGACGACAAAATAAAACAGCACTTCCGGAAACTTTCCAAAAAGTGCTGTTTCTGATTGTCTTTTCTATTATTATCTCTCTTCTCTGAAGTACGCCAGTCCCAGACTTGCAGGGGGCTGATTCTCTCTCTTGCTCCTCATGCTGGTGATGACCAATACCAGTAAGGTCACGACATAAGGAATCATCTTATACAATTCCTGATATTCCATATGCTCGATACCGGTAGGCAGGTACAGATACAGGATGTACAGACCGCCGAACAGGAAGGAAGCAAATACGCTGATATTCGGTCTCCAGATGGTGAAGATGACCAGCGCAATAGCAAGCCAGCCTCTGTCACCGAATGCATCGTTGGACCAGACGCCGCAGGCATAGTCCATAACGTAGTACAGGCCACCCAGACCTGCAATCATACATCCCACACAGGTAGCAATGTATTTGTACCGGGATACGTTGATACCGGCAGCATCTGCAGTATTGGGACCTTCACCGACCGCTCTCAAATGCAGTCCGGTCCTTGTATGATTCAGGAAATAGGATGCCGCAAACGCAATAATTACTGCCAGATAGGCCAGGAATCCATAGGATAAAAACAACTTGCCAAACCACCCAAGCTTTGCCGCAAAAGGAAGCGCCTTGCTGAAGTAGCTGCTGGTGGCAGACAGTGCAATGGAAGGCACGTCACTGTTTACCAGCTTGATCAGGGAACCGCCGAAAAAGTTGCCGAAGCCGACACCGAAAGTGGTCATGGCCAGACCGGTCACGTTCTGATTCGCCCGCAGGGTAACGGTCAGGAAGCAGTACAGCAGTCCCATCAGCAGGGATCCCAACAGACAACAGAACAGCGGAATCGCAATGGCCAGAAATGCATTCATATTCGCTGCACCGCCTGCCGCTCTCTCATAGAAGAAGGAGCCGATGACACCGCAGATTCCTCCTACATACATAACACCGGGGATTCCCAGATTCAGGTTACCGGATTTCTCCGTGATGATCTCACCGGTGCTTCCGTATAACAGAGGAATTCCCTGTACGATCGCTCTCGGAATAAATGCAAGTAAAAATGTCCACATGATTACTGTTCCTCCTTTTCTGCCTTTTTACGGAACTGCAGGCGATAGGTAATGAAGAACTCACAACCGATAATAAAGAACAGGATAATACCCGTCAGAATATCGGAGTAGGAATGATTCAGTCCAAAATTGGTAGAGATCTCGCTGGCTCCACGATCCATGAAAATAATAAGGAAGCTGGAGAATACCATGGTCAGAGGATTGAACTTGGACATCCAGGACACCAGTACGGCGGTAAAGCCCTGTCCACCTGCAATGGTGGTAGTCACAGTATGATTGATGCCGCCTACCAGAAGCAGACCTACCAGTCCGCACAGCGCACCGGACAGAAGCATGGTACGGATGATTACTTTTTCTACCTTGATGCCCACATATTTTGCGGTATTCTCACTCTCACCCACAACGGAGATCTCGTATCCCTGCTTGCTGTAGTTGAGATATATATACATGAAAACGGTGATCAGCACTGCCACTACGATGCTTAACAGATACTTGGAACCGAAGATCTGGGGCAGCCAGCCCACGTTGGTGTTCTGGTTGATGATACCGATCTTACCGGATCCCTTGGGAACCTCCCATACAATGGTATAGAATGCCACCAGCTGGGTAGCTATGTAGTTCATCATCAGTGTGGACAGTGTCTCATTGGTATTCCATTTCGCCTTGAAAAATGCGGGAATGAAGCCCCAGACAGCTCCTGCTGCCAGACTGGCCACGATCATACACAGGATCACGACTGCATTGGGAAGCTTGTCTCCCAGACAGATCATGCAGGCTGCGGATGCCAGACCGCCGATCAGTACCTGTCCCTCACCGCCGATATTCCAGAATTTCATCTTGAATGCCGGGGTCAGTGCCAATGCGATCAAAAGCAGGATCGCAATATTCTGAAAAGTAACCCAGGTCTTACGGACGGATCCGAAAGCTCCCAGAACAATGGACTGATATACCTGTAAAGGATTGATTCCCGTGGTGATCGTTGTAATGATACCGCACAGAACCAGTGCTAAAAGAATCGCTACGAAGCGGATGCCCAGGGATTTATACCAGGGGAGCGCATCTCTTTTTACGATATGAAACAAAGGCTCTTTATTCTTCTCCTTCATGTTCTTTGCCTCCTACTCTGGTCATCAGCATACCGACCTCATTCTTATCTGTCTTTCTCGCATCAAGAATACCGCTGACTTCTCCGCCGCACAGTACCATGATACGATCGGACAGCTCCATCAGCACATCCAGATCCTCACCTACGAAGATCACGGCAACGCCCTTTTTCTTCTGCTCATTGATCAGATCATATATAGTATAGGAAGAGTTGATATCCAGTCCCCGCACCGCATAAGCCGTCAACAGTACGGTAGGCGCGGATGCAATCTCTCTTCCTACGAGAACCTTCTGCACATTACCTCCGGACAGTCTGCGCACCGGTGTGGTAATACCGGGGGTTACGACTTCCAGATTCTCCACTACATCCTCCGCCAGCTGCTTGGAAGGCTTGCGGTTGGTAAACGGTGTATGTCCCTTGCGGAAGGAACGTAACATCATGTTGTCAGTCAGGTCCATGTTGCCCACCAGTCCCATACCGAGACGATCCTCCGGCACGAAGGAAAGGGAGACACCCATCTCTGCAATCTTCAGCGGATCCTTGCCGATCAGCATTTCTTTGCTGCCGTCGTCCTCTACATAGTGGATCGTACCGGTTTCCACCACCTGCAATCCGGCAATGGCCTCCAGAAGTTCCTTCTGTCCGCAGCCGGAGATACCTGCGATTCCCAGAATCTCACCGCTGTTGGCGGTAAAGGACACATCCTTTAACTTGACAATACCTTCTTCATTGCGGACGGTCAGCCCCTCTACTTCGATACGGGGTCTGGGATTCACAGGCTCCGGTCTCTCAATATTCAGTGTCACGGCATGACCTACCATCATATTGGTCATCTCTGTAACCGTGGTATCCTTCGTCAGCATGCTGCCGATGTACTGACCGTTTCGCAGCACTGCCACTCTGTCAGACAGAGATTCCACTTCATGCATTTTATGGGTAATGATGACAATGGCCTTGCCGTCATCTCTCATTTTCCGGAGAACATTGAACAACTTCTCCGTCTCCTGCGGTGTCAGTACGGCGGTAGGCTCGTCCAGAATCAGAATATCCGCACCGCGGTACAGCACCTTTACGATCTCTACGGTCTGCTTCTGGGATACGGACATATCGTAGATCTTCTGTTTCGGATCCACTTCAAAACCGTATTTATTGCAGATTTCCTCTATTTTCCGGGAAGCTTCCTTAATATTCAGCTTGCCTTCCAATCCCAGAATGATATTCTCGGTGGCGGACAGTACGTCAATCAGTTTAAAATGTTGATGCACCATGCCGATCCCCAGCCGTAACGCATCCTTGGGGGATTTGATAATCTCTTCCTTACCGTTAATAAAAATCTGTCCCTGATCCGGAAAATAAATACCGGAAAGCATATTCATCAATGTCGTCTTACCGCTGCCGTTCTCCCCAAGCAGTGATAAGATCTCACCCTTATAAATATCCAGATTCACCTTATCATTGGCAATCACGGATCCAAAAGTCTTGGTAATATTTTTCATTGAAACCGCTGCTACTTTTGTCTCTTTTTCCATCCTCTGTCACCTTTCCAATTTATCCACAACCTGCAAACCTTCTGGCACTTTAGTGCCATGCGTAGGCACAAATTTGCGTGCAAAAAATCCATTTATGGATTTTTCACACTCCGCCCCTTTTCTATCTCATCCATCCGTAAAAGATCAATAAGGTAGAAAAAGGGCGGCGCGGCGATAAACGCGGCGCCGTCCAGGCTTTTTACAAATTAATACTGCTCATCCAACAGGTTGATGCCGTCGATTCTTACGTTGAAGTAAGGAGCGGAACGGAATGCAACGTCGGACTCATGGAAGTATCCGTCACTTACTACTTCATGATCGGGAGCATAATCGGGATCGGTATCAATATCAGCTTCATAGCTGTCCAGAGCTGCGCCGCCTACGGTGAAAGTAGTAGTATCAAATACATGTACTTTACCGGCGATCAGATCAGCCTTAGCTGCCTCTACTGCTTCTGCAGTACCGGCTGCTACAGCAGTACCCAGGCTGCTCAGTTCTACGGAACCGGTCTCCAGAGAACCGCACCAGTCGGTATCAATGGGAGTACCGTCAGCTACACATTTGATGGCATACTCGAAGTAAGGCTCCCAGTTAATTCTGGAAGATACCAGGAAGGTGTTGGGGCAGGCTGCCTCAGTGCTTCCGTTGTAAGATACATTGGGAACACCTGCGGTCTCACATGCGGTGGGAGCACCCATGGAGTCTGCATGCTGGCTGATCAGTACACAGCCGTTCTCAATCAGCTTGTTTGCTGCTTCCTTCTCAGCAGTCTCATCATACCAGGAACCGGTAAAGGTTACATCCATGGTAACGGAAGGGCATACGGAACGAGCACCCAGGAAGAAAGAGGTATAACCGGACATAACCTCTGCATAGGTATAAGCACCTACATAACCCATCTTAGCCTGATCCTCGGTGATGTCACCGTTAGCGATCATCTCGTTCAGCTTCTCACCGGCAACGACACCTGCAAGGTAACGGCCATCATAGATGGAAGCGAATGCGTTATGGAAATTGTCAAGACCTTCTGTATGAGCCTTGGTACCGGTTGCATGGCTGAACTGAACATCGGGATATTCCTTAGCGGCCTCGATGATGTAGTCCTCATGTCCGAAGCTGTCTGCGAAGATAAAATTACAACCTGCATCCGCAAGCTCGCAGGCTGCTTCATAAGCTTCCTGTCCCTCAGGAATGTTGGTCTTGGTCATGTACTCAATACCAAGCTTCTCACAAGCTTCCTTTGCTGCGTTCAGGAAGTTCAGATCATAAGTGGAGTTCTCATCATGCAGGAAAATGAAACCTGCCTTCACACCGGCAACAGCTTCGCTGCCGGCTGCATCTGCTGTGGTGCCAGCTGCCTCGGTAGAAGCGGTGGTTGCTGCTGCATCCGTGCCGGTGGTTGCTGCGTCATTGGATCCGCATCCTGCCAGAGCAGTTACTGCGAGAGCCATAGCTGCAAGTAAACTTACGACTTTCTTTTTCATAATTCTCCTCTTTCTGCGCTGCTGCCTCATCACAGATCCATGGTGGCAGCGCGGACACGAATCTGCGGATAAACTGTTGAGTTTAACTGAAAAAGGGCAGTATGACTCTTCATACAACCCCTTTATTGTGTTCTCTCAACATTAGTCAGTATAAGCATTTGCCTGACTTCTTGTCAAGAGAAGTATTAAATTTTTATTAAATCAATGTTTCAGAACGAAAAGTAATCTCTCCGGTCTTGTCATCCATGCTTTCCACGATGGCCAGAGACTCTACACGAATACCCTTGGAACGGATCAGGTCGCCGCCCTTCTGGAAGCCTTTCTCCACAGCAATGCCGACACCTTCGACACAGGCTCCCGCTTTATTGACAATGTCGATCAGACCTTCCAGTGCGCATCCGTTGGCCAGGAAATCATCAATGATGAGAATATGATCTTCCGGATGCAGGAACTTCTTGGAGACGATCACGTCATACACCCTCTTGTGGGTAAAGGATTCGATCTTGGTGGAATACACTTCACCGTCGATATTCACAGACTGGGATTTCTTGGCAAATACCACCGGCACATGAAAATGCTGGGCAGCCACACAGGCAATACCGATACCGGAGGCCTCCACGGTCAGAATCTTCGTGATCTTACGGTCTGCAAACAGACGCGCCCACTCTTTTCCCATTTCATTAAACAGATCAATGTCCATCTGGTGATTCAGAAAAGAATCTACCTTTAATACATTTCCCGCTTTTACAGTTCCATCCTTGCGGATACGCTCTTCGAGTAATTTCATTGTGTATTTCCTCTTTTCGTTCTTTTTCTTAATTATAATCAGGATACCACTTCTTTTTCAATAGTTTATTCAGCGTTTTTTGCTCTGGCCGGCATAACAGGAGAAAGGCAGCCGCTTTTTCTTGCTATTTTGACAGCATTTTGCTATGTTAACCATGAGAAAACCATTATGTGAGGGAATTTTTATGGCTCTTAAAGGATATTTGATTGAAAAATATAATGTAATGAGCAACGCATATACCTGTAACCGACTGGTGGCGGAAGCTGCTGCTCTCGATGTGGATCTACAGATCGTAGGAATCCATGATACCATGGTCACACCGGACGGCATTCGCAATCACGGAAAAATACTGGAACCCCGGGATTTTGTGATCCACCGCTATAAATGGGGCCGGGAAAAGGATGCTATAAATGCGCTTGCTTCCCGAAGCTATAATCCTCTGGATGCCTATAATATCTATATTAATAAATTTGAACAGGTACGAAGACTTCATTCCGAAGCCTTTCTGGTACCGGATTATATTCTGGGTACTTCGTTGCTGCCTTTTGCTTCGATTGTGGAACGGTTAGGACTGCCCTTTGTGGGAAAAGGACTGGAAAGCTCCATGGGCGAAGAGATCGTCTGCATCCGCAATCTGGAGGACTATGAAAAACTGTCCGTCACCTATCCGATTGCAAAGGAATGGCTCTTTGAAGAATTTATCTCTGAGAGTTTCGGCAGAGACATTCGCTTTTACAGCATCCGCGGAGAAGCGGTAGCCTGTATGCAGCGCAGATCCCAGGGTGATTTCCGCGCCAATGTTGCTCTGGGAGCCTCCGTGGAACCTTTTAAGGTCACCCCTGCCATCCGCACCATTGCCGCAGATATTTACGAACAGACCGGGCTGGACTTTCTGGGGATCGACCTGCTCTTTGGAAAAGAGAAACCCTATTTTTGTGAGATCAATGTCATGCCGGGACTGGAAGGCATTGAGAAAGCCTCCGGCGTAAATATCGCAGAAAAAATTATGGAAACGATACAATCGGACTTTGCCGATCACTGAAGGGTTTGAATATTCTTATGAAAAATACTTTCGGAACACTACTACAATTTCATGGAATCACTACGCCTGAGGATGCCGAAGATTTTGTCTATGCCTCTTATCTGCGGGCTGCCGCGCACCAGGATTACGCTGCAAAGGATGCCGGAAAACGGCATCCGGAGCTGACCGGATCCCTGCTTTGGCAAAAATCCGGCACTCCCTGTGTCGTCGTCACCGGAAGCAAGGGAAAGGGCTCCGTTGCCAATATGATCTCCCGGGTCCTCCGGACAAAGTTTACCGTAGGGCTGATGACCAGTCCCCATATCACAGAGTTTCGGGAACGCTTTCGTGTCAATGATACCATGATCAGTGAATCAGACTTTTGCCGTCTGATGAACACGATTCAGCCGGAGATTTTGAATATTGCCTCTGGTCTGCCGGAATCGGTATGTATCAGTCCCATGGGCATTCAGGCCGATCTGGCACTGACTTACTTTTCGGAAAAACGCACGGATTTCAACGTATTGGAATGCGGCAAGGGTGCAAAATACGACGATGTGAACAATGTCCGCCACGATTATGCCGTGGTCAATCGTATTTTTCTGGAACATACAAGGGAACTGGGAGATACGCTGACTGCTATTGCTGAGGATAAATCCCATGTCATCACCGGAGAGCAGAAATGCGTCTATTTTGCAGAACAGGAACCGGAAGTTCTGGAAGTTCTGCTGCGTCGTGCCGAGACTCTGCATGTTCCCTGTAAGATCTACGGTCGGGATTTTTATGCGGAAAATATCCGTTATACCTGTTCCGGCATGCAGTTTGATGTAGTGATTGGAGATAATCTTTATCCGGATTTACAGATTCCGTTATTGGGAGAACATCAGGCAAAAAACTGTGCATTGGCGCTTGCTTTGTGTGTGGATGTCCTGTCGGATCTTTGCGGGAAGTCCGTAGAGTTCTCTTTGCCCGCTGTCCGGGAAAATCTCTCCCTGCTCCGCTGGCCGGGACGCATGGAGGTATTGCGTTCCGATCCGTTTGTCCTGCTGGATGCCTGTATCAATCCCGCCAGCTGCGAAAATGTGAAAGAAGTTCTGCGACATCTGGGGATTCCGGACTGTACCGTTATTGTAGGAATTCCGGAAGACAAGGATTATGCCGGTGTGGTCCGATCCATGAAGGATATGGCAGGTCGGATCCTTCTCACCAGATCCGGGAATCCGCACTATCACTTTTCCCCAAATCAACAGGAAGCGCTGGCCCGGGAAGGTATCTGCACTGAATGGACGAATTCGGTGAAACAGGCTCTTGATCTGGCAGCTTCTTTTTCAGATCCGGTGGTAATATTGGGTACGACCTCTGTGATTTCGGAAGTCGAACAATTATTTTGCTGACTTGAAATATTAAATTCCAGTGCAAAGGTAAATTCCACCGTGCTTTTAAAAGTTGCCTGAAATCGAATGATT
>CAKSAN010000012.1 GCA_934436435.1 uncultured Acetatifactor sp. | reverse complement strand
AACGGACAGCGCACCGCTGGTGCGAGCCTCTTACACCGCTGACGCGAGAAAGGGGCTCCGTTTATCCGAAATTTGCATACTTGCTATGGAGCGTTTACCAATGTTGTTTTCCATGTAACCGAACCTCCGTTATAAAATAATTTTTTATAACAGCAATTCAAATTCCGGTTATAGAACAGGACACTATTGGAAACTTTTTGCGACCAATTTTTCTTTCTAGTATCCTGAAAATAAGCTGTTTTCTCTTCTTTTCTCATTAATTTCTAAACTTTTTCTGAATAGGCAAATTTTTGAATAATTTACTCCTCAACATTAATTTATACGATGTCAAACAAAACAAAAAAGACATTGTATTGTTTGCAAATATATCTGCTGACAATTCAATGTCCTTCATTCTTTCTTTTGTTATTCCATATTTACTACTGATACAGCATTATTTATCTAATGTGTTATGTTTATTCACTCCATACTACCAAGTTTTAATACATATTCCTATGTCATATCAGCGCAGAGTTCTTTTTATCAGCTTTATATAGCTGAGATGGCGTTATCAAATTCATTCTAATAAAAACCACATGTATCAATTTCCCCTCATATATCTTATCAAAAAATTCTCCATGAGCTTGAATTACTTGATTAGGATTCTTATTATAATCAAATACAATGTAATATCCTTCATCATAATTAGCCTTTTCTAAATAATCATTAAGCTCTGGAAAACCTGAATTATAATATTCTTTTCCTTTCCAAAGCTTTGTTTCAATGATTACTTTTTCAGATGGTACAGTAATATCACTATTTCCAGCCCCCGAACGCGGCTCACAAAACGTTTCCTGCTGAATGTATATTGAAAGTGTACTACGCAATGTATCTTCTGATGTAGAGTTCTTGGGAAAGCCTCGATAATTTCCGTTTTCCACTTTACGTTTAAAGGAGATTATTGAATCATAAAAAGAAATATCCGTATAAAATGAAATTTCGTAGTTTAATTTTTTATGTAAGCCTTTACAAAAAGCAGTTATATCCAAATCATTTGCAATAAAAAAATCTTTTCTCTTTTGGAGTATCTTTCTTAATGCTCCAAGTCCAAGTTCTCCTTGTTCTATAAATTTAACAATTAAAGGAGATACCGTTAAAACGAACTCATTACTTAAAACACTTGCATCACTATTGAAACAATAATCCTGAATTATCCTTATTACAGTCTTATCCATATCTTTACGCATTTTTACATATCCTTGTTAATTTAAATGCCTGTTCAGCAACAGAATGTTTATATATTTTTTTCCCATTAGTCCCAACATCCTTAATCTCTATTAACCCATGTTCAAAAAGTATTTTTATTTTATTAGATACTGTCATTTCCGATGTATTAACAACTGGAGCAATTTCCTTTTGCGCTCTCACACCATCTATTGCTTTGTATACTTCAAAGAGCAAACTGTCTGCACTTAATAAAGATACATATTCATTACGTAATTCTTTATTTGAACGAAGATTTAGCATTTCAATTTTTTCAAGAGCATCTACTTTGTTTTTTATATAGTTAACAGTTGTATAGAGTTCACCACTTTCACTCATAAATATACCTACCTATCAAAATAATCTTTTCGGACATTTCGCCTTAGTGTTAGAAACATACTCAATCAATCCTGCTTTTTCCAAAGAGACTGCAAACAGCCTAACTGCTTCTGATGATGTATTCACTTCTTCACCGATTTCTTTTAAACTCTTTGTCCCGTCAAATAAATCATACATTTTCTTTCGTTGTTCTGTTGTAAGGTACCGATTTTTTATCTGTTCATTGAAATCTGCAAGTTTGTCTTGAGATAAAATAGTAAGTAATTTACGAATCATAATCAACTCTTCAAGAATTTGTTCATTTATTTTATTATCCATTAATTTTTCTCCTCTTCCTCAACAACGCCAGAAATTCCGTATTCCTCTAAATTGAACGCCGCCTTATATCGTCCTTTTTGTTTTGCAGGAGCTACCAAACCGAGCAATGCCCACTTATTCCATAATCGAGCAATTGTAGAATGGGAACACTTATTTTTTAAAACAGCGGCAACTTCTCTAGTCGACTTTTCTCCATCTGATTTTTGATATATTTCTATAAGCTGCTCTGTATTTAACTCTCTTTGAAGAATTTCAATAATATTTCGTCTATTAACAACCTTATACATAAGTAAAAACTCTTCAAATAGGTTTTCCAATTTGTCATTAGCCATTTTGCGCTTCTCCTAATTCTTTATTTGCATAGTACACTGCAATTTTCGAAAGTGATTTACTCAAAATTCGTGCATTTCCTTTCATCTCATAGTCTACCAAATCCTTATCCACAAGTTGTTGGGCAAAGACTTGCAATGTATTTAGTTTACAATTTATGTCAGTACTAATCTGTTGTAATGTCCTTACTCCATCAAATGACTCATACATTTGATGCCTTAAATCTGATGTAAGGAAATCAGCATTAAATTTTCTGATGGCTTCAGCCTTAGTCTGAACAGTAAGTAATTTTGTTTCATCCAATAAAGCCTTTAAAAGTTTTTCAATGTTATTATTCTCCAAAATATCGCCTCCTCGCATTATAGTATATCTACATCTTTCTTTTTTGTCAACATTATAAATATTACAACTTGCTTATATAATGTTTATTATTTTTAAAAAATAATGTTTTTAGCACATGTATTTGAACTGCTTTTCCCAAAATCAAGTGTATACAACCTTATTTATGTTACAAATCGCTTTATATAACCATTAATTATCATTTTTGTAAAATAAATATTGTTTTAGTTCTTGTATTATTTAATATATTGCAGTCAAAAAATAATAGGATTGCCAGATAATTTCATCACAAAATATCCTTTTTTTATTTAACATCTAAATAATACCGTTTATAAATCAGTGTTCTTTTTACACTTTTTTTCTTACTACTTTTTACTGTTTTTCTAACACATTTGATATATGAATATAAACAAGACCGATTACACCCAAAGATAATCGGTCTATATCTCCTACTTAAGTATAAGCCCTAAATAAGTAAATCGCAGGTAAAAACTTAATTACAAAATGTTCAAAAGCCCAATTTTACTAGCCATTTCCCACTTCTATTACAGACTGCCGTGGCAAATAAATAATACTCTAATCATAAACTTCTCCTGTTCTGAAATGCCCTGTAATGTCGAGTTTTGCGTTGATTTATCGGCTTTTCTGGGCATCGTATTTTTCCTGTTAATGACTACACTTTTTGCAAAATACTTCAAAATGGTGCAATTCAAGGCAATGTGTAGTAGTCAAGTCGTAGTCAGCTAAGGGGGTTCAGACTACTGACGAGGGTGTGCATTATTTAACGAAAGGGAGGCAGATATACTCTGCATACTCTTTTGTTAATTACATTAATTCCTTCTTCAATGCTGCAACAATCAGTTTCTCTCTTGCACCTAGGAACTCTTCAAAATTGTCAAAAGATAAATCAACATCTGGGATATAATGTTTTTCCTTATAAGCCTTAAGCTGATCTAGATTTGGGAATGCCTCTTTCAGCCATTCGTCAAAATCCTTATTGTTCTTCTCCTCATTAGGCGTTGCTTCCAACAACTGAAGGTTTCCAAGATAATTAACATTTTCAATATAATAGGAAACTTTATCTTCTGGTATTCCCCTTTTAATAAGTTTCTTTGTAGTAAACTTACTCTTTGGATATATATGGTCTATGTGAAAATTGTTTTTTAAATCTGCCCATGGATACAAAACTGACAATACAATCAACAAATCTCCAGTACCATATTTTGTCCATAACAAATTATCTATGCTATCATCTGTAAAGAAAATGTCTCTATTTGTTCCTCTGAAATAATCCGCAATCTTATCAAACGGAAATTTTCCAGGATTGTTATCAATAATTGTTCTTACTGGTTTCAACAAACCATCCGGCATAAAACTGAATACTCTATTAAGCAAGGATGCAATAAACCATTTCTTGATAAGTCTTCTGTCCTCTGCATAAACACTTGAAGTGACAAAATTAGCAGGGCTATCAATAGATTTAATATAATAAGCAATTGGTATAATCAAATTATTAGATGTAATGTTCTCTCTGCTGTATCCAAAAGATGAAATTAACTCTACTGCCATTCTAAATGCATTTGTAAGTTCATCCCAATTTTTCTCTATTACAAGCATATTAGAACGATTAAAATTATCCACTTTGAATGAGATATCTGAAAATCTACATAATACCAGACAGGACTTCAAAATAATATCTTTTCCTATATTGAATCCTCGTCCGATCATATTCACTTCATCCATAAATGTATTTAATTCTTCCCGTGCATCCTTTTCTTGCCATTGTGCGGTTGCAAACGAAAGCAACAAATCAGAATAGCTCAATGTTGTTCCACCACTATTAACTCGAATAAAAATATTCAAAACCTTATCAAGTTCTGTACTCTCTTCCAAATAATAGCTTATAGCCTGATTTCTTCTAATAACGGTAAACAACTTAAATAACGCTTTATTAGCAAATTTAGCCTGTGGTAAAATATTTAAATTATTATCAAAAAGAATATTATTGATTTCAAATTCCTCTTTAACATCAAGAATATCTCCAACTAAATACCAAAAATAAACAGGATTTCCTGATGCATCTTTCTGTTCATTCATACTTTTAACTTCTGAAGATGTTAAAAATCTGAAATCATATGTTAAATCAGGATCTTCTGATTCTGCAAGCACATTGAGATATAGTTTTCTTACTGGATATGCCTGCGGATTATCCCATCTCTTATGGGAAATCTTATACGCATATGACCCTTTCAATCCAATATAAAGAGAAGTCATTCTTTGCTGTCCATCCAAAATTGCAATAATATCATCTGATCCGCTTATATTTGCCTTAGGATTATGTCTTCCTGTTCTCTGATGGTAATCCCTCAAAAATTCATAAAAACTAAATTCCTTTGCTTTTTCCTTTGACACTTTCCAAAAAAGAAATGCATTGATGGGATAATCCATCATCAGACTGTCAAAAAGTTTTTCTATCTGCTTTGTACTCCATACAAATTCTCTCTGAATTGATGGAAGTAAATATTTCTTTGCATCAATGTCTTTTATAACACTTTCTATTGTTAGTGCTGTCTGGTATGCCATACTTATTTCCTCCCATATATCAATCAGCAGTCTCACTGTTCTCTATTTCCTTAAGAGAGCGCCCATCTTCATCTTTCCAACTTGTCAAACCATTTGCACTCTTACCAATTACAAACATAGCTGCATATGATGGACTCGAAAACAGAACATCTTCTTGAAGAACTCCATCAACAACACTTGCCTTTCTTCTCTGCTCTTTAAGTACTGTCGGAATTGTATCATCATCTTCCGTAGCAATGTGACTGCCTTGTAGCACAACAAATCCTTCAGATGTACGTACTCCATCTGCTTCTACCTTACCAAAACCTTTAATAGTTCTTTCCAAATGTAGATTCAAGTCTTCCAAGTCCTGTTCCCTTCTTTTATCATCAACAAAAGTTACAGGTTTGTTTAATGGTTCAAGGACCTTGTATCCTAAAGCACTAATAAGAGTTTTTACATTATCCACAAACTCTTCCATAACAGCTATTTGTGATTCTTTCATAACGGTATTCTTATATGTATTCTTTGTAAGCACAGTGTATCTTTTACAAGCTCTAGCAATCTCAACAAAACGATTTTCAAGATACCGAATCAATGCTTTATTTAAATCTCTGCCAATAAATATTACCGCAGTTGTCCAATAATACTTTTCCTTTTCAGCTTGATGGTCTCTCAGATGCTGAACTAATCTTTCTTTTACATTCTCGGCTTCTCCAATATATACAGAATCAGAGCCATCATCTTCCTTACAAAAAAGGAAATAAACACCTGCTTGTGTGATATCATCTCTGTTACAGGAAGCCACCTCAATCCGAGGTATCTTTATTGCCTTGCCATTCCAGTTTGATAATTCCGCTGTTATCAGACTATCTGCACTACCATTTACAAGAAATAATTCTATTTATTTTCCATATGCCATTTTGCTCATCCTCGCATTCGTTAGATTTCAATTTCATCTCTGGGATAATATGACGTATGACTACACTAATCCTATCGGCAATTCACCATCAACAAACACACCATTGCATCTTCTAAGATCAAAAATCATTCAGAATTCGCCCAAATGTCGATAACAACTAATGTATCGTTACGTCATGTTGCATACTTTATTATTCAAAAATGTTTATACAAATTTCAAATTTTATTATATCATCCAAGCCATATTTTTACCAGCCAAAAGGACACCCAAGCCATATAGCCTTAGTGTCCTCAAAATCTCTTCCTTATTATATTATCAAACCACCTTGAACATGTTCTGTTTCAAGGGCTTATCATCCGTATCCGAAATTCCCATCTCTTTTCTAGCATTTTCTAATCCCTGCATCTTCTGAAGTTACTTTTCTGCATCTTCAAGTCCTACATGGGTATACACATTGAGCGTCACAGCTATATCCGAATGTCCCATCAAATACTGCGGTGTTTTAGGATTCATGCCGGACTTTGCCATATTGGAACAATATGTATGTCTACATACATGAGGAGTAATATTGGGCATAGAAAAATCCTCCCCATCTAAGCTAACCCCTAAATCATGTTAAAAATAAGAGACAGCCCCAGTGGGCAGGATTTTATATTCCAGTATTTAATTCATTTTATTTTCATAATCTTGCAATTCATGAAAAATACTATCCACATAAACAGTATCGTTTTCAATACGATAAAGCATAAAATATCGATGCGATAAGAAATTAATTCTTCGATATCCTAACGCTCTTAATTTTGGATTATCACAAAGTTTCAGATTCCCGGCAACATTTGACAGACTTGTTTTTGTTGCTTCGAAATCATTTAATAAATTTCTTGCAGCCTGCTCACTTTTCTTTTCAAACAAAAGATATGTGATGAATCTATCAAGGTCCGCCTCTGCATCCCTCATCAAAACAATCTTATAATCCATACTTCAACCTCATATCAGAAAGCACAAGATCTGCATCTCTGAACATCCCCTGTTCTCTGGACTTTTCCAATTTTGCAAGCATTTCTGCCTCCGTCATAGGTGCATATGGATTTGATTCTGCCTGCCTTTTTATTTCAAAAGGAAATCCATTTGCCGCAACTGCTTGGGTTAAAAACATTCTGATTGCTGTTGTTGTATCTGTTCCTAAATCCTTAAATAGTGCATCTGATTTACTCTTTAACTCATCTTCTACTCTGACCTGAATTGTACTAGCCATGTTCAGCACCTCACTTCCATCTATTTTCTTCATTATAATGCTAAATCATTTCTGTTTCAATACATTTGTATTGTTATTGCAAAGTTTGGAAACAGTTAGGTTACCACTACTTTTTAACGATTATTCCTCACATTTTAACGATTATCCACATTTCCTGTTTTTCATCTTTCCATTCGTAGTATTACCGTAGTCTCCAACTACTACAAGTGCAAAAATCCGCCCCATTTTGCCCCATAAAGTACCGATTTTACTGCATTTCCACAGTCCTGCCATGGCAGATGAATAATACTTTTATCATTCCTTAAAACTCCTTGTTTATCCTTGATTTTATTGGTTTTTTGGCACTTTTGCCTTCAACTTTATTTCGAAATATTCTGCTTTATTTCCGTGTCTTTGACTTTGAGCACACCAACAGGAATCTGTGAATCCGACCTTCGATCACTCCATTTTGCTCTAATAGTTCCTGCGCATGAAGAAGCCTGTCTTTGCAACAATCCCCGGAGAAACCGGGAAATTCCCATTCGATAATGCGTGCAAACCAGACGAGTGCGCCAACATCATAAAATTTGATCGGTCTGAAGCATTCCTGTGCGTCCAGAATGTCAAAACCTGCGTCGCAGAATTGCTTACGAGCAAATTCAAGATATTGTTTGGGGAATGGCAGCTCTGTCTTTCCCAAAAGCAGTTCCACCAATTCACGGTCATTTTCAGCGCCAACCTGTTCTGTGATGAAGATGCCGCCGTCCTTCAACATGCGGTGGATGTCCTTTACGTTGAAATCGCCGTGGCGGTTAATGACCATATCAAACGTAGCATCTTCATACGGAAGAATATCCTCACCATTGCCTACGCGAAAATCAATGCCCAGCGGGAGCAGGGTTTCTTTGCATAGCTCTACGTTCGGAGGATATGCTTCCACTGCGCTGGTATTTTCATGGGGATGATGTAGGGACAGCAGGAACTCGCCGCCACCAGTATCCACATCCAACAGTTTCATTTCAGGCATTAGATAGTCCAGAATGATACGCTGATAGTCCCACGGCAAGTCCATTTCTTCCGTATACCTTCCCACAATGTGCGAAAAATCCCAGCCGTGAATGTGAGCAACGCTTTCTTCCTTTTTCCAATCGCTTAGCAATTTCTGTTCATTCATTATAATGACTCCTCTGATCTTAGAAAGACTTTATTTCAGGTAATGGATGTCTTAATAAAAACACACCCTCAGGATGATCCTGTGTATCAGTTCATAGACAAGAAGCGAGCTCAAGGCAAGCCTTACTATGTCTATATGACTGCAGGTGCCAACAAATTTCTAAGAATCTATTACGGACGAGTGAAAGAATATCTTTTATCTCTTCCAGAATCCTAATCATCATTATGATTTTCAGACCAGCACTGGTGTGGTGGTCTTATTTTGATACCTAATTTTCAACCTGTATAAAATTTTCAATGTTCTTCAATTTAGCCTTGACTTTTTATTTGCAGGCTAAATATAACATAGGAAACCCAAAGCCACCACGCCAAAAGCAGTAAGTTGTAAAAAGCAGGAGGCAAGTTGCACCAACCAAATACTATATATTTCCAGAAAAATAACGCAGTGCATAACCACATAAACTGTGGCTTGCACTGCGTCTAAGTGTCTGGCGTTCCTTTTGCATTGCCCTTAATCTTCGTGCTTTTATGCTTCAAATTTCATCACAGATTTTTTCATTACTTTCTCTGTAACGCGCATCGCGGCAAGAGCAAGTATTACTGTCAACAAAATCAAATGCTTCTTTATGACCGACTGCCTCCATATGGTCTTTCAGCGGTTTCTGTTCCATCGTAAGACCACGAAGAACTAAATCCGTTTCTCGCAGCGTAAGTGTATTTCCTTCGATGGCATTGGAGTTGTATGTGTACTCTACGATAAATTCTTCGTTGAGCCTTGCAACTTCACCCGCAGTTAAAGGCCTTCCTGGTACGCATCCGGCAGGGCATCGCCGTTCCTCCCGCCTTTTATTCAGCGATCCACTGTCCACAATCCGGATCGTACCAGTATATCTCTTCTCCGTCTTCCTCCATTGCACCATAGATATTCAAATCGGGGGCATAAACATAGATACACCTGGTTTCCTCATCCCAGATAAAATAATAACCATCGTCATACTCCCAGTCATCCTTGGTCCAACTGTCGTCCAGGAGATTCCACCAATCGTAATCCCCGCAGGTGCCTGTCACGTCGCAGGTGTAGTCTCCGTCATCCGTGTAATTCCCGGCGTCCGTGTAGTCCCCGTCATTCGTATAGTCCCAGTCGCCCGTGTAATCTCCGTCGTTCGCGTAGTCTCCATCGTTCGTGTAGTCCCAGTCATTCGTGTAATCCCCATCGCTCCCGTAACCATCCGATGTGTCTGTCTCCGAATCTGCCACCATCTCCGGTTCTGCCTCACTGATGGATCCAAAATCCGTGCCGTAGGCATTTCCGCCGAAAGCATTCTGGAAACTGTACCTGGTTCCGTTTGCTGCCGGAAGGTAGCGGGAAATATCAATATAATCTCCGTTGGAGCTGACAAAGGTTCCCGTTGAGTGGTCGGCTGCCATCTGGTCATCGGTGATATTGAAATAGTTATAATAATAGGTATCCGCAGGATTTCCCACGGGATCATCCCATGTCACATCCATCAGGTAATACTCGCCGTCCAGTTCCAGGATATTCCAGGCGTGGTTTCCGCCGTTTGTACTACCCGTCACCACGGTGCAGGGGATTCCCATTTTATGCATCATATAGGAAAAGCATTTGGCGTACCCTACGCATACTGTCTGGTTCCACACGAATCCGCTGTAGGCCGTCTGATCCATGTCATTCCGGACATAGTCAATGGTGTTGGTCAGATAATCGTGGGCATATTTTACCTTTTCCACATCGCTGGACAGCCCCCACATACTCGCAAGGGCTCCGCTTACACTCTGCTCCACCTCCGCTGCCATACCGGAAATATCCTGGGTATAATAGGACGGGTAGAGTTCCGTGATATAGCCGTCACCATTGTAGTAATAGTAGTAATCTGCCTTCAGCCAGAAAAACTCCGGGTGGTCGTACACCACAGAATTAAAAATATACTGTAACTCTTCCTCGTCTATGAGGGTGGACATCACGATCGTGCCCTGTCCGGCGGCACAGCCTGCGCAGATCTGGTCATACGCACGCTGTCCCTTGGAGTCCAGCGTATTGCGGTACATATAGAAATCCTCAGGCACCCTGGATCCGTCCAGCCTTGTGATCAATACCTGACTGACCGGTGTTACGCTTCGTCTTACCACCTGCCCGGGATTATCACTGAGTTCTCCCTTGACCGTACCGGTCTCAAGACCGCTTCCCAGTTCCAGTCCTTCATAGTAGGAGATTCCGTCGTCCCGGCTTCCGTCGTCCACATTGACCGCTTCGGTCACCTCATCTGTCAGTTCTTCGTCCCAATCGTCCCAGTCGTCAGCGCATCCGCTAAGTAAGGCTGCACCCAGTATACCTGCAAGTAAAAATACCTGGATTTTTCTTTTTGTTTTCATTCTTCTACCCACTCTCCCGTCTCATTATCAAAAAAGTACAGATTATCGTCCTCATCCAATGCCGCAAACATTTCATATTCCTCCATGTAGATGTAGAAATATCCTGTTTCTTCGTCATAGATATACCACTCACCGTCTTTATACGTCCAATCACTCATCTCCCATCCGGGATCGAGCATATTCCACCAGCCGTAGGACGAAGTCTCATAGTCATTATTGTAGTCGGAATCCCATGTCGTACCATCCGCCTGCTCTGTGGCATTCTCCGTAATATCCTCTGCGGCACCTCCCGCAACATCCTCTATGACATCCTCTATGACATCCTCTGTGGCATTTCCCGTGGTATCTTCTATGGTATCCTCTGCGGCACTTCCCACAGCATCCTGTATAACATCCTCTACAGCATTATTTCCTGCGGCATCGACATCCCCCGCAGCGTCCCCGTAGCGGGCATAGTCGCTCTGCCCCAGGCCCCACTCCTGCACCGTGTCGCTGTAGTCCGTAAGTCCCAGGTAGTACGCCGTGATATCTGTGATTTCGTTCTTCACGCTGTCATACACATAATAATTGGTATTCAGATCCCAGGTCACGCGCATAATATCGTTGGTTCCTGCTGACTTTGCATAGTTTACATATTCCTGTGTGATCCCATGCTTCCCCGCATAATACAGATCCGGTGCGCCGAAGGTGTGGAGGATCTCATGGGCGAAAGTTGCGGGCGCATTGATCTGCCCCTTATAATTCATCAGCATAAAGCTCATCTCATACTCGCACGGGCAGCCTGCTTCCCATGAAAACGTACTGCTGGCCGTAGTATTGGACGAAGGAGTGTCCACACAGACCATATAGACGATGCCGTTTGCCCCCAACGCGCTTTTGATTCCCTCGCTGTCAATATTGGCACCGATAAATTCCTGCATATCATTGTATGCGCCATAGTAATTGTCACCGATGCTCCGATCCAGGGATGTCTGATAGATCAGTTCTCCATGGGCATCCCAATCCCAGACAAAATTCACATCTCTGCCATATGCCGCGCAGGCCTCTTCAATCCATCCGCAGCCGATCCTTAAGTCATTGTAGATCGTGCTGTACATCCTGAAATCATCATCCTCCGAAAGGTTCCATTCGCTGGTGGCATCATCCGCCAGGATCGTTACGACGGCAATCGTTCCCTCCAGCTTTCCGGAAGAACCGTAGCGGGTACCGCCGCTTCCTTTCCGCACGGAGCGCATCGTCATGCTTCTCCCACCGTTTACAACACCGTTTCCGAAATCCGCCGCCGAATCTGCGCTTTCTCCGATTTCTGCGGCTTCCGCATACCCTATGTATTCCCCGTGATCTTCCGCAGCATCTTCCTCGTACCAAGCCTCATCCCAATATTCATCCTCTTCACAGCCTGTCAGGAAAACAGATGCCCCAAGCATCAGAGCCAACACCAACGCAATATTGCCTCTGCCTCTTATCAACGGTTTTCTTCTCCTAAATTTATCCATTCTGTTCTTCCCATACCCTCTTTACTGTCAAGCCATACTTCCCGCATTTCTTATATAGTTCAGTATCATTTCCTTCTGCATCAATAACTCCGGTGTATAGTCCTTATTGTTCTCCGCTCCCCAGATAAATCCCCCGGCATAATGGGCACAGATCGCCATCATGGAATGGAGCGTCACGCGGAAAAATTGTTCCTCCGGAATATCCGTCCGGAACGTCTTATCCTCCTTCGCCTTCTCATACATCAGATGAAACCTTGTATTTGCGGAACCCAACGATGCATGGAATGCCTCCAGCTGCTCTCTGTTGCCTCCCTCCCGCGTCACATAATGGTTGAAATTGTCATTATATTGCAGCAGATCCTTATGGTATCGGTACATATCAATATAACTGTCCAGTGTAAATGTAAACCGCATGATTGCGGGAATCTCTTCGAGGGAGGAAATGGGACGTGTTGCGTCCAGTTCATCCAGATATGCCTTCCACCGGGCCGCGCCGACCGCGATCACAAGCTCCATCTTGTTGGAATAATACCGAAACAGGGTTGCCCGGCCTGTTCCCGCCGCCGATGCTATATCTCCCATGGACACAGCCTCTATCTTCTTTTCCACAAAAAGCCGAAAAGCTGTGTCCAATATTCTCCTTTTTCGTGCACTTTCCTTCTCGATCTGTTCCTTTGACTTTCCCATGTCTTTGTTTCTGATACCCCTAGTCTCAAATATTTTATCAGATGGTGTAGCAATTACCCTTTTATTTCCCGTCTTTCTTTCTCTTCTTTGTCACGAAGAAAGTCACGAGAGCTCCTGCTACGATCACTGCACCCAGGAGGATGATCCACCATGCCGTGGAGTTCTCTTCCTGTGCGGGTGTGGGAACGCTGTCTGTGTCCGCCGGCTGCTGATTTCCGTTCTCCGTATCCGCAGGCTTCTGTTCCGCCGTCTTTGCATCCACCACGAGGATATACTCGGATGCATGGGTAAAGGTAAGCGCTACGCTGCCGTCCTCTGCGATCTCCTCCTCGCAGATAAATTCCATCTCACCCGTCTGTTCATTATAGTAATACAGGCTTGCATACAATCCGGCATTCTTCTGATCCATGTTCAGGGTAAGCACTGCCTGGAAGCCAAACTCACCATCATAGGACAGGCTTAAGCCGGTATAGAACCTCTCACCTGTAACATTGTTTATTACGGAAACGGGAATGTTGCCCTCTGCCTGCTCACCGTACTTCACGCCGAAGTCAATGTCCTGCACGCCATCCGCCGTCACATCCCGGCCGTTCACACTCCAGGTAATGCCGTTACCCATATCAAAGACAACGTTAACATCTTCTCCGCGGATCAGATCAAACAGGCTGCCGGGCACCTTCGTGGTGCCGTTCATATCCACCGCGATCTCTTCTCCCGCCGGGATCTGCTTTACTTCCTCATAAATGACATCCCAGCCTTCTCTGCCGTTGTCTCCTTTGATAAAAGGTACTGCTTCACTGTTTTTCACCGTGTCAGGTTTTGCTGCCGGCTTCGCGGGTCCGCCTGCCGTATGGGCCGGTGCCTCTGCTGCGGTGGTTTTTTCTGTATCCTGTGCCTCCGCCGCTTTTCCGCTGTCACCCGCACTGTCATCTGTACTGTCGTCATCATCTGCTGTCGTGTCTGCGTTATTCATCCGGTTCAGCATTACCACAACTTCCACATGTTCATAGTTCTCTCTGTCAGCTCCTGTGTAAACTGCCGTTGCCGGTGTCAAGACTCCCGGCTCCAGTACAGTATCGCGGTCGATTTCACGCCATACCCAGCCATCTGCCAGCACCACATCTGCGACTTTCTCGCAAGTGCCGGATACCGTCATGGGGCTGCCCGGCATAGCGGGAGGATTCAGTGCTTTCTCTACCGTCAGCGTCAGCGCAAGCTCCACCGTCTGATAAAGATCCCCTTCTTCCGGTGTGAAGACCACCGTGTACTCCGTGCGGTTACTGTCGGCAGCCGCAGGCTTTGTATCTGCCTGCTTCCAGGTAAAGACGCCTCTTACAGACAGTTGTCCCTCCGGCAGTGCGGACGCATTTCCCCTGCCGTCGCCGTACAGCACGCTTCCACCCGTCAGGGCAGAATCTGCAAGGGAATCACCATAGGTAATTGCGGCCGCCACCGGGGCAGTCTCCACATAGGGTTTCGCCTGAGCCACCGTTATGGAAATCTGCTTTGTTAATGTCTTATAATTAGTTCCGTCCTCCGGTGTGAATATGACTTCATAATTCTTTGTTCCGGCCACTGGAACACTGGTCCGGTTACTGAAACTCCAGGTACCTGCCACCGTCACACCGGTATCTCCGACGGTCCAGATCACATTTCCGCCCGTCAGCTTCAGATCTGCCAGAGTCTGTGCCGGATGATAGATCAATTCCGTTCCGGCCTCACTGTCAGCTCTCTTCACTGCAACCGGCAGCTGCTCTGCCCGGGGCGTTGCCTTGTTAACGGTAATGCCCACACTGTCCGTTCTGGCAATATACGCCTCGTCATCGGGTGTAAACTTCCAGTTTGCGCTTGCCGTTCCCGCTGCCGGGATCAGGCTTCCATCCTCCCATGCCAGCGTACCTGCCACGGGATTTCCGTCACCGTCCACAAACTCCGCGTTTTCAAATGTCAGCACAGAAAGTCTGTCACCGTAAGTCATAACGCTGCTCTTTAATGCCACCTCGGTACCGGTTCTGACATAGACCTCCCGCTTATCGACCCAGTTTGTATGAATAACGATGGTGATCGTCTCATAGTTCTCCGTATCAATGGTCATTTTAATGTCATCGGTTCCGACCTTGTCATTTTTCTGTAACGTATATGTCAGTATGCCGGTTTCTTCATTAAAATTACAATTCACGATCCGGACATGTGCAGAGGTCGAATCATTTGTGATCTTACCGCAGTCCGCAGGCAACAGCTTTGCTATATCAACGCTGTCCTCATGGTCACGCTCATAATAGTAATTTCTGTTCACATCGGCCACAGTGGGGGCACTCTTTTTGGCCACCGTCACCGTGATCTCTCTGTCCGCTGCCGCATTATAGTTGGTGTTCTCCGGCAGGGATACCCTGATCTTTGCCGTTCCTGCCTTAAGGATCTTCACCGTGCCGTCCGCTGTAACCGCGATCACATCAGTTCCGTCCGTCACCTCGTATGTGATAGCAGTCTCCGCATGGCTCGCTGTCACATCCAGCGTAAATGCATCATCCCCGAAGGTCTTGGCATAGCTGTCCGATCCCACGGTCAATGCTGCATCCGCCTTCTTCACAGTCAGTGTACCGTGGTCGGGATAGCTTACGCCCTCCGCACCGGACACTCTGTACTTCACTTTCACATCATATTTCGCATTCACGGAAGTTACCGTAAAATCATAGGTTCCGACCGCCGAAGTCTTTGTTGCCGCCGTGGTCAGACTCATATCTGCCTTGACAGAATCCTGCGTATCACCGTTTACAAGTCCTGTGAAGGAATCCGGTTCCTCCGTAACGTCCACATAGCCGATCTCCGGATTCTCCTCATTATAGGTCTTCTCCAGACTTCCTGTTACATACACGGTAAGCTCCTTCTTTGCCACCGTGGGTACCACCTTCACACTCACACTGTCAAACCCGGCATTCTCCGGTGTAAAGGTCAGTTCATATTCGTTGGTTGTCCCCGGTACCGGATATTCTCCGCCGGCCACCGTATCCGTAAATGTCCAATCACCTGCCACCACGGTATCCGGTGCACCCGGATCTATCATAGTACCGGCCCCGATCGCCAAATCCTTTGCCTGTGTACCGTAGATACCGCTCAATGTGGGAGCTACACTTACTGCCGGCATTACCTTCCGGGTAGTGAAATCCACCGTGGTATACGTTGTCTGCAGATTGCCTGCTTCATCAATGGCCATCAGGTAGAGCCGATACCCTCTGTCCGCCTCCAGCCCGGAGAGGCTAACTGCATTCTCACCCTCCTGCATGCTCTGATGGTAGATGACCGGATCCGGCGTAACACCACTTACAGACACCGTCTGTCCGTTTCCCACCGCCGGCTGCCATCTGCCACCCACCTGCTTTACGACCACCTTCTCCTGTTCCAGAATCGTTTGCAGAGCGGATTTATTTCTTTCAAACTCCGTGTCATCATCATAGCCGCCGATACAGAAGTACACCACAGTTCCGGCTTCCTGCGCCTCAAAAATAACGGTTGCTGTATGATCCGTCAGTGTTCCGGCTTCCTTGGTGGGAGCTGTTGTGGACGTGATCCCCGGTGCTGTTCTGTCTATCACCACACCCTCGCTGCAGATATAGTCACTCATATTTCCGGCCTTATCCTTCACACAGGCATAGACAATATAATGCTCTTCTGCGCTCAGCGCGCCGGGAATCGTCACCTGTCCGTCCCCTGCTGCCGTCACTTCCGTAAATTTTCCGGCAGCTTTCAAGGCATCCAGTTCAGCCTTTGTCTTTGCCGCTGCCGTCTTTTCACCGTTTCCGGACGCTGCTGCCGAAAGGGCGGACGCATCCACCGTATCAATATAATAGTAATACTCTGCGACACCACTGGTCTTATTTACACCGTCCTTCGCATCATTGGCCCGGATGACCAGATCCAGCGTCGTATCAGTATAGAACCTTCCGAAGGACACGGTATTCAGCAGCTTCTTCCACCAGTTCTCCTTGATGGAGATACCGAAATCCCCGCTGTTTCCTGTAGTTGCCTCCCAGCTGGGCGCAGACCTGTCGATCTGCAGCGTCACCTCCACAGGTGTTCCGACATAGCCGTTGGTAACGTCCCTTACATAGAGTGTCTTAGTGATCTTGCCTTCTCCGGTGAACACATAGCCCACACCTGTGCCGTCCACAGCATCGGCAAGCGTGTCATATACCCTGATATCACTGCCCAGTCCACCGGTCAGCTTCTCATCCAGAGTACCTGCGTACACCACCCGGCTAATATCTGTGTCACTGTCCGCTGTACCAAATAAAGCGGTTACATCCCCGTTATACCACCCTGTTTTGGAAGCGGTGGTCTGCGCCGGGGTAAAGGCATACCGGATGCCAAATTCCCGTTCAATGGGGGTCGCCTCTCCGCCATAGTTGCCGATACCGGTGATGGTGAGTTTCGCCTTGTCCGCTCCTGTGGTGATGTTAATATTGTTTTCATAGGTTACGGTGTAATCCTTATCCTTTACCAACGCATAGGAACTGCCATCCACCGTAATCTCACTGTCCGAAATTACACCTGTATCATAGGCAGTGCACTCAACCCCGCTTCCTGTGTAATATGCGAAAGCATCCGCAACCGGGGCAACCATCCCTTCCGTCAATGTCTTCGGCAGGATCCTTGCGACCAGCTTTTCCGTTATATATTCATTCTCACAGTTCGCATTAGTCATCCTGACCCAGAAGGGATATTTCCCCGCATCGGTGATCATGTACATATTCTCGGCACTACTGCCCTCGAGTCTCTCCATGATCCAGGTAGCCTTCTCATCCGTACTGTACTCCACGGTGGTCGGGCATATGTCAATGCTGCCCGGCGCATAAGTATTCATTACATCAGGTGTGGTGACCTGTGTGATATACGATCCTCCCAGTTGCACCATGCTGCACTGGCTCCACTGCTTTGCATCAAAAGCGTCACCGTAGAACTCTATTAAACTGTTATTCCATGCCTTCTCTGTTCTTCCATCATAGTAACAAGCACTAGAACCGCATACCTCAAGATTATTGACCTGAGGCCGCATCGTCCCCTTGCCGATGGTAAAGTATACGGTAAACTCTCCGGTGTACTTCCCGCGTCCGGTGATCGTCACCTTGGGCGCCTTGTCCGCATCAAAACCGGCTTCGCCCTCACGGTACGGATACGCCGCCGTGTTGTTCGCATAGCGCACCTCAAAGTCCGCTTCTTCATTCTTCGGAGTTCCGCATGCATACATCATCCACTTGCCGATGTTATTTTGATACCGATAATCCGGCATGGTAAGCGTCACCGCGGTCTGTCCTGCCCCAGGAACCAGCGCTATGCCAGTCAGCATCTGGGGCCAGCTATCGTAGGTACGCCCCGTAAGTCCTTCTATATCCAGATGCCCGTTTTGATAAGAAACGGCAAGATCCGTCTTTCCACAGTGCGCACAATAGCCGTATTCATCGGATCCGTGTGTGATCAGCGTGACCGTAGCTGCCGGCATGATAAATTTATTCTCTGTCGTCGCCGCTTCGCTGATCTGCCCCGTAGTGTCAGTGGCATACTGATAAGCGCAGGTGATGCTGTTCACGGTAATTTCGCTTCCTTGTTTACCGTACAACATGTCATTCAGCACCTTTATATTGCTGTTGGCGCCGTCCGGCAGGGAAACGCCCTCCGGCAGCCGGATCTGATAGTAGGTGGTAATGTTCTCACTCGCAGCTTTTTCCGCCTCAAGTTCCTTAATAAAGTCCGTAAGATAATCCGGCGTCCAATAGACTGTCAATCCAGCTCCGTCTGCCAGTTTTGCATCAATGTTTTTACCGCCCGCTCCTTCCGGCACAACCAGAGAATTATCTGTGCCGGAGACCAGAATGCCATATTTTCCATTATTAGAAGGGTTGATGCCTGCGCCGTCTGCAATGAAGATTCTGGCAGCTCCTGTCAGCTCCACTGTCCGTGCAGCATCATCCGCCCCTTCCAGAACCAGACGGGCACCCCGCTCCAATACCAGATATCCATCGCTTAGCCTGATCACCGGCGCCTTGCATTTTTCATTCTGCAGCAGCGCGTCCTTTATAATAAATTCTCCTCTGGAAGCTTCTATAAAGCCGTCCTCAAGGGTAATATTGTCAATAATAAATGTCGCTGTGCAATTCATTTTCAGTAGGGCATCGCCATCACCAGTTATTGTGAAGTGGCTGTCCTCCGGGGATCGCAGAATATACTTATCCGCCTTGTTCAAAGTCAATGTCTCTGTAGCAGAAGCACCGGAAATATCCTTTAATAATATGACCTCCACCGAAGCGCTGTCCACAGTCCCCGCCTTCGGCAGATAGTCCAGCACACTTTCCCACGATGTATAGTAGGTTTTCTTTGTGCCGTCCTCCACGATCTCTGCCACAGCCAGCCCCGTATTGTCCGGTGTGTCGGCAGGCTTGACCTCCACATTGCTGTAGAACAGCGCGGTTCTGTCCAGATCCAACTTGAAGCCGTTGTTGAACAATGCATAGCCCTCCGCCAGCATATCGGCGATGGCGTAGCCGTTCGCTGGATCTGCCAACATTGCCCCCAAATCTTCTTCCAGCGTGCAGTAGGGATCTGTCTTGATCTTTCCATAGCTGCCTCCGGCAAGCGAAACCAGCGCACGCTGTTTTTTCATTGCACCATTGGTTCTCGCCCAATGGTTCACTACCAGTGAATCTGTTTTTCCTGTGTAGTCCTTCGTTACGGTAAGCGCTGCACCTCCATATACAGCTATCGATGACAGGAGTCCTCCCTGTACTTCGCAGGAGGTGCCGGCATTTCCCTCGGAAGCATCAGCGTTTCCTATATAGGCTCTCATCCCGCAGGTGCCACCCTTTACAAGACCCTTTGCGCCGGATTCAATATAGATATAGGCGCACTTGCCGCCCGTCATTTCCAGTGCAGCGCCGTTTACAGCCGAAAAGCCACCGTGCAGTTCACCGTTACCTTCCCCGGAGAAATCCGTAACCGTCAGCTTTGCGTTCTCCCCCGAGACACCGATACAGCACTGGTCTCTGGTGTTCAACCATGCAATAGTGCCATAATTTCCAAGCTCATGCCCGTTCAGATCCACCGTGAGATGGAACGGATATTTTCCGGCGCTGAATGTCCGGACGGCAGCGTTATTCTTTACGGATGCATGCAGCTTAAACGTAATGTCTGTAGCGCCTGTTGCCTTCTCCACTGCCGCCTCGATGGCATCCAGCGCGGCACTCAGGTCGGCATAGAGCGTCTCCGTGCCGTTGACAGTTACCCCGTACAAGCCTGCCTGCACAGTGAAGGTCACTGCCGCCGAATCAATACTGTCGCTGCCACAGGTGACCCGGCAATAATAGCGATAGGTTCCCACCGCCAGCTTAGCGGGAATCCGGAAAGTTGTCTCTGTCGCTCCTGTGACCGCCTCGTCCACTTCGTCCTGTCCCGCAAGCTGCTTCTTTACCCGCCACTGATAGGATAATTCACCGGTCACGCCTTCGTTCTTCGCGGCTGCCACGAAAAGCTGTGGCTGTTCGTCAGTATAGCCCTCCACCACGCTGGCCTGATCGACTGCAAGAATCGGCTGGCCTGTGATCCGGAACGGGATCTGGTATACATACACGGAATCCGAGACAGAGGCTGCCGCCAGATCTACAAGGGCATCGCCATCCGACTTCTTTAAACCGTAGCCGTTAAAGCAGTCGGCAAGAGTTCCGCCTTCCACCTCTATTCCATTTTTAAAGGTACCGCCGCTGATCTGCAGGGTACCCCCTGATGTCCGATATACCTTGCCCTGGAAGGTTCCGCCATTTATGGTTACATTACCACCCGGACGCACACGGAGTACTTCATTGCCATTTGTGCGTGTCAGGGTAACCCCCTCCTCAATGATAAGGCTTGCGCATGCATAAACGGCAGGCTTGTATTCTGTTGCCTCAATCGTCACACCGCTTTTAATAGTACAGCTTGCACCCGATCCCTCTACATGCAGCACATCATTATAACCTTGCCACCCGTCATATCCCACGCCTGTAATCTTTCCGTCGGATTTTGACGATTTAACCACAGAATTTGACCCTTCAAATGAAAGTGCGTAATTCTCTGTCTCCAGCGTATAACCGTTCAGATCCAGTGTAACGGTTCCCTTAAAAAAACAGTTCCCTCCCAACGAAGCATTGCCATTCAGAGTAATCTCGCAATTTGTCCAGCAGGTTCCCCCTGTAAAGTCATAAATTGTCGCATAGTTCAGCACCGTGCCATCGCTTTTTTTCACCTGCACCGGGGTCTCCGTCGTGTCCGCCAGCGCTGCGATTCCGTACGCCGCCGCATCATTTGCTGAGATTGCTGCCATGACCGCAGCATTTTCCTCACTAACGGCCTCCTGCTCTGCTGTCACAGCCGTTTCCGCACTTTTATAGTCCGCCGCCTGTACAGTCAGCGCCGGAATATCCACAGTGTCGGCAAGCATTAACACCGCTAATACCATAGCCATCATTCTCTTTACATTCATTCTTCGATTTTTCATACTTCTCCTTTTTCGATATAAGACTGTGAATCCACATATGCCTGAAAGTAGATCAGCTCAGGCAGGTTGCCCCCGACAAGGCCAATCCGCCTGAGCTGATCCGCTTTCCCCACTAACTCATAGAAAATATCTCATGCCCCTCTGCTGTTCCTAAAAGGTATTTATGAGACTTTCTGTATCATTTATAAACAGTATAGTAAATCCGGTACAATTTGTCAATAAGAACCACCGGATATTCCTCCCCGGATGCTCTTTTCCCACGCCTCGCACAATTTTTCCAGAGACCATGCCGCATTGGCCGGGCTGGTGGAGGGCAGCACCACTGCCCGGATGCCGGTCAACGGCAGCTGGTATTTCCGATAGAGTTCTCCCGCCTTGTTTCCGTTGGCATAGATTCCCGTGATCTGTGATTCCGACAGGATCCGGCGGATGTCGGTGGGTTCCACGTTCCGGATGCTGCTGTCGCTGGAGCCCTTAATATCACAGCTCTGAATCACATCCCACACCGCAATATGGTGGGCCAGCAGCATTTTCTTTTTCTCCTCTATGGTCTCAGGCACCGGTTCCTCACACAGCTTCGCCACGACTTTCCAGAAACGGTTCTGCTTATGTCCATAATAAAAACGGTTTTCCCTGGACTTCACCGAGGGCAGTGTCCCCAGGATCAATATCTCCGAAGCCGCATCCCAGACCGGCGGGAAGGTGTGCTCGATATGTTCATATTCCATACTTTTTAACTCTTTTCGTCTCTTACTTCTCCTGCTTTCCTGCTCTCCGAAACGTTCCGGATCCGGCTTCTTACTCCTACCGTTCGTGCTCCAGCCTCCAGTTGATACATCTGGTGAGGTAATCCACATAATCCGCATTCTTGCACATTTCCTTGCCGGGGGTATCGGAAATCTTCGCCACATCCATGCCATTGCAGGCCGTAGTCTTCATTACGATGTTTAACGGTTCCTCGCAGGTATCATTGGCAAGATAGGTGCCGATACCGAAAGCCACCGTCACCCGGTCCCGGAAAGCCTTGCGCAGTTCATCCGCCCGTGCAAAATCCAGACTGTCACTGAACAGCAGGGTCTTGCGCTTCGGATCGATCCCCAGGGATTCATAATGGGCGATCATCTTCTCTCCCCAGGCAAAGGGATCCCCGCTGTCATGCCGCACTCCGGAGAACAGGGTGGAATAGGTCAGCTGGAAATCCTTCAGAAAACAATCCGTGGTGATGGTATCCGTCAGTGCGATTCCGTTCAGGACGCCGTACTCCTTCACCCAGGCATCCAGGGCGTACCAGTTGGAATATGCCGGATTGTGCTTGTGGTTCCCCTGTCCGGTACACATGATCCACTCATGGGCCATGGTGCCCACCGGTGTCACATTCCACTTTTTTGCCAGATAGACATTGGACGTACCGATGCAGGAGGAATCCTTATATTCCTTATTGTGTGCCACCAGCTCCTGTACGGCCAGTTCCTGCGCCTCCGCGGACAGACGGCGCCGCAGACCGAACTCACTGAAATTCCCAAGGCAATAGGTTCCGTCCACAAGCTTCTGAATTTTATCCGCCAGCCGCTCCCGGAAGGAGGCATACAGCTTTCCATAATCATAATTCATGTGGAAAAAGACTTCATTGACGATGGCCAGAGTCGGGATCTCATACATGGAAGTATTCAGCCAGGAGCCCTTTGTCTCGATGGCGAGGCCGCAGTCTGCATCCGTACTGATTTCAAAGTCCTCGTATCTGGGCTGCCACAAACGTAAAAAATCCACATAGGAGCCCTTGATCCATGTTACATTTTCCAGATAGGACAATTCTTCTTCCGTAAAACGCAGGTCACAATATGCCTTGATCTGTTCCTTGATCTCTTCCACCATCTCCGGGGTAAAATGCACATCCGTATTCCTGCATTTGAAGGTCCAGGTGGTCTTGTAGGCACTGAACTGATGATATATGCACTGTCCCATGGAGAACTTATACATGTCATTCTCCAATAAGCTGTTGATGATCTGTGGTAATTTCATAACATTCTCCCCCATTTTAAATAACATCCACCTGGATCGGTCCCATGGCTGCAATAGCTGTCTGGTGGGTCCCTGGTGTCACACAGGCACAGGCCTTCTCGATGACACACACTCTTGCTTCCGGCACAAAGGTCTTCGCCATGACCACATTGCTCAGCACGCAGATCCCGGTACAAAATCCGGTGAAATCCACTTCCATGGGATATTCTCCTTCCGTGGCCTCTCCTGACGACGTCACTTCCTCCCAGATCGTCTGCAATGTCTTACCGAAGTCCAGACTGCCGAAGGTGGGCTTTTTCACTGTAATGACCTGCTCCGGCGCATAATGCTCCTGTACCGCTTTTACAATCTCCGGATGGATCTCGTACCCTTCCGTCCCCTCCTGTCCGTGCAGGACGGGCAGCCGTTTTCCTTCCTGGGTGTTCATATAATCTGCCGTATGGGTATCCTTGGTAAAGATTACTTTGTAGTATTCCCCGCTTTCTGCCGCCGCAACGATATTTTTTACCGCCGCCTCACACTCTTTGTTCCCCAGCGCTCCGGTGATAAATTCCCGCTGTGCGTCCGTGATCACTAATACTTTCTTTGTCATGTTCCCTCTCCTCTTTTTCCCTATGATCATCAAAAGCAGGCAGTCGCACTTTTCTTTTGCGCGACCGCCTGCTTTCTGCTTTTACAAAAATAATTTTCTGACCTTTTCCGCATCAAATACGACTTCTTTTAATCCGTCCACTTCGATCTGATACAGGGCATTGGCTGCCAGATGCTCTGCTGCCTGCTCCAGATCACGGATACCGCTGGTGTTGGAATAGATCTTCACGACCTCCTCCAGTCCCTCTTCGGTGATGGTACATTCATCTGCCTGCAATCCGATACGTTTCAACACCTTCGGCAATGCGAATCTGGAGAAAATGATCTTCTTCTCCTCCGGTGTGTAATCGGGAATATCGATCACCGCAAAGCGGGACATTAACGGTGCACTGATCTGGTTCTTATCGTTGGCGGTGGCGATGGGATAAACACCAAAGGTGGGTACAGTACATTCCATATAATTGTCCGTGAATCCCAGATTGTCTAACAGTGTCAGAAGCACATCCGCCGGATTGCCGTTGCCTTTGCCGCTGGCTGCCTTGTCCAGTTCGTTGATAATGAATACCAGATTGGACTCTCCCGCCATGGAAAAAGCTTCCATGATGATACCGGGCTTGGCGTTGGCATAGATTCTGGAGCTTCCGGTCAGCTGCTCCGGATCGTTGATGGAACTCATATCCAATGTCGTCCAGGGAAGCTTTAAGATCCTTGCCACCGCATAAGCAATCTGGGATTTACCGGTTCCCGCGGGACCCACCAACAGAAGTCCGTAGGCCGGTAAGGTATGGGTACGGTTAATCTGGATGATGGTCTCCATGATCCGCTGCTTGACCCTCTCCATACCGTACAGTTCCTCGTCCAGAATCCGCCTGGCCTCCACCGGGTCAATGGCTTCAAAATAATTGCCCTTCCACTGAATGTTCATCATGATGGACAACGCTCTCTGGGCATGTCTTCTCTCTTCGGGAGACACCTCATGGGATCTGGCCACTGCCAGGTTCCTTCTGGCCCACAAGCGGATGTTCTCCGGCATGGTCCTTCCGGCACAGGTCATGAAATCGGAGATACTCTGGAGGCTGGTAAGCTTCATATCATCGCCGTCTTCCTCCTCATCCTCTCCCTGTTCCTCTTCCGCAGGAGCACTGCTGGCGAACAGTCTTTCCATCATGAACTGTAAAAATCCGTCTTCCGCCGACAGCTTCGTACCGCCGCCGAATGCCGTCTCCCGGATCTTGTATACCGCATAACCATCTGCCCTGTTCTCTCCGGAGAGGCGGACATTGATGTGATTTTCTCCCAGCCATCTGACGAGGCTGACGAATCTGGCATCAATCTGTAAAATATCGGCATAGGCACTGCTGCCCTCTTCCTTGAATTCAAAATTGGTGCGCTTGCTCTGGTTGCCGAAGACGCCGATGGCATGATGCTTCCACTGTTCCCTGCTGTTGTCCAGAATCAGGATCGGCTTTTCGGGGCTTGCCACAGCCTCACTGGAACGAAACGTAGTATAGGTGCATATAGGATCCTGTTTCTTCTCATTTTCCGGGGTACTGCTGAAATCAAATACCGGCATGGGTGGCCTCCTTTTTTCTCGCCTGAATCTTCTTCTCATCGATCAGCTTGAACTGTTTCACCAGATTCGTCATATTCTCCGACTGGGCCAGCAGTTCCTCACTGGTGGCGGACAGCTCTTCTGCTGCCGCAGAGTTGGACTGTACGATTTCGGAGATCTGGTTCACACCGCTCTCCGCCTGCTCCATGGCCTCTGCCTGGGTAGCCGCGATCTGGGTCAGTTCCTCGGAGTCCTGTGCAATCCTGCGGACGCCCTCCACGATGGTACTTAAGGTCTGGGAAGCATGATCTACCGCCTCGTTTCCGGCATGGATCTCTTCCAGAGTGCCGCCGATGAGATCCCTTGTATTGACTGCGGACTGTGCACTCTGCTCTGCAAGCTTACCAATCTGGTCTGCCACCACGGCAAAGCCTCTTCCGGCCTCTCCCGCTCTGGCTGCCTCGATGGAAGCATTCAGAGACAGCAGGTTCGTCTGGCTGGCAATGTCCTCGATCTCGCCGATGATGTTGCTGATCTTTTCGGAAGTCTCATTGATCCTTCCCATGATCTCCATCAGGTGATTCATCTCGGTACGGCCTTCGTCTGCCTTGGCGGAATACTCCTGTGCCTGTTTGCTGGAATTCTTCGTATGTTCTGCAGTATTGTCCACCATGGAGGTAATATTGCTGATGGTGGCCTGCAGCTGCTGTACGGCTCCTGCCTGATCGGTAGCCCCCTCAGCCAGAGACTGGGCAGCATCCGCCAGACTTCCGGCCCCCATGGACACCTGATCGGATACTTCATTGACATCGTACAGGGCTTCGTTCATCTTGTATTTAATATCCCGCAGAGCCCCTTTCAGTTCATCCAGATCTCCCACATAGAGATCGGGGTAGCGGAATTTCACCGTCCAGTCACCGCTTGCCATGGCACTCAGTGCCTGGTTGATGTCCTCAATGATCATCCGCAGATTCGCAGCCATATCGGTAGCCGCCCGGGTCATTTCTGCCACTTCATCCTCGGACTGTACTGCCGGGAACTCTGAAGACAGATCTCCTGCTGCAAAACCGTTCAGACGGTCTGCCAGTGCCTTCAGAGGACGGGAAATCCCCTTGGCGATTTCTCTGCCGGCTCTTCCGGATTCCACAAATCCCAGAACGATAACCAGTAAGATCACGACAAAGATGATCACACGGAAAATATCCAGCTTCTGCTCCATGGCGTTGCCGTTCTCCACACTGTTGTCAAGCAATACGGTCATTGCTGCATATACCTGTTGGAACACGGGATCCAGCTGCTCGACGGCCATCTGCTGTGCCTCCATTCTCTTGGCCGGATCTGAGGAAGTGCCCAGTTCCAGTACCTGAGCCTCGATCTGCTGGTAAGAAGCCACACCGTCCGTGATCTGCCGGTAGGTATCTCTTGCTTCTGCCGTAAGTACATCCTTCTCTAAAGCACTGACATAAGTGTCCAGCTGTTCTGCCGCCAGATCATGGGCACTTTTCGCCGTAGCCACCAGAGAATCGTCATCGTAGCCGATGGCGGCACGGGTCTCACTGCGCATCTCCGAAATGATGATCATGGCCTTGCCGATGTCCCCTTGTGAAAATCCATAGTGACGCAGCGCATAGGAATACTGATAGCTGACGATTCCCATGGCGATGCAGGCAATGATACCTGTCGCACTCAACAGTAAAGAAATCTTACGAAATACGGCCAACAGCCGCTTCTCGATGGGGAGTTTGTTTAATTTTTCAAATCTGTCCATTCCAATGTTCCATCCTCTCTGTAAATTGTGTGTAAAAATCTATGGTTCCCTCGTACGGCAACAGGTAAAACAGACGCAGCAGCAACAGATTTTCTTCCCGTTGTTTTTCCTCGTCTTCTCCTGCAAGCCTTTCTTCCATGGCATGCAGCAGGTCATGCCACTGTAAGGTGAACTGTTGATTTCTGGTCAGTTCCGGGGTGTCGATCCACTTGCTGACTTTCACTTTGCTGCGATTCTCCTTCGCACATTCCCCGGTCTGGAGGAAATAGGAAAATCCCCCGTTCTCATAATATCTTCCCAGAGGAAACAGCCTGCAGATCCCCGGGCGGTACGGGTGAATACTGCATCGCCCTTCCGCATCCAGATAAGCACAGGCTTCCTCTGTCCCCTGCATTTTCAGATTCGGCAGGATCACACCGTCCACCACGTTCAGTTCTACCGCCGTGGCCAACAGCTCCTGCATGCTTTTTCCCAGTCCTGTTGTCAGCCGATAGACATCATAAGGGTCCAGGATAATAGAGTTCCCCATGCCGTGACAGCACCGGGAACAACCCTCACAGCCGCCGCAATCCGCCTTTACCATATCGTTTGCCTTATATAAATGGCCGTCGGATATCTCCGCAAGACTTACATTCCGCTTCATATCTTCACCATCAGCCTCTCTGTGCCTTGCGTTCCATGATCTCCCTAAGGCTCTCCGTGTAAGGTGCCCTCGCCACGCCGTACTCCGTTACGATTCCGGCGATCAGATCATGATCCGTCACATCAAAGGCGGGGTTGTATACTTTTACCCCTTCCGGAGCCATGCGCTCCTTGTACCACATTTCGGTGACCTCTTCCGCTTTCCGCTGTTCGATGCAGATATCCGCGCCGGTAGCGGTGGCCATATCAATGGTGGAAGTGGGTGCACAGATATATACCGGCACACCGTACTGTTTTGCTACCGCTGCCACCACACTGGTACCGATCTTGTTCGCCGTATCCCCGTTGGCCGCCACCCGGTCGCAGCCCACGAACACAGCCTGTACCCAGCCCTTGGACATGACGGAGGCGGACATATTGTCGCAGATCAGCGTCACATCCACGCCTGCGGAATGCAGCTCAAAGGCTGTCAGTCTGGCACCCTGCAGCAGTGGTCTGGTCTCATCCGCAAATACATGGAAGTTGTAACCCTTCTCCTGTCCCAGATAAATGGGAGCTGTGGCGGTACCGTATTTTACAGTTGCAAGTTGTCCTGCATTACAGTGGGTCAGAATGCCATCTCCCGGTTTTACCAGTTCCAGACCAAATTCTCCTATTTTTCGGCATACTTCCACATCTTCCGCCCGAATCCGCAATGCCTCGTCATGCAGGATTTCCTTCACTTCTGCCACGGTTTTGTGTTCCTCCCTGCCTGCTTTGACAGCCACAGCATCCATACGCTTCAATGCCCAGGACAGATTGACCGCGGTAGGTCTGGAGGAATCCAGATATTTCTTATATTCTGTGAATTTCTGATAGAACTCTTCGAAGTCTTCCGTGTCAATGCGGTTTGCCAGCAGGTAAATGCCCAGTGCCGCCGCTACGCCGATGGCCGGGGCTCCCCGGACCTTCAGCAGATAGATGGCATCCCACATCTCCTGGGCGGTATGTAAAGCGATCAGTTCGATTCTGCCGGGAAGTAATGTCTGGTCAATGATGATCACCGCATCCTGTGCTTCATCCAGTGCCACGGTGTCGTAATCCAGGATATTTTTCTGTTTTTCCATGCATACTCCTTCGTCTCTGTTATGGTGTTTCTCTGCTTCTTACGGTATATCAATTGTCATGCCGGATAATGTCAGCGAATTCCGCCTTGGCTGCCTTTGCCAGATCCCCGGGAGTCAGGCGGATCTGGGATCCGATCTTACCGCCGCTGACATAGATCTGCTCCTGCGTTTTTGCGCTTTCATCAATTCTGGTCACATACTGCTTTTTCATGCCGATGGCAGTACAGCCGCCCCGGATATAACCGGTGATGGCATTGATGTCTTTTACGTGGATCATTTCCACACTCTTTTCCCCGACGGATTTCGCTGCCTTTTTCAGATCCAGCTCCGCCGCGATGGGAATGACGAATACAAAATAATTCTTGCTGCTGCCCACAGTAACCAGAGTCTTGTAGACCTGTTCATAGGGAAGGGACAGCTTGTCCGCTATCTGAAGCCCGTCCACGAATTCCTCACACTCATAGGTATGATGGGTATAAGGAATCTTCAGAGATTCCAGAATCCGCATGGCGTTGGTCTTTACTTCTTTTTGTTTTGCCATAAAAATATCATCTCACATTCTTGTTTCCCAAGTTCAAAAGACTTATCCTGCAAACACGAACGACTTTTTGAACTTGTTACTCTTGGTATCATTTTATTTTACTATTTTGCTCCCCCCAGTGCAAGCATACAGGGCAAGAAACTTGCACAAGTTGCAATAGTTTTTCACAAAAAAAGAACTCCGCCCGAATCCCGGACATGCCGGGGAATCAGACGGAGTTATATATGTTTTTGATTCGTTCTTCGGAATTAGTTAGCTGCCTTCTCAGCCTTTGCAGCCTTCAGCTGCTCGGTCAGAGCGGGAACTACCTTGTTCAGGTCGCCTACGATACCGTAGTCAGCTACATCGAAGATAGGAGCGGTCTCATCCTTGTTGATGGCAACAATGAGATCAGACTCTTCCATACCGGCTACATGCTGAATAGCACCGGAGATACCGATTGCAAAGTAGATCTGGGGACGAACGGTCTTACCGGTCTGTCCAACCTGCAGATCCTTGGGCTTCCAGCCGTTATCTACAACAGCACGGGAGCAGGATACGGTACCGCCCAGAACCTCTGCCAGATCCTCCAGGATCTTGAAGTTCTCTGCGCTGCCGACTCCACGTCCGCCGGATACCAGGATCTTTGCATCCATGATATCAACGGTATCGGATACAGCCTTAACGACTTCCTTGATGGTTACATATTTGTTGTTCGGAGTAAATCCGGGATTGTACTCTTCGATCACAGCTTTTGCACCTGCGATGGGAGCGATCTTCTGCATAACGCCGGGACGAACAGTTGCCATCTGAGGTCTGTTGTCGGGGCAGGCGATGGTTGCGATGGTGTTTCCACCGAATGCAGGACGGGTCATCAGCAGCTGATTGTGCTTCTGCTCCTGTCCGGGAATAGCGTTGAGAGGGAAATCTCCGATCTCAAGTACGGTACAGTCAGCAGTCAGACCGGTCTTAACTCTTGCGGAAACGGTAGGGCCAAGGTCACGTCCGATAGCGGTTGCACCTACCAGAACGATCTCAGGCTTATATTTCTCAATAACAGATGCCAGTGCATGTGCGTAAGGCTCGGTTCTGTAGGTCTCCAGTTCAGGATCATCCACCAGGATCACCTTATCTGCGCCATACTCAGCCAGCTTATCTGCCAGATTCTTTACATTATAACCGATCAGAACCGCGGTTACCTCGGTCTCCAGCTTTGCAGCCAGCTCTTTACCTTTGCCGAGCAGCTCCAATGCGATACCGCTGATCTCATTGTCTACCTGCTGGGCGAACACATATACACCCTTGTATTCTTCAATATTATTGGTTACCATGGTTTGCCTCCTATATTAGATGATGTGCTTTTCTTTAAATTTAGCCACAATGTAAGCTGCTCCGTCTTCGGGTGAATCGGGAACGATCTTCTCACCTGCGCCCTTACGAACCTTATCGGATGCCTTTGCGATCTTGGTAGGAGATCCCTTCAGACCAAGGTTGCTGTCATCAACATCTTTCAGATCAGCTCTGCCCCAGGTAGTGATCTCTGCCTTGCAGGCATCGAAGATTCCGCCGGGAGTCATATAACGAGGCTTATTCAGTTCGGACAGTGCAGTGATCAGGCAGGGCATCTGAGCCTCTACTACATGATATCTGTCATCATACTGTCTCTGAACGATCACCTTGTCTCCCTCAACCTTAATGTCCTGTGCATAAGAGATTACGGGAAGTCCCAGATGTTCAGCGATCTGAGGTCCAACCTGTGCGGTATCGCCGTCGATTGCCTGACGTCCGGTAATGATCAGATCATAGTCAAGGTTTCTCAGTGCACCTGCGATGGTGGTGGAAGTAGCCCAGGTATCAGCACCGCCCAGTACTCTGTCGGTAACCAGAATAGCATTGTCAGCGCCCATAGCCAGAGCCTCACGAAGAGCATCTGCTGCCTTGGGAAGACCCATGGTCAGTACGGTAACTTCTGCGCCGAACTCATCCTTCAGCTTCAGTGCAGCTTCCAGACCAGCCTTATCATCGGGATTCATGATAGCAAGCATTGCGCCTCTGTCAAGAGTTCCGTCAGGATTGAATTTAACACCGCCCTTGGTATCGGGCACCTGCTTAATACAAACAACAATCTTCATTGTATTTTCTCCTTACTTTTCTAATAAAATTTCCGACAAATGCCTGCTTGCTTATTTCAGCAGATCTGCGGAGATAACCATTCTCTGAACTTCGGAAGTACCCTCGTAGATCTCGGTGATCTTAGCATCACGCATCATACGCTCAACTTCGTACTCTCTGATGTAACCGTAACCACCGTGCAGCTGAACAGCCTTGGTAGTAACTTCCATAGCAACCTCAGCAGCATACAGCTTAGCCATAGCAGCTTCTACAGAGTAAGAGATCTTGGGATTGGTCTTGTACTCGTCCTTCTTGCGTGCAGCCTTGTATACCAGCATCTTGGCAGCCTCAACCTTGGTAGCCATATCAGCCAGCTGGAACTGTGTATTCTGGAATCCGGAAATGGACTTTCCGAACTGTTTTCTTTCCTTGGTGTAAGCAACGGTTCTCTCCAGAGCGCCCTCTGCAATACCCAGAGCCTGGGAAGCGATACCGATACGTCCGCCGTCCAGAGTATGCATTGCGATCTTGAAGCCCTGTCCCTGCTTACCCAGCATGTTCTCCTTGGGGATACGGCAGTCGGTGAAGATCAGCTCGTAAGTGGAAGATCCCTTGATACCCATCTTCTTTTCCTTGGTACCGAAGGTAAATCCGGGAGTACCCTTCTCAACGATAAAGGAAGAAATCTCCTTCATCTTTCTGCCTCTCTTCTCTACGATACCGGTAACTGCGATCACGATGTATACGTCAGCTTCCTTACCGTTGGTGATGAAGCACTTGGATCCGTTGATAACCCACTCGTCACCGTCTAATACAGCCTTGGTCTGCTGTCCCTGAGCGTCGGTACCTGCACCGGGCTCGGTCAGACCGAAAGCACCGATCTTACGGCCGCTTGCCAGATCGGGAACATATTTCTTCTTCTGATCTTCAGTACCGAAAGTCATGATAGGATCGATACACAGAGAAGTATGTGCGGATACGATAACGCCGGTGGTTGCACAAACTTTGGAAAGCTCCTCAACACACATAGCGTAGGTCAGGGTATCACAGCCCTGTCCGCCGTACTCCTTGGGAACGGGAATTCCCATGAAGCCATACTTAGCCATCTTCTCAACGGTCTCTCTGGGGAAGGTTTCGGTCTCGTCAACTTCCTGCGCAAGAGGTTTTACTTCGTTCTCGGCGAACTCTTTGAACAGCTGTCTCGCCATCTCATGCTCTTTGGATAATGTAAAATCCATGATGTTAATCCTCCATTATTTATACTTAAATAGTAACTACTGCTATCAATATAGCGATTCAGAGCCACAGGCCCTGAATCGTTATTTTTTAATTACTTACTGTGCATCTACAGGAGTCTTGGTGCGGTCTGCATTGTATACATAGAAGCCCTTACCGGTCTTCACACCAAGGTTGCCGCCGCGAACCATCTTACGGATCAGAGGACATGCACGATACTTGCTGTCACCGGTCTCGTTGTACAGAACATCCATGATGGCAAGGCAGATATCCAGTCCTACGAAATCGCCCAGCTCCAGGGGTCCCATGGGATGATTAGCACCCAGCTTCATAGCTGCGTCGATACCTGCGATATCGGATACACCTTCCATCTTGATGAAAGCTGCTTCGTTGATCATAGGGATCAGAATACGGTTAACAACAAAGCCTGCTGCCTCGTTTACCTGTACGGGAGTCTTGCCGATCTCTTCGGAGATCTTCTTGATGGTGTCTACGGTCTCTGCGGGAGTATTCACACCTGCAATTACCTCAACCAGCTTCATGCGGTCTGCGGGGTTGAAGAAGTGCATACCGATCAGAGGACGGGTCAGTCCGTTGCCGATCTCGGTAATGGAAAGGCTGGAAGTGTTGGAAGCGAATACACACTCGGGCTTGCAGATCTTGTCCAACTCACCGAAGGTGGTCTTCTTAACTTCCATGTTCTCAAATGCAGCTTCTACGATCAGATCGCAGTCTGCACACAGATCTTCCTTCAGACCCGGAGTGATCTTGGCTACGATAGCGTCAACTGCTTCCTGAGTCATCTTTCCTTTTTCTACCAGTCTTGCATAGCCTTTTACAATCTTGGCCTTGCCGCCGTCAGCCCACTCCTGCTTGATATCGCAAAGAGCTACTTCATATCCGTCTACCTGGGCAAATGCCTTTGCAATGCCCTGTCCCATAGTACCTGCACCGATAATACCTACTTTCATGGTAAATCCTCCTGATTTTTATTCTTATATTTCGTAGTGATTAGCAGTTCTTAAAAGGCTCTTTTACCTTCTCCTTGTTCTTGTCAAGGAAGAACGCCATACCATACTTCTGATCTTCTGTCTCGAAGCAGTCGCCGAACAGCTTCTCTTCGATTACTACTGCCTGATCCATATCTGCGTCCAGACCTTCGTTAATAGCTTTCTTGCAGTTGCGGACTGCGATAGGAGCGTTCTTTGCGATGGTGGCTGCCATCTTCTGTGCTGCTGCCAGCATGACTTCCTGTGCACTCTTTACCACATTACCGTCTGCATCTACCTCAGCACTGTAAACTTCGTTTACCAGACCGATTCTGTAAGCGTCTGCTGCCTTGATATTGCGTGCGGTGTAGATCATCTGCTTTGCCATGCCTGCACCTACCAGACGGGCCAGTCTCTGGGTTCCGCCGAAGCCGGGGGTAATTCCCAGTCCCACCTCAGGCTGTCCGAATACTGCATTATCGGAACAGATTCTGATGTCACAGCTCATGGAAATCTCACATCCGCCGCCCAGAGCGAAGCCGTTGACAGCTGCGATCACGGGAATGGGGAAGGTCTCGATTTTACGGAATACATCGTTACCCTTCTTACCGAATGCCTCACCCTCTGCCTTGGTCAGGCTGCTCATCTCTCCGATATCTGCGCCTGCCACGAAGGACTTGCTGCCTGCACCGGTGATCACCAGACAACGAACTGTTGCCAGATCTACTGCATCCAATGTAGCGTTCAGTTCATCCAGTACCTGAGAATTCAGAGCGTTCAGCGCCTTCTCACGGTTAATGGTGATGGTTGCCACATTGCCATTCTGCTCATACAAAATGTAATCCATGTCTTTACCTCATTTCACATTTCAATTTGTTTTCCAGAACCGCACTAAGGCGATAGAGATCCAATCCTACCGCCCCAGCGAATTGTTATTCCATTAATCCTCGATCTTAACGATGGTGGAGCAACCCATACCACCGCCGATGCACAGAGTAGCCAGACCGGTCTTGGCACCTCTTGCCTGCATCTCATGCAGCAGAGTTACCAGAATACGGCATCCGGAAGCTCCTACGGGATGACCCAGGGCGATAGCACCGCCGTTGGGGTTCAGCTGCTTGTCTACGTCGATACCCAGTTCCTTACCAACTGCTACGGACTGTGCTGCGAATGCTTCGTTAGCCTCGATGATATCGAAGTCTTCGATCTTCATACCGGTCTTAGCCATTACCTTCTTGGTGGAAGCTACAGGGCCGATACCCATAACCTCGGGACGAACACCTGCCAGAGCGCCTGCTACGAAAGTAGCCATAGGCTTAACGCCCAGCTCCTTAGCCTTCTCTTCGCTCATAACAACGATAGCTGCTGCGCCGTCGTTGATACCGGAAGCGTTACCTGCGGTAACGAATCCGCCGGGATTGATGGCACGAAGCTTAGCCAGACCTTCGATAGTAGAACCGTGACGAGGGCCTTCATCGGTATCGAACACAATAGTCTCTTTCTTCTTCTTAACTTCTACGGGAACGATCTCTGCCTTGAAGGCACCGTTCTTCTGTGCTTCTTCAGCCTTTAACTGGCTCTTTAATGCGAACTCATCCAGTTCTTCACGGGTAAGTCCCCACTCTTCGCAGATGTTGTCTGCGGTCTTGATCATATGATAATCATTGAAAGCATCCCAAAGTGCATCTTTGATCATGGTATCAACCATGGTTGCGTTACCCATACGATATCCGTAACGTCCCTGTGGAATTGCGTAAGGAGCCATGGACATGTTCTCCATACCACCTGCTACTACGATGTCTGCATCACCGGCCATGATCATCTGTGCAGCCTGGTTCACACAGTTCAGACCGGAACCACATACCACGTTCATGGTAACTGCGGGAACTTCGATGGGAAGTCCTGCCTTGATGGCAGCCTGACGTGCTACGTTCTGTCCCTGACCGGCCTGGATGACACATCCCATATATACCTGGTCAACTGCTTCGGGAGCAACGCCTGCTCTCTTCAGAGCCTCCTTGATTACGATTGCGCCCAGCTCCGGTGCAGGAGTTGTGCTTAAGGTTCCGCCCATGGTACCGATTGCGGTACGGCAAGCGCCTGCTAATACAACTTTCTTTGCCATTTGTTTGTCCTCCACTTTTTTGTTTTCGTTTGGTTTGCTTTCTGAAATGTAGATTGTTATTTTTTTATCATTTCACTGTTCCCATTTTAACATAGGGACATCTGTTTTGCAATGCTTTTGTCAAAAAAATAACAAAATAACAAATGAAATTTTTAGAAATCAGAATTCCCTGATTTTTGTGGTGCGGATCCACTCTTTTGTCCCCTCGACCTTCTGCACTTCCTGGGTATGTTTTGCCAGAAATCTGGTCAGTGGATACACGTCGATCCAGATCTCGTTGTCGCTCTCCTTCTGGGTCTCATCGAAGACCAGTTCCAATCCCCAGTGCAGGTGCGTTACTTCTATATTATTTACATTTTCTTCGGTGCTGTAGCCGGTGTGTCCCATGTAACCGATCACATCCCCCGCCGTCACCACACTGCCTTCTTCCAGTCCTTCCGCATAGGGGTAGTTCTGCCGCAGATGTGCATAGTAATAGTAGCGCTTTTTATCAAAGCTGCGGATACCGATGCGCCAGCCGCCGTACTGATTCCAGCCCAGAGCTTCCACGGTACCGGACTCGATAGCGATGATGGGTACGCCTACGAGCCCCATCATGTCATGGCCCAAGTGTCTCCGTTTGTACCCATAGCTTCTTCCCGCTCCGAAATCATCATAGTGGGTATAATCAAATCCCCTCGCAATGGGACAATAGCCTTTTAATCCATACTTTTTCTGCCAGCTACTCTGTCCGTCCTCCCCGATCATCTCCGCCTCGTATTCTCCCACCAGTCCCCCCAGCGCAGCACCGTAGGCTTCCAGATAATAGGAATAGTATTTCATGTCTTTTGTGAGGGCTTCTATGTCCGTCTCGCCCTTCGCCAGCTTTTCCGCCGTTTCCTCCAGGATCTTCAGCGCCTTCTTATCGAATTCCCCGCCGGTTCTGGCGGCGGTGTACGCTAACAGCGGGATCCACTCCACGGGATGTTCCGTGCCAAAAGTATTCACATCCCAGTCATAGGCCTGACAGAGAGCTTCGTAAGATACGGTAAAATCCACCCACTTGATATAGTCTTTTCCCGTGGCTGTGGTAGCGGTGACCACCGCCTGCTCCTGTGGTTCTTTCTGTTTTCCCGTTCTCAGCAAAAATACTCCCGTCATAATAAACAAGAGTAACAACTCTATCCGGATCCATGTCCGTAATCTCTTTTCCCTGTTCATTTCCCTGTCCCGCTCTTAGTTCCTCCTTATAGGTTATGTTCCTGATTTTTCCGGTATTCTGACAATTCGAAAATCTTGGGGCATGAAAACAGCCTGCCGGAGTTCCGACAGGCTGTAGGTTGATTCTTATTTAATTTTAGGATCGTTTATACTTCCGGCTCGATCAGTCCGTAGGTGTCACCTTTTCTCTTGTACACTACATTTACCTGATCTGTCTCTGCATTGCAGAATACGAAGAAGTTGTGTCCCAGCAGTTCCATCTGGATGCAGGCATCCTCGGGATACATGGGCTTGATATCGAACTTCTTGGTACGAACGATCCTGATCTCGTCGTCATCTGTGTAGTCATTCTCTACATAAGCTTTGCTGAAAGAAGCTGCCGCCTGCTTTTTGTCAACGATCTTGTTCTTATATTTTTTCAGCTGTCTCTCAATGATCTCTTCCACCAGATCAATGGATACATACATATCGTTGCTTACCTGCTCTGAACGGATAATACTTCCCTTTACCGGAATGGTCACCTCAATTTTCTGACGCTCTTTTTCCACGCTTAATGTTACATGTACTTCTGTATCGGGATTGAAATACTTGTCCAGCTTGCCGATCTTTTCCTCCACTGCTGCTCTTAATCCTGGTGTAACTTCGATGTTTCTGCCAACAATAATAAACTTCATGCTGATCATCCCTTCCAAGTATTTATTTACAAGAATTCATGTAGTAATTCCTGTATTTATTGTATAGTCATTATAGCACAATAGCACAGCTTTTTGCAACAATTTAAGAAGTTTTTTACTTGTTTTTGACATTCTGTATGTCAACTCGAAAATCGACAATTCCTGTCATTATCCGATTTTTATTACATCTTCACAAAACATTTGTTCCTGTTTTTTCGTAAAATCCCTCCCCCGGAAGCCCCGGTTTTTCTGTGGATAATGTGTATAACTTGGTGTATAAATAACTTTTATCCTATTTTAGGGCATTTTTAATGTGGATAACTTATTTTGCATTTCAATTATTTTTCTATCGTTTTTGCGTTTGTTTTGTCTTTTTTGTATACTTTGTATAGTTACGCTTTGTCAATCCCTTTTTCATCGCGTAACAATATTTTGACAAATTGCACAATTCATTGTACAACTTATAGTTTTTCCCCTTATCGCCGCTTAGTTATCCGCCACATAAATATCCCCCTGTCAAAAAAGGCACTGTGCGTTACCACACAGTGCCCTGTACTTACTGTTACATTATATAAGATTTCTCCGTGCTCCGCACTCCCGAAATCTCAACGAACATAGGAAGTATATTAGAAGATCCTTCGAACTGCCAGTACCTTCTTATAGTCAGCGTTAGATACGATGATACCGGTCTTGGCGGTAGATGCGTGAACAATCTGTCCGTTACCGATATACAGTGCTACATGACCGGAGTAGCAGATCAGGTCACCGGCCTGTGCATTGGCAAGTCCGTCTACTGCGGCACCCTGGCTGCGGTCTGCGGAAGAGGAATGAGGCAGGCTTACACCGAAGTTCGCATATACACTCATTACAAATCCGGAACAGTCGGTACCGTTGGTCAGACTGGATCCGCCGTATACATAAGGGTTACCAACGAACTGTAATGCGTAGTTGGCAACTGCGGTACCCATCTCGCTGTCTCCGCTGGCTGCGTAGGTAACTGCGGGAGCGCTGCCGGAAGAACTCTTACTGTTTCCTGCTGCCTTCGCTGCCGCTGCGGCACGGGCTTTTTCTCTCTCTTCCTTCTCCTTGGCCAGACGCTTCTCTTCTTCCTCTTTGGATTCCGCTTCTACGAATTCCGTATGCAGGGAAACAAATTCTGTGGAGACCCATCCGAGACCTTCCTCGGTATCTACCTGTACCCAGCCGTCTGTCTCATCGGATACTACCAGGTCATCCTCCAGGGGAACCAGACCTAAAACCGATGCTTCCAGAGAAGGCTCGGTGCGTACTTTTAAGGTTGTGGTATTAACGGTTGCCAGTCGGGTACCTACCTTCTTGGCAAGCTCTACCGCATCATCACCGGTCACACAGTACTCGGCTTTTACATAACCGGTCACGGAACCGGAAGAGATCTGATACCAGCCATTCTCTTCGGAAATAAAGAGACCCACGGAATCGTCATACAGCTTACCGACGATCTCGCCTTCCTCGCTGGGCATATTTCTTACATTCACATAATCATTCACCTGTGCGATCACCAGATTCTTGAAGGACTCTTCCTCGGATGCTTCCGGGGTCGTATCCATCTGGTCGTCACGGATCACGGTCTCAATAATGCTTTCGATCTGTTTTGTGCTGTTGGTACCTGTGGACAGGCTCTCCAGATTATTGCCCTTTGCCAGAGTCAGTTCAATACCGCCGCTGGGAAGTACGGATGAAGACGCTGCTGCATCTGCGGTAATATTCATTCCGGAAAAAGCCATAACCGCTGCCATGGTGCACACGGTAATTTTTACAGATTTACGAACCATTCTATCCTCCTGAAACTCTTGGAGCTGTCTTAACTTAATTTCTTTACATTTTCAAATTATATGTTACGAATTTGTTACATCTGTTAACAAATATATCACGCAAAATGTCATTTGTCAACATAGTGAATTAATTGTCAAAGTTTCCAAAAGTTCCCATTTTATGCGGGTTTGCGGATCTTTTACGCAGAAAGAGCCACCACAGGGGTGACTCTTTTCTTTCGAACTTCTTCGCTTTTCTTTAAAAATTTTTAAGGTTTGTATTACCTATTTATGACTGTTTACGAAAACGGTTGCAGTAATTTCCCGCGCTGACTGCCGCATTGGCGCCGTCCGCCACTGCCGTCACGACCTGGCGCAGAGGCTTCCTGCGAATGTCCCCGGCCACATAGATGCCGGGTCTGTCGGTCTCTCCGGTCTCATCTGCCGGAATATAGCCGTCCTCGCTGGCCGTCACCAGTTCCCGCAGCAGTTCCGTGTTGGGATGGATGCCCACTGCGATAAAAATGCCTGCCGCTTCCAGATCCTTTTCCTCTTCCGTCCTGACGTTTTTGATGCGCAGCTTTTCCACCATATCCTCGCCGCAGATCTCCGTGACCACATGGTCATACAGGATCTCCACATTGGGCAGGCTCTTTAACTCCTCCTGCAATACCATGGCTCCCCGCAGGCTGTCTCTTCTGTGGATCAGATATACCTTTTCGCAGGTTCTCGCCAGATAAATGGCATCTTCCAGCGCCACATCTCCGCCGCCGACCACAGCCACTGTTCTGCCCCGGAAAAAGGCGCCGTCACAGGTAGCGCAGTAGGATACGCCCATGCCGTTTAATTCTTCCTCGCCGGGCACCCCTAATTTTGCATGCTCCGCACCGGTGGCAAAGATCACCGTGCGGGTCTCCAGCTCCTGATTGCCCGCATAGACGCATTTGTAATCGCCCCGCTCTTCCACGCTGTGTACCGTAGCTTCCAGAAATTCCGCTCCCAGCTTCTCCGCATGCTGTCTGAAAGTCATTCCCATATCGAATCCACTGATGCCGGGAAGTCCCAGATAGTTATCCACTTCATAAGTATTCAGGATCTGTCCGCCGCTCATGGGCTTTTCTTCTATAATAAGAAGGTTCAGTCCCGCTCTCCTGCCATAGACTGCCGCCGACAGGCCTGCGGGGCCGGAACCGATAATGATCAAATCGTACATAATTTTCTCTCTCCTTTTGTCCAGTGTAGCAGTTCCCCTATGGAAAAGCAAGTCTATCTGTGCTACACTCACTTTATATGTTCCTGCGAAAATAAAAACAGGAATCCAGAAAGGACACCTTACATGAATCCAACGAAAAATGCTCCCTTAGCCATGGTCACCGGCGCTTCCCGCGGTATCGGCAAAGCCATCGCGGAAACTCTGGCTGAAGCCGGTTACGATCTGGTCCTCACCTGCAATCATACCCTCGCGGAACTTAAAGAGGCTGCTGCTTTCTTAGAGGGAAAATACGGCATCACCTGTACCGCTCTGGCGGCAGATGCGGCCGATCCTGCTGCCATCGAAAAAGCATTTGCATCCCTGGACCATCTGGACGTTCTGGTCAATAATGCCGGGATCTCCTACATCGGTCTGCTCACGGATATGAGCATTGAAGAATGGCAGCGTATCATAAATACGAATCTAAGTTCCTGCTTCTATACCAGCCGTCTGGCCATTCCTCTGATGCTGCAAAAGCACAGCGGTCGCATTGTCAACATTTCTTCCGTCTGGGGAAATGTGGGGGCTTCCATGGAGGTCGCCTATTCCGCCTCCAAGGGCGGCGTGAACAGCTTCACGAAAGCCCTGGCCAAAGAGCTGGCCCCCAGCAATATCCAGGTCAATGCTATCTCCTGCGGTGTCATCGACACTGCCATGAACCACTGCTTTTCTCCTGAGGAGATGGATGCGCTCCGGGAAGAGATCCCCGCCGACCGTCTGGGACAGCCGGAGGAAGTTGCAAAGCTTGTCCTCCAGCTCATCCAGGCACCGGCCTATCTCACCGGACAGATCCTTACTCTTGACGGAGGCTGGCAATAACGCTTTCCGCCGATTCTCCCGGCACCAGTGATGCCACGATCCGCTCCATCTCTTCTTTGGATCCGGCATCACGGCACCGGAGGATCAGATGCTCCTTCTCAGTCTCCGTCAGTGCCGCATAGCCCTGCATGGCCTGTTCGTTCATGGCCAGTGCCATGCCGAATCCTACCGGCAGTTCATTTAAGGGAAACGCCTCTGTGCCGCCGCTTCCTCCTGTTAATCCATCCATCGCGAACTCCTTTCCCGCGCTCTGCGAAGATAACCTGTCTTACGAATATCCATATTCGGTATCCTATAAACGGTATCCTTTTATAATGCAACCTTATTTATAATGTAACAATCCATGTGCCGGACACCCGATAGCATAATTTATATTTTCACAAAGGATGCGGCGGAACTGTTCCCTATTTAGTCTGCGCAGGAAGAATCCCCGATATGCAAAAATCCCACAGCAGACGGTGTTGTCCGTCTACCGTGGGATTTTTTTATTTTCCGGCGAGATATTTTTCCATATGCTCTCTGATATGCTCAAATTGTTTTCTCGTATGAGGATTCCGGGATTCAAAATTCATCAGCCTGTCCAGATAACCCTGCTGCTTCACAATGCGGCAGCTCTCCGGATAGACCAGTTCATATACCAGGGAAATATGCCCCACCACGTTGTCCACCGCCGTTTTTTTCAGGGAACGAAGCACGGCGTGTTCCTCATCAAAGCTTTGCAGCACTTCCGGTGTCACTTCCTCCTGATATAATACCTCGGTGCTGACATTGTAGATCTCTTCCAGTGGGAATTCCACATTGACTTTCAGAATATCGATCTTATCCGCATCCCGTAAAATATGGCAGAACATGGCTGTCCGTTCCTCCAGCCCTTCCGGAATCCGGTAGGCGCTGTGATAAAATACCGCCGTCCACAGCAGTTCGTCTTCGGAAGCGTCCTCCACGAAATCCCGGATGCTGATCCCGGCATCCGCCTGAATTCCGGCAGGCAGACTCTCTTCGCTTCCCTCTGTCAGCCCGGCTTTCTCCTCCCAGACCTTACCGAACAGGATCCTTGCCCCGTATTTTGCATGATCGATGGAATCCGCATCAATAAAGGTACCATACACCCGCTGCTGCTCAAACCGCCCCACATCATGGAGCAGTCCCGTCAGCCACGCAATGTCCACCTCTTCTTCCGGAAGGTCCAGCGATCTCGCGATCTGCTGACACAATCCGCAGACCCGGTAAGTGTGCTCTATCTTCAGGCGGATCATGTCCCGGCTGCTGTCGTAGCGGTCCGTATATTTTTTAAAAGTTGCCAGCGCTTTTTCTCTGTTGATTTTCATGTCCATTTCCTCTTCTCTACAGCTTCCTGTCATCTGTCAGGCTTTTTTCTCTGCTGACTGTACATAGACCAATTTGTACACAGCCCCACAGATCACCGCCACGACCACTAACAGTCCCAGCTCCAGCGCCCATGTGGGAATTGCGGAGGCGCACACCACCGTCAGGAAATCCACTGCGAAATGAATTCCGAAGGCTGCTGCCAGATGCCGCTTTTTGCCTGTCTTCACCGCACTGTACACGAGGATCGACAGCGCCATCTGTAGGGTGATGGCACTGATCCGCTCCACCGGTGCGAGGTAGAACTGGTAGGCCGGTGTGGTCCAGAGGATGGAGAGCTGGTTGTAGGACAGTTCCTGCTGTGCGGGCTCCAGTGCGTTCATGGTCTTCTCCATCAGACCGCCGTTGATCATGGCTGCAGTGAGCAGATTACTCATGGAAGACATTCCCAGAATCAGAAAGGCTTCGATGCCGCCGTGTCCGGCACCGTACATCAGCGCATTTTCCCGGGTCAGATGCTTTTTCAGGCAGAATTTCATAGCGATCCACCGTCCGGTCTCCTCGAACAGAGCCGCTGCCAGTCCGCCGTAAATTCCATACAGCCAGATATTATCCTGTATGACACTTCCGGTCACTGTCAGCACGATGGCATGACAGATCTGCTCTAAAATCATGGCAAAGCCCACGAAAATACCGCAGCCGATAAAAAACGCCGGCACCCATGCCTTTGCCTTCTTATATATAAAGATACACAAAAATACCGGTAAGCCCACAGATAATAACAGGGATATCACCATCCCCGCAATACTTGCACCGCTTACGGTTCCCCAGACCATTGTCGTTTCCACTGCATTTGTCGCTGTCATATACTCTCCTATCCAGGCGCCGCCAAGACGCTCGTTGTTTTGTTATTTTTTCGTCTTCATAAATTGCCGGTAAAAGAACAATCCCACCAGCGAAGTGATCGTCTCCGTTACCGGAAAGGTCAGCCAGAAGCTGTGCAGGCCCCATCGTGAAAATAAAAATCCCAGCGGCACGAACAGCACCACCGTACGGATCACCGTAAGCAGGGAGCTTTTCAGTGCCTGTCCCAATGCCTGGAAAAATACCGGGAAGATCAGGGACGTCACCATGGGAAGAAAGCTGATTCCGATAAGATGGAAGCCATAAGCTCCGATACTTACCACCTCCGGATCCTTCGTAAATACCCTAAGCATCGGTGCCGGAATCAGTTCAAAGCACAGATTTGTAATACAGCCCCAGTGCCGTCACCGCCTGATCCGAGAATCCCGCCAGGATCAGGTTCAGCCCCAGAATGTAAAAAGTGTATGCCGACTGCATGAGGATATTGGGAATTCCCAGTACATAGATCCTTTTAACATCCTCCTGATAACAGGATAATGCCGTCAGTCCCGTCTCAGAGAATTTTCCCACGAAGAAGCTGTCCACGATATTATAAAGTGCCTGGATCAGCTGCGCCAGCATGACCGGCGGTGCGATTCGCAATAGGATCCTGCTGATCTTCTCTGTTCCAAACATTTCACTGTCTGCTGCCATTTATTATCACCGTTCCTTCTTGTAAGATTCTCCGGAAAAAAGTAAGGAAACCTTCCTCCACTGCCACCTGATCCACCGCCGTCTCCGGCAGATCATAAAAATATTGCCCGGTCCGTGGATCCAGAGAGATACTGTCTAACGGGAATCCCGTTCTGCGAATGCTGCTGTGAGGCTTGTCCGTCAGCCAGAATTTTTCGCTCTCCATGTCCGGCTCCATGGCCTCGTAAGAGTGCTCCTTATCCTGCACATAACAGATGGCATTCCGGTATTTTGCCGTGAGCCTCCCGTAGCGCTTCACCAGTCCGATGTAGTGGGCCAGCATCTGTTCATCCGTCAAATACACACCGTTCACCGTCCGCACATGCACCCCCGGCTGGATCTCCTCCGGCACATCTTCAAAATACAGCCCGGAATCGCAGGAAAATACCGGCATCCGAAAGGCTTCGTAATAAGCAAGGGCTTTCTGTCTGGCATTTTCCAAAGGGGTATTGCCTGTCTCCGGAACATCGGGAATTGGGATTCCCTGTGCCCGCAGATCCCTTAAGCTGATCAGTTCGATGCCCAGTTCGGATAAGCGGTTTTGCATAGCTGTGAATTTCGCCGGGTTGCCGGTGGCATATAACAATTTCATAAGTGTTGTCCTCTGTAATGTGTTGTCACGATGTCACCTTATGATACCCCATTTTTCCCCGCCATGCAACTTTGATTGTGGTTCGAATCCTGTACACCTTCCGACATTATGTCCATAAGAAAGCAGCCATCCCCGGCGAATCCGGAGGCGGCTGCTACAGACTTTATAATTTAGTTATCTTCCTTGCGTCTTACCACACAGACGATCACAAGTGCTGCGCCGCAGATGACGATGATCACGATCATGGCCACCGCTGCGTACGGCATGGCCGATGTGGTGCTTTCGGCGGTCTGTGAGGCGGTGGTATCGGTATTGCCCGCCGGTATTGTGATCTCTTCTGAGGGTGCCGTGGTCGGTGCCGGTGTTGCTGTTGCGCTGTCCTGTTGCTCGCTCTTTACGATGTTGATGGTGGTAATGGCATAACCGTCACTGAAAAGGATTTTGACGGTGTGCCCGCCCAGAGTCAGTGCACTCAGGAACTCTTTCGTGAGCTTCACATAGGTAGAGCCGCTCCATGTGGTATAGCTTGCAGGATCCACTTCCTTGCCGTCTATTTCCACGCCTGTAAATCTGCCCAGTTCCGCATCAACGCGGATAGTAAGGCTCTCGTCTTCACCGATACTGAAGGTACTGTCCGCGCCCTCCATCACGTTGTACTCCTTGACACTGGCGCTTGCAGGCGATGCTGTCCTGCGCGGGGTGACCGGCTGTACCGGCTGGGGTGTCGCCTGAGGGGTGCTGTTGGAAGCTATTTCGGTATCATTGTCATCCGAATCGTCATCACTGCTGTCTTCCTCCACCGTGAGCACAATGTCCTTTGTCCTCGTCACTCCGTTCTGTGTAAAGCTTACCGTCAGTATCTTCGTACCGGGTACAGACATGTTAATCTCCGAAGCATTCGTCGTATAGCCTGTCACGGTCTCGCTGTAGCCGTCCGCATAGTAAGCGGTCACCGTCAGATCCTCCAGATTCAGGGAATCCCCTTCCTCATATGCGGTTTTTGCCTTGACCGCCTCGATCCGGTCCGGTGCAAGAGTCGTATTGTGAGCAATTTTCAGAATCCCAGGAACCGCCAAAACATTATAACAGTCCGTTACGTCCTCGCCGACAGCGTTCACGATCTTCACACTACCCACCGCCAGCGTACCGTTGTCCGTGCGCTCCGAGGTGCTCGGCGTAAGCGTGATACCGGCTATGCTGTCTCCCGCCGCCAGGTCGTTACCCGAGACGGTGGACACCGTATACTTTGCCGGATCCACAGCCGTTCCCCAGAGAATGGTCTGATCCTCCGCCCTGATCTCAATATTTCTTCTGGCGATCGTTACCGTCTTCTGCCCGTTAACCGGAGTGTAGCCTTCTTTTTCAATCTTATATTCCACTGCATAACTGCCCGCTTTGGTAAATCCCGGATTCTCTGCTGCAAAATTCCCGCCATCTGTGCTGTAGGTCACTACAGCGCCTGAAGGTTCTGTCACGCTGACCGTGATACTATGGGACTGTCCGTCGTAAATACCACTGTAATCCGTTGCCGTACTTACAATGCCTCCCTCACTCACGGTAAGGGTGATGGTCTTCTCTCCTGCCGCATAAATACCGTTCGCTGCCGTAGATACCTTGATCAAAAAGGTTCCTGCCTGGGTCACGGTAAGTGTCGTCCCGTTCAGGGTTCCCACTCCGGTTCCTCCCGCTTCCAGGGACCAGGTGGCAGCTCCCGCATTCGGATCCACCGTAAAATACCTGGAAACATCAATATCCGTACCATTGAAATACAGACTTTCGTCGGTTCCGGTGATACTGACCGGAGCAGCTGCCCGGTTCGTGATCTCACAGGTTCCGGTCATTACACAATTATTTGTATCATACTCCCGATAGGCATCCGGCTTTACCGTCCAACGGAAGGTATTCACAGCCCCCGGCGTGGCATTGTAGTCTGCCCCACCGGCATTTTCGAGGATCCATTCCACATTCATAGGCCATATCTCTCCCAGAATGATTGGCGTTTCCTCAAGTGTCGCAATTGCATATGTGCCAAGTTCGCTGTTTCCGCCGTTCGTCAGCACATCTGCTGCGGTATAATAATTGGAAAATACACCGCCGTTTTGGAGGTCAGGTGCAGTGATTCCGGTGATCTTTCTCTTGTCCGTCGTATAGTTCTGTGTTACCTGTAATCTGCCATATGTATCAGGTGAAAACTTTCCAATATCCACTCCATCCACGCTGACTGCTACCTGATCAGCAAATACATAGGCCTGATTGCCGTTCAGTGCTGTGCGCAGCGTGATGCCTGCATGATACGTTTTATTCCACTGTGCATCACTCTTTGCAGGCACATAACCTCCGTCGCTCTCCATTGTATAGGAAATTGCCAGCGATTCCGCAGCAATCCCCTGTGTAGTACAACCTGCATTGGCTGCCAGCATCGTGCCGCCCACAGGCTTCACACCGGTAAGGTCAACTGCGGTCACGGGCGTCTTCGTAACCTGTTCCGCTTGCGGCAGTTCCGTCGCCAGATCCGTCGCATATGCCACATTATCCTTTGTTGTCTCCAGCCAGATCCTGCAGTCTGCAAAATTGACCTCCGAAATACTCAATGCTGCCTTTATCTGCTCCTTCGTCACCACAGCAGATCCATCCACTGTCACACTGTAGTACCAGTCATTTGTCCCGTCATTTCCCTGCACCACAAGGGAGACGGTTTCCCGGGCACTGGCACCCTTCTTCGCTACGATCAGTCCCTGCTTCTCATCATATCCGACTGTTCCAATGTTTTTCCCGGATGCGGTTTCCTTCAGGCGCAGCGCCATCGGCGTTTCGCTGGCAATTACTCCCGACACCGGCTCCTGAGAAGCTGCCTTGGCAGCGGATGCAAAGAGGACGTTGGTCAGGTTAAGGTTTGCCGCAGGCTTAACTACTCGGGTGTAGCTACAGGCGTTGGTGCCGATCGTCTCATTCCTTCTGTTTGTCACAGTCGCTACAAGATAATAAGTTTGTCTCTTTGCTGCGCCATAACCACTCGAATCATAATACATTCCAGAAGCAGGAGATCGCAGCCAATAACACTCAAGCGAAATAGTACCACTGTACAAATTGCTTGCGATCACAATGTTATTCTCGCTTCCTGCATATATCTTGTCCTTTTCTGTAAACTCATTAACCTTTTTACCATATTCGTAGTAAATTGCAGGACACTCCTTAACATCCCATATGCTGAGTGCATAAAGCTTATCTGTCGTGGTATAGGTCACGTCGTTCAGCGTATCCAGTGTCTCAACCGGAGTCGCATTCATCAGACTCTGTTCCGCTTTTGTAAAATAAGACTCCGACTTCGCTATCTCCTGCAATTTTGCACGGAGATCACTTCCGCCATAGTGATTTCGGTTTACTTGCGACGGAAAGCTACCGGAATACTGACAGTCCCACCCAGCCTCATAAGCAAGTGTACCCTCAGTTACAGCCTTAAACTGCTGTCCCGTTATTGTTGTTCCATCCGATTTGCTTGTCCCCAAAATCGGGCTCGCCGCAAAGAGAGCGATATTATCCCCCGACACACCGCTGTCCGTTCCGACAATATACCATACCTGCGGCTCACCAGCCGTGTTCTTTCCGAAGCAGAGTCTGCCAACGGTATCATTCTCTCCATCACAGTCAAACCTTGTCTTAAGCTCCTCCTTCGTCGCAAAGGTTGTCACACTCGGCGTAGTTCCGGCAGCATGAACCTTTCCCAGGCCATTGCCGTTTCCGGCGACCATCCCCGCCAGCAATGCAGCCGAAAGCAGGAGCGCCGTTTTCTTCCGCATAGATTTCCACATTTTTTTCATAATATCCTCCCAGTATCTGACCTTCCCAACATCTGCTATTCCAGCATGGAATACATCATCAAAAAGGCATTTTGGTATATGTACCAATATTATAACCGTTGCACCATCGAATGACAATAGGAAAGATGGATCAGCAGTCTATACCTGCTCGAGAGAAAACTCAAAATGCATGGCAAGGGCCTGAAACAGCTTCTGCATGACCTGTTCGGAAAGTTCCCTGATATTCAGCCCGGCGATGAAGTCAAGCACCGCTCTGATCTCCTCCTCCGGCACCTGATAGGCTCGCAGACTCATTGTCAGAAAGCATCTCAGCTTCTTTTCCAGAGTAAATTCTCCGTCACAGACCCTCGCCATATAGCCGCACATGATGCCCGCGGAACCAATCTCCAGCGCGTAAAAATCTTCCTGCGTAAGCCCCGGCAGATAACTGCCGAAAATCTCCGGAAGCTCCCTTGACATCTGCCGGAATATGTATTCCGATGCCTCGCTCTGGGTATATGCTTCGATATAGATTTCCCGCAGATTCTCGTTCAGTTCCGTCAGTGTTATCTGTATTGCAGTCTCCACCGCATAGGCATAGACCGGTGGCAGCTTCTCCCCCACAAGCGTCCGCGCCGTAACAAACTGCGTGCCGAACATAAACTCCACCAGTTCCGTCAGCACACCGTCCTTGGCGCGGAAAATATTCTGGAAAGTGCTGTAGGACACATCCGCCTCCTGGACGATCTCCGCCATGGTGGATTTCTTATAACCCTTTTCCAGAAAAAGTTTCACGCATACCTTTAAAATTCTCCGCTTGGCAGGCAGACTTGTACTTGTAATTGCCATAACATCTCCGTCCTTCTCTCTGTTCGGCTTGTCAACCGGGTATATGATTCGTAATTTCCGCTATTTATATCCTTTTCCCTGGGAGAATACCGGCGGCCAGTAGGGCATCGGCCGGGCGTCGGTCTTTAGCTTGAAATCGCAGTAACCGCCCTCCTCCATACAGGTATGCTCCCAACTCCCTTGTTCTTTCATTGTAAATATCATCCGGATTCCTTTAGAGCTTTCTTACTTTATACAATGTCTTGTGTGCTGAAGTGACAAAAGAGACTCTTTTATTTTGTCATATAAATCCTGCGCCCCAATTGATTGAAGTACCTTGTTATCAAACTCTCTGCGTGCAGGATCTTTTAATTCATCTTCAACATCCATTACTTCTCTGTTCTTAATCTTCCCAAATAACCTGATAATCTCATCCGCATCCTGTTGCGATATTTGGTCAATATCTATCATGTACATATTCTTCAGTCTGGTGCTGCTTGCATCAAGTACCCCCAGTCCTCTTCCAAATCCTATGGCTTCTATCGCAAACATTCCATAAATGGAATTTAAAACAGCATGCAGCAACTTCGAATCAGATTTTTCGGATTTTAAAAGCATTCTTGTGAACCGCTGATCCACAAAATTTCTTTCTTTGAATTTTGCAACAAACAATCTCTTATCCGGGTTCAATGCCGTAACAAAGTCAGCCTTCGTCGCATCATCCATTTCATACCAATAACCCCCCGGACGTTTTAACGCAATCGAAAGAGGTTTCCCGGAGCCATTATTTATATGTTCAAATTTCTCTATCCAGGCAAGTGCTCCCTCATGTCCTAATTCTTCTAATTCACTTTTACTTCTATGACAGCAAAAGGCTTTTATATCTGTTTCTGCTTCATACGATTTTAATCTTGCTGGATTTTTTAAAACCGGGCGTATATATTCTTCTTCAATACCATTTGTATCCGAAGGATAGAATAAATCATTCCAGCCCCTACGCTCACCACGCTTAACATCTAAAAATTTTGAGACAGGGACTAATTTATCTGCCAGCTTTTTCACCCATAGTACATCATGAAAAAGCGTATTAAGTGTAAGCCCGTAACTTGTGATCTCATTAATCTCCTGATAACTATACTGTTTAAAGGTTGTCAGCTTAGGATCTAACATTTTGTTCAGCACAATACTATTTACCAGCACTTCCATCTCATTATCTTTCGCACTGTGTATATCTTTTCTTACCAGCCAAAATGATATTTTATGTTGCAGATCAGGCTTCGAAATACTTTTCTTCTTCATTATTAATAAGGTACCAACAACATCTGCATTTTTGAACCATCTCTTATTGTCACTGGCAACTACTGCTTCCACATTATAGTAATATTGCAATGCGTCAAAGAATTTTCTTCCGATGTCTGTCCCTAACCAGGAATTTGATAAAATAATTCCAAGTTTTCCCTCAGTATCTAATAATTCATGCAGCTTAAACGGTATAAAATTATATAAATCCGTCTTACCCGATGTAAATTCTATTCCCGTATTATCTTGTACATTCTTTCTTATTTTTGTAATAAATTCTTGTTCATCTTTCGCAATCTTATTGTATTCAACGAACGGAAGGTTAGAAATAATTGCTCCGAATTTTGGAATAACCTTTTTTATTTCACTACCGTCTACGGGACTTTTGATTGTAATTTCATCTCCGGCATTCACGGAAAAGACATCCCTTTGAAACATGTTTAACGGTGTATTTATTGCCTGAATATCCGTTATGGATATATTGGCAATCTGAAGAGGATAGGCGTATTTATCTGACATCCAGGTAGTGGTAAATGCCCGTTCAGCCGTTGCCGGTCTTTTCGCTTTATTCCTAATGATAGCTTTCGCAATCGTTCCGGTTCCGGCACATAAATCCGCACAATCTTTATTCCAATCGTCTACTGTGATTCCAGATAAAAAATCAGCCAATATCATAGGCGTTGCATATTGGCCTCTGATCTCTCTTTTTGATACATTAACTGTTCTCTCTAATAACTCCTGTAATACGGATTGATCTATTTTGTCTATATGGTTATTAACTAAAAATTGGTTAAAATCTACAGTATCCATCCAGGTATTCTCAGGCAGCAATTCGTTAAAATCAACCTTCTTGAATACATTATAAAAATCTCCTTCATCAATAATCTGTTGAATGATACGATTACCATCCTCAGGTGAAGCAGTAGAATCAATTTTTTCTATTTTATATGCACAATTATGGTATTTCTTTATGGCATTAGCAAAGATAATTCTGTTCGTCCAATTCAACAATATGGATTTTGCATATGCAGAATACATATTACTTTCATCTTTGTCATACTCTTCATGAAAAGTATTCCACCATACTTTAATACTACTTTCCATTCGTGTGCTATGACTTGCTTCTATTGTAATATTCTCTGCTACTAACTCTTTATTACGCTGTATCAATTCAGCCATTATGGATTCTGAGACTGTTCCTGCTATTGATGATGTAGTAATTTTCCCTGTAACTAAAAAATCATTTACCGTTAATACGATGTCCTTAATAATTGGTAACCATTCCGCCTTATAAGTAGTAACATCTTCTCTGGATTGAATATGGCTTGTTCCATCCCACACTTTAGCTTCTTCAAAATTCCCCTGTGCATTTTCCACATATAATTTACCATATGTAAAATTCCATATAACAAAACTATTTAATCCCAATGCCTTTGCTTTCCTTGTGGCATCGGCAATCAATGCCTCGTCCGTAATTAATACGTCCGGCATTTTCAGTTCCCAACCCTGCAATATTTTAGTCTGTGCCTCGTCTTCATACAGTAAAACATCCGGAAACATACTTTTCTTATTTACAGAAAGCGTACTTTCTCCGCCTGCACTCTTAATCTTTAACCCCAGTCCATTCAGCATTACTTTAATCTCTGAAATAATTACGATGGCCCAGCTTCTTTCATTCCTCCTGATAATTGTCCCCATGCGAATTCCCTTTATCTTTCTTTAAATTCTGCGATTAGATTTTCCTCTTTAATATACTTACGAGTTTTTTTATCCAGGCCCTTCCAGGCTGACAATAGTCTTCTTTTTGCGACATCAATATAATCTATTTCATCTTTTTTAAACAACGCAACATCTTCATTCTTTTCGATTCCTATAAAATTTCTGCCTTCCATGAGAGCTGCCACCAGAAAAGACCCGCTGCCAAAAGTATTATCCAGCACTATATCTCCCGGATTTGTATAAGTTCTTACCATATACCTTCCCAGCTCCACCGGCTTTTGCGTAGGATGAAGAACTTCCCCTTCCGCTTCCGCTGTTTTAATATAAATTACGTCTGTGGGGTAACGCTCTCCCTCACTTGCCACATGTACCGGTTCAAAGTCTCCATAATTACCACTAAGCTGATTTTTTCTGATTCCCTTATCATATGGCTCCCCTTTTGTCATCTGCGGATGGTACGTTGGCTGTTTTTTATAAAAAACACAAACATCTTCATGCTTTCTAAGGGGCTGCTTTTTTGCATTTAAAAAATTGGTGGGCTTTGACTTCTCCCATACCCATTTATATTTGTAAATATTGGGCTGGCTCAAAATCAGTTTTGCAGTAAAGACTCCGTTGGATGTTAAAACAATGGCTCCGTTGGGTTTTATGATTCGATTATACTGTTTCCATAACTCATCTAAGGGAATATAACTGTCCCATTTATTCTGTGTCATGCCATATGGTAAATCACATAAAATCATATCAATACTGCCATCCGGTATCTTTTTCATATGTTCCAGGCAGTCACCTTCAAACAATTTGTTAACCACATTACTCATATCTATTTTATTCTTTTCACTAATCACAGCTTTATCTCCTCGAACCTATTTCGCTTTTATAGTATAACACTTTATTTTATCGAACACAAGTTCTGGTATCTTTTTTTCATGTAAATACCCAAATTAAATATTAACATACATCTTCTCCTTTTACCACTTAATATAACGCAGTCATTGTTACACCCCTTGTAGAAATGCGCAAAAAAAATGGCGGATTCCATGGGAACGGAACCCGCCTGTTAGTATAGTTAATTTATCTAGTCAATGGGAATTGCGTTGCTGCCAGAGCGCTTCGCGGCTCTTTTTCGCGGAATTGTTAAGCAGTATGCCGACAAGGCTGCCAAGACTGATACCAAGCGCCATGCCCCAAAGCATTTGATCGTGCATCTGCCCAATAGACATACCAATGGCCATGCCAAACAGCATGTAGGTAGGCGTCCAGTTCGTGAGCGGATTTTCCAGCACGAAACGCGGTCCCTCCGCGCCGATTCCATCCGGCACAAAGCCGCACTTTTCAAGCACGCGCTGGGAGGCTTTATTGTCCTGGGCGGTCTCGGCTTCTACAAACACAACTTCTTTCTGACGAAATGCCCATTGTATCATAGCTTGAAGTGCTTCTGACGCATAGCCGTTGTTCTCATGTCCTGACAAAACACCATACCCAATCTCTACGGAATGATTTTTCACCGGACCTTTGAAGCAGAGGTCTCCAACATATTCCTGATTGTCTGTTAACTCCATTTTCCACGGTGCATACCAGACCCGGTTCTCCGGATCACGTTTGCAACCGTCCAGCATTTCACCGTAAGCAGTGCGAAGATCATCAGAGTCAATACGCTCCATGAGAAAAATTACGCCCGCACTGTGGCCGCCACCAACACCTTGAACGATACGGCGGTGGAGTACATTAGCGGCATCGAAGTCATTAAGGTGTTCGGCAAATCCAAGATCAGCTATGAGAAATTTGTAGTTGCTGCCAGGGAATGCGCCCAGAGCTACATTGACTGGATGAACAAGAGCAACTTCTATTTCACCTTTGCCATGAACATCATGCCCGCCCCGGCGCTGTCCCGCCCCGAAACTGACACCGGGATGCCGCAGGGCAGCTCCGTAGAACTGCGTGATGTCCGTTTCGGTTACTGCGATGCAGAGGTGCTGCATGGCATTGACCTGACCTTCCGCGCGGGAACGGTGAATGCGCTGGTGGGTCCTTCCGGCAGCGGCAAATCCACCATTGCCAAGCTGATTGCATCTATCACCACTTTATCAGTGATCGTGAGCAGGCCGTCGGGTGGAAGCTGTAAAGGTTAAATTCTTTTATTTTATATACTTCCCAGCCTCCTTTTCCAGTTCCTGCCATACCGGATATGCCGCTGCGTTTTCTTCGTAGAATGGTAATCTTTTTAAGATCAACGGAATTTACCCGGTCACGTTCCCGATGTCCCGCTGAGGATGCAAAGGCAAATTTCTTGCAAGATTGCAACCCAGCACTCCTGCTCCGAATACTAATATTTTCATAGCCTGATCTCCTCTTTCCGAATGTATTCTTTTTCTGGTTAGTCTAATCTAATTACACTATAGCAACGGGGACATGAAAAGTCAAACCGCATATAAAAAAAACTCGCCACAGGTTTTTATCCCTGCAGCGAGATTTTCTAATACTAAAATATTACTTTTTCCTTCTTACCAGCATGACCACCAGTCCTGCGGCGGATGCCAGGAAGAGTGCGATCCACAGACCGGAAGCATCTCCGGTGTTGGGAGATCCGGTCAGGGTCTGGGCAGTGTTGTCGCCGCTGCCTGCGGTATTGTTGCTGCCGCTGTTATTGTTACCGCTGTCGTTGTTGCTGTCCTTATTATTGTCGTCATTATCGTTGCTGCCGGTATCATCGCTGCCGGAGGTGTTCCTTGCTACCGTAAAGCTGGTACTTGCGGTGCCATCCGTCCAGGCGATCTCAAAGGTGTGGCTGCCTTCGGACAGGGTCTTTAAATATTCTGCCTTTAACTCGATGATGGTAGAACCCTCTCTGGCTTCATAGTTCGTAGGATCAATGATATTTCCATCCACCTTTACATTCAGGAACTTGGAAAACTCACCGTTTCCACGGATCAGGAGACTTCCGCTTCCGTCCGTGCTCTGGGTCCAGGAACCGTTCGCGCCATCAATGATCCGGTAAGGATCGGGAGTCGGGGTAGGAGCAATATTATCCGTAACCGTCAGGGTCACCGTAGCGGTTGTAACAGAACCGACTGCGTTACTGATGACGCACTGATACTTAAAGCCATTGCAATCCATGTCTGTTACTCCGGTGGTATAGCTTGCGCCATTCGCCCCGTTAATGTCTACAAATCCCTTTCCGTCGTTCCTGTCAATTTTCCATTGATACGTCAGATCCGTACCCGTTGCAGTCACTTCAAATACTGCCTTTTCTCCCGGTTTCACCGTTGCATCCCCGGGCTGTGCGCTGATGGCGGGAGCATCCACAGGATACAGCACGATCTCGCCGGTCAGGGAGCTGTAGTTGTCATTCGCAGGTGTGAAGCTCCACTTGTAGGTCTTGTTGACTTCCACCCTGGTGTCACCTTGCAGCTCATTGCCTGCCTCATCCACCCACTTCAGGGTACCCTCTGCGGGATTCAGGGTGCTGCCAGTTGACGTCAGTCCCACATCCGTCAGGGTCTTACCATCCGTGGTGATCACGGTGTATTTAGGCTCACCGGTGGGAGTTGCTTTGGTGATCGTGATTTCAAAGGAGGCACTGACGGCTTCATTGTAATCCGCATCGCCTGCCTTGGTCGCTATGATAATGACGGAGCCGACCTTGCGCGCTGTCAGGACACCGTTTGCATCCATGGTCGCTTCGCCCGTGCTGTTGGCTTTGTCAATGCGGAAGGTCACCTCGCCCGTACCGGAGCCGCCGGTGGTGCCAAGTGTCAGTGTCTTGCCGTATGCCACGGTATTGTCCCCTGTGACGCGCAGCTCCTTCTGATCGTCCTTTGCCGTCAGGGTCAGAATCAGCTTCTGGGTGAAGTCTTCATAGTTGTCGTTGGAAATCGTTACCATCCAACTAACCGTATCACCTGCCGCACCGTCAGCCAGCTTGTAGGTGATCTCTCCGGTCGTGGCATTGATGGCAGCTGATGCAACCTTTGCAGAGCCTGTAACATCGGCATCGGACATGCGATATGTCCATGTATGACCGGCGGGAAGATCGTATTCCGGGCGAAGGCTCCTCTCGCTCCGGTCGGAGAACTTCTGGCTGAAGCCATACTCCTGCAGAGTGCCTCCCTTTGCCTTGGCAATGGTGAACTGCGCCATGGTATCGCTGAAAGTGTAATTGCCGCCTGCCTTACTTCTGATGGTCACATTGGCGGTACCCGCATTTTTGTTGTTGCTGTAAATGATTTCATACTCGTCACCGGGAATCAGGGTGTCGCCGTCCTTGACGGTAACGGTAGGTTTCTTTTCGCTGCCGTCGTAATTACCGGCATCTGCGACATCAATCTTAAGATTCGTAAGTTCCTTTGCCTTGATGGTATACTCCACACTGGCAGTGGCAGGATTGCCGTCCGCGCCTGTGAGGGTAATGCTGGCAATATAGGTGCCGGCATTGACAGGTGCAGCAGATGCATTGCTTCCTTTCACCTTGTAGGTGATGGTGGGAGCGGTCACATCAGCAGGAAGGATGTTGTTCACAACCGTTGCCACCTTTGTATTGCCGTCGTAGGTCAGCGTATCCGCTGCGGGAGCCTCGATGGTCACGCTGCCGCCCTGCTCACCACAGGCGCAAGCTGCGGTGATAGTGTCACCGCTTGCCGTGTAGTTCCAGCTGTGCTGGTGCACCCTAAGATACAGGTCGTCGTAATACTGATCGTGATGGACGACCTCATAGTTCTTGTCGGTCACATCCGGCAGGAAGATCTTGGTATAGTCCAGTTCTCTGTCATTCGCACCGTCAACAATCCAGATGCCCTGAGAAGAATTTGCGTCGGGCTCGGTCTCCGTGGTCACACCAATGCGTGCGGTCTCTTCCATCGTTCCGTTGATATTGAGGACCCCAACACGCTTCAGGACATTATTTTTCTTGCCATCCCATTCGTTGCCTGTGATCTGCACATTGCCGCTAAGGTAGACGCTGGTAGATGCAACATGTAAACCCGCTGCGGAATTGCCTATATAATCACTGCCAGTGACTTTGTTATTGATGATCCTGGCATTACCGCTCATGTAGAATGTGCCGCCCATATACACACCGCCGGCATCTCGCACGTCGCTTCTTGCGGCATCTATGGTGTTGCCGCTGATCTCAGCCTCACCACTCATGTAGAATGTACTGGAACTGCCCACATCCACACCGCCCCAATTGTTGTTGGTGATACTTCCGCCCTTCATGGTGAAGATGCCGCGGCCGGATACATCTACAGCAGTACCGTAATTATTTATCCCATTACCGGTGATCAAACCGTCATACATGGTGAAGGTGCCCCCTAAGTTGACCACACCGGAACATTTATTGTCGGCGACCGAACCGCCATACATGATAAAGGTGCCCTTTGTATACACACCCGCTGTAGTAGTACCGGTAATCGAACCGCCGTATAAGTTAAATGTACCGCCTTCGCTCACATATACACCGTAATCGTTGCTACTGGCGATTTTGCCCTCGCCACTGTCATCACACAGGGTAAAGTCTTTTTTAACGTCGATCCTATTATATATACCTGTACCTGTAATTGTAATTTTGTAGCCGTTGAGACAGAGCACGGTGCCATCCGCCGGTTCCCATGTCTTGGAAAGTGTTACATTACCGGTCAAATACCAGTTGCCAGCCGTACTGGGCAGGGAGGTCGTAGATGTCCACGCCTTAAACACGGTCTTGGCACAGCTATGGTCGCCGATTTGGGTGCATTCGTCTCCGCCGCAAAGGTAGTGTTCGTGGGGCTCTGCCTGTATTGTAACATAGTTGCAGTTCTCGCCCGGGACCAAAGTGCCAGCAATCTTGAATCCATGTTGGTCAGCAGTAAATTTATTTATACAGCTCCGGTCCATATCCATCGGAAATTTTGCAATTTCCGCGGAAAAACCGACGGGTACAGTATCCGGGGTCACGCCGATCTGCGCGCCGTCCTCCAGCTCTCCCGTGATATGGATGGGGTTGCCGGTGCTGTCGGTACTCTTACCGCGCAAATAAACATTGTTCGCCATGCCATCCGCATCTTTGTTGCCGATGATGACCGGTGTGCCGGACATATTAAAGGTGGTAGAACTGCTGTCAAAATCCAAATACACACCGCCGCCGGAATCACCTGCTGTATTGCCGCTGATGGTGCCGCCGGTCATATTGAGGATCCCCGACCACATATACACGCCGCCGCCACTGACAGTAGCCGTGTTGCCGCTGATGCTCGCAGTGCCGGACAAATTAAATTTACCAGAAGCGCCCAAATACACACCGCTTCCACAATCAGCCGTATTGTTGGAAATCGTACCACCAGTCATGGTAAAGGTACCGCCAGCCATATACACGCCACTTCCACGGTAAGCCTTATTATCGGAAATCTCACCGCCGTTCATGGTAAAGGTACCGCCGTTCACATACACGCCGCCCAAAAAATTGTACGCGGTATTACCTTTGATTGCTCCGCCGTACATCCCAAACTCACCCTTATTGCCTACGAACACGCCCGCACCGTCTTCGTTGCTGCCATGACCGCAGATGGTGCCGCCGTACATGATAAATGTACCTGTACCCTGCACAGTTACACCTCTTGCATTATAATTCACAGAGTGTGTGATGACACCGCCCTCCACGGAAAAGCTACCGCTAGCGTTTTCCTCACACGGCACCCAGCGCTTCTTGCTGACGTAGTTCTGGAAGTAATGCCTACCTTCGCTGCTGTTGCAGTCAGTCAGCGTGAAGCTGCTATCGGCAGGAACAGTAATCGCATTGACATCTGCGTCGACCGTGATGCTGTGACCGTTGAGACAGAGCACAGTACCGTCCGCAGGCTGCCATGTTGCATCAAGCGTCACATCGTTAGTCAGGTAATAGTAGCCTGCCAATGTAGTATTCAACAGCGCAGTGCCGTCAGCTATTGCCGTCCAGCCAGTCAAAGTCTCCCCGTGGTCTTTGCAATTTGCATCACCGCAGACAGGATGGTTCGCATGCTCGCCAGCCTGCACTGCCACAAGCCCGTTCAGAGCCGCGCAAATATTCTCCAGACGCGTCATATCCAGCTCTGCGCGCTGCTCACCGTTCAGTGCCGTCAGAGCCTCGTCTATCGCCATCAGCTGTGCCTGGAGTTCGTCCGCGTTCTTCGCGGTCACTTCCTCCGGCAGGGCATTGATGAGAGCCTGCGCTGCCTCCACCGCTGCACCCTTTGTCACAGCATTGCCACCGCTGATGTCTTCGCCGGTGGAGGAGACATCTACGGTGTCCTCGCCGTTCTGTGCCTTCTGTTCCGTCACTGTACCCGTTTCTTCCGCAAATGCCGACATGGGCATCATGGAAAAGCTGAGCACAAATGCCATGACCAGACTCAATACTCGTTTCTTCATAAGATCCTCCTTTAGAACATGATAATCTCTTAGATCTTTCCGTCCGGTAAATTCCCGGACAAAGTAAATCCATTATTTGAGAAAAAATATAACACATATTCCCTCTAAAATACCTTTTTTGACATGAATCGACCCAAATATGTCATGAATCGACCCTGCCCACCTGAGGGAGGGGCTTCTGTGTTTCTTGCCCTTATGATACATCGTCCCTTAGGGGACAAGTCAAGTGTTTCTGGTAAAAAAATGGGAAAAAAGTACGAAAAAGAGAAAAAACGCACCGGTGAGGGTGCGTTCCTGCTGATTCTATATATTATTCAAAATGAATTTTGGGCGCCTTGCATAAAATGCTTCTCTTCCCTCTTCTCTGACGTCATCATCATGTAACAGCTCTTTCATGTATCCTGATCTCCATTCCTCATTCTTCCTGGCTCTGATTACGGCCTCGTCTATCCTCCGGGTCAGGATTTGCTCTCAAGAATCCGTTGCACTTCTTCCGCAGTTTTCCCGGAAATACGGCAGATCCTGTCCAGTTCAATGCCTTCTTCCTGCATATTCCAGATCATATTGTATGCATTCTGCTCGATTCCTCTCTCGATACCCTGCTCGATTCCAAGCTTCTCTCCCTTTTCCCGCTCGATTGTCAGCAGGTCTTCCAATGCTTTACACATATTTACACCTTTTCCCTTCTCTTCATATTTCATCTGGATCTCTTTCGGATCCGACCATCCCAATACTACCGCGATTGCCTCCGCTGTATCCGCAGATAGATTCCGGTAATCTTCTGACTCCGCCAGTCTGCGCAGGCGTTTCCAGTCCTTCCGGCAGCTGATCATCGTAAAGAACTGCCGCAGTTCAGTGTGAAAACAGCTGAAATCCTGCTCCTCATTCACGCAGAACAGCTTCATCGGATAATCCGCAAAATAGCGGCTCATCTGATCCGGATCCGAACCGAAATCCATCATGTCCTTGAGGGATCTGGGGCCGTCCCACGCTTCCTTCCCATGATAGAGACAGACCGTATAGACCGGCGCAAAACGATCCGTTTTCCGCACACCGCAGAGGCGTTCCGCTGCTTTGTTGCTCCACTGCGGGTTCTTCTCATTTTCCCGGATCCTGTGATCGATCTGCCTGCGGTATTCCAGGGTATCATATTCCATACAACGAAACGGCATGGTATAATCCACCTGGTTCTGGTTCTCCATGGCCAGTATCCTTAAACTACCTCCACTCTTCAATTTTTTCACGATATCCCGGTATCGTACCTTTCCGGTACGTTTCGAACGTTTTCCACCGGTTGGGTACTTTACAGGATATTTTTCTTCATAATCCTCGATATTTTCAGCATGGATCCTCCGTTCCCCCTGAAAATATAACCCATTGAACAGATCCGCTACCCGTTCGTTTTCAGCTATGTACTCACAAATCGCTACATCAATATCTCCCATAGAACTCCTTCCTGTGTTTGTTATAACAGCAGGATCGGACATTCCACGTTTATGAAATTATAGTAACGTAACAAAAACAGACATACTTATGCCCCACACAAAGTACGAATACCACGGTCAGAAACCCGCTGTTATTTAGAATGTTGTAAATTGGAATAAAAGCATGGACTTTCCGACTCGCTATTCAGAACTTCACAAGATATCTGTAGAAATAGAAAACTTCTATGCTTTGCGATTATATTAGCATAGAAGTTTTCTATTGGCAATAGTTTTTTCAAACTTATGGGTGATTTCAATGCCAGGTGCAAAACGATCCGTTTTCCGCCCGCTTCAGAGGAATTCCGCTTCGTTTAGCGCAGGGTAAAAAAGAACCCCCTGCAAACCAGTGTTTACAAGGGTTTCGAGTGTTCTGATTATTATCTCTTGCTGAACTGGGGAGCACGACGAGCTGCCTTTAAGCCGTATTAAACATCTCTATGGTGCGTTTGCCCTTGATATTACGGGCTTTTTCGCATTTTCTGTTGTCAGTTGTCCTATTCCTTAGCCATAGAAATAAGTGATTTTTACTCCTCCGTTTCAATCTCCAATCTCTGAAGAATGTCTCTCACAATACCATCATCCTCAATCAGAGTAATTCCAAAACACTTTTTTCCTGCATCTTTTAAGGAGGCTCCTATATGATAAGCATTTTTCCTATCCAGGATTAAAAAGCGATCATGAAATACTTTCGTGTACCGCACTTCCAGCAAAGGATACTGGCTGTTGAAATTATCAACATCTCCTTGAGATAACTTGGTTCTTTTCAATGTATACATCACAACAGCTACATTCTCATTCTTTTTTGCGAGAAGATTCAGCGTTCCTACATCCACATAGCCATCAATTAAAACGATTTCCTTTTTCGCTTTTTGAATCAGGCTAACAATTAGGCTAAAAGCATCATATATCTGGCCGTCAAAAAAGACTTTCTGATTTGATTCCTCATGGTCCGATATATATTCAAATATCTGATCCAATTTTTCATCCGTTTGCTTTTGATATTCCAGTTGTTTTAACTCCACATTACTGATGCGTTCAAAAAGTAAAGCATTATTAGCAATAAATCGCCTCATTTCCACGAATGCGCGCATAATGCCAATGCTTACCTTAATCGCCACTTCGCTATGTAGCACACTCGCCAACATAGAGATTCCCTGCTCTGTAAATACATAAGGAAGAGTCCTGCGACCACCATAATTATTTTCTTCCTGCGCAAAACTTGAAATGCCAGTTTGGCATCTCAAGTTTTGATATTCCTCTTTTGTGAGCTGAAAACGAAAATCTTCTGGAAATCTACTAATATTTCTTTTTACTGCTCTATTCAATGCCCCTGTCTCGACCTGATAAAGAACGGCAAGATCACTATCCAGCATGACTTGCTTATCTCTAATAACATAAATCATTTTTTCAATCGGTGGTTGAACGATTTCAACTAAATCATTTGTAATACCATCCGTCTTTTTCTCTTCTGGTTTAATTTCTATCATAAATTTCCCCTATAACAACTTGAGATGCCAAACTGGCATTTCAAGTTTGGTAATTTATTATCTATTCTTTGCCAATGCTCGATTTACTACGTCAAATAACTCCTCAGGTTTATTGTACTTTACCCTTGCATAGATGTCCATAGTTGTTTTGCTGTTTTCATGTCCTGCAAGGTACTGAACCGTCTTAAGGCCCACTCCTGCATAGAGAAGATTCGTGATGTAGGTATGCCGTAGCTGATTACTGCACTGTTCTTTTATTTTATGTACTTCCCGGCTTCCTTTTCCAGTTCCTGCCATACCAAATATGCCGCTGCGTTTTTACTGAAATGACATTCTTTTATTTGCTCTCAAGAATCCGCTGCACTTCTTCCGCAGTCTTCCCACTGATACGGCAGATCCTGTCCAGCTCAATGCCTTCTTCCTGCATATTCCAGATCATATTGTATGCATTCTGCTCGATTCCCTGCTCGATGCCAAGCTTCTCTCCCTTTTCCCGCTCGATTGTCAGCAGGTCTTCCAATGCTTTACACATATTTACACCTTTTCCCTTCTCTTCATATTTCATCTGGATCTCTTTCGGATCCGACCATCCCAATACTACCGCGATCGCTTCTGCCGTATCCGCAGATAGATTCCGGTAATCCTCTGACTCCGCCAGTCTGCGCAGGCGTTTCCAGTCCTTCCGGCAGCTGATCATCGTAAAGAACTGCCGCAGTTCGGTATGAAAACAGCTGAAATCCTGCTTCTCATTCACACAGAACAGCTTCTCCATGGCCAGTATCCTTAAACTACCTCCACTCTTCAATTTTTTCACGATATCCCGATACCGTACCTTCCCGGTATGTTTGGAATGTTTTCCACCGGTTGGGTACTTTACAGGATATTTTTCTTCATAATCCTCGATATTTTCAGCACGGATCCTCCGTTCCCCCTGAAAATATAACCCATTGAACAGATCCGCTACCCGTTCGTTTTCAGCTATGTACTCACAAATCGCTACATCAATATCTCCCATAGAACTCCTTCCTGTGTTTGTTATAACAGCAGGATCGGACATTCCACGTTTATGAAATTATAGTAACGTAACAAAAACAGACATACTTATGCCCCACACAAAGTACGAATACCACGGTCAGAAACCCGCTGTTATTTAGAATGTTGTAAATTGGAATAAAAGCATGGACTTTCCGACTCGCTATTCAGAACTTCACAAGATATCTGTAGAAATAGAAAACTTCTATGCTTTGCGATTATATTAGCATAGAAGTTTTCTATTGACAATAGTTTTTTCAAACTTATGGGTGATTTCAATGCCAGGTGCAAAACGATCCGTCTTCCGCCCGCTGCATAGGAATTCCGCTTCGCTTAGCGCAGGGTAAAAAGAAACCCCTGCAAACCAGTGTTTACAAGGGTTTCGAGTGTTCTGATTATTATCTCTTGGAGAACTGGGGAGCACGACGAGCTGCCTTTAAGCCGTACTTCTTTCTTTCCTTCATACGAGGGTCTCTGGTAAGGAATCCAGCCTTCTTCAGAACAGGTCTGAAGTCGCCGTCTACCTGAAGCAGAGCTCTTGCAATACCGTGTCTGATTGCACCAGCCTGACCGGTGTATCCGCCACCGCGAACGTTAACCAGAACGTCGAACTTCTCAGCAGTCTCAGTAGCTGCCAGAGGCTGACGAACGATAACCTTCAGAGTCTCCAGACCGAAGTACTCATCAATGCTTCTCTTATTGATTGTAATATTACCATTACCGGGTACTAAATATACTCTGGCGATGGATTTCTTTCTTCTACCGGTTCCGTAGTATCTTTCTGTTTTAGCCATGATTTATTTTCCTCCTCTCAGTCCCTTAGAATGTCAGCACTTCAGGCTTCTGAGCCTCATGCTTGTGCTCAGGTCCTGCATATACGTGAAGTTTGGTGAACATCTGTCTTCCTAAAGGTCCCTTGGGAAGCATGCCCTTAACAGCAAGCTCAATTACCTGCTCAGGCTTCTTTGCGATTTTCTCTCTCAGGGTAGCTTCTTTTAAGCCACCAACGTAATCGGAATGATGATAATATACCTTCTGATCCAGCTTCTTACCGGTTACTTTGATCTTCTCAGCATTGATAACGATAACGTTGTCACCGCAGTCGATGTGAGGGGTGAAGATAGGCTTATTCTTGCCTCTCAGCACCTTAGCAACCTCAGATGCCAGACGGCCTAAGGTCATGTCAGTAGCGTCTACTACATACCATTTTCTATCGATTGTAGCTGGACTAGCCATAAATGTTTTCATTATGTTCCCTCCATATTACTTTCGCCGATTCATGATCGACTTTTTCAGTGTTCTGGTCCGATGGTAATCTGCAGATGTCCGGCTACATTTTACTTCTTTCCAAAACGGTTGAATACTATATCTCAATGCTTCGTCGGGGCTTTGACTCAGCATATTGAAACACTGTCACAGTCATATATTATATGATACCACTCAATGCGTGTCAAGATAAATTTTAAACTTTTTCCGCTCATACGCAGTAAAAGCTTACGTGCCATGTGCAAGCACCTGCCCATTAGCTTTCACCATGTATGGCTGAACTATTATAAAAATTCGTATTTCATCAAAGTCAGTCCGTGGGCCGGTGCCGTGGGACCCGCCGCACTGCGGTCTTTTGCCTCCAGGATCGCAAAAATGTCCATGGGATCCCGCTTTCCCTGACCGATATCCAGAAGTGTTCCGGCGATGATTCGTACCATATTATATAAAAATCCATTGCCACAGACCCGGATCACCAGATCATGCTCCCCCTGCTCCTCCACTTCTACGGAATAAAGGGTACGCACCGTAGACTCCACCTGCGCCCCGGTCTGGCAGAAGCTTTTGAAATCATGCTCGCCCTCCAGATAAGCAGCTGCTTCCTGCATCCGGTTCACATCCAGCTCGTGATAGGTGAACAGGGAATACAGCCGCTTCACCGGCATGGGAAATTCCGCCCGGTAGATCCGGTACTCATAGGTCTTGCGGCTGTCACATTTCCGGGGATGCCAGTCCTCCGCCACCTGCTCGGACTTCTGGATGCGGATATCTTCGGGAAGTCTCTGGTTCAGCGCATAAGAAATCTTCTCTGCCGGCATCCGGCTGGTGGTATCGAACACTGCAATATTCCCCAGCGCATGTACCCCGGAGTCTGTCCGGCTGGCGCCGATGACTTCGATGGGCTCCCGCAACAGATCGGTCAGGCACCGGTTCAGTTCGCTCTCGATGGTGATGCCGTTGTTCTGGATCTGCCAGCCATGGTAATTCGTTCCGTCGTAAGCCACTATCAGCCGTACCCGTTTTGTCACTTTTTCCGGTAGCTTTTCCATTTCCTCTGCCACAACATCTCACCCACTTTCCCTCTCATCACCGTGCCCGTGATCATTTGTCTTCTGCCTTTTCCGGGCTTTTCCCGCATATTGTCCGTCTCTATACTACCGTTGCTGCATTTATGGTAAAAAAGGTAATCTACCCACTACAATACTGATTATCATATAAGCCACGATGCAGCCGTAGGCGATGTAATCTCTCTTATGATAGATCAGCGGCTTCATCTTCGTCCTGCCCTCTCCGCCGCGGTAACATCTGGCCTCCATGGCCATAGCCAGGTCGTTGGCCCTGCGGAATGCAGAGATAAACAACGGTACCAGAAGGGGCACCATGGCCTTGGCACGCTTGAAAATATTGCCGCTCTCAAAATCCGCTCCCCGGGCGATCTGTGCTTTCATGATCTTATCCGTTTCTTCCAATAAAATAGGAATGAAACGCAGAGCGATGGACATCATCATGGCCACTTCATGTACCGGCACCTTGAACACCTTCAAGGGTCCCATCATTTTCTCCATACCGTCCGTCAGGTTGTTCGGCGTCGTGGTCAGTGTCATCACGGAGGATCCGATGATCAGAAGCGTCAGCCGGATGGCCATGGAGATTGCCATTTTCAATCCTTCCTGCGTGATCGTCAGCTTCCAGATCGTCAAAAGCGGCGTTCCCGGTGTCAGAAAAAGATTGAACACCACCGTGATCAGCATCAGCATGACAATAGTCTTCATTCCTTTCACCATGAACTTGAACGGTACCTTTGACAGGCGGATCACCAGCCCCAGGAACAGGGCTGCCACCAGATACCCCGCATAATTTTTGAAAAAGAACAATGAAATAATAAACAGGACGGTACCGCCCAGCTTGACTCTGGGGTCCATCTTGTGAATCACTGATTCTGTCTGATAATATTGTCCTAATGTAATGTCTCTAAGCATATTGCTCCTTACCTGAGTTTCCGCCCGATCTCGTCTCCCGGGTCGGAACCCGCATCTTCACTCCTGCTTCTCTTACCTGTGCTTCGCTTTCCAGACCCGTGCGATCTCTGTCGCCGCTTCCTCTATCGTGGTGGCATCCACATCCACATCTGCGCCTCTTGCCTTCAGATCGTGCATGATGTAGGTGACCTGCGGTGCGGCCAGTCCTACCGCTTCCAGCTCTTTGTAATGCTTAAATACTTCTCTCGGCGTATCGTCATACATGACACTTCCTTTGTTCATTACAATGATGCGGTCCACATATTCCGCCACATCTTCCATACTGTGAGATACCAGCAGGATCGTAAGTCCGGTCTCGGTCTGTAATTTTTTGATCTGTTGCAGGATCTCGTCTCTTCCCTTGGGATCCAGTCCGGCCGTAGGCTCATCCAGGATCAGCACCTCCGGCTTCATGGCCAGCACACCGGCGATCGCCACGCGGCGTTTCTGTCCTCCGGACAATTCAAAGGGTGACTGATAAAAAAGCTCGTCCGGCAGGCCGACTTTTTTCAAAGCATCGTAGGCCCGCAGCTCTACCTCTTTTTTGTCCAGTCCCAGATTCTTCGGTCCGAAGCAGACATCGCTGAATACATCGATTTCAAACAGCTGGTGCTCCGGGTACTGGAATACCAATCCCACCTTGCTGCGGAGCTTCTTCATGTCATAATCCTTGTCGTAGATGTCTTCTCCGTTAAAATAAATATGTCCGTCGGTAGCGCGGATCAGTCCGTTCAAATGCTGCATCAGTGTGGACTTGCCGGAGCCGGTATGTCCGATGATACCGATGAACTGTCCTTCCGGTATCTTCAGGCAGACATCCTTCAGGGCATGGACTGCCAGCGGTGTGTCTGCACCATATACATAATTTACATGATCTAATATGATAGACATTTTGTCCTGTCCTTTCCCAATCACTCTCCGCTGTTATTTTGCATAGCCCAGTGCCTGCAGCAGTTCCTCACGGGTCAGTATACCGTCCGGCAGCGGAATTCCTTTTTTCTGTAATTCATAGGCCAGCAACGTTACCTGCGGCACATCCAGACGTAATTTTTTCAGCTGTTCCACCTGGGAAAAGATCTCCCTGGGCGTTCCCTGCATGGCGATCCTGCCACCGTCCATGACAAAGACCTTGTCCGCATGAATGATCTCTTCCATATAATGGGTGATCAGGATCAGTGTGACACCTTCCACCTGATTCAATCCCCGGACAGCCCGGATGACTTCCTTACGTCCGCTGGGATCCAGCATGGCAGTGGGCTCGTCCAGCACGATACATTTCGGATGCATGGCCAGCACACCGGCAATAGACACTCTCTGCTTCTGTCCGCCGGACAATTTATTCGGCGAATACTTCCGGTATTCGTACATGCCCACTGCCCGTAAGCTCTCTTCCACGCGCTCCCAGATCTCTTTGGTGGGAATCCCCATGTTCTCCGGGCCGAACCCCACATCCTCTTCCACCACCTGTCCGATGATCTGATTGTCCGGATTCTGAAATACCATACCGGCGGTCTGGCGGATCTTCCAGACATTCTCCTCTTTCCCGGTATCCATACCGTCCACCCACAGCGTTCCCTCCGTGGGATTCAGAATGGCATTCATATGCTTCGCCAGGGTGGACTTGCCGGAACCGTTATGTCCCAGAATCGCAATGAACTGTCCCTGTTCAATATCCAGAGAGACATCGTTCACCGCCTTGGTGATCCCTTCCACATTGCCTTCCTCATCCCGGCGGATATATTCATATACTACATTCTCTGCTTTTATGATCTCCATAATAATCTCCATTTCACGGGCGCATTCACGCCGGAGAGTCTGTCATCTTCTGCCTTCGCAGGATATCGCCCCTATTTTACTAGATTATGCACAGATTTACAACACTTAACGGGGAACTGGGGCGACTTTTTCAAAATCTCTTGTACTGCTTTCGAAAAACCATTATAGTTATACTTGTATCCTATCTCAGAAGATACCAGAAATAAAAACGAGGAAAAATTCTATGAATCCGATTGATAGCAATAAAATATGGAAAATGGTGGGGATTCTCGCCCTCATCACAATTGTGGCCGGAGGACTGCTACGGGTATCCCAGCACAACTCCTACACTTTGGGAGACTATGCGGCGGACAACCCAACGCTTGCCTACCAGACTGCGGAGCCGTCCCCTTCCCCCTCTCCCGACCCGACACCGGATGTTGACAGTTCTTCCACAGATTCGACAGAAATCTTGCAGGAAGGATCTTCCATGGCCGAATCCGCCGTTCTTACCGGAGTTTCCCTGAACGGAGAGCTCATGGCCGACCAGCGGATCACCCTGTCGGAAGGCTTTTATTATGAGCCCTTATCCGAAAAATTGCAGAGATACATAACAGGTGTTTCTTATCCAGCCACTGTGGATAACTCCGATGGTGTCTCCGAAGACCTGTTGAAATCTGTCGAAATCGGTTATGATGATCTGCGATATGTGCATATCCGGCATTATGATTTTGAAGGAAATCCTGCAGAAGGAGAATTGATCTGCAATAAAGCGATTGCTCAGGACCTGACAGAGATCTTTTACGAACTGTATTGTAATGAATATCAGCTGGAAAAGGTGCTTTTGATCGATGAATACGGCGGAGACGATCTCGCTTCCATGGAAGATAACAATACCTCCTGCTTCAACTATCGTCCGGTAGAAGGGACATCCTCCCTCTCCAAGCATGCACTGGGGCTGGCCATAGACATCAATCCCTTCTATAATCCTTACATTACTTATAATAAGGATGGCAGTGAAAAGGTATCTCCCGAAAACGCAGCGGTATACGCGGACAGAAGTGCTTCCTTCCCTTATAAGATCGATGAGAATGATCTGTGTTACCGGCTGTTCAAGGAACATGGCTTCACCTGGGGTGGACACTGGAACTCCTGCAAGGATTACCAGCACTTCCAAAAGGTGGTGGAGTAAGGGTCGGTCTGCCGGCAGTCCGCAAAGCACCTCGGGAATGCAGAGCATCCCCTCGTTGTACGGCTGTCGCCAAATAAGTCTAAAAAAAGACAACCGATAGTGAATGCAAGCATTCCCTCTCGGTTGTCTCTTTTTATCCTTACTTTGCTCGTAGCTTAAACAAGCTCTAATACAACAGTCATAGCTGCGTCACCCTTACGCTGACCGATCTTAACGATTCTGGTGTAACCACCCTTACGGGTAGCGTACTTGGGAGCATACTCATCGAAGAGCTTTGCAACCAGGTCAACTTCTTTGGTGTTCTTTTTCTTGCCTGCTGCATCGGCAGGAACCTCAACTACGGGGTTCAGAACCTTCAGCATCTGACGACGTGCATGAGATCTGGTAGGCAGATCCTTCTTGATCTCCTTCTCTACTTCGTCGTATACGGTAACGGTAACACCATTCTCGATCTTAACCAGCTTGCCGTCCTTATCGCGATGGGATTCAGCCAGAACCTTACCGGTCTCCTTGTCTACGATCTGCTTAACGCGCTTGCCGTCCTTGTCCTTGCGGGCAACCTTGGTGGTAACCTTAACAGTCTCGAAGTTATCCTTCTCTTTTACAGCCAGAGCGATCAGACCGTCAACGATCTTCTGTACTTCCTTAGCCTTAGCTTCGGTGGTAACGATCTTGCCGTTGTTGATTACTGCGGTTACCTGATTTCTTAATAATGCCTTTCTCTGTGCAGATGTTCTGCCGAGCTTTCTGTACTTTGCCATGATAATTTTCCTTTCTCCATTCATGGTACATCCGGCCATGCACTTTGGACTTACTTACCGAATGCGTTGTTATTAGCCATTTAGAGATCAACCGCATCCGAACACTTTGGGCTTACCGGATACGGAAATCTAACTTTTTATGTTCAGCCGAAATTAGTTCTCATCGCTGGGGTTCAGCTGTAATCCCAACTCTTTCAGTTTAGCCAGAACTTCTTCCAAAGATTTACGTCCGAGATTACGAACCTTCATCATATCTTCTGAAGTCTTATTGGTTAACTCTTCTACAGTATTGATACCTGCTCTCTTCAAGCAGTTGTAAGAACGAACGGAAAGCTCCAGTTCGTCAATGCTCATCTCCAGAACCTTTTCCTTCTCATCGTCTTCCTTCTCTACCATAACCTCTGCGGTCTTGGCATTCTCGGACAGGTCGATGAACAGATTCAGATGCTCGCTGAGCACCTTGGCAGCCAGGCTGACAGCCTCATCGGGAGCCAGGGTTCCGTTGGTGTATACATCCAATGTAAGCTTGTCGTAATCAGTACTCTGACCTACACGGGTATTTTCTACCGTAACGTTAACTCTCTCTACAGGTGTATAGATAGAATCAATGGCAATTACGCCGATTGGTAAATCTTCGTGTTTGTTCTTGTCGGCACTTACGTAGCCGCGGCCTCTTGTAATGGTCAGCTCCATGTAAAACTTGGTGTCTTTACCGCTCAGAGTTGCAATTACAAGGTCGGGGTTCAGAATCTCAATATCCTGATCACACTGGATATCAGAAGCTCTTACAACACCTTCGCCTTCAAACTCGATATATGCAGTCTTAGCCTCGTTGGTCTCACTGTTGTTCTTGATTGCAAGGCTCTTGATGTTCATAATGATTTCAGACACATCTTCCTTTACTCCGGGAATAGAACTGAACTCATGAAGAACACCTTCAATTTTGATCTGGCTCACTGCAGCACCGGGCAGAGAAGACAGCATGATTCTTCTCAGGGAGTTGCCCAGAGTAATACCATAGCCTCTTTCCAGGGGTTTTACTACGAATTTACCATACCTTTTGTCTTCTGAAATCTCGCTAACCTCAATATTAGGTCTTTCAAAATCAAACACTGCCAATACCCTCCTTTGCGAACTTTATATGTTGACATGTTCTTACGAACAGTATCCCATGGAATAATATTCCACAGAATAATATTCCACAGGAAATGTTCATTGGGGCTAAATAAAACTTACTTGGAGTACAACTCGACGATAAGCATCTCGTCAACAGGAACATCGATCATTTCTCTGGTAGGCAGATTCTTGATGGTTCCCTTAAAGTTCTCAACATCAGCATCAATCCATTCGGGTACTAATCTTCCAGCAGTTACTTCCAGGATATCCTTGTATCTCTGCATGGACTTAGCGCTCTCTTTGATCTCGATAACATCGCCAGCCTTGATCAGGTAAGAAGGAATGTTTACACACTTACCGTTTACAAGTACATGCTTGTGGTCAACGATCTGTCTTGCTTCTCTTCTGGTTCTTGCAAAGCCCATTCTGAACACTACGTTGTCCAGTCTGCTCTCTAACAGGGTCATCAGGTTTTCACCGGTCATGCCCTTCATTCTGTCGGCCTTCTCATAGTAGTTACGGAAAGGCTTCTCCAGAACGCCATAGATGAACTTAGCCTTCTGCTTCTCTCTCAACTGAAGTCCGTACTCAGATACCTTTTTGCCTGCTCTTGCAGAGGTTCTGTTAGACTTCTTGTCATAGCCCAGGTAAGAAGGCTCAAGGCCAAGGGCTCTACATCTTTTCAGTACAGGTACGCGATTTACTGCCATTTTTTTATTTTCCCTTCTTTATACTTCGGAAGTGATTTCCGAGGGTTGTTTACAGTGCCGCAGTGCGGCACTTTCATCCAACTTGTTCTAATGTTACTTCATAAACTGTTTCGTCTGATGACGAATTCTCACTAAACGCGACGACGCTTAGGAGGACGGCATCCATTGTGAGGTACAGGAGTTACATCACAAATGCTTAAGACATCCAGTCCACTTGCAGACAGAGCTCTGATTGCTGCTTCACGTCCTGAACCAGGACCCTTTACGAATACGTCAACGGACTTTAATCCGTGAACAAGAGCAGCCTTTGTTGCTGTTTCAGCAGCCATCTGTGCAGCATATGGAGTAGATTTCTTTGAACCTCTAAAGCCAAGACCACCGGCACTTGCCCAGCTAAGAGCATTACCTTCAGCATCAGTTAACGTTACGATTGTGTTGTTAAAAGAAGACTGAATATGTGCCTGTCCGCGTTCAACGTTTTTTCTTACACGCTTTTTTGTTACTTTCTTTGCAACTTTTTTAGCCATTTTAAACTAACCTACTTTCTCATTTCCTGGGGATGCTTACATTTGCTTCCCTCTCACAGTTACATTACGATTTTAATTACTTCTTCTTGTTTGCCACCGTGCGCTTAGGTCCCTTACGAGTTCTTGCGTTGGTCTTAGTCTTCTGACCACGAACAGGAAGTCCTTTACGATGACGAATACCACGATAGCAGCCGATTTCCTGAAGTCTCTTGATATTCAGAGCGATTTCTCTTCTCAGATCACCTTCTACCATAACGCCAAGCTTTTCGATAGCTTCACTGATCTTCTTTACCTCATCATCGGTAATATCTCTCACTCTGGTATCAGGATTTACACCTGCTTCTGCCAACAGCTTGTCAGCAGTAGGTCTGCCTATTCCATAGATATAGGTCAAACCGATCTCAATTCGTTTTTCTCTAGGTAAGTCTACACCTGCGATACGAGCCATTTACGTTTCCTCCATTTTCCTGCGTAATCTCTTACGCTTTGCGCAACAATCTGCGCTCACAACTTCCGTTGTGTGTGCGTACGTTTTGGTCTGTTAATTGTACGCCCAATAGTTACTAATTGATTGGGGCTTTCACCCAATCGGACACGATCCGATCTTTCCACGACAAAAATTTTAGAAATTCTTTTCACCGTGGTATCAACAAGTAATCTCCCGTAAGCTCTATCCAAATCTATTATGAAAATTGATAATCTTACTAATAATCAATTCAGCCGCACATAATAACCGGACAAGAACTCACATACCTGATCAAATGACGATCAAGCGGTGATTATCCCTGTCTCTGTTTGTGCTTCGGATTCTCACAGATTACTCTGATGCGTCCTTTTCTCTTGATGATTTTGCACTTTTCGCAAATCGGTTTTACTGATGATCTAACTTTCATGTTAAACCCTCCTTTCAAAAAAGACCGTCTTACATTATAGCATGACGGTCTTTCCTTTGCAAGCGTATTCTTACGCTTTTTTCAATATTTTTCAATTTTTTTGGTGTATTTTTGCCTGCTTTACGACCAAAACGATAAAAGTGATGGCCGCAGCCGCTGCGACACTCAAAATTCGGAAGGTGAATCTCGCATGCAGCGCCGAATGATGCTGTACGGCAATGATCCAGGCAAAGGGAATTGCGGCTGTTACAACCACCGGAAGAAGCTGTGCATATACTTTCTTCCATTCCCGCATGACGATTATCATTACCATAAGTCCAACGGCCGCCGCTGCCAGAATTCCTGCGGCAATTCCCATATAAGCCGGATATTCCTGAAGATTCAGTCCGATGACATAGAATCCTCCGTTCATCCGGGGTCTGCCCCCGATGGCTTCGGTACGGCCGATAATGGACCAGACAGCGTCCTTGATCGTACCGGTATGTAATGTCAGGTCTGCAATGACCCATTTTGCTGCCCACATTCCCGCATAGCCGATTCCCCAGCTTACGCAGAAACCGATCAGCTTTTTGATGTTGCTCCACAGTCTGTCGCTTTCTAATAAGAAGTAACAGCACAGAGGGATTCCCAGCGTAACGATGGGATACGTCAGGAAATCAAAGTAGGACGTCAGAATTCCCACGATCAGGAAGAATTCCGGATACTGTCCTTTTTCGTGCAGTCTGTCATGATGTAACAGCATATATTCCACCGCCAGAAGCGTCAGGATCCAGCACACTGACATGGTCAGAGATACCAGCACCAGTACCGGCTTCATGAACAGGAAGCTTCCCAGGGTCACGACTGCAACACCCGCGTTTTGCTTCCGTATTGCCGTGACCAGCACCCAGATCATAAGAGCGATCTGCACCGCCAGTTCCAGCCATACCACATGCTTCCAGGAAAATAACAGTAACAACGGCTTTAAATAGAGCAGATAGCCGTGCCAGTATCTCGCATAGATGTGAAGATACATATTATTGACATTTTCATGGGATGCACAGAAAGCCTTCAGGGAATCCTCCGGCGTCCATACATCCTCTTCCAGATCATAGTGGTACATCCACATGGCATGCTCATAAGCATTCTTATCCGGCAATCTTTCTATGGCGTTCTGCACCATAATAGCATCGGTGTAAGTCTCTCTGTTCTTCCACAGGTACTGGGAAAACGCATCCTCCGGAATCTCCTCTCCGGTCTTCAGCATATCCCCGACACTTTTCTCCACATTCCTGCGCATAGGTCCTACCGGAAGCAGGAATACCAATACTAAAAGCAGGGTTCCCACCACCGCACTGACCGCCAGAATGACAGCAAAGCTGCGTATTTTTTTAGCCATAGCTATTTCTCTCCAGATTGTACTTACTTATCTCTCCAGATAATACGTCCCTTGCTCAGATCGTAAGGAGACAGTTCCAGTGTTACCTTATCTCCGGGAAGGATACGGATGAAGTTCTGACGAAGCTTACCACTGATGGTAGCCAGTACTCGGTGTCCGTTCTCCAGTTCTACACGGAACATGGTATTGGGAAGCTTCTCCACAACGGTTCCTTCGATTTCGATTACATCACTTTTAGACATAAATTTCCTCCATAGCTTTCTACTCTTTACTTCTTTTACTGCTTCGTATTACTTATTATTGATTGCGCAGATACTCCTCCAGCGTCAGACGGATCTGCTCATTGACCGGGCCATCCTCCCCCGGAGTTCTCTGCTTTATTTTTTGTACCAGCGCATCCGGTGCCGAAGAATGTATGATCTGGATATGCTTTTTCTTTTTTTTCTTCGGATGTTCCACACCCCGCAGCCTTCCATCGCACAGATAGACCCATTCTCCTTCTTCACCGACGATCAGGTACAATCTGTCCTTATCATGTCCGGCCTTTGAAGTTGCAAATTCTCCTAACATATCACAATCTTACCTTTCTTCTCCGGATCTGCCGCTCCTGTGTCTTAATACATGGTCAGGATCTCCGGCTCACCGTCCTCCGTGATCAGGATGGTGTTCTCATAATGTGCAGACAGGGATCCATCCTCGGTAACTACGGTCCAATCATCGTCCAGCCATGCCACATCCGGTCTTCCGATATTGATCATGGGCTCGACAGCCAGAGTCATACCGGCCTGAAGCTTCAGTCCGCGTCTGTGCTGTGCGAAGTTGGGGATCTGGGGATCCTCATGTAAGCTGGTGCCGATGCCGTGGCCTACCAGATCTCTTACGATTCCGTAACCAAAGGGCTTGATGTAGGCATCAATGGCATTGGAAATATCATACAGATGATTGCCTGCCTTTGCCATTGCTATTCCTGCGAAAAAGCTTCCCTTGGTTCTCTCCATCAGAAGTCTTGCTTCTTCACTTACCTGCCCTACCGGGAAAGTACGTGCCATATCGGAATGGTATCCTTTATAGATCAGTCCTGCATCCAGACTTACAATATCACCTTCGTGAAGAATATGATCTTTGTGAGGAATGCCGTGTACGACCTCATCATTCACGGATACACAGATAGATGCCGGATATCCGTTGTAATTCAGGAAATTGGGAATGCAGCCATGGGCACGGATCAGTTTCTCCCCCAGGTTGTTGATATCCATGGTGGATACTCCGGGGTGCACCGCCTTCTCCATCTGACTGAATACATCCGCCAGAATCTTACAAGATTCTCTCATCAACTCGATCTCACGCTGTGATTTGATAGTTACTGCCATTTTCTTCACCTTTCTGTTCCGGACCTTACTGCTGCTGATCAGTGATCCGGACTTTTCCTAGCCAAGGATTGCTACGATATCCGCAAATACTTCCTTCATATCCTTGGTGCCATCTACGGTCTTTAATACATTTTTCTTAGTATAAAAATCGATCAGAGGCTGGGTCTGGTCATGGTAAACCTTCAGACGGTTCAATACGGTCTCGGGCTTATCATCATCACGCAATACCAGTTCCTGTCCGCACTTGTCACAGATGCCTTCCTTCTTGGGAGGAATATGCTCAATATGATAGGTTGCGCCACAGGACAGGCAGGCACGTCTGCCGGACATTCTCTTAACAATATTTTCATCGGGAACATTGACATCGATGGCAAAATCAATGGCATCTCCCAGTTCGGTCAGTGCCTTGTCCAGTACCTCTGCCTGAGGAATGGTTCTGGGGAATCCATCCAGTACATAACCGTTCTTACAATCGTCCTGTGCTACTCTGTCTAAAAGAATCTTAACGGTCAGTCCATCGGGAACCAGCTGTCCCTGATCCATGTATTTCTTCGCTTCCATACCAAGCTCGGTTCCGTTCTTGATATTTGCACGGAAAATATCTCCTGTGGATACATGAGGGATTCCGTACTTCTCAGCGATCATCTTTGCCTGTGTGCCTTTACCTGCGCCGGGTGCGCCTAACATGATAATCTTCATTATAACCTCCATTCTTGCCCGTCTTTCAGGACATCTCAAGTTTGCGTGCAAGCACGAACCATAATTACAGCCCAACATTAATATTTTAACTTTTATGCGGCTTTTTTGCAATAGATTTTCCTATAATACAATAATGCAAAAATAACCGGATGATTACAAACCATCCGGTTACTGTTATACTGCTAATCTTCCAGGAATCCCTTGTAGTTACGAACGAGCATCTGAGATTCTACCTGTTTCATGGTCTCCAGTACTACGCTTACGATAATGATCAGGCTGGTACCGCCGAAGGATACGCTTGCACCGAACACACCGTTGAAGAAATACGGGATCACAGATACAATGATCAGACCGATCGCACCGATGAATACGATGTAATTCAGAATCTTGTTCAGATAATCACTGGTAGGCTTACCAGGTCTGATGCCGGGGATGAAACCACCCTGCTTCTTCATGTTATCGGCAATCATCAAAGGATTAAATGTAATGGATGTATAGAAGTATGCAAAAAATACAATCAATACAATATACAGCAGAAGTCCCAGGGAATATACCAGCTGACCGGGTTTGCACCAGTAACCGGAATTCAGACCCTTAAGAATCTCTGCCCATACGCCGGTTCCGTTATATCCGATAAAGGAACAGATAATAATAGGGAACTGCATAATGGACTGTGCAAAAATGATGGGAATAACGCCGGAAGTATTTACTTTCAACGGAATGTTGGAAGTCTGTCCGCCGACCATCTTTCTGCCCTGCATTTTCTTGGCATACTGTACCGGGATCTTGCGCACGCCATCATTCAGGATGATAACCATTACCACCATGGCGATAATGATTGCAAAGATGATAACCACTGCAAGGATCGCGGTTGCCGGAGCTTTTCCGAACACAAACTGTTCAAACAGATTGCTCAGATCTTCAGGAAGTCGGGAAATGATGTTGATCACCAGTACGATGGAAATACCATTTCCGATACCTTTTTCTGTGATTCGTTCACCCACCCACATCAGGAATGCACTACCGGCGGTAAGTGCTGTGATCGTGGTAATTACATTCAGGGCATTGAAGTCGATCAGATAGCCCTGTCTGCCAAAACCGATTGCCATTGCTGTGGACTGGATCAGTGCGAGTGCTACGGTAACGTATCTGGTGATGGCAACCATTTTCTTACGGCCGTCTTCACCGTCACGCTGCATTTCTTCCAGCTTGGGAATAGCAATTGTAAGCAGCTGCATAATAATGGAAGATGTAATATAAGGGTTGATGTTCAATGCCAGAATGGACATGTTCAAAAAGGAACCACCCGTAATGGCATCAAAGAAACTGAACGCACCGCCTGTCTGCTGGGCAAACCATTGAGAGAAGAACTTCGTGTCCACCCCGGGTACGGGAAGCTGTGACCCGATACGGATCACAACTAACATTCCCAGTGTAAAAAGAATTTTCTGTCTGATTTCTTTGATTTTGAATGCGTTTTTCAGTGTTGTAAGCATTACATCACCTCAGCAGTTCCACCAAGAGCCTCGATTTTTTCTTTTGCGGATGCACTGAATGCATCTACCTTTACATCAAGCTTTTTGGTAAGTTCTCCGTTTCCGAGGATCTTTACTCCATCTCTGGGGTTCTTAATGATTCCTGCTTCAACCAATGCGTTAACATCAACGGTAGCACCGTTGTCAAAGCACTCCAGAGCACTTACATTGATAGCGACGATTTCCTTCGTGTTTCTGTTAGTGAAACCTCTCTTGGGAATACGTCTGTATAAAGGCATCTGACCACCTTCGAAACCGGGTCTGGGAGCTCCGGAACGAGCCTTCTGTCCCTTATGACCCTTACCTGCGGTCTTACCATTTCCTGAACCGTGTCCACGGCCTCTTCTAAAATTATCACTGTGTTTGGAACCTTCTGCAGGTCTTAAATTGGATAATTCCATTCCTAACACCTCCTTATCTGATTATGCTTCTTCTACCTTGATCAAATGATTCACCTGACGGATCTGTCCTCTTGTTGCATCATTATCAGGCAGTACTACGGACTTGCCGATCTTACGCAGTCCCATAGACTCCACGATTGCTTTATTCTTCGGCACAGCGCCGATGGTGGACTTTACCAGAGTGATCTTTAACTTCTTGTCTGCCATACTCTACTCCTTTCTGTTGGCTCTGTCAACTTAACGGGAAGATCCGGCTTACGCCAGAACCTCCTCAACAGACTTTCCACGATTCTTTGCTACTTCTTCGGGAGCCTTCAGCTGGCTTAAACCGGAGATCGTTGCAAGAACAACGTTCTGCTTATTGTTGGAGCCAAGAGACTTGGTACGGATATTCTTGATACCTGCAAGCTCACAAACGACACGGGCAGGACCACCTGCGATGATACCGGTACCTTCGGGAGCCTTCTTCAGTAAAACGTTAGCAGAACCATACTTACCGATGAAATCATGGGTGATGGAATTGTTCTCATCCAGGTTGATCTCAACAATGTGCTTTACAGCGTCTTCCTTACCCTTACGGATAGCTTCGGGAATTTCTACAGCCTTTCCCAGTCCGGCACCTACATGGCCGTTGCCGTCACCAACAACTACCAGAGCGGTAAATCTCATGTTACGACCACCCTTAACGGTCTTGGTTACACGCTTGATGGTAACAACTTTATCATTTAACTCTAACTGGCTTGCATCTATGATTGTGTGTTTCATGGTGTATTCCTCTTTCCTTTCCTAGAATTCCAGGCCAGCTTCTCTGGCTGCATCGGCTAAAGCTGCTACTTTACCCTGATAAATGAAACCGCCGCGGTCGAAAACAACTTCCTTGATGCCTTTTTCGATTGCTCTCTTAGCGATTACAGTTCCAAGATATGCTGCTGCATCAACGTTATTGGTCTTCTCCAGCTCTGCCTTGATCTCTTTCTCAAGAGTGGATGCAGATACTAAAGTGTTACCAACTGTATCGTCGATAATTTGAGCATACATATGATTATTGCTTCTGAACACTGCAAGACGAGGTCTTTCAGCAGTGCCGCTGAAGCGGTTACGAATTTTCATGTGCTTTTTTGCACGTACTAACTGTCTGGACTCTTTACTAACCATCTTCATACTCTCCTTATCTGTTATTTCTTACCAGTCTTACCAACTTTACGTCTGATGGTCTCATCGGCATACTTGATACCCTTACCCTTGTAAGGCTCAGGTCTTCTCTTGTCGCGGATCTCAGCAGCGTACTGGCCAACTTTTTCTTTGTCGATACCCTTAACGATGATCACGTTCTGGCCTTCAACTACAGCTTCAATGCCTTCGGGATCGATCATCTCTACGGGATGAGAGTAACCAAGGTTCAGGGTCAGTTTCTTGCCGGACTTAGCAGCTCTGTAACCAACACCGTTTACTTCCAGCTTCTTCTCGAAACCTTCAGTAACACCTACTACCATATTGTGGATCAGAGTTCTGGTCAGACCGTGAAGAGACTTCATCTTCTTCAGATCGTTGGGTCTGCTTACGAGAACTTCTGCACCTTCCACTTTAATATCCATCTCAGCGGGTAATACTCTTACCAGAGTACCCTTGGGACCTTTCACAGTCACTTTATTATTTTCTGCAACCTCTACAGTTACGCCTGCAGGAATTGCGATTGGCATTCTACCTATTCTGGACATGCCCGTACCTCCTAATTATATAGAAAACAATAGTTACACAGGAGAATTCCGCAAGGAATTCTCTTAGAGACGAAACTTAATAATTCTTAAGCGGCGTCCTTTGACGCTTTAGAATTATTTTTCGTCTTTACCAAACGAATGCTAATACTTCGCCGCCAACCTGAAGCTCACGAGCCTTCTTGTCGGTGATTACACCCTGGTTGGTAGAGATGATAGCAATACCCAGACCGCCAAGAACCTTAGGCAGATCTTCCTTACCAGCGTATACACGTAAGCCGGGCTTGGAGATTCTCTTGATACCGGAGATGATCTTCTCGTTCTTGTCTGCGCCGTACTTCAGAGTGATGTGGATGGTCTTGAAACCACCGTCTTCAACGATGTCGTACTTCTTAATATATCCCTCATCCAGCAGAATCTGTGCGATAGCCAGCTTCATCTTGGAAGAAGGTACGTCTACGGTGTCGTGTTTTGCAGTATTTGCATTACGGATTCTTGTAAGCATATCTGCGATAGGATCGCTCATTGTCATGATTTAGTTTCCTCCTTATTAATTGACTTGAATCATGCTAAGTACATACACTTTGTATATACCATCTATATTATAAGATTACTCTTATAAACTAAGTTAAATCTTTTTGCTCCGGAGAATTTTTCGCTCGCGGAAAATTCTCTCAGGGATGAAATTTAAACTTTCTTTTCGTCTCGGAGAATTTTGCTCTGCAAAATTCTCTTAGGAGCAAAACTTAGATTTTGTTAGCCAGCGTACTTTGCTGGCTTAGAAAATCTTTTTGCTCTTACCAAGATGCCTTCTTAACTCCGGGAATCTCGCCCTTGTATGCCAGTTCGCGGAAGCAAACACGGCAAATTCCGTATTTTCTCAATACAGAGTGGGGACGACCACAAATCTTGCAACGGGTATAAGCCTGAGTAGAGAACTTAGGTTTGCGCTGCTGTTTAATCTTCATTGATGTCTTTGCCATCAGAATTTACCTCCTTGATTACTTTGCGAAAGGCATGTTGAACAGTCTCAGCAGCTCACGTGCCTCTTCGTCGGTCTTAGCAGTTGTTACGAAAATGATATCCATACCTCTGGTCTTGTCGATCTTATCGTACTCGATCTCAGGGAAGATGAACTGCTCTTTGATACCGAGTGCGTAGTTACCTCTGCCGTCGAATGCGTTAGGGTTAACGCCTCTGAAGTCACGGACACGAGGAAGAGCGAGGTTAACCAGACGATCCAGGAACTCATACATCTTCTCGCCACGCAGAGTGGTCTTACATCCGATGGGCATACCCTCACGGATTTTGAAGTTTGCTACGGAATTCTTAGCCTTGGTCAGAACTGCCTTCTGTCCGGTGATAGCTTCCATATCAGCAACTGCATTCTCAAGGATCTTAGCGTTTTCTTTTGCTTCACCAACACCCATGTTGATAACGATCTTGTCGAGCTTGGGAACTTCCATTACATTAGCGTAACCGAACTTCTTGGTCATAGCATCGACGATCTCATTGTTATATAAATCTTTCAGTCTGCTCACTTATATTTCCTCCTTCCTATTGATTAGTCAATCACTTCGCCTGTTGACTTTGCGAAACGTACTTTCTTGCCGTCTTCAACCTTGAAGCCAACTCTTGTGGTCTTGCCTTTTACAACAAGCATAACGTTTGAAATATCAATAGGAGCTTCTTTCTCAACAATACCGCCATTGGGGTTTGCCTGAGAAGGCTTTGCATGCTTTGTGATCTTGTTAACGCCCTCTACCAGGACTTTATGATTCTTTACGTCTACAGAGAGAACCTTGCCCTCTGTACCTAAGTCTTTACCGGCGATAACCTTAACGGTGTCGCCCTTCTTAATTTTCATTGTAGACATGTGGCAACCTCCTTATAATACTTCGGGAGCCAGGGAAACAATTTTCATGAACTGTTTCTCACGAAGCTCTCTTGCAACCGGCCCAAAGATACGGGTTCCTCTGGGAGTCTTGTCATCTTTGATGATAACTGCAGCGTTCTCATCAAACTTGATGTAAGAACCGTCCTTACGACGAGCGCCCTTTACGGAACGAACTACAACTGCCTTTACTACGTCACCTTTTTTTACAACGCCACCTGGTGTTGCATCTTTAACGGAAGCAACAATCACGTCGCCGATCTGTGCATATCTTCTGGTAGAACCGCCCATAACACGAATGCAAAGTAACTCTTTTGCGCCGGTGTTATCAGCAACTTTCAGTCTACTTTCCTGCTGAACCATGTTATTCCTCCTTCACCGCTTCCGCGGTTTCTTACAAACTTAATATTCGCAAGCCAAATTTATTTAGCTTTTTCTACGATCTCAACAAGTCTCCATCTCTTGTCCTTGGACAGGGGTCTTGTCTCCATAACTTTTACGATGTCGCCAATGTTGCACTCGTTATTCTCGTCATGAGCCTTCAGCTTGTAGGTGTCCTTTACGATCTTTTTGTAAAGGGGATGCTTAACATGCTCTTCGATTGCAACTACAATAGTTTTATCCATCTTATTACTGATAACCTTACCAGTACGTGTTTTTCTCAAATTTCTTTCCACGGTTTGATCTCCTTTCTACGCACCCACGCGTTACGCTCTAGCCTTCTCGGTGATAACAGTCTGAATACGTGCAATGTTTCTTCTTACTTCTTTGATTCTTGCAGTATTGTCTAACTGATTGGTTGCGTTCTGGAATCTCAAATTGAAAAGTTCTTTTTTAGCAGCTACCAGCTCCTGTGCCAGCTCTGCATCGGACTTTGTCTTCAATTCTTCTACAAATTTATTTGATTTCATTCTGTCACACCGCCTTCCACATCTGCCTTAGCAATGATCTTACACTTACAAGGGAGCTTGTGCATAGCAAGACGTAATGCTTCACGAGCGTCCTCCTCGGGAACACCAGCGATCTCGAACATTACACGTCCGGGCTTAACAACTGCTACCCAGCAATCTACAGCGCCTTTACCGGAACCCATACGAGTACCGAGAGGCTTTACAGTTACGGGCTTATCGGGGAAAATCTTAATCCATACTTTACCGGTACGCTTGGTATAACGGGTAAGCGCAATACGGGCTGCCTCAATCTGATTAGACTTGATCCAGCAGGGTTCTGTAGCAACCAGACCAAATTCGCCATATGCCAGGGTGTTACCTCTGGAAGCTTTTCCGGCCATGGATCCACGGAACTGTTTACGACGTTTTACTCTCTTCGGCATTAACATTATTTATCGCTCCCTTCCATCTGATTTCCTTTTGTAGGAAGTATCTCGCCTTTATAAATCCAAACTTTAACTCCAACTTTACCATAGGTGGTGTTTGCTTCAGCAAAACCGTAGTCGATATCTGCTCTTAAGGTCTGCAGAGGAATGGTTCCCTCGCTGTAGAACTCGGCACGAGCGATATCAGCACCGCCCAGACGACCGGAACAGCAGGTCTTGATACCCATAGCGCCGGACTTCATGGTTCTGCCCATGCAGGACTTCATTGCACGTCTGAAGGATACACGGTTCTCCAGCTGCTGAGCGATGTTCTCAGCTACCAGCTGTGCATCTCTGTCAGGTCTCTTGATCTCCTTGATGTCAACCATAACCTTCTTATCGGTCAACTTGGAGAGCTCTTTCTTGGTTACTTCGATCTCGGCACCGCCCTTACCAATTACAACACCGGGCTTGGCAGTATAGATGATAACCTTTACTCTGTCAGATGCTCTCTCGATCTCGATCTTGGAAACACCTGCACTGTATAATTTCTTCTTCAGGAACTTTCTGATGTTGTAGTCTTCTACCAGATAATCGGAAAACTCTGCATCAGCGTACCACTTGGAATCCCAATCTTTAATAACACCGACTCTCAGGCCGTGAGGATTAACTTTCTGTCCCATAAACTTTTAATAGCTCCTTTCCCTACTTCTTCTCATCAAGAACGATGGTAATGTGGCTCATTCTCTTTTCGATTCTATAAGCTCTGCCCTGTGCTCTGGGCTTTACTCTCTTCATGGTAGGTCCTTTGTTCGCAAAGCACTCTGCAACATAAAGGTTCTCGGTATTCATACCGTTGTTGTTCTCAGCGTTAGCGATTGCTGACTCAAGCAGCTTCTTGATCAGGCTGGAAGCATATCTGGGATTGTACTCCAGAATACCAAGTGCAGTCTGTACATCTTTGCCTCTGATGGCATCTAATACGAAACAAGCCTTCTGAACAGATACTCTTGCGTAAGACAGCTTAGCTGAAGGTCTTGTATCTTTCTGAGCGTTTCTTTCTCTCTTAATTTGGGATCTATGTCCTTTAGCCATAGATTTGGTCCTCCTTTCAAACTGAAACCGCGCAACGCACCCGTGTGTTTCCTAAGTGCTGCGCACAAAAATATCCCGTCTTCTTTCCTCTTTCGAGGGAAGACCCTCGGGAGAGCGCATAGCTCTCCCAGCCATCTATATAAGATAGCATATTTTTAGCTCCAGGTCAACGATATTATTATCTAACCTTGGATTTCTTCTCGTCCTTGCCGTGACCTCTGAAGGTTCTGGTTGCAACGAACTCACCGAGCTTGTGGCCAACCATATCCTCAGTAACGTATACGGGAACATGCTTTCTACCATCATGAACAGCAATCGTATGTCCTACGAAGGAAGGGAAAATTGTAGAACGACGGGACCAGGTCTTAATAACCTGCTTCTGTCCTGATGCATTTAAAGCGTCGACTTTCTTCAACAGGCTTGCGTCTGCGAAAGGTCCTTTTTTCAGTGATCTAGCCATGATCTTTCCTCCTTAACTATTTGATTGCTCTGCCGTCACGTCTTCTTACGATCAGCTTGTTGGAAGCCTTCTTAGATTTACGTGTCTTCAGACCAAGAGCAGGTTTACCCCAAGGTGTGCTGGGGCCGGGACGACCGATACCGGTCTTACCTTCACCACCACCATGAGGATGGTCGTTGGGGTTCATGACGGAACCACGTACGGTGGGACGGATGCCCATGTGACGCTTACGTCCGGCTTTACCGATCTTAACCAGGCTATGATCAACGTTACCTACAACACCAACAGTTGCACGGCAAACCAAGGGAACCATTCTCATCTCACCGGAGGGAAGACGAAGCGTAGCGTACTTACCTTCTTTTGCCATCAGCTGTGCGCTGTTACCGGCGGAACGAACCAGCTGGCCGCCCTTGCCGGGATATAACTCAATATTGTGTACCTGAGTACCTACAGGGATCTCGGACAGAGGTAAGCAGTTACCTACTCTGACCTCGGCCTCTGCACCGTTCATAACCTTCATTCCGTCGGTCAGACCTTCGGGAGCGAGGATATAGGACTTTGTACCATCTTCGTAGCAGATCAGCGCGATGTTTGCTGTTCTGTTAGGATCGTACTCGATACCGATTACGGTAGCAGGGATGCCATCCTTGTATCTCTTGAAATCAATGATTCTGTATTTTCTTCTGGAACCGCCGCCGCGATGTCTTACAGTGATCTTACCCTGATTGTTACGGCCGGAGTTCTTCTTCAGGGAAACACACAGGCTCTTCTCGGGAGAGGTCTTGGTGATCTCAGAGAAGTCAGAACCGGTCATGTTTCTTCTGGAAGGTGTATAGGGGTTGTATGTCTTAATTCCCATTACTGTATCTCCTTTACGATGATTTTTTGCGCGTACACTTCTGTGACGCATACCTGAATCTCAAGCAACAGCTTTGATCTTACAGACCTGCGAAGATCTCGATCTCTTTGCTGTCTGCGGTCAACTGAACAATTGCCTTCTTGGTCTTGGCAGTCTTGCCGGTAACCATTCCGCGTCTCTTGTTCTTGCCATCCATATTGATGGTGTTAACACTCTTAACCTTGGTACCTTCGAACATCTTTTCCACAGCCTCTTTGATCTGAGACTTGTTAGCTTCGGTGTGAACGAGGAAGGTGTACTTCTTCTCGCCCATGCCGGCCATGCTCTTCTCGGTAATAACGGGTTTGAGGATTACATCATAGTATTTAATATCAGCCATTATGCATATACCTCCTCAATCTTTGCAACAGCAGCCTTGGTCAGGACAACTGTCTTAGCCTTCATTACGTCGTAAACGTTGATGGTATTTACCAGGGTGGTATCTACATCAGCTACGTTTCTGGCGGACATAACTACGTTAGTATCGTTATCAGCGATCACTACCAGTCCCTTTTCTACCTTTAAGTTATTCATAACGTTGGTGAAGTTCTTGGTCTTGATCTCATCGAATTTCAGCTCATCTACTACGATCAGGCTGCTTCCCTGAACCTTGCTGGTCAGTGCAGACTTCAGAGCTGCTCTCTTCTCTTTCTTGTTAAGCTTGAAAGAGTAATCTCTGGGAACGGGAGCGAATACTACGCCGCCGCCTGCCCACTGGGGAGATCTGGTTGAACCCTGTCTTGCATGACCGGTTCCCTTCTGTCTCCAGGGCTTTCTTCCGCCACCGGATACCTCAGAACGGGTCTTTGCTTTCTGAGTTCCCTGACGATTATTTGCAAGCTGCTGTACAACTGCCATGTGTACCAGGTGCTCGTTCACTTCCACACCAAACACTGCATCGTTTAATTCGATTGTACCAACTTCTTTGCCTTCCATATTGTAAACAGATACGTTTGCCATCTGATTGGTCCTCCTTTCGTCCTAAACTATGCCTCAACCTTAACGGTCTCTTTGATGGTTACTAAAGCTTTCTTAGGTCCGGGAACTGCGCCCTTTACCAGAAGCAGATTCTTCTCAGCATCTACTCTTACGACCTCAAGATTCTGAACAGTTACCTTTACACAACCCATATGTCCAGGCATTCCCTTGCCCTTGAATACACGGCTGGGGGAGGAACATGCACCATTGGAACCCTGATGACGATGGAACTTGGAACCATGAGCCATAGGTCCTCTGTGCTGTCCAAATCTCTTGATTGCGCCCTGGAAGCCCTTACCTTTGGAGATTGCGGAAGCGTCTACCTTGTCGCCTGCAGCGAAGATGTCAGCTTTGATCTCTGCACCAAGGGTGTACTCCTCAGCGTTCTCAAACTTGAACTCTCTTACATATCTCTTGGAGCTTACGCCTGCTTTCTTGAAGTGGCCCTGCTCCGCCTTGTTAACACCATGTCTGTGTACGATCTGCTTCTTGCCGCTGGCATCCTTGTTAACAACCTTATCCTTCTTGTCAACGAAGCCTACCTGTACAGCGCTGTAGCCGTCATTCTCCACGGTCTTTACCTGTGTAACCACGCAGGGACCAGCCTGAAGCACGGTTACGGGAACGAGCACGCCATCTTCATTGAAGATCTGGGTCATTCCAACTTTTGTTGTCAAAATTGCTTTCTTCATTTTTACCTCCTGTGTTCTACATAGCGGACCAAAGAAAAGTGCCCTTTGTTCTTACGTCTAAGTAGAGGTTTTTGTTGTTTTGGCTTTCCTTTGAAAAACTTATTAGTTGTTCTTCATTTTGATGTCGATGTAAACACCGGCAGGCATTTCCAGTCTCTGAAGAGCATCAACAGTCTTCTGAGTGGGAGCCATGATGTCGATCAGTCTCTTGTGAGTTCTCTGCTCGAACTGTTCTCTGGAGTCCTTGTACTTGTGTACAGCTCTCAGAATGGTAACAACTTCCTTCTTGGTAGGAAGAGGTACGGGACCACTCACCTGAGCTCCGGTCTTCTTAACAGTTTCGATGATTTTTTTGGCAGATGCATCAACAAGCTGATGTTCATAAGCTTTCAATGTAATTCTCATTACCTGATTTGCCATAAAAAAAGTCGCCTCCTTTTCGCACTTTTGTAAGTAAATACTTACTTTTTGTACGGACAAGCGGTGACTGTACACTTTCCCGTGTGTGTCTGCGGCCTTCGTGCAACGCTTTCTTCTCTCCGGCCATAAACTTACACGTTGTTACTGCTCAAGGCAGATGTTAATTGGTACAGTGACTTGCCGTCAGTTTTCTAACTTGACATTCGCTCCACGGAAAACCCGATCTCCATTACTGGGAACCGGCAACCTCACGCTTCACAGCTATCATGCCACAGCAAAGATTAGTATACATTGAATTTACGGGCATTGCAAGACTTTTTTTCAAAATATTGTATTTTTTTCGATACAATCTCTTTTTGCCGTATTGCACAGGTTCGCCACTGTATTTTTGTGAGTTTCTTCTTATTATATATTCTTATTACCTATTCGTCCAGGCTCCCTGTGCCTTTATATCTCTTATTCCAAGACCCGTGATGTTGTTTGGGTATAGATGACTTGTTTATGCCTTCTATACCCTCATCCGCGAAGGCCGGAGGGTATAATTGGCTTGTTTTTGCCTCCTATACCCTCGCCAGTGAAGGACTGAGGGTATATTTGGCTTGTTTATGCCTCCTATACCCTCGCCAGTGAAGGCCGGAGGGTATAATTGGCTTGTTTATGCCTTCTATACCCTCGCCGGTGAAGGCCGGAGGGTATAATTGGCTTGTTTTTGCCTTCTATACCCTCGCCGGCTAAGTCTACAGGGTACAGAAAGCTTGTTTCTGACCTCTATACCCTCGCCAACACAAATACATAAAAATACTGACGGGCAGATATTTCACCGCCCGTCAGTATTCTGCCCGTCAATATTTACTTTACCAACGATCTGCTACAGTCTGTTGGCCTTCACATCCTCGAACTCCTGCAGAATTTCCTCCGAGGGAGCCTTGGTGGCGAGACTGACTGCAATGATAGCGATAAGTCCCAGCCCGAAGCCTACTACCAGAGAATACAATCCGGTAGCTTTGCCCAGGGTCTGCCCGCCCACGAGAGGGATGTAATCCCAGATGACAACAGCTAGGGCTCCGGTGACAATTCCGGCTACCGCTCCGGAGAAGTTGGTTCTCTTCCAATATAAGGACATCACTACCAACGGTCCGAAAGCGGCACCTAAACCTGCCCACGCGTTGGATACCAGTCCCATGACGGTGTTGTTCGGATTCCATGCGATGATGTAAGCCAGCACAGCTACTACCAGTACTGTGACACGGCTCACATTCATAACCGTCTTGTCATCTGCATCCTTTTTGAGCAGCCCCTTGAAGATGTCTTCCGCCACGCTGGATGCACTGACTAATAGTTGGGAATCCGCGGTGGACATGATCGCTGCCAGAATACCGCAGAGGAACAGTCCCGCAACGAAAGGAGCGGGAATCTCCACCGTAAATACCTTCTTGATCATCTCGATAAATACTTTCTCATTGCCGCCGTTTAACAGTTCCGGCAGATAAGCTCTGCCCAGCACACCGATGAACGCTGCGAAGCTTAAGGAAAGTGCTACCCAGCTGATGGCGGTTGCTTTGGATTTTGTCATCTCTTTTTCATCCCGGACTGCCATAAATCTTACCAAAATGTGGGGCATACCGAAATATCCCAGTCCCCAGCCGAGACCGGAGATCACGCTGATAATATTGTTACTGCCGTCACCGTTCTTCATCAGGTTCAGGAAGTTGGCGCTGTCGGCACCGCTGGCTGCCAGTCCTGCCGCCACAGTGGTTCCGCTCTCTGTCATAAAATAGTATGCGAACAGAGGCACCGCCAGGATCGCCACCAGCATCATCATACCCTGGACAAAGTCCGTTACACACACGGCCATGAAACCACCCAGGAACGTATATACCAGTACTACCAGTGCACCGATGGTCAGAGCCACATGATAATCAATGTTGAACACGGATTCAAACAGCTGACCGCCGGCAGAAAGTGCGGATGCACAATATACCAGGAAAAATACTACAATGGTAACCGAAGAAACGGTCATCAATACCTTCTTCTCATCATGGAAACGGTTCTCAAAATAGGTGGGCAGCGTCACGGAGTTGTTGGCGCGGATCGTATATCTGCGCAGCTTCGTGGCAATGAACAGCCAGTTCAGGGTCGTTCCGATAAACAGGCCGATGGCGATCCATCCGTCACCGCCGACACCGGTCAGATAAATAGCTCCCGGCAGTCCCATCAGCAGCCATCCACTCATATCCGATGCCTGTGCGGACAGTGCAGCCACAAAGCCATTCAGCTTTCTGCCTCCCAAAAAGTAATCTTCGGAGTTGTTATTTCCTTTTGCGCATAACGCTCCGATGACGATCATCAAGAGTAAATACAGCACGAATGCCACAATTACCCAGCCCAGTGTATTTCCTGTCATAATAGCCTCCTCATAAGTAGTTTAATTGTATACATTGATACGCTTTATTATATACAAGAACCGTCACGCCGTCAACAAATTAGTTTGCTATCGCTGTAGCGTGTGAAAGTTGCAAAAAGCCCCGCCGCTGGCGGCCTATGGTTCTGTGCCCGCCGTATATTAGATGCAAAACGCTGCATAAAGCGGCACTATCTTTTTGTTGTCTTCAAATGCAAAATTTTTTGCAGAGAGTTTGATGGCATAAGCAGGCTTATAGGTATCCATGTAGACCTTTAAACTCTTTGCTCTGGTGTTGTCTGCAGATTTCACTTCAATCGGGATCAGCTGCCCGTCACGCTGAATGACAAAATCTATCTCAGCGCCACGCTCGGACTCCCAATAGTAAGTATTGTAACCATTGATGGAGAGCTGCACATTGACATAATTTTCCGTCATACCGCCCTTAAAATCGTTCAATTCCTCAACCATATACAGAATATCATTGGCAGCCAGATCCTTCTTGGCGCAAAGCAGTCCCAAATCCGAAACATATATCTTGAAAGCGTCGATATCACGATAATTTTCCAAAGGCTTTTTGATCTGCTCCACCTTATAGACCTGTGATACGATTCCGGACAGACAGAGCCATTCTATGGCATTCTCAAATTCAGACGCCCGCCCACCCTTTTTCATCAGCTTATACTGAAAACGGGTATTTTTCTTCGAAAGCTGAACGGTAATATTGTCATAGGCAAGCCTGGTCTTCTTGATTTCATTCAGGTTGTTGTACTTACTCATGTCGTTGAGATAGCTTGCAAGAATGGTATCCTGTATATGACGGATCAGGATATAATCCCTTGTCTGGGCAAACTGCATCACACACTCCGGCATCCCGCCTACCACAAGATACTGCAGGTAAAGCTGCATAGCCGCATCGTGGAGTGCCGCCGGCATCGGCTGATCTGTATCAAAGCACCTTTTGATCTGCTTCACAAGATCTTCCTCACCCATAGCGATCATAAATTCCTCCATATCCATGGGATACAGGGTTTTCATATCCACCTTGCCCACAGGGAACGAGAACTTTTCCCTGTTGACAGCCACCCCCAGCAGGCTGCCCGCAACGATGATATGATAGTCTGGAGCACTCTCGTTAAAATATTTCAGCGAAGTCAGAGCCCTTTCGCAAAGCTGCACCTCATCAAATACAATCAACGTTTTTTCTTTTACGATCGTCAGCCCCGCAATGTGAGACAAAATTGGTATCAGATAATCAGGACTGATGTTTTCTTCAAAAGTTTCATTCAATTTAGGATCCGTTTCAAAATTGAAGTATGCCACATTCTCATAGTGGGTACGTCCGAACTCCAAAATGGAATAGGTTTTTCCCACCTGGCTTGCCCCTTGTAAAATAAGGGGTTTGCGATGTTCACTTTCTTTCCACGCTTCTAAGAAGTCCATAATCTTTCTATACATCATCCATCCTCCCTAAAGGTTCTGAATATAGCATAATTTAAATTCGTGTAAAAAATCAAACATTTTTTGCACAAATTTCGCATTATAATGCGTGAATATTTTTATTATTTTTACACTTCTCTACACATTCATTAAATTTTCTACATCTAACATCACAAGTTCTATTACCACGGAGAACGCGAAAAAGCCCCGCCGCAGGGTTTTGTCCCTGCGGCGGGGCTTCTAATGCGAAATTATTGTTTCTTCCTTCTTACCAGCATGACCGCCAGTCCTGCGGCGGATACTGCGAAGAGGAGGATCCACAGGCCGGAAGCATCTCCGGTGTTGGGAGAGCCGGTCAGGGTCTGGGCAGTGTTGTCACCGCTGCCTGCGGTGTTGTTGCTGCCGCTGTTATTGTTACTGCTGTCGTTGCTGCTGTCCTTATTGCTGTCGTCATTACCGTTGTTGCCGGTATCATCGTTGCCGGAGGTGTTCTTTGCCACCGTAAAGCCGGTGCTTGCGGTGCCGTCCGTCCAGGCGATCTCAAAGGTATGGGAGCCTTCGGACAGAGTCTTCAGGTAATCCGCATGTAATTCGATGATCGTGGATCCCTCTCTTGCGGTGTAATTCATGGGATCGACAACATTTCCATCCACCTTTACATCCACGAACTTGGAAAATGCACCGTTTCCCCTGATACTAAGACTTCCGCTTCCGTCCGTACTCTGGTTCCAGGAACCGTCCGCACCATCCATGATCCAGTATACCGGATACAGAGTAATCTCACCGGTCAGGGCGGTGTAGTTGTCATCCGCGGGCACGAAACGCCACTTGTAGTTCTTGTTAACCTCAACCTTCGTATCATTCGGCAACACATTGCCTGCGTCATCTATCCACTCCAGAGTACCCACCGCAGGATTCAGGGTACTGCCTGTCAGTGTCAGTCCCGCATCCGCCAGGGTCTTACCGTCAGCGGTGACCACAGTGTACTTCGGTTCACCGGTAGGAGTGGCCTGGGTGATGGTGATCACAAAGGCTGCACTGGTTGCTTCATAGTAATCGGCATCCTCTGCCTTGGTGGCTTTGACGGTGATGGAGCCGACCTTGACCGGGGTCAGGATATTGCCCTCAATTACAGCCTTGCCGGTGCTGTTTGCTTCGTCAATGCTGTAGGTCACTTTACCCGTGCCGGAACCGCCGATAGTGCCCAGTGTCAGCATCTTGCCGTAGACCACGGTGTTGTCGCCCGTGATGCTTAAGGGTGCCTGATCATCCTTTGCCGCCATGGTGATGACCACATTGACAGTGGCATCTTCGTAGTTAACGGAGGTGATGGTCACCGGCAGAGTCACGGTATCGCCTATGCTGCCCTTACCGGTCAGTGTGTACTTCAACGTACCTGTGGCATCCACGGAAGCATCGGAGATGATCCCCGTGTTGCCGACGGTCTCACCGAGTGTATAGCCCGTTGCGCCTGCCACAAGGTCTGCCAGATCCACGGTCTTCCCGCCGGTCAGCGTGTACTTACAATTTACCTTCCTGTCTGCCAGCGTAGGAGCCGCAGCCTTATTGATAGTCAGCGTTCCGGCTTCCAGGCCGGTTCTGGCATTATAGTTAATACCGCCGTCCACATCAAAGGTCACAACATAGCTGCCCGCATTCATGGGAGCCTGGATGCTGCCGTTGTACTTCACGGTGACATTGCCCATGCCGTTGATGCCGTCCTTTTCCTTAACATTCACGGTTCTGGCACTTCCGTCATAGGTCAGTGCCGCAGGAAGACCGGGAGTCACATCGAAATCTGCCGGTTTGGGATCGATCCGGGTGATCTTCCAGGTCGTTGTCGCCGTTCCGGTGTAATTGCCCCTGCCACTGATGGTCAGGGTAATGCTGTCATTGGCATTGGTCGCCTTGGCGCCGCCCACAATCTTGTAGGTGATTGCGGCAGACCATCCCTCCAGCTTTACGGAGGCAATGTTCACCATCTGCTCCGTGCCGGTATATGCAAAACTGTCAGCCTCCAGTTCAATGACTGCACCGTTGATAGACTTTGGCGAAATAGTGAAAGTCTTGTCCGCCGTTCCGGTATAGTTACCCGTACCGGTGATGGTCAGTGTTGCAGTACCGGCATTGAAATTGTCGGAATAGCTGTAAGTAAAGTCCGTGCCGGAAATCAGTGTGACCGTGCCGTCCTTGACTTCCGGAGCAGGCTCAATGTTCCTGGCGGCATACTCCTGCGCAGGGATATCGGCAATCATATCTGCGGTAACTTCCTTCGGAGCCACGGTGATGTACACGCCGGCGGAACCACTGTAGGTGTCGCTGGTATAGGTCACTATCAGCTGCGAGCCCCCCGCTTTCTTCACCTTCATGGTAGGAGTTGCGGTGTCCGCACCGGAGACAATCTCCAAAACGCTGTCATCGCTGCTGCTCCAACTCCATGTGCCATTATCGTCATCGGGGACAGTCCTGGTGAGGGCGGCGGTCAGGCTAAAATCAGAGTCTCCATAGGTCACAGTGGGAGATTCCGACATATTTTCGAAGACAATGCCTATGCCCATCTTGTTCACCACAATCACGGTGATAATCTTCTCATCCGGTGCCTCGAAGTTGTCCGTAGCTTCAGCAGTTACCCTGATCTGGAAAGGCGTTGCGGTGTCGTCTGCTTTTTCAGCCTTCAGCATATTACCCGTAAGCGTGATGTCTGTGGGGGCATCAACCAGTTCATAAGTCAGTTTTGCATCACTATCATTATTGTTAAAAGTCGCCCACTTGGAGATGTCCACTTCTTTACCGTTCTTCACCAGCGTCTGTCTGGCTGCCGTTAACTGAATGACGGGCTTAGCTTTTTGGATAGTGAATGTCCATGCGGGATCTTGCAGTTGGTTAACTTCATTATAGTTCGGATCCCCTTTTGCGGTGACCAGAACGTTGTAAGTACCCGCTTTTGTGGCCTGATCCAAAGTACCATTCGCATCCTCGTACTCCACATAGATGTAATTTCCGTTAATCTTAGTGGATGAGACAGTTGCGTATTTCGCTTCACCATCATACACCAAATTGGCCGGTGGAGTGACAGTAAAGTCGCCCGCCGTAAGTGTGGCCTTTTCAATCGTATACTCCACACTGGCAGTGACAGATATGTCGTCTGCGCCTATGCAGGTAATGCTGGCGGTATAGGTGCCGGCATTGACAGGTGCACCTTCAAGCGCATCACCATCCTTCACCCTATAGGTAACATCCACCTCTGTGGGAGTTTTCACATCCTCGACAAAACTGCCATCGAGTGTTACGCTTTTTGCGGTGCCGTCGTAAGTCAATGCATCTGCTGCAGGTGCCTTGAGGGTCACGCTGCCACCGTTGCCACCGTCAGTGGGACAGGTAGCTGCAGCGTTGCAGACAGCGGTAACAGTCGCACCGTCTTCACTCAGCTGATATTTCCAGCCGTGTTCGTGAAGGTGGATGGACAGATTGCCAGCACCGTCACGGATCACACTATAGTACGAATCATTCACATCCAGCGGGAAGATCTTCTTGTAGTCCAGTTCCTCCGTCGCCCCGGCAGCCATACTGATATTGTCGGCTTTCGTTAAGGGGAGCCTTTTGCTTACGCCAATGCAGGCCTCCTCTGTCAGTCCCTCTACGATAGTGATCGTTGTGTCGGGCGTCAGACCGACATTGCTTGCCGTGCCGGAGCCCTGTACATACACACCATCCTGCAGTGTACCGTTCCTCCAGTTTTTCTGAATCTTCGCCGCGCCGGACACAGTAAAAGTGCCGTTGGATGCTACATACACGCCTCCGCAGCTTACCTCGCCGGTGGTATTGTTCCCGGTGATGGCGCCGCCATACATAGTGAAGCGGCTGCCGCCATTCACTATTACGCCACTGCCGCTGTCAGCAGCCGTGTTGCCACAGATGGTACCACCGTACATGGTGAAACTGCCGCCGCTATTCACCATTACGCCGGAACCCGTATTACCGCTGCCATGAGTGATAGTGCCGCTGTCCCCTTTGCAGTCGGTCAATGTGAGGTTAGCACCGTCTTTAACCATAATCGTACAAGAATCATGCTCCGCCGTGATGCTGCAGCCGTTCAGACAGAGATTTACCTCATTACTGCAAAACAATGGCCCAGTTTCTTCGGGGCGGGTCACAGAATTCATCAGATAATAATTGCCTGCCTTCGTCGCATCGGCCAGCTCAGTAATCCCTTCCCAGACCAGGGCGGGGTGTCTTCCGCCATGAGTGCAGGTTTCTCCGCAGATGGGATGTTTCTGCGGCGGGTTCTTGTACAGTTTTACTTCATCGCCATCAAGAACCGGATGATATCCCTTATCACTCGTAAAACGGTCTGCATCATCATCGGTCAGAGTATAACCGTCTCCTTTGGCAATTGTCACGGGGCTACCCACATTTGCCACCGAGAGTGTGGTCACGCCAATGCTGGCATCCTTGTCAAGTGCGCCGGTGATCGTGATGGTATTATTAAACAGATAGATATTGTTTTGGACTCCATTGTTCGTATTGTCGGTGATCTTTACTGCGCCGGACATAGTGAAAATGCCGTCAGATGGCACATATACACCACCTCCGGGCTGGTATCCCGTGGTGGTCGCGGTGTTACCGGTGATAGTGCCGCCGTCCATATGGAAAGTATTCTTACCGTACGTCGTTTCCGCTTCTAACACGTACACACCGCCACCTTTGCCAGACTTGTTGCCGATGACGTCGCCGCCCTTCATGGTGAAGGTACTACCGTACGAAACACATATACCTCCTCCGTAGTTCGTATCACCCCCCACATTTTTGCTGATGCTTCCATCCGTCATGATGAAGGTGCTATTGTCAGCGAGCAATATTCCTCCTCCCTCGCCCAGGGCGGTATTACCGCTAATCTCGCCATCGTACATGTTAAATGTTCCGCGAGACACATACACACCACCACCGCCATAGCCGTTATCTGAGGTGGCGTTGTTGATGATTTTACCGTTGTACATATTAAATGTCCCGCGATACACAGCCACACCACCGCCGTAATTGTTCGCACCCTTAATGTTGTCGATGATGGTGCCGCCGTACATGTTAAATGTTCCGTCCGATACAGCCACACCGCCTCCCTGGTATTTGGTGTCGTCGTTCATACCGTGGGTAATGGTGCCCGTCCCGATGCAGTCATACAGAGTGAAGATTGTGCCATAAACCTGCATGTCTATAACGGCACCTTCCGCATCCAACGTGATGCTCTTCCCGTTGAGGCAAAGGGTGATGTCACCTTGGGGAACCTCCCATGCTTCCGTCAGCTTCACATTTTGGGTCAGATAGTAACTGCCGGCCGTATTGGGCAGAGAATCCGTCTCTGTCCACTCTGTCATACTGGCGTGGTCTGCTTCTGTATGCACGCCGTCCTGTTCTGCCACAAGCGCAGGTGCATTCAGCGCCGCGCATATCTTCTCATAGCGCGTCATATCCAGCCCTGCTGCCTGCTCCTCGCTCAGTTCTGCCAAAGCCTCATCAATAGCCATCAGCTGTGCCTGAAGCTCGTCCGCATTCTCCGCTGTGACCTCCTCCGGCAGGGCGTCGATCAGCGCCTGCGCCGCCTCCACCGCCGTATCCTTGTTGGAAGCATCCTCGTTGGCAGCATCTCCCCCACTGACGTCTTCACCGGTGATGGAGACGTAGGCGGTGTCCCCGCTGCTCTGTGCCTCCTGTTCCGCCACCGCACCTGTCCCTTCCGCAAATGCCGACATGGGCATCATGGAAAAGCTGAGCACAAATGTCAGGAACAGACTCAATACCCGTTTCTTCATAAAATCTCCATACCTTTCTGTAACCTGCACACTTTCCCACACCTTAGTATCGTGTACTTTTCGTACCGTCTACTAAAGCACATCTTGCAGGCACCAACATGATCATCTCCCGAAATCTTCCGTCCTCCAGACTCCCGGGTACACGAAATCCATTATTTGGGAACAGTATAACACATTTTTACTCTAAATTTCTTTATTTTTATATAATTTTATATATTTTTTATATCCACCGTCTCAAATATATAATAAAAAGACACTACCTTTTTTTGTTAGGAGGGGAGGGGCTTCTGTGTTTCTTGCCCTTACGATACACCGTCCCTTAAGGGACAAGTCAAGTGTTTCCGGTAAAAAAAATGGGAAAAAAGTACGTAAAAGAGAAAAAACGCACCGGTGAGGGTGCGTTCCTGCTGGTTCTATATATTATTCAAAATGAATTTTGGGCGCCTTGCATAAAATATTTCCTGAAATTCGATGCCATGGTCTTTCTGCCCCGGTAGTTCCTACACTCCATATTTCTTCTGCATTGCTTCCAGTACCTTGGGATCCTCCAACTGTACTATCTTATCTCCATCTCCTCCGACCGTCATTTTCGGAATCAATGTCAGCAGAAAACTTCTTTCCTGAGTTCTTCCCTCTGCTCTTCCTTCTGCCCTTCCGGCTTCTCTTCCCTCTTCCCTGACGTCATCATCATGTAACAGCTCTTTCATGTATTCTGATCTCCATTCCTCATTCTTCCTGGCTCTGATTACGGCTTCGTCTATCCTCCGGGTCAGGATTTGCTCCCTAAAATCTGCTGCACTTCCTCCGCAGTCTTTCCTGAGATCCGGCAGATTCTGTCCAGTTCAATGCCTTCCTCCTGCATATTCCAGATCATATTATAAGCATTCTGCTCGATACCTCTCTCAATGCCCTGTGCAATACCTCGCTCGATGCCCTGCTCGATTCCCTGCTCGATGCCAAGCTTTTCTCCCTTTTCCCGCTCGATTGTCAGCAGGTCTTCCAATGCTTTACACATATTTACACCTTTTCCTTTCTCTTCATATTTCATCTGGATCTCTTTCGGATCCGACCATCCCAATACTACCGCGATCGCTTCTGCCGTATCCGCAGATAGATTCCGGTAATCCTCTGACTCCGCCAGTCTGCGCAGGCGTTTCCAGTCCTTCCGGCAGCTGATCATCGTAAAGAACTGCCGCAGTTCGGTGTGAAAACAGCTGAAATTATAGTAGCAAAAACAGACATACTTATGCCCCACACAAAGTACGAATACCACGGTCAGAACCCCGCTGTTATTTAGAATGTTGTAAATTGGAATAAAAGCATGGACTTTCCGACTCGCTATTCAGAACTTCACAAGATATCTGGAGAAATAGAAAACTTCTATGCTTTGTGCACATTCTAGCATAGAAGTCTTCTGCTGGCAAGAGCTTATTTTATTTTTCAAACCTGATAATACTTTCTATATGTACTATCGCTGCAACTTGCAGTCAAAGCACAGGCGAAGCAATTCATAGACCACATAGGCAAACAATCCCATCAGGAAATCCGTATCCCAGAATCCCATGAACACGGTGAAAATCGTCCATACGCTTGCCAGCGGATCTGTAATCCGCATCGTCTGCATCAGGGCGTGGGTTCCGCTGAAGTAAAAATAGCTGTCGGAAAACATATTTAAAAGGCGCGTGTCCAGCCTTGCATAGGTGATGCCGAGGATGGCTCCCGTCAGGGCGGCTCCCTGCAACAAAAAGGTTCCTGCATGCATCCGCATACATTGTAAAACAGATTTTTCTCTTTTGATACGGAAATCCCTGCCGTGGATCAGCAGGCACAGCAGTACTGTGATGAAAAGCACCCGAAAAATTCCCAGGTCGTAGGGAAATAGAAACAGGAAACTTTCCGGCATGGCATGCCAGTCCCAGGTATGACTTGTCAGTTCCTCATAGGTCACTTTTGATGCAAAGATCCAGAATTCCACCAACTTGCTAAACAACAGCAATCCCAGATATGCTGCTGTCACACCGATACATTTTACAGTCTTTTTTACCTTATCCATTGTTCTCCCTCCATCGGATCCCCTGCTTGCGCTTTCCCGCCGGGATCCCTGTGCTCTCTGTAAATTGTATCTTCATTATAACCGTCTGATCTGTTCTTTCCGTCATCTGTCCTCGAATGGCGGCTTTTTGTCCCCGAAAAGGTTTCCTACAGATTCAGCCAGACACGGATCCGGAAATCTCCCGTCTCCTCCACTGTTTCATAATGAATCTGTCCCTCATACTTTTTCACGATCTGTTCCACGATCCGAAGCCCCCAGCCGTGCTTTGTGCTGTCCGCCTTCTTCGTCTGAAAATGTCCTTCCGAAAGTTCCGGTTTCTCGCTGTAATCATTCTCGATTTCCAGCAAAAGCATCCCCGGAACCGTCCGGGTCGTAAGCCATATTCTGCTTTTCGCAGCCTCCAGTGCATTTTCCGTCAGGTTGGCGAACAGAGCACAGAGATCCTTTTTCTGTATCCTGTCGATGCCTGTGAAAACATAAGCATGGATCTGTAAATCGATCCCCTTCGCTTCCGCCTGCTCCTGCGCTTCATATAATACCGTGTCCACCAGCTCCGCTCCGGTGCGTACCGGCACTGCGGCCGTCCGGATCGGTTCCTGCACGTCGGCAATGTAGGCAAGTGCTTCGGCCTCTTCCCCATTGGCAACCATCTGTTCCACTGCCCGGAGATGATGGCGCATATCGTGATAGAGCTTCGCATTTTCCGCATAAAAATCATGTGCTTTCCGGTAGCCCTGTTCCAAAAGTCCGTTTTGCAGATCCAGATACTCCATCTGTTCCTGCATACGCATCTTCTGGGCATAAAAATAAGCTGCAACCAACGCCGTAGTCAGACAGGCCAGATAAAAATAGTCCTTTACCCGCTCTCCCTGTAGCATATCCCAGAGGAAATCGCTGAAAAACAGCGTAAGAAAAAAAGCTGCTCCCATGGTTCCGGACACAGAGCGCAGTTGTCTCCGGTATTCCTGTACCCGGCGAAGTCTGCGCAGCCTGCCTGCGATCAGATTTCCTCCCAGCCATACCGCCTGTCCTATAAGCATCCCGTACTGCGGCAGCCGTCCGGTGAACCACAGCGTCACCTCCAGACCAAACAGATAACCTGCGGCATACAGAAAACTTTCTTTTCCTTCACATTCCCACAGCAGATAGAAAGATATCGTAAAAAAAAGCAGTGCCGGCACACAGGATAACAATTCCCGCATACCATCCCACAAAATTCCATACCCCAGCGTCAAAAGAAGCAGTCTGTTCCTTCCCATTAAAATTTCTTTTCCCTGTCCAATATTTTTCAGATCTCTGGGTGCAAACTTTCGCTCCATCCACCATACCAGCCAGAAGGCTTCGTGGAAGCTGCACAGCAATGCCGCCCCTGTCCCCATTTGTGTCACGCCTGTCATATCTTTTTCTCCCTGATCCAATACTCCATGACTTTATCCTTCAATTCCCGCAGTCTTCCGGAACTGACATAGAATTCTTCGCCCGTTACCAGTGTCAGTTTGTCGTTTTTTACCTGTGTCACCTTTGTCACATTGCACAGGTATCCTCTGTCAATTTGGAGAAACAGTTCCTCCGGAAGCTCCGCTGCCAGACTTTTTAACGTCCTCCGCACCTTGCTCTGGCTTCCGTCCGTCTTTACAATGCAGGCATATTTTCCCTGCTGCCGGATATAGGCGATCCTGTCTAACGGGATCTTCTCCACTCCCTGTCCGTTCTCCAGAAGCAGAAAGCGGTCTTCTCTGCGCTTCAGTTCCGTCATGGCCGCTGAAAGAGCCTCCGGAAGCATCTGTGCAAGACGGCTTTTGGGAAGGAAACGGAAGGGCTGTAATCTAAACGAATCGTAGACATATTTCTCATAGGAAGAAACAAAGACCAGCAGCGCCGCCGGAAGTTTGCCCTGCAATCGCTCCGCCAGCCCAAATCCATCCTCTTCTCCCAGTTCAATATCCAAAAACAGCAGGTCAAATACCTGTCCGTCCTCCACCTCATATTCCAATGTCTTCCCGCTCTGAAAGGCCTGACAGGAATACGGTTCTCCCACATTCTCCAAATATTCTGTAAGAGCCGTCCCGATCCTCTCCGCATCCACCCGGTCATCGTCACAGATCGCAATTTTCAGCATAGTTCCCCTCCTGTCCGTCTTGTCAAATTGCTTGTCCCATTTTCATCTGACTACAGCATAAGCCACCAGGAATACTTCTGTCAATTTGCTTTCCTCTACTCCAACTCTGTTGAAGTGTACAAGTATTCCTTGAAAAAGTCTTTCTTCTATTATATTCTATAAGATAGAATCACAAAGTTACATGCAGAAAGGTTTATTATATATGTGGATCGCAGATCAATGGAAAGATTATGAAGTGCTGGATACGTCCAGCGGAGAAAAACTAGAGCGTTGGGGGGATTATATTCTGGTACGTCCCGATCCTCAGGTCATCTGGAAGACGCCCCACGATCATAGGGGGTGGAAGCAGAAAAACGGTCATTATCACAGAAGTGCCAAGGGCGGCGGCGAATGGGAATTCTTCCATCTGCCGGACGAATGGGCGATTCATTACACATTGCCTTTCCAGAAAGAAGCTCTTGGTAAAGCCGAACCTCTGACCTTCCATCTGAAACCATTCAGTTTCAAGCATACCGGTCTGTTCCCGGAGCAGGCGGTGAACTGGGACTGGTTCTCCGGGTTGATCCATGACGCAGGCCGCCCTGTAAAGGTATTGAATCTCTTCGCCTACACCGGCGGTGCCACCGTATCCGCCGCGGCAGCCGGAGCCGCCGTGACCCATGTGGATGCTTCCAAGGGTATGGTCGGCTGGGCAAAGGAGAACGCTGCTGCCAGCGGGCTTTCGGATGCCCCCATCCGCTGGCTGGTGGATGACTGTATGAAATTCGTGGAACGAGAGATCCGCCGGGGCAACAAATACGACGGCATTATCATGGATCCTCCGTCTTACGGACGAGGCCCCAAGGGCGAGATCTGGAAAATCGAAGATAATATCTGGGATTTCGTAGGACTGACCGCACAGCTGTTGTCCGATGATGCACTGTTCTTCCTGATCAATTCCTACACCACAGGATTGCAGCCCGCCGTACTGTCCTATATGATGAATTCTACTCTGACGAAGAAGTTCGGCGGTCATGTGGAAGCCCAGGAGATCGGCCTTCCCGTCACCGAGAGCGGTCTGGTACTGCCCTGCGGTGCTTCCGGACGGTGGCAGAGAAACTAATCGAACGAGCACAATAAACTTACTCAAAAAGGAGCCCCTGTCACGAGGGCTCCTTCGTTTTCTTTATAATACATATTTTCTGAGCAGCGGAATCTTCCGAAGCACCCATGCGGTGGCTGCCGCCAATACCAGTACTGCCAGCCAGAACACAGCCAACAGCAAAATCAATACCGCATGTCCCGCGGTGGCGGACTGCACACCACACTGCTCCAGTAGTGTAAAAGGTGTGATCTTCATAAATTTATACAGCAGATTCACATACACCGGATGTACCAGGTATACGGCGAAGCTTAAGGCTCCGGCCTGCTGCCAGGGAATCCGGTGTTTCCGCCTCTCCGTTCCGGTGACAGAAGCTATGGCTGCCCCCCTTCCGCTCTGCCCTGCGGCGAACAGAAGCACCGAAAGCATCACTGTAAAGGGATAATTGTACGCCATCTGGATGGAGAATCCCGCCAGTGTCCTGCTAAGAACCATACCCAGTGCCAGAGCCGCAGCAGCTATCAGCCACACATTCCCTATCTGTTTTCTTCCGGCCAGCTCCGTATTGTCTCCAGCCTTTCTGCGCCTTCCGGCGGCATCGGCTTCTTCGCCTGTTTCAGTGTGTTCATTTCCTTTCTTGTCCACACGCACCTCTCTTCTTGCAAAGAGATATCCACACAAATAATAGAAGAAATACACACCGCCGTCCGGCAATACCGGAATGCTGTTAATGTTAAGTACCTTATTCAGGAAAGGAGCCGCGCTGCTCCCCAGGAAGATCACCGTCATCACGACGGCAACGCACCATACCGGCACCACCTGCAGTACTTTCTTCAAGAGCGGTGTGATCAGGTACAGAAACAGGATCAGATACAGATACCACATATGGGACCAGGTGTTCCCCCGCAGTGTCATCATCACCGCTTCCGGGATCATACCGATCCGGAAAGTACGCTCCGTCACTATCAACTCCAAACAGGCGTAAGGAACGCCAAATAGGAGGATCGCCAACGCGATTCTCCTGCAATATTTCTTCATCATCACCGGATACGTCAATTCCCGATCCGGATGCAGGAACAGATATCCTGAGATCAGCAAAAATACGGGAACACACCAGGTCACCAGATCCATCACCGACAGGAGTAACCCCCGGCATTCCGGCATTCCTGACGCATCCGTCACATCTGTTGCCCCTGTCAGCACATGCATGAGCACCACTGCACAGGTCGCCAGCACCCGGAGCACATCCAGGAACTGTTTTCTCGGCCGGGATAAGCCGTTTGTCATGTTTCTCCCATCTCCTCCATCAGGCGCATGCCCGCAGTATCTGTCACGGGAAGAGAGAATACGATGCTTTTCGCCTTGCTCTCCAGCCCCGCCTTCTCCATTATAGCACGCATGATGTCATTTTTCTGCTCACTTTTTACTACAATGAACAACATTTCTTTTTCCGGCACCAGTGTTACCCCCAGAAACTGCTGTGCATTCTCTGTTCCGGTTCCCTTGGCATGAATGACCGTACCGCCTGCCGCATGTACTTCTCTCGCCGCATCCATTACCAGTTCCGTATATCCATGATTGGCAATCACTACCAGAAGCTCATTCTTCGTCTCTTTCAATGTGGACTCCTCTCCTTTTACGAACTCCTGCCCGCAGGTCAGGTAATTCAACGCTTTCTTGCCGCCGATACTGCTTACGGGAATGATAAAGGCAATTCCCATTCCCGGGAGATCGATCTGCATCTTCTTGCGCAAAGCCGCCTTGATCTGCCGCCAGGAAGCATCTGTGACAATGTGGAACAGTACGCTCTTCTCCATACCGTCCAGTCCGAAATAATCCAGGATCTCATTGGCTGCGGTTCCCATGCCGACGGTGATACCGCCGACCTGTGCGCCGTTTTCCTTATAACATTCCACAAATTTTCTCGTCAGCTGACGATTGGTGATGGTGACCATCATATATAATTCACTCATGGGCGCACCTCCTACAGTTCAATGATGGCATTCTCATCCAGAGCACCAAGAGCATCCGCTGCACCGGCAAGAATTCCCGTGCCGCTCTTACGCTGCTTCAGCTGATATACCATTCCCAATATCTGGATCGTTATCAGCGGTGTCATGGCTACCATGGCCACCACGCCGAAAGCGTCCGCCACCAGATTCCCGCCTACCGCCACACAGGCACCCTGTGCCAACGGCAGTAAAAAGGTGGCTGTCATGGGACCGCTGGCCACTCCGCCGGAGTCGAAGGCAATGGCCGTGAAGATCTTCGGTACGAAGAAGGACAGCCCGATGGCTACCCCATAGCCCGGGATCAGGAACCACAGGATCGGTATCCCCGTCAGTACCCGGATCATGGCCAGTGCCACAGACAGGGAGACACCCACGGACAGGCTCACTCCCATGGATCTGGCAGAGATGGCTCCGTCCGTCAGTTCCTCTACCTGATGGTTCAATACATAGACCGCAGGCTCCGCTTTTACAATAAAGTATCCGATCAAAGCACCCACCGGCACCAGTACCCACCGGTAAGTCCTGCCTGCCATGACCTGCCCGAGGTAATTACCGGCAGGCATAAATCCCACATTTGCTCCTGTCAGGAACAGTACCAGACCGATATAGGTATATACCAGACCGATCAGGATTCTTGCCAGAGTCTTGCCGGACAACCGCAGGGAAAAGATCTGGAACAGTCCAAAGAACAATATGATGGGTAACAGCGAGATCGCGATCTCTTTGATATAATCCGGAAGCCCATGGGCAAAAAGCTGCGCCAGTTCCACGGAATCCGCGATCTCCGGGATCGCTACCGGCTGGTAGTCCGCATTCGTGGGCTTAAAGATCAGCCCCAGCACCATGACTGCCAGAATCGGACCGATGGAACACAGAGCCACCAGACCGAAGCTGTCGTCCGCCGCATGGTGGTCGTTTCGGATGGAAGCAATACCCACACCTAACGCCATGATAAAGGGCACCGTCATGGGTCCCGTTGTCACACCGCCGGAGTCAAAGGCCACTGCCCGGAAATTCTCCGGCACCAGAAAGGCCAGAATAAAGACTGCTATGTAGAAAAAGGTCAGAAGCGGTGGCAGTGCCACACCGATCAGCATACGCAAAAGAGCAATGACCAGGAACAATCCCACGCCCACGGCCACTGCCAGGATCAATGTCATATTCGGCACCGACGGTACCTGTGTCGCCAGCACCTGCAGGTCTGGCTCCGATATGGTGATCACGACTCCCAGTATAAAGGACAGTACTACGATCAGTAAAATATTTTTACTCTGGGTCATCCTGGCGCCCACTTTTTCTCCCATAGGGGACATGGACATCTCCGCACCCAGTGTAAAAAACATCATACCCAGCATGACCATCACCGCACCCACCAGGAAACACAGCAGAATGCTGGATGTGATAGGTGCTATGGTAAAGCTTAGTACGATCACGATTCCCACCACCGGCAGGACCGCTTTCAGGGATTCCGCAAATTTTTGCCGGATTTTTGGATTCAATAACTTCAATGTTTCACCGTTTCCTTTCTTCATGTACTCTTTTTCGTCTCATTTTTCATGCCTTAACTGTTTCATCTTAACATGAAGTGCCGGTCCTCTCCTACCGTTTTTTGGCAATTTATGAAAATTTCATGGGTTCTTAACAGAGTCTTTACGAGGCCAGCTTCCGGTCTTCTTTTGACTGCTTTTTCACGAACTTAACTGCCCAGATGTCCACCGCTATCACAAACAGAAAGAAGAATAACAGGATCCAGTCCGAATCCAGAGACAGGGCGGTATCGTAGATTCCGTGTTCGATCATCGGCATAAAAACACTGAGGCGCAGATAGCGCTTCCGGCGCCTTCTGTTGCCCACAAGCTCGGCTTCCTTTGCCACGCCGAAAAAATATCCCATGATCACACCGTCGATGGCATGGGAAGGGACGGACAGGAGTGCTCTGGTCACTGCCGTTTCGATATCGGCATCCATGCAATACATGACATTTTCAATGGCTGCAAATCCCAGCGCCGAAGTCACGCAGTACACAACGGCATCAAACTTGTAATTAAATGCCGGATGCTTCCATGCTGCCCGTTTTGCCGCCTTCATCTTGCACAGTTCCTCGATCATTGCTACGCCGATAAAATTGTCCAGGATCACATAGCACAGGGTATCCTCATCCACGAATACCAGAAATACTTCTTCCAACAGAATCTCCAGTATCATGGCAGGGATCACGGACAGCACACCGAACAGGAAGACCTTCCACAATAATCCTTTTGGCTCCTTCTCCACCCTGTCCTGTCTGTAGATCCATACCACCAGTGCGATGGCCGGCAGCAATGCCAATGCTATCAAGAACATAATGATTCCTCTCCCGTCGTCTCTTTTGTTTTTATAGTATACTCCCTTGTATTTAAAAGTTTGTGTGATCTTCGGATCCGCTTATAGATCCCTGGGGGCTTTTGTCTGCTGTTTCTATGAAAATATGATAGAAAATCTTATACTCCCGCTTCCTCGATCTGTTTTGCCGTAATATCCACCAGTTCCATGCAACGTTTTTTCTTGTTGCCGAAAGCGCCGGACATGCTGGACCATCCGTCGGTCAGGTCATCCAGTACCGCATTCTTCACCACATTACCCAGTCCTGCCACTTCCGAAGAGCGCATTACCTGGTATTTTGCCTTACCCACATTCATGATCCATACCTGGTTGTTGCGGTCCTGCTCCGGATATACAATGACCTGATTGAATCCATGCTTTACCAGCGCCGGTGTACCTGCTTCGAATTTGATGTCTTTGATCGCCTCGTAGAGCTGTTCCATGGTCTCATAATTTCCCTTTAAGTTTAATTTTGCCACCTTTACACCTAACATTTCGCCAAGTCCCATATTGTCCTCCTTTTTCTGATCGCGATTCACGCAATCCACACATTCCCCGAATTATAAGCAGACCGGAAGATCACACAAGCTTCCGTGTTCTATTTTCATCCGTCACATTCTTCACCAGTTCGAATTTTCCTGTTCGTTTGCGACCTCTTCCCAGGTCAGTTCAAAGGAGTTATACGTCGCTCCGCCCTCCTGGGGCAGTCTCCGGTAAGAATAGTCCCTGCCGTGCTCCATCAGCGCTTTTGCCAGACCGAGCCGCAGCATTTTCCCAAGGTTTTCATCCTCCGGCATGTATGCATAGTAATATTCCTTGTTCTTCTTCGTTCCTTTTAAGAGGATGCCTTCCCGTATTCCCTTACGCATGTTCCTCTCCACGGCACCGTAGTCCCCGGAAGTGACCTCACAGCACTTCATGCAAGGCTCGCCCGCCGGTGTGGAGAACTGCACATAATATGTATACTCTGTATCCCCTTCACTTTCGTACCATTCGCGTTCACCCACTTCACGCCCGTCGCACAGAATGCTGTCAAACAGGATGTCTGCCATGTACAGATCCCCGTGTCTGATCATCTCCTGTACATCCAGCTTCGCATTGCTCTCGAACAGCTTTTTCTTCTGTTGTCCCAGCGCATCTGCCACATCCACCGGAACCTGCCGGAAGGCAAAACCGTTAAAGTCCACCATGGGCTTCGCCCACCGGCCGCATTTGCTGCACCTTCCCTGCACAATGGCATTGCCGCAGGAGATGCAGTAATCCATTCCCGCCTCTGCCTTATTTGTGAATACTCCCATTGTATGTTCTCCTTTCCGCCTGTTTTTCTTCATGATTCTCTGTTCTTCGTAGTATAACTACATTTTAATCTAATGTTTTTCCTGATGTCAACCTAACGAAAGCATAGGTTCCTATTTTTTTGTGTCCTGACTTTCCCGGAGGATACTGCCCTGCCTTATATATCCTTAACTACTTCTTTACACCCCACATTGCAAAGAAATGGTACTATAGTTATAATATACTCATCCCTCAAGGTGGGTTATTATATTTTATGGAGGACTGCCCAGTGTTCCGGCTATTTTCAGATAAAAACTCTCTGCGGAAAGGTTTCCGCTTAAAGCCACCCTTTACGCGACATGCCATCAGTGTTCTGATCTGCTTTTTTTGCATGCTGTGTGCCACGTTGGCTTCCTTTGTATATCAGTCCATCGTTCCGGATAACCACGCCAATGTAGCACTAATCTATATTCTGGCCCTGGTGATCATCGCAAGATGGACAGTGGGCTACGTCTACGGAATTGCCTGTACCCTTTTTTCCGTAGTCGCCATCAATTACCTGTTTACCTATCCTTATTATAAGATCAATTTCACGCTGACCGGTTACCCCATCACCTTTTTACTGATGGGCGGGATCACGCTGATCCTGTGTACCATGACCTCCCACATGGCCATTCAGTCCGAGATGATCGCTGAGAGGGAAAAACAGCTGGCGGAAGCCGAAATGGAAAAGATGCGGGCCAATCTGCTGCGGGCCATCTCCCATGATCTGCGCACACCGCTCACGGGCATTATCGGCAACAGTTCTCTGTTCCTGGAAAGTCAGGATGACTTAAGTTCCACGGAACAGCGGGGGATCATGACCAACATCTACGAGGATTCCAACTGGCTGTTGAATATGGTGGAAAATCTGCTGTCCGTCACCCGTATCCAGGGGGACAGCTTAAGCATCAATACCACGGAAGAACCCGTGGAGGAAGTGGTGGCAGAAGCTCTGGAGAAGCTGAAAAAGCGATATCCCGATGCCGTCATCCGGGTGAAGATCCCCGATGAGTTACTGATGATTCCCATGGATGCGGTACTGATCGAGCAGGTCACCATCAATCTGCTGGAGAACGCCATCGTTCATTCCGAAAGTATCCTTCCCTTTGATTTTATCGTGGAGGATCATCCGGATCATGTCTCCTTTACTGTACGGGATTACGGAAAAGGGCTGTCCGAGGAAAAATTGAAGAATCTGTTCGAGATGGGTTCCCATTCCGATTCCCAGAGTTCGGATTGCCACAAGGGCATGGGCATCGGTCTGTCTATCTGCAAGACCATTATCACCGCCCACCACGGAACGCTGAGCGGAAGGAATCATGGGGAAGGAGCGGAATTCTGCTTCACACTTCCCAAGGCCGGGGCTTCTACCGCAGAAAAATAAAGAAGTACATACATAGGATATAAATCATAAATATACGGAAATACAAGAAAGGATAATTGATCAAAGCAATGAACAAGATCAAAGTTCTCTTAATAGAAGATGATAAAAGTATCAGTAATTTTATTACCGCCACCATGGATCGTGAGGGCTACAAAGTCATGCATGCCTTAAGCGGCAGGGAGGGATTGAGTCTCAGCACTTCTTTCTGTCCCAACGTGATCCTGTTAGACCTGGGGCTGCCGGATATGGACGGACTGGAGGTATTGCAGAAGCTTCGCTCCTGGAGTGACATTCCCGTGATCATCATATCCGCCCGCACCAAGGAGCAGGAGAAGGTCTCCGCTCTGGATCTGGGTGCGGACGATTATATCACGAAACCTTTCGGCACCGGAGAGCTTATGGCCCGGATCCGTACCTCTCTGCGGCACAGCCATGCCCAGGCTCCCGGCCATATCTATAAGGCACTGGATCTGGAGATCGACTTTGAGAAGCGTCTGATCCGTCTGCGGGGCGAAGAGGTGCATCTGACCCAGATCGAGTATCAGCTGCTCACACTTTTGGCAGAAAATTCCGGCAGAGTTCTGACCTACAGCTACATCATGAATGCCATCTGGGGTCCCTACATGGACAACAACAATCAGATCCTCCGGGTCAACATGGCCAATATCCGCCGGAAGCTGGAACAGAATCCTGCCCAGCCCCAGTATGTCTTCACTGAGATTGGTGTGGGCTATCGGATGCGTGAGAATGAGAGCAACGGGAATTCGTAAGGAATCCTCGAAGGCACACAATTCCCAACGCTGCTTCCAGTAAAATGAGCACGGTGCCTCTGTCCATCGCCCTCCAGACGTTGTCCAGGGAATCCATGCGGCCCAGGAGGTCTATGTAAAAGAAATTCAGATAGATGACCGCCGGCGAGATCACACATCCCGGATGCAGCCTGGTCTGCTCCATGAGCATACGGTACATTTCCACTGCCAGTAATATTACATTCAGGGCATAAGCCGCAGAAAGCTGATTGTTCAAAAACGGTCCCAAAGAGCTGAGTTCCATGCCAAAGGGAACTCTTCCTGCCCGGACCATTCCGAAACTCAAATACATTATCCCGATACTCCACAGCAGTGTGACGATCGCCGTCACTCCCAAACCTCTGCTTAGTTTATCCGAAGGAATCATTTTCACATCCTCTTCCCTTCCGAAATACCGGTATATGAGCCCCAGCATCCCCAGTGTTCCCGCCATGGAGATGCCGGCAACATGACAGGCAATATCTCTTCCCCCAAACCATCCTCTTCCGGAATATAAGTAAATCCCGATGACACAGTGATAGATCAGGATCCCCAGCACAATCAGATACAGGATCCTCTTTTCACGCTTTCGCTGCTCCTGAAGTTTTGCCAGTCTCACAACTTCCGTCACGGCATTCTCCCGGTCCGCCGCCCTCTCTCCGGTCACAATATCCTGAATCGGCAGTTCCAACAGATGGGACAGAGATTCCAATACACCGATATCCGGGAAACTTTCTCCGTTCTCCCATCGGGATATCGCCTTGTTGGTCACCCCTAGCATCATTCCCAGCTCATTCTGGGTATAATTTTTACGCTGTCTGGCTTCCCGGATCAGATTGCCGGTTTTCTTCTTATCCATATAAATACCTATCCCTTTCCGTAATCTGCAAATTTGTGCCCGCCCTGTCCTGCTGTATCTTTATGGTAACAATTCCTTGGAAAAACCGCAATCCATTGTAACGAGACTGCCTTAATTTAGCGATTTTGGCACAAAAAATTCCCCTTCACCGGACTTTGCTTCCGGCAAAGGGGATTCCTCATTGCTCTATTGGGTTAATACATTTTTTCATTATACATTTTTATAAACGGAGTCATATCGAAATCCCGTTTTTGCGTATTCTTGATATAGCCTAATACCTTTGTATTCTCCGCAATGCATTTCTGATCATTTTGTATCAGAGCGAGATTCTTCTGTTGATCCTGTTGATTTTCCACTACTCTGTCCATATATTGTACTATTTCTGCATTAAATCTTTTACTGTCTTCGCTGTTTTCCCGGATAGCATTCGACAATTCATAGGTCATTTTATCCATCTTATCCAGAATCATGTCTAACTTGTTATCTATTTTATTCAATGTACTCTGCATCGTGTCTAAACGGTATTCCAGTTCAAACTTATCATATGCCTCCAAAAGCGTCCGGGCTCTGCCACTGTCTATGTATTCCTTAAATGCGCTGATTGCAACAATATTTTGGTATTTTACATAAATAACGTGATCTGAATAGATCAGAGCCAGTACTTTTTCTATTTCCTGGATCCGATGCTCCACATGAGAAATGGCATCATTCCAAGTTGCAAGCTTTGCCTGGTATTCTGCCTCCAGATGCTCATTTTCAAGAACTGCCTGTCTTATTTCTTCACGGTTTTTTGCAATTTTTTTATTGTTATCTTCTGCAATATAATTCCCCATATATACAGAAAACATAAGAACAATGACCTCTGCAATTATAATACATAATGCTATAGTCAAATACATAGCATTCCCATTACTCGAAATGGCTCCTATAATAGCGCCTAAAATAATTCCCACAACCAACCCAATACCTCCTGCCGGAAGAAACAGATATATGAAAAAAGTAAAAAATCCATTTCCCCTTAAATCCTCAGGGTTTATTTTTGAGGGTAATTCCATCCATTGTCTCCCCGGTTTATGATTTTTTAACTCATATAATATAGTCTTTTGCCGATCCAACAATACCTCCTCCTGAAAAATAACATTCAAATACGCTGCCAAGTCTGCTGGTGTCTTCGTAATGTCATTCATCGTTGTTCCTCCTCATATGTAAACTATAGCCGTTGTATACATTGTATAATCCCCATTCCTTTTCTGCAAGTATAAATTTTACACTGCTTTCCAATATTGTTTTATATTAAAATGAATAAAAAGCAAATGCTTCCAGGCACAAAAATTCCCCTCGGCGAGGGGGGGAGTGTACCGAGGGGATAGAGAGAAAAGTATTTTTGAAAGAGGCGGGTTCCTTTTTCAATTATTATAATATCGTAATTAATTTATATTTACTGCTGTTTTTATAGCTTATTTAGGTTGTAAATACTGTTTTTTTGTGGTATTCTGACTACATCACTGGGAAATACACGGGAAATGAGGGAACAGGCATGGATATCACAACGAAAAAGGGGAAACGGGGCAGACGGGATATTGACCGGATCATCGTGGAAAAGGGCCGCAGAGGTGATTTTTCTCCTCTGCAGCCCGATCATTATCACAGCTTTTATGAAATTTTCTATCTCTGGTCCGGAAGCTGCCGTTTCCTGTTAAAAGATACGGTTTACCAGATGGAAGCCGGAGATCTGGTTTTCATTGCTCCGGGAGAACTGCATCACTCTCTGTATTCCGCCGGAGAGGTCTGCGAGATCGTGATGATCTATTTTAAAGAAGAATATCTGCATCTGCCGGATCTGTCCGCCGACGCATCCGGAGGCTCTGCACTCCATTCTTTCATGGGCAGTGTTCCCGCGGTGTATCAGGAAGCCTTGCACTCTCTGCTGACCCGGATGCTCACCGAGAATTCCCGGTTCGACCGCTACTCCGAGCATTTTGAACGGTGCTATCTCGAAGAACTTCTGTTAATGCTGATGCGGCATTCCGTCATGAATGAGAAGGAACCGGATCTGCTGAACTCCCGGGATGCGGACATCCTGCTTGCCACAAAATACATTTACAACAATTTCCGCAAGCCCCTGACGCTGGAAGAAGTCTCCTCCGTGGCTTCCTTAAGCCCCACCTATTTCAGCAAGAAATTCAAGCAGATCACCGGCATGGGCTTCAAGGAATATTTAAACTACGTGCGGTTAAAACACGCCCAGACGGCACTTCTCACCACGAGCAGTTCCATTACGGATATTGCCCTGGAATACGGCTTCAATGACAGCAACTATTTCAAAGATCTGTTTAAAAAAGTTTACGGAAAATCTCCTCGGGAATATCGGAAAAATCCGGACTAGGAGCGGGCTTTCTGGATTGAATTTCCTCTTCGATCCGCTCTTCTTCCTGCTTTTCGATCTTCTCCTCCAGTGCCGCCCGGATGGCATCCTGCACACTGTCGAATTTCTCTAAGAAGCTATCCCACTCCTTGATACTGAATTCCTGATTGCCGATCTGGAACTTGGCCTCCGTGTCACCGTTCTGAAGCTTGTCGTAGATCTCCTGCATCTTCTCTTTGATCTGTGTCATAAGGCTCAGGTCCTCTTTTTCCGGTTCCCCGGCAGTTCCGGAAGCATCCGTACCTGCTGCCTTGTCCGCATCAGCGGTATCCGAGGTTTCCTCGCTGTTGTCCACGTCGTCTCCGTTCTCCATGTCGTCCAGTTCTTTCTTCATCTGCTGGATCTTGTTGTCCCTTGCCAGTGCCTCCAGGATCCGCTTCACATCCTCGGGGCTGAACATGCCGATGGCCTTGGACAGGGCATCAATATTATCCCGGTTCACCAGCAGGCTTCCGCCGCCGGACAACGGGATATTAATGCAGTCCTCTTTATTGGTGGTGTCCCCCAGTGTCAGACGGTTATGCTCATAATCGCAGACAAAGGTCACTCCGTTATATTCGATCACACCGTCCTCCGCCATTTCCCCATAGGGCACCTTGTCTTTGCCCTGGATGTGGCGGGTCAGCTGCACACCGCGGGTCACCGGGGTCTTCACGGTGTCGTCTTCCTTCGCTGATTCTTCGATACTCTCCGCAAAACGGGATTCTGCAGTCTCCGTCACACTTCCCAGCGCACTCTGTACATCCCCTGCATTTACTCTCCTCTGTGTCTCATACACGAATGTCCTTCCGTAGCCGATTCCTGTTACTGCCATAGTACTCTCCCTCTCTGGGCAGTGATTGCTGCCCTGTCGCGATGCTCGTCAAATCTTCATGCAGGCATGAGATTTTTCTCGCTATTTGCGCAAAAAACGGATGGTCGCCTCATATAAGGCAGCCATCCGTAGCTTTTTATCCATCCATGGTGTCTGTATTTTCCTATATAGGAATATCGGAAAATTTCAGGAAATCCTTAGACATGATTTGAAATTTTTTAAATTATCAGACCAGAAAGATCCAGCCCAGCATGGATACCATGGCGGAGATGTGCATGGTGCCCACGATCTTAAACGGAGACAGCAGCAGAACAAAGGGCACAATGGTAAAAACCAATGCCCAGAGCGGGAATCCTATAATGCCGGTGACAATAGCAATGATCAACAACACGATATAGGCAGCCAGTCCCACACCACAAAGCTGCAAAACCGGCGCACAGTTTAAGAGATCCAGCATCATGTCTTTGGCCGTATGATCCCGTCCCAGTTGCAGGAATACATACTCCGCAAAACCACACTTAACATGATAGGCAGCTCCCAGGATACAGGAAAAAGTGATCGCCGCAAACATCACACCTCCCAGGATCTGTGACCGTTCAAAGGTATATACCGCCAATGCAAAATAGCTGAAAAATTCAAGCACCAGTGCAAATGCCCCCAGTACCGCAGAGCGCAGGGGAACCGTGGCCGACACACCCTCCATCATTTCCGCCAGTACACCGTCTTTTTCGATCTCTTTGATGTTATCGAATTTGATGGTTCCGTTGGGGAAAATGCTTAGGATCCGGTCACAGTACATGTTGATGGCATGACCGACAATTCCCAGCGCAATCATCACTTTTATCAATGTTACAGTCATAGATTTTCTTCCTCTCTTTCGTGTTAGTTCAAACTAACCAAATTATAGCATCTCTTCCCCGCTCTTGCAATCGCATCCTGTTGGCTTCTACCGGTTTTCAACCCATATTTTCCCGTTCTGCAAATGACAGAAAAATATAGGCAGCCCCTTGTTTTTTGTATTCCCCGGCTTTATAATAGTGGTAGTGTTTGCCTAAAGCTGACTTTAGGTACTATTAAATTTTTTGGAGGAAACAATATGTACAGTATCGGACAGGTATCTGCCATGACAAATTTGCCGATCTCTACTTTGAGATATTATGATAAAGAAGGATTTTTCCCGAATCTGGAAAAGCAGTCCGGTATCCGCCGGTTCAGTAAGGCAGAACTGGACTCCATTCGTATGATCGAATGTCTGAAACGCTCCGGTCTGGAGATCAAGGACATCCGGCAGTTCTTCGAATGGGTGGAGGAAGGGCCTTCCACTTATCCGAACCGCAAGGCCATGTTCGAAGCCCGCAAGACTGCGGTGGAGGAAGAAATGAAACAGCTGGAAAAGACGCTGGATATGCTGAAATTCAAATGCTGGTACTATGAGAAGGCAATGGAAGACGGCAATGAGGATGGGATCCATGCCATGCTTCCCGATAACCTTCCGCCCGAGATCCAGGCAATCTACGACAACAGCCACGACAGAACGTAATAGAAATGCGAGCCGTTACTTTCGTAACCGCCCGCATTTTTTATGCACCTATTATGCCGTTGTCTTACAGCTTTCCACCGTATACGGGGAACCCGCTGTTGGCGCCATAGCTCTCAATATGCTTGAAGTTCTTCAGTACTTCCATATCCTCTGCACTGATCTCGAAATCTACCTCCGCATTGGTCTTCATATGCTCCGGGTTACCGGTCTTGGGCAGAGAGATGGTGCCCAACTGTAATGTATAGCGGATGCACAGCTGCGGTACGGAGACACCGTATTTTTCTGCCATGGCCTGAATCTGGGGCTGGTGCAGGATCTCGCCGTGGGCAATGGGGGAATAAGCCTCTACTGCAATGCCGTTCTTCTGGCAGTACTCTACCAGTTCCAGCGGAGTGTTGCTGATGTGGCACAGGATCTGGTTTACCATCGGTCTGATCTCTGCGGTCTCTAACAGACTCTCAATGTCTCCCACCTGGAAATTCGAGATCCCGATTGCCTTCAGCTTTCCAGCCTTATAAGCGTCTTCCAGTGCTCTCCAGGCTGCTCTGTTGCCTTCCACGTAACGGTTCTCGCTCTGGTTGACCTCCACCCAGGGCTGGGGAGAATGAATGATCATCATGTCCAGATAATCCAGTCCCATTTTTGCAAGCGTCTCATCAATGCTTGCCGCTGCCGCCTCGTAAGTCTTGTGTTCCGCCGCCACCTTGGATACAACGAACAGTTCCTCTCTGGGTACGCCACAGGTTGTCACACCCTCTCCCACACCGCGCTCGTTGCCATAGGCCTGTGCGGTATCAATATGGCGATAGCCCAGTGCCACTGCTGCCTTGACTGCCTCTGCCGCCTGATCATCCGGAATGAACCAGGTTCCCAGACCCAGCTGAGGAATCTTCACACCGTTATTTAAAGTTAACATATTCTGATACATTTTGCTTCTCCTTTCAAAACTTATGCTTCGTTCCTTATTTTTCACCTTTTTCGCCGTCAGAAACCTTCCTGAACGGATAGCCTTATCATAATACCTAAAGCTGACTTTAGGTCAATAGTTGTTTTGAAAAAAATTATCTCTTGCGGCATCCTTTTCTATATGTTATACTGGGAAAAACGAAAACGTAATATTAATCAGGTAACTATGTCAGCGTGGACATCCTTGGATGTCTGCGCTTTTTCTTTTGCCTGATAAGACAAAGGAGGAAATGTATATGGTATAACTCATAACCAATGTGAACAGCGCCATCAATGGTTTCGTATGGGGTGTCCCCATGCTGGTGCTGTTGGTGGGAACCGGCATTCTGATGACGGTCCTGACCAGATTTTTCCAGCTGTCGCATTTTGGACACTGGTTCAAAAATACGGTGGGCGGTATTTTTCACGACAAGCATGTAACGAAGCACACCGAGGAAGGGGATCAGTCCATTTCCCAGTTCCAGTCTCTGTGTACCGCACTGGCTGCCACCATCGGCACCGGTAATATCGTAGGCGTGGCAAGTGCTCTGGTAGCCGGTGGTCCCGGCGCCATCTTCTGGATGTGGATCGTGGCCTTCTTCGGCATGATGACCAACTACTCCGAAAATGTACTGGGCATCTACTACCGCCGCAGGAACGCAAGGGGCGAATGGAGCGGCGGTGCCATGTACTATCTGAAGGACGGCCTGGGTTCCTATAAAGGCTGCAAACAGATCGGTGCCGTACTGGCAGTGCTGTTCTCTGCGTTCTGCCTGTTAGCTTCCTTTGGTATCGGCAACATGAGCCAGGTCAACTCCATCGCTGCCAATATGTCCTCTGCCTTTTCCATTCCCGCTACCGCAACCGGTATTGTTCTGGTCATCGTGGGCGCCCTTGTCATTATCGGAGGTTTAAAAAGAATTGCATCCGTAGCCGAGAAACTGGTTCCTTTCATGGCAATCGTCTATATTATCGGCGCGCTGGTGATCTTCTTCACTAATATCGGTCATGCCGGTGCCGTGTTCACTGCCATCTTCAAGGGTGCTTTCGGTCTGCGGGCTGTAGGCGGCGGCATCGTAGGATCCGGTGTGAAGCTGGCTCTCACCTGGGGCATGAAGCGTGGCGTATTTTCCAACGAAGCTGGTCTTGGTTCTTCCGTCATGGTACATTCCAGTTCCAACGTTAAGGAGCCTGTGCGTCAGGGCATGTGGGGTATCTTCGAAGTATTTGCCGATACCATGGTCGTATGTACCCTGACTGCTTTCGCGGTTCTGTCCTCCGGACTGATCGACCTGGATACCGGTGCCGTGTTAAGCGATGCTTCCGGTTCCGCTCTGGTGGGTCAGGCTTTTGCTACCGTATTCGGCAGCTTCGGTCCCGCCTTTATCGCCATTGCGATTCTGCTGTTTGCCTTCTCTACCGTATTGGGCTGGAGCCACTACGGTTCCACGGCATGTGAGTATTTATTCGGTACCAAGTCAACGATCGTCTATAAAGTGGCATTTGTACTTATGATCTTCATCGGCTGCACCATGAACCTGGGGCTGGCGTGGGATCTGTCCGACACCTTCAACGGACTGATGGCGATCCCCAACCTGATCGGTGTCATCGCTCTGTCCCCTGTAGTGGTGAAGATCACCAGAAACTACGTGGCACGCGTCCTCAAAAAGGAGGATGTAAAGCCGATGCTGTCTGTCTTCCCTGAGATTCAGGCAGAGCAGGAAAAGGATTTATAATCCCACCTCTTCCCTCGTAATATTCTTCGCCCATTTTCCCTGGCGGTAGTGTCTGATCACCCAGGGCCATTTTACAAATTCATCGGTGCACAGCAGGAAATAGACCCACAGCACCGGAAGTTTTAGCACAAATGCGGCGAAGAATCCCAGAGGGATCGCATAACACCACATATCAATGGTATCACAGATCAGTCCGAACTTCGTATCCCCGCCGGCCCGGAAGACTCCGGCGATCAACGCTGTATTCACGGCAGAACCCATTATATAATAGGTATTGATGAGCAGCATGTATTTCAGATAATGCATGGCCGTATCGTTCAAAGTGGCGAACCGCAGGACAAGGGGTGTGATAGCCAGTACGATGACACCACCTATGGCTCCGGCGATCACCGTCATCTTTAACATCCGGGAAGCGTAGCTCTTGGACTTCTCCAGATCGCCTTTTCCCATAATATTACCAAGCAGGATTCCACCCGCACTGGCGATGGCGAAGCAGAACACCGTACCGATATTCCGCACCACCGTCACCAGAGAATTAGCTGCCACGGCATCCGTTCCCAGATGCCCCAGAATCACGGAATACATGGAAAATGCCACGCTCCAGGACACATCGTTTCCCAGTGCCGGCAGCGACAGCCGCATAAAGTCTTTCATCAGCACTTTGCTGCGAACGAACAGATACCGCGGACTCAGTTTTACATTCTTGCTGAAGGCGGATACTCCTACGCACGCCAGCAGTTCCACCAGCCGGGACACAGCCGTGGCAATGGCCACCCCGACGGTTCCCAGCTTCGGCATCCCGAACAATCCGAAGATAAAGGTGGCATTCAATATAATGTTCAGCACGAATGCCAGCATATTTAATACCATGCTGACCGTCACCCGGCCGACACTGCGCAGGATGGCGAGATAGACCTCCGTGATCCCCCAGCACAGATAGGTGATTCCCATGATCCGCAGGTAAGAGGCCCCGATGGTGATCAGTTCCGGATCCGAGGTAAACAAAAGCATCATATTCCGGGGCATGAAAAAGGCTGCCAGAGCAACCAGTCCCGAAATAGCCATGGAAAAACGCAGGGTAATCCCCTCTACCGCATGGATTGCCTCCAAGTTCCCTTTCCCGTAATATTGGGCGCACAGCAAGGACGCTCCCGTCCCCAGCCCGTAATACACCATAAATAAAACATTGGAATAGTTCGCTGCCAAAGATACCGCAGAGATGGCGGACTGTCCCACATAATTCAACATAATGACATCCGCGGAATTCACCGCGGCACTGAGCAGATTCTGTATAATGATCGGAATGGTCAGATGAAACATCTGCCGGTAAAAATCGTCTTTTTTCATTGCTTCTAATTTCATGGTAATCCTCACCATTGGTTTATATTCTGCCGTTGGATTGTATTATATGTCCTTCTCGGGAAATACGCAATATCATAAGAGCGATCTGCCTGTAAATAAAGCAGACCGCTCCCGGTGAAATTATTTCATATACGATTTCTTCGTGCTTCGCACTTTCTAAATCATAACTTCCAGCCTGCGGCCTCCATCTGGGTCGCCTTCATGTGCCGGTAAATGCCATCTTTTGCTTCCAGTTCGGCAGGCGTTCCCTGCTCTGCCACCACGCCATCCTTCAGTACGACGATCTTGTCTGCATCCGCCACGGTACGCATGCGGTGTGCAATGATCATCACCGTCTTGTTGCGGATCAGTCTGGAGAGAGATTCCTGGATCAGCGTCTCGTTGTCCACATCCAGCGAAGCCGTCGCCTCATCCAGCAGGATAATGGGGGCATCCTTTAAGAATGCTCTGGCAATGGAGATTCGCTGTCTCTCACCGCCGGACAGTTCCGAACCGTTCTCACCGATCATGGTCTGCCAGCCGTTCGGGAGCTTTTCCGCGAACTCATCGCAGTGCGCCAGCTTTGCGGCTGCCAGCACTTCTTCATCCGTAGCGTTCTGCCTGCCGATACGGATATTTTCCATCACCGTATTGTTGAACAGTGTTACCTCCTGAAACACGATGGCGTACAGGGACATCAGTGTCTCCGGATCAATGGTGGAAATGTCCATGCCGCCCACCGTGATCTCCCCTTTATTAATATCCCAGAACCGGGAAGCCAGTCTCGACACGGTGGTCTTACCGCCGCCGGAAGGTCCAATCAGTGCAGTGACTTCACCCTGTTTTGCCGTGAAGGTTACGTCTTTCAGTACGTCATCCTGACTGTCGTAGGAAAATCCCACATGAGAAAATTCAATGTCATAGCCCTTGGGATCCATGGTGTCGGCACCGGTCTGAATGTCATGGGACAGAATCTCGTCGAGGCGGTCACTCTGCACGCTGCTACTGATGATGGCCGCCAGATTCTGCAATGCCACCTGCAAAGGATCGTACATTCTGGATACCAGCAGCAAGAATACGAAGAAGGTCAGAATATCGATCTCTCCCTTTACTAACAACACACCGCCGGTCAATGCCACCGTGGCAATGCCCAGTTTTAAGATCATCTGTGCACTCCCCACAAACACTGCGGTGCCAAGCTCCGTCACCAGTGCATGTTTTTCCACCGCACGGATCTTGCCCTCCAAGCCTTCCATGTACTCTGCCTGTGCATTGTTGGCCCGCAGGTCACGTACCGTTTCGAGACATTCCTGAATGCCGTCCGCACAGTCCATTTTTAATTTCATCTGTTTCTTACTTAGGCCCTTCTGCACCCTGCCGGAGCAGCCCACAATCAAGAAAGACACGGGCAATACCCACAATGCGGCGATAGCCATCCGCCAGTTCAGGAAAAAGGTACCGATGGCGATCAGGGTGGTGGAGATGCAGGAGCCTGCCAGTTCCGGAATGAAATGGGAGGAGGCGGTCTCCATGGCGGCACAGTCCGCCATAATGGTACTGGTCAGATCGGACAGATCTTTTTTCCCGAAGAAGGATAAGGGGATCTTACGAAGCTGCTCTGCCAATGCGATTCTCCGCACTCCGCTCTCCACATAAGTCGCCAGAAATGTAGCTCGGTACTGTACCAGTGTCGTGAGGGCGATCAGCAGAAGACACAGCAGACAGCCCACAATATAGAACACACCTCTGCCTGCCATGGTGCCCTGTAAATAATCTTTTACCAGAAAATACAGCATCCATACCGGGAGCATCAGTACCAGATTGGAAATCGTAACAGATACGAACGCTTTCATCATGTCCTTCGCACCTTTTTCGGAAAGTGCGTATTTATGCTGCAATTTTGCCTGTAAACTACTCATTCTATTTCTCCCCCTTTCCTACTTTCCAGCTGACGGATTTGTTGTACTCCTCCCACATATGGGCATACAGTCCACCCTGCGTAAGCAATGCTTCATGGGTTCCCTGTTCCACGATTCCGCCATCCTTCAGGACGCAGATGCGGTCGGCATCCACGACAGAGGAAAGTCTGTGGGCGATCATGATCACGGTCTTGCCTGCGGAAAGCTTCGTAAACGCTTTCTGCACCTTTGCCTCATTGTCCGGGTCGGCAAAGGCGGTAGCCTCATCCAGAATCAGGATCGGCGCATTTTTCAGCATTGCACGGGCAATGGACAGACGCTGTGCCTCACCGCCGGACACATAAGTGCCCTGACTTCCGATCACAGTATCCACACCATTCGGCAGCTTTGCAATAATGTCCTCACACTGGGCATTTTTCAGGGCTTCCATGACTTCCTCTCTGGTGGCATCCTTTTTGCCCATGCGGACATTGTCATATATGGACATTTTCAAAAGCTTACTGTCCTGAAATACGAAGGACACCATATCCATCAGCCGTGCAGAAGGAATCTCCTTCACATCCACACCGCCGATGCAGACCTTTCCTTCCGTGGTATCGTAAAAGCGGGCGATCAGGCTGGCCAGAGTGGTCTTACCGCCACCGGAAGGGCCTACGAAAGCCACATGCTCCCCTTCTTTGATATCCAGATTGATCTGATGCAGGGCATCGCGCTCTGCATTTTCATAGCGGAAAGATACATTCTGCAAAGCAATGGAATGTTCCCGGATGTTCTGTTCTTTTTCCGCTTCCGGCAGAGGCTTCCTGTTTAAGATGCCTTCGATTCTGTTCAGGGAATCTTCCACGAGCATTTGATTTTCTCCGCCGTATGCAATCTTATTTAAGGTAACTGTCAGTACCGGTGTAATGATGATGTAGAACAGCAGATTGATCAGCAGTTCCGGATCTCCGCCCGTTCCACCGAACCAGTAAGCTGCGGCAATCAGAACGGAGAAGATGGCATTGATCAATGTGGTAAAGCCTACCATAGGCCACATCAGTTCCAACGTATAGGCAATGACCCATTTTTCGTATTTTTTAATGGAGGTCTGGAATCGTTTGAAAGAAAATACCGACTGTCCGAAGGTCTTCACCACCGGAATACCGCGGACATATTCCACGGCTTCACTAGACATTTCCTCCAACGCATTCTGGTATTCCGTCATTTTATCCTTCATGCGCTGTCCGGTCATGGCTCCCATGATAAGAAACGCAAATACCACCGGCACCAGACTTAACAGACCCAGCTTCCAGTCAAATACTACAAGCAAAAGTAATAGTCCCACGGGCGTTGCCATGGCGCCTGCCTTATCCGGCATCTGATGGGCCAGATAGGTCTCGGTGGCTGCGGTGGTTTCATTGACGATCTTGCGGATCTTGCCGCTGCCTTCACTGTCCATGAAGCCCATGGGCAGCGTCAGAATATGACGCATCAGAGAACTTCTCATATTCGCCTGTACATGAAAGGCGGCAATATGGGAACACAGCAGTGCGCAGATATAAATGAGCATGGAAAGCAGTGCAAATCCTACAGCACTCCAGCCTAACCCCGACAGATTCTGCGCCTTGCTGTAATCCGGCGCTGCCAGTACGACTTCCTGCATGATCCGCCATATGTAGTAGAACGGTAATAGTGCAATCAGGGCACTGGCGGCAGACAGGATCCATGACGCAATGGTCAGATACTTGTAGCTGCCTGCATAGGCAAACAGCTTCTGCATAGTACTTTCTTTTTTCATGTGATCTTTCCCTCTCTCCTTTTATGCATTTTGTTATAACACTGTTTGAGGAGAAATTAGTTGTGACTAACCAATGATTTTTATATAAGACTGCCTCCGTTTTCAGAAGCAGTCTGTTTCGTTTTCACATTTTCTCAGATGTTAGTTCCGGAGTATTCCGATTATCCCAGCTTTATGATGGCCCCCCAACCGCCATAATGGTATTTTTCCAGCATATGGAGATATTTTCTGGCGGTGTCTCTGTCCATGCGGTGACGGACGACTTCAAACATGCTGTCGAACATGGCTCTGGCTGTGATATGTACGAACTCCTCCGTAATTTCACTGCCGTCCTGCAGGAACCTCGTCGCCTCCATATACTTGTAGGTGTACTCCGTCTCAATATCCACCAGTTGTTCCACAAAATCCTGGTATCTGGTGCCATAGGAAGCATCCAATAACAGTTGGAACTCCTCGAAGCGGTCGTAGACATAATCCAGCATTTCATCCATGCCGGACGCCGTATACTGCCCCATCAGCTTCGGTTGGTCCTCTGCACTGGCCGCGTGAAATTCTTTCTGAATCTGTAAAAAAATCTCAATCAGCCCATCCGCCGCAGGCTCCACAATGGCACTGAACAGTCCTTCCTTGTCTCCGAACCGGGAATAAATGGATCCGGTGGTGGTGTCTGCCTTGGCTGCAATGGTCCGCAGGGATGCTTCGGAATATCCTTTTTCCAGAAATTCCTGTTTTGCGTAGGCCAGAATTTTCTCTGAAACTCCCTCAATCGGTTTTGTCACTTTTTCCTCCAAACATTTATAACAGTGTTATATAACACTGTTATAAATATAAACACATTCTGTTTTTCTGTCAAGTAGAGAATCTTATTTTAAAGTGCAGACCCGGTCCGCCAGTTCGATGGTGGAAGGTCTGTGGGCGATCATCAGGATCGTCTTCTGTCCCTGTAAATTCCGCAGAGCCTCGTTGACCGCCTGCTCCGATTCGTTATCCAGTGCCGAAGTGGCCTCATCCAACAGGATGATGGAAGTATCCTTTAAAATGGCTCTGGCGATGGCGATGCGCTGTCTCTGTCCGCCGGACAGATTGTTGCCCCGCTCTCCCACCTTCGTATCATATCCTTCCGGAAATTCCATGATAAAATCATGGGCGTGAGCCTGCTTCGCCGCCTGTCTGATCTCTTCTTCCGTGGCCTCCGGTCTTCCCATGCGGATGTTCTCCGCAATGGAACCCTGGAACAGGTACGGCTCCTGCGGAACATAGGCGATCTGCCTCCGCAGACTGGCCAGATCACATTCCCGCATGGACACTCCATTCACCCGGATGTCACCGTCCGTGATGGGATACAACCCGAGTAACAGCTTGGACAGGGTGGTTTTGCCACAGCCGGATGCACCGGTGATGGCGACGCATTCTCCTTTTTTTACCTCTAAGGAAAAATCACGGAGCACATCCTCTTCTCCGGTGTAGGAAAAGCGGAGGGACCGAATCTCCACGGCGTTGGTGGTCTGTGGTGTCTCTGCTACCCGCTCGCCGGCATCCTCACAATACCAGTTGGTCGGTTCCTTCACTTCATCGAGAAAATCAAAAATATTCTGTGCATTGGCGAGACACCCCACCAACTCCGGAATGTATCTTCCGATCTGTAAAAACTGGAAGGAGAAGGAAGCATACATGGTGTAGATCGCAGCCAGCGCTCCCAGTGTGGTGTAGCCTTTGTCCACATAATAAATTCCCAGCATTAAAAACACCAGCGAACACAACAGTTCAAAGCCCTTGCTGCTGCCCTCCAGACAGGCAGTATACAACGTCTTGCGGCCGTATTTTTTCTCATAGCGGTGGTTCTCTTCTCCGAACTTTACCACGGTTCCCCGGCCGCCCCGGAACATCCGCACCTGCTCCATTCCCTGCAACATATCCGACAGCCGGTTCGTCATGGCAGTACTTACTCCCGACAATTCTCTGCTGATGCGGTGCATAGGATTTAACAATAACAGCTCAATGGCCATCATCACACTGTTGACCGCCAGCAGACATAGCGTCAGCTGCCAGCTCAGCAAAAACATGGGAACCAGATAGGCCACCACCTGTAAAAAAGGCATGACCACTCTCCGCAGTCTGGAACCGTAGATGTCACCCATTTTGGTAAGATCATAGGACACCTTGGAAACGATCTCGCCGCTGTGGTGTTTTTCATAATAGCTGTAGGGAAGGCTCATCTCTGCATCCAGCACCTTCTCCGACAGATCACCGTAGACTCTTTTTGCCTCCACGTTGTAACGGATCGTAGCCACGCGGTAAATCAGCAGCGATACGACACCTATTGCCACGATGACTGCAATGGAATAGCCCAGTCTCTCATACTCACCGGTCTGTGCGATGTCCACCACACATTTCATCAACAGGGAACTCATGATCCCGAACAACGCAAAAGTCACGCTCATAACGAAGATGGAACCGAGATAGACAAACCGCTTTTTCCCCATGACACGCATGGAGCGGATAAATAACTTATAATTTTCCATGGTCTGCCTCCTCTCCGTACATTGCCGCATAGACTCCGCCCTGTTTCAACAGTTCCGCATGGGTGCCGCATTCCGTGATCCGTCCCTGTTTCAGCACATAGATCCGGTCCGCATTCTGTATGGTGGACAGTCGGTGGGCAATGGTAATACAGGTTCTCCCTGCCATCACGGAGCGGATAGCCTCCTGGATCCCGCTCTCCGTCTCCACATCCAAAGCGGAAGTCGGCTCATCCAACAAAAGCACCGGAGCATCCTTCAGAATCGCTCTGGCAATGGCCAGCCGCTGTTTCTGTCCTCCGGAGAGAATGGCTCCCCGTTCTCCCACCATCGTCTGATAGCCCTCGGGCAATGTCTGTATGAAATCATGGATCTGCGCCTTTTTGCAGGCTTCCACAATCTCTTCTCCGGTGGCTCCCGGCTTACTGTAGGCAATGTTCCCCTCAATAGTCGTGGGGAACAGAAATACATTCTGGGACACCAGCGCGATCTGCTCCCGCAGGGCTTCCCTGTTCCATTCCTCGATCCGTCTGTCGAAAATACGGTATTCCCCTCCCGTCTTTTCATAAAAGCCGCAGAGGATGCGGAAGATCGTGCTCTTTCCGCCGCCGGACTCTCCCACAAACGCTATGTTTTCTCCCTTTTTCACGGAAAAAGTAAGTTCCTGCAATACCGGTACGTTTTCCTGATAGGAAAAATCCACCTTTTCAAATGCGATCACGTTCTCTGCCGCCCGGGTCTCTGCATCTGCGCATCCTTTCCCGGAAGGTTCTTCCTCCGCAGACAGAATTTTCTCCACACGGTCAACACTGACCATTCCGGTGGACGCATCCACCATGGCAAAGGGCAGTCCGGTATAGGCATCCACGAACTTGCTCAGGATCAGGATAAATCCCACCAGTCCGCCCAGACTGACCTCTCCGCGGCTGACCAGCCACACGGCATAAACAGCACTGATAATGTTGGGAAGCCACTGGATCAGCTTTCTCACAACGATGGCCGTGTTGGTGATCTGGGTGCGCTTCTCTTCGTTCTCCACCAGTTCCACCGAAGCCCGGTGCATCTTTTTCCGGAAGACCTCTTCGATGCCAAAGGAACGCAGTACCAGAATACCGCTGACGGCATCCTGTGCGATCTGCGCCATTACGTCTGTTTTCTGCCGGAAGTTTGCCTGCAAACCGCGGATCCGTTTTACCAGCTTCCCCGCGATCCAGAAGATCAGGGGATATGTGATCAGAATGACCACAAGCAGTCCCAGATTCGTCTCCCCGATGTAGACTGCATAGGTAAAAATGCCGATGAGGCTGGCGATCATATCCGGCAGCACCGTCTCTAAGAAGCTGGCGATCTCCCCCAGGTCTCCGATGACTTTATTGAGCAGTGTGGCGGAATAGTTCGCATCAAAATATTTATACTCCGTCCGGTACAGCTTCTCCGCCACCAGATCACGGTATTCCGTGCAAACCGCCACCGCATACCGGCTGGCTGCCGCACTCTGCAAAAAGGCGGCAATGGTGCCCACCAACGTATAGGTCAAAAATTGCAGCAGAAAGCTGCCAAACAGGACTTGCCTGCCTGACAGCATTTCATCAATCACGTCGCTGATGATTTTATTTCCCTGTACAAGAATCACGCTGACGGCCAATGCCAGAATTGCCTCTGCCAGAAGCAGCCCGCCGTGTCGTATCATACAGCCTGCGAATACCTTCCTGTTCTTCATATGTCCCCCCGGTATCTTTTGTTCGTAATTTTATAAATCAATTTTATTATAAATTACCGCAAAAAGTGAACCGCCATTCACGTCAATGTGAAGCAGCACCTTAAGGCTAACGCCCAAATACATTATATAGAACGCTTGTTCTGTTTGTCAACTTAATTATTGCTTGTATTCGCTTTTCCTATTTCTGTACAGTAAATTCTATCGGTGACGCCTCCTCATCATATCGGTCCCAGGCCTCCAGGTACTCCTCCTCGGTACTTTCCACGCTCTGTCCCCGGCTGTCCAGACGGTAATAGGTTGCATTGCCGTTCTCATCATAGACTTCCGTGTTAGAACGGGAAAGTCCCAGTTTTCCGCTGGCAGCATCGATCGCATACACTTCAATACTGTGCCCCGAGGTCACATAGAACCCATCTGCTCCGATGGCGAGCGGATATGCCGTTCCGCCACTCTCCAGGGAGCCGATCTGAAACGGTGCTGCATCCTCTCCCACACGGTAGACATCACAGGACATTGCATAGGTATGGTCTCCATCCTGATAGGATCCATCCGATACCAGGAAAATGAATGTCCCGTCCATTACCGTCTGTGCATACGCCACATACCCTTTTGCGGCAAAATAACCAACATAGGAACTGTTCTCCAGATAGATCCAGGCGGTATTCTCCTGCTTTGCGGCAGCCACCTTCTCCTGTTCCGCGGCAGTCAGTTCTGCCTGCTTTGCGTCAATCGCCTCCTGCTCTGCCTGCAATGCTGCAAGTGCCTCCTGCTGTTTTGCCTCCTCCGCGGCCATCAATTCCTTCTCCTGCCCGGCAGCTACCGCACTATCGACCTCCTCACCGGCTTCGCTGTTCCCCGCTTCATTGGTCAAAACAACTGTCGTTCCTTCTTTCGGATCCGTCAGAAAACATACTGCCACGATCACACAGGCTGCCACTGCCGCCAGCAGGATCCAAAAGGACGGTTTCTTATAATTCAATACTTCTTTCACTCTCTTTTTCACCCCTACTTCCCCAAAGGCCAGCGGGCATACTGTCACCAGCCGCCTTTGCATACTACAGGAAAGCAGTGCATAGGAATAGTTCTTGCGTTGTTCCAACGTAAGATCCTTCACCGCACTCTCATCGCAGGCCAGTTCCAGATCCCGGCAGAACAGGATGTACGCCACCCAGACAAACGGATTGTACCAGTGGATCATAAGGAGCACAAACCCAAGGGGTTTCCACCACTGGTCACCCCGGCGCAGATGTGCCTGTTCATGAGCGATGACATAGGAAAGCTGTGCTTCCTCCATGCTGGAGGACAGATAGATCTTAGGTCTTAACAATCCCAGAATAAATGGAGACTTCACCTGGTCGCATACCCAAAAGTTCTCCCGCAGCCAGACTGCCTCACTTACCTGTCTTCGTACCCGCAGATAACTGTATACGGCATAGCCAAGCAGCACGATCACACCGATCAGCCAGAGAATGCTTCCCACGGACAGGATCTGTTGGATCCATTCTCCCCGAAAGCCTGTTGTCACTGTCCCGGCACCTGTCTGGATTCCTGTCAGTCCTGCTGCCCCGGCACCATCCACCACAGTCTGTGACAGCTTCCCGCCACTGACCGGTGTCTGCGCAAGCGTCAGATCCGCCGCACTTCCATAGCGGTTCTGCATCCGGAAGGCTCCCGGCATCAGGCTGAACCGGCTCTCCGGCACAAAAGGACATACCAGACGCAGACCCACAAATCCCCAAAGCACACAGTTCACCCATTTCGGTGCCTGTTTTAACAGAAGTCGGAGCAATATTACGATCAGGATCAGCCATGCCGCGCCAATGCTCATCGTAAGCAATATTGAAAAAATACGGTTCATTGCGCTCCCCCTTCCGCTTCATCGATCATCTTGCGGATCTTCGCCGCCTCCTCTGCAGTCAGCGCCCGATCTTTTGTAAAGGCCGCAAGAAACGCAGGCAGAGACCCTTCAAAGGTATCCTCCACAAACTGTCTGCTCTGCATCGCATAGAACTCTTCTCTGGAGATCAGGGAAGTCACCGTCCCGTTGTCATTGCGAAACAGACCCTTGTCACACAGTCTGCGCAGTACATTATGCGCCGTGGTGCGCTTCCAGTGAAATGCTTCCTCCGTCAGCTTTACCAGTTCCGAAGAAGACACCGGTTCGTGCTCCCAGATCATATCCGCATATCGTGCCTCGACCACACCCAACTGAATTTCTGCCATGTTGTTTCCTCCTGTTACTGTTTTCCTGATGACATAGATTTCTTTTTAATTTTTCTGGTTTACTTTTGCAAAAGTATAGAGACCACATGTTGTGGTCTAATTACAGACTACAGCATGTGGTCTCTATTGTCAAGTATCTACTGCGGGCTTTTCTTTTTCCTTTTTCCGCTGTTTCATGGTTATCACTGTAAGAGCTACCGCTGGATGTCATATATTTCCGGCCAGCCTGTACGTTCTCCCCGATCGATTTCCCTCTGGATCCGCTCGTAGATATAAAGATCCTTGTGTTCCAGATCAATCAGCTGCAACAGTTCCTCATCCGTCAGCGCCCGTTCCGGGTAGTAAAACTGTGCGTCTGCAATACAGTAGGCGAGTCCCTGTCCGTCGTATTCCTCCGGATAAGTAATCACGGTAAGGGGTGTGTCCGTATAAACATTTTCCCCTTCATATTTTTCCGTCCACTTTTCATAACGGATCTGTTCCTCCGCTGTCAGGTCACGGCTGTCTCTCCCCCAGACATCCACCGGTGCGGAGGAAAGCCTTGCATACAGTTCATCGATCTCTGCATCCGACATCTGTTCGTAGCGGTCAAAATAGGAGCTCTCGGAATATTTCTGCTGCCATATTTTTTCCTGCATACTGTAATCCAGTTTGTGCACATATTCGATGACTTCCAGCCATTCCTCTTCGGTAACAGTGGTATTCGGCAGATAGATGAGACAGCCGTATTCTTTCCCGGGGGTGCTCCGGACAGCCACGCCGCTGCCGAAATAATTCTCGTCTTCGGTCAGTTCCCGGATCTGCCCCGTGGGATATTTGCCGTTTTCCTCATATTCCCGGGTCAGCTGCTCATAGACACTCTGTTCTCTGGCTGTCAGTTCTCTGTTAAATTCTGCCTGAACATTGCCTTGTCCTGCCACCATCTCAAGGTGTCCCAATTCTTCCGCTCCGATATCCGTCATTCGCTCTGCCAGATAGCGGCGATATCCCATGATTCCGGCGGCGGTGGCGGATACTGCTGTGACGGAAAGTATCACCACAGCTAACAGGATGCCTGCTGCCCGGGGGAATCTCTTTCCCGTGGTCTGCCCGATTTTCCTGCTTCTTCTGTCCAAAAGTTTTCCGGCAGCCTGCCCCTGTCGGCATCCGTTCCCGTTGGCACTGGCAGTCAGATATTTCTTCCGCGCTGCCTGCTTCCTGATCTGTGCATAGGCTGCATCCGCCCGCTCTTGTACGATCTGCGGAAGTTCTATTTCTATTTCATCCACCCGTCTGCGTATTTCTGTTTCTTCCATTTTTTGTGCTGTTCTTCTGCTCACTGCCTGTGCTCTCCACTTTGCCGGTGTCTGTCTCATTTTCTTCCGCCTCCTTCCTCTGTCTCCGCATAATACTTTGCCAACTGCTCCCGCCCTCTGGCAAGCCTCGTGCGCACCGTACTGTCCGGCAGTTGCAGCAATCTTCCGATTTCTGCCGTCCGCAGTCCTTCCGCATAGAACAGCACCACGATCAGACGATATTTTTCATCCAGTCCCCGCAGAGCTTCTTTCCATTCCAGATTGGCCTCCGCCTCCACAGTGCTCTCTGCTTCCTGCTCCGGCAATTCCTCCACACAAATCAACCGCCTCCCGGAACGTAAAATATCCTTACATTTATTAATCAGAATACGGATCATCCAGGTCTTGAAATACCGATTTTTCTGTAAAGTATCTATTTTCTCCCAACAGGTAAGAATCGTCTCCTGTATAGCATCCGCAATATCCGCATCCCGCGGCAGGATCGCGCTGGCCGTCCGGTACATATCCCTCTCATGAAACTGCATCAGCTCCGTGAAAGCATCCGGATCCCGCTTCTTCGCCCTGCGCACCAGTTGTTCTATCTCTCCCATGTGCCTCGTCCTTTCTTCCTCATAAGTATACGTCTTATGACTATTAGACGGAAGAGAGGACGGAAATGTCCCAGTTTTTAAATAACAAAATCCGATTCTTTCTTTAGAAAAAACTTTTCAGCATGTTTCAATTCAAAGTTCTTTTTAGCTACATATAGTCCGTAAAACTTTCTCTTTATTCCTCTGACTACTAAATATGGTATTGTGCACTTTTTTGTTGTGGAATTATATACGAAATATAAGAATTGAAACACCCTACCCCACATGATACACTTTTTGAGAAGCAACCGTGTTGCAAGGTGGTAGCCTCCCGGCTTATAGCTCTATTTGAGAAGGGAGGGCGCACGAAGTCCGGGGGACTTCGGCCTTGCGCGGACCGAAGCGGAGCGGAGAAGGTGCTAATGGATATGTATGAAGTATTAAACCTGTTATTTTTAGGTGGTACATTTCTCATTGCGCTGCTTGCCTACATAGACAGTAGGGCGAACAAGCGAACCGTTGGAAACACGCCTTGCGTGTTCCCAACAGTATCGCGATATTCGTCAAGGTCTCGAGCAAGCTCGGACTTTGACTCATTATACGCGTAAATAAATAAACCTACCTTGTCACTTGGCCAGTACAGGTAGGTTTATTATCACCACCGGGAGGCTAACCACTTGTGGGCGGTTGCTTCTCTTTATGTCTCGATTATAATATCTTTCTTTCAAGTCCTATTTAAAAACTTTTACTCACTTACGGTCTCTGTCCCATAGCTCCTTCCAGCGTCAGGGTCTCACCGCTCATATACTTGAAGTCGGGGGAAGCCAGCTGTACACAGACGCGGCCGATCTCCTTTTCCACGTCGCCGTAATGTCCCATGGGGGGCATCTTGACATTTGCCTTGAAGGCATCGGGATAGGCCTGCTCGAATTTCTCCAGCTGTGCGGTCCATGCCAGAGGACATACAACATTGACATTGATGCCGTCGGGGCCCCACTCGGTAGCTGCGACTCTGGTCAGTCCGCGGATACCTTCCTTGGCTGCCGCATAGGCACACTGTCCGAAGTTGCCAAAGAGACCTGCGCCAGATGCGAAGTTGATAACGGATCCCTTAGTCTCCTTCAGATAAGGATAGCAGGCTTTCATATAGTAGAAGGCAGCATACAGACCGGAATATACAGCCAGGTCAAACTGCTCGGTGGTATGATCTGCGATGGTTACGCCGGAGGCGGAAGCCTGGGCATTGTTGATCAGAACATCGATCCTGCCGAAAGTATCCATCGCCTGCTTCACCACATTCTGTACGATTGCTTCATTGTCTGCCCCTGCGCTGACATCCGCCTGTACGGGAAGTACCTTGATGCCGTACTTCTTCTCCAATTCTTCCTTTGCATCGGTCAGCTTCTGCACGTTACGACCGGTCAGCACCAGATTGGCACCTTCTTTTGCATAAGCGGTTGCAATACCGTAACCGATGGATCCACACTCTCCGTTACTTAATACGGCTCTTCCTCCGCCGGTGATGATCGCTGTCTTTCCTGTTAAAAATCCCATAAATAACCTCCCTTTCCGATCTGACGATCTGTCATTGTAAAATATACCATGCCTTCCCGAAACATATGTCATTGACATCATTTATGATACAAGTTCATGTAAGCACTTACATTCATTATAGCATACTTGTCAGACTTTTCCACAACTTTTTTCACATATTCAGTATTTATTCCCATTACTTGAGAAAAATACTCACCAATATCCCCACGATTCCCACAATAATCAGGACAACCGGCACACCGTAAGCATCTTTTTTCGTCATCCGGTCCCACTCGATCCGTGTGGGTGTCATCTTCGTATGGCACATGCTCTGATAGCAGAGGTAAATATGCTTCCAACGGCACAGATAACCGATCAGATTATAAATGCCATCCAGCAATATCCCCAGTGCCATAACGAACAGCATGGTGGTCCTGTCCCGAAGCCGTTCCGTCAGCAGCCCGGCAAACAAAATCAGCAGCGGATAGACATACCGATTCAGATATGCCAGAATATACATTACCGTTATCGACCTGCGCTCCGGCTTTTTCTCAACGATCACTTTCCTGCCCCCAGCCGCTCTGCCTCCTGCAAAAAATGGTTCTCGATTTCTCCCGGCATATGCTCCGCAAGATCCGGCACCGAAAAAAGCTTCGGCACCTCTCTGTCCTCTTCTCCGTGAAGCAGCGTCTTCAGTTCCAGCTCCAGAATCTCATCATCAATCTTCTTCCAACGGCGGTTCTCTTCTTCCGTCAGATCATCCAGTCCGAAATGCTTGAGGATCGTGCCCATGATCTTACTTTCAATTTCCAGATAATTGGACAGATAGATTTTTACCGGACGAATGATATCGGAAATATAAGCTTCGCTGGCATCATGAAGCAGACAGGCCAGCTGCTGCCTCTCCGACCACCCTCTGGCCTTCGCCTCCGCGGCACAGTTGAGAGAATGCTGTCCTACCGAATAAAAACAGGTCAGCTGTCCACCGCCCCGGCACAACAGGCTTAAGGCATGTGCAATATCTTCGATATACACATCCCCCGGTGTCATCTGCATGGGATCAAATTTTCTGCCGGAATAGGTTGTCATGGTGTTCATGTTTTCGTTTCTTCCTCCTTCAGAATTGCCCGGATCTTCTCTTCCTGTAAATGCTCTCCAATAACGATCAGCACTTCCTGCCCCACCGCAATGGGATCAAAGGTTCTGCTGTCGTGGGTGGCATTTAATTCCATCCATTGACCGTCTTCTTTTTTGACAAAGCCCTTGATTCGGAATATTTCCCCACAGGACTTGTCAGCAAACAATCTGGGCACCGCCCGCTCCAGGGCTTCCGGCGTGATCTTCTCCTCCATGAAAAACAGGGAATCGAAAGCCTGATCATCCTCCAGATCCATTTTCCGGTAACTTTCCAGACGATAACCGCATTTGAATACTTCTTCCAGATCTCCTTTTGTCAGATCTGTCAGATTTTTCTGTAAAATATCCTTTTCCGGATCAATTCTCCGGTCACAGCGGATCTGTTCCAGCGCCCGGTTCAGATGCGCCACCGTGTCAGCACACTGTTCTGCCGTGGTAGCATCCGCATGGCTTAAGATCACTTTCCCGGCATTGGCCACTTCGGAAGCCAGTAGGTAATCTGCCTGCTCCGAAAGCTCGTTTTCCAGTCGGGCATCCAGAATGGCGATGACATTGCCGATCTGATACCACTGATCCAGAGGCTCCTCCCGCAACACGTCAAAAAATTCATCCACATCGTAGATTCCCGACGGCTCCACCAACACCCTGTCGTAGCCGCACATCCGCATGGAGATCAGTTTCGTGCGAAAACGTCTTCTATGGCTCTCCGCATCACATCCCCCGGCGATCATTTCCAGCTCACACTGATCCCCCCGCAGTTCGTGAAGCATCAACATGTCTACGTTGATGGCGCCGAAATCATTTTCCAGAATACCAATATGCAACCCCTGATCCATCAGATACTCCGCGTATTTTTTTAAAAAAGTGGTCTTCCCGGATCCCAGAAATCCCGTGATCAGATCGATCGTAACCATAAATTATCTCAACTCCTTCTCATAGCACCAATAAGAATGTCCGAAAAGCTCGCAGTCCCCCACTGTGGTAAAATGCAGTTTTTCATAGGAACGCAGTGCTTTTACATTGTCTTTTGCCACTAAAATGTGCACCGCTTTATAACCCTGCGCTTTCAATTCCGCCATCGCCTCCTGCAACAGGATTCTGGCAATGCCGCGGTTCTGATATTCCGCCGCTACCCCAAGCCTTGACAGTTCTGCTACCGGCGTCAGTTCCGCAGACCAGCAGGATAATGCCTTCACCTCCGGATCATCGTCTATGGAGATCACGCCCATTAATCGTCCCCTCATCTCCGGCAGCGGTTCCGGTTCCACTGTCTTCCCTTCCGACATTCCCGTCCCCTGTCGTTCCTGTTCTCTCCTGTCAGCTTCTGTTGTTATCTCCCGCAGACAAAACAGGGCATCCCGTGACAGATCGAACTCCACTTCCCGTTCTGTGGGGTAATTTTCCGTCCAGACACAATATTCTGTTCCGATCAGGGATCGGTATAATTGCAGGATCTCTTCCGCCTCTTCCCGTTTTGCCCTGCGAAACTCCATGTTGTCCTTCATTATCTTACCTTCTTTTTATTACTATAGTTCCCCGCTGCCGCCGCACACGGTACATTTTTTATCGCCATGACACAGGATGCAGTCATCTGAGATCACACCCTTGCCATGACAGATGCTACAGGCCTTGCCTCCGCTGCCGTTGCACTGTCCGCAGGTAATGCTGCCGGAGCCTCCACAGTGCCTGCAGTTTGCCCCATCTGTGGCATCCGTACCGCTGCCACCGCAACCGGGACAGGTCTGTCTGCCGCTGCCGCCGCAGGTTCCGCAGGCTTCCCACAGGGATCCGCCGCAGCGCTTGCAAGGGGCAGTACCTCCCTGACATTCCTGACAGATACCGGTACCGTCACAGGCCGTACATTTTGTCTTCTGGCCAGTCCCCGTTGTTTCCCGGCTTTCTGTGTCTCCGCCTTCCACCACGGTATTATTTTCTCCGGTCTCCGGCATCTCTCCGTCATTGCCGGGAGCAACAGAAGATGATTCCGCATCCGCCCCTTCGATAAGAATCGGTGTCCCGGCATCCTGTAACTGCACTTCCGCATCTACACCCTGTTCCTTCAATTCCGCAGTGACCGCCGCCGCAATTACCTGTTCCGCAGAATTGGCCTGCTCGGAGTCCGGGCTTTTTTCTATATCTATTGTGATATTTTTACCATCAGTCAGATAGTCCTTCGTCACTGCCCGCTGTACGATCACAGTCATTGCTTTCTCCAGCTCCATCCCCGTAAGATCGGTCTCTGAAAACAAATTTTCCGCATCCCGATTCAGGCAGTCAACCGCCAGTACCTTTGCAGCATCATTCAGGTACACTTTGAATTCCGGGTTGATGCTGATGTGCAGCCGGTACGCATAATCCAGTGCCTCCGGATCCGTCTGTGATGTCTCTGTGGCAGCCTGTTCTGCGGTAACTGCCGTGGGCTCTGTCCGCGTCTCCGTTCCTGCTGCATCCTGCGCCTTATTTCCACAGCCGGTCATCAGTAGCAGACTGAATCCAGCCAGAAGTGCTGCGATCTTTATTTTTCTTCCCGATGTTTCCTTAATGTTGGATCTTTTTTTCATATAACCCTTCCTTTCTTTCCGCAAACTGCAACTTTGTAGACACTTTCACCTCATGTACTCCGGTACTATGTCTCTTCGTCATTAGGCATACCCATTTTATTTACACCTTCAAAGTTTTCAGATATTCCTTCTGCTCCGGTGTGATCCGGTAGCTTTCCCGTGCCTTTTGGATGGTCTTATTATGCGTCCACGGATCTAATCGATGCTTTTCAATATAGCCAACGGTGGCATCCCACTGTTTTGCCAGTGCGGTGGCATAGAACCAGGCGATCATCATGTTTACATAATATTCCCCGGAATGCACCGCCACCGGAATCTCCAGATATTCCGGCCGGAAATCCTCATCCAGAAAATGCGTCATCAGCATCTCCATTCCGAAACGACAGGTATAGGGGCGTTCGGACGCGGACCATTCCCTTACTTTTCCTATGAGTTTATCTCTGTTTTTGCGAAATACCTTCGGAGAAAAAACATCACACACCGCCCAGTTATCCACATAAGGCAGAAAGTGTTCCACTTCCCTGACGCATGTGTCGTAATCTCTGATCTCCGCCACCAGCAGTGCATGAAGAACATTCTCATCATAATATGTATGGGGCAATTGTTTTAAAAAGTCTTCGCTCTCCGGATCCTTTGCATATTCTTTTGCCAGCTTACGCATGGCCGGCATCCGTATCCCGATGATAGTCTCCTCGGGAATCGTCGGAATCAGTTTGCTGTGAAAATCCCTGTAGCCCTTATCTTGCAATTGAAATAATAGTTCCTGTGCTTTCATACAATTTTCTCCTGAAATACCCGTTGTCTTTCCGTTTATTGTATCACAAGCTATATGTATATGCAAAACAGTCCTGCATGTAACTGGAAAGATAGCATAGCTACGAGCCATGCAAAGTCAAAACGGAAACAGTGAACTGGGAGCTGCAAACCTGTCGAACGCCCACGGTAGATATGTCAGGGGCACAAATTTTTATAATTCCAAGATTGTACCCTCTCCGTCAAGAGTTGTGGGCACAGAGCGACTTACCTTCTTATGTTGTGCCCATTCTAAAGCAAGCTGTGGGCACAAAACAGCTTATCTTCTTATGCTGTGCCCATTTTAAAGCAAGCTGTGGGCACAAAACCGCTTATCTTCTTGTGCTGTGCCCTTCCCTTGGAAATGCATATATTTATCTCATTGACTCTCTATTTACAATACCTTGGATCCGTTCACGGTCAGTTTGAAGGATGCCTCCAGCACTTCCGCGGCGCGTTTACATATCATCATGCGTCCCAGGAAAATTTCAAAATACTCATACATGCTGCAAATTTTCGGATCAATTTGCAGATTCAGGCTGATCACTCTCTTTTCTACATTGATCTTCAGTTTTGTGTCCGTAACCGCATAATTGACGCGGTCATGTTTATCGAAGGTTGCCTTATTTTTTTCCCGGACTCTGCTTCTGCGCACGTCCGTCTTGTCCGCAATGATCAGTGCCGCTGAGATGGGATCCGTGGCACCTCCCGTGGACTCGTCATGCAATCCGATGGCGGACACGATCTGTACCCGTTCTTCCAGTGTCACATCTGTCTTTTTCAGAATATCATTTGCAAGCAACGCTCCATACTCCGCATGATGGCTGCGGTTCACCGCATTTCCGATATCATGCATGAACCCGGCAATTTTCACCAACTCTATGTCTTTTTCCGAATAACCGAACTTTTTCAGAATCTCTGCTGCCCGCTCTGCCACCAGCCCGGAATGCGCCTCCGAATGATCCGTGAATCCCATGGCTCCCAGATTTTCATTTCCCTTTTTAATAAATGCCAGTACTTCTTCGTTCTTCTTAATCTCTTTGTAGGTCATGTTTTCGCTTCTTTCTTTTCTTATTTTTATGTATCCGATTCCATAATTATCTTATCTGGGATTCCATCGCCTCACCATCGAGAGTATGTAAACAGCATGTAATATTTATGTAAAGAAGCGTGTGAAGATTTTTTCTCTTTTCAGTTTTTATTTAGAAGAGTATAATAACCGCATAGGCAATCAGAGACTATTTTTTCTATATATGTGAAATAACTCTGAGTAGTTCAAAAAATATTTGGATCGTTTGTTCCAGAGAGGAGACCACAATGAAATTAAAAGAATTACAGGATGCTATGATCGCTGCCATGAAGGCAAAGGATAAATTCAGAAAGGATGCCATTTCCGCACTGGTATCCGCTGTTAAGAAAAAAGGAATCGACAACGGCTGCCGTGACAATATTCCCGACGAGATGGCCAACGAGGCTATTTTAAAAGAGATCAAGTCCGTAAAGGAGCAGATCGATACCTGCCCCGCAGACCGTACTGAGCTGTTGGAGGAATACAAGAAGCGCTATGAGATCATGAGCGAATTTGCTCCCAAGATGCTCTCCGCTGAGGAAGTCAAGGCAATTCTGGAAGAGAAATTCGCAGATGTTCTGGCTACGAAAAATAAAGGCCAGATCATGAAGGCTGTTATGGGCGAACTGAAGGGCAAGGCTGACGGCAAGGTTATCAATCAGGTCGTTGCCGAGCTGACAAAATAAATAGGTACAGCGCCCTAAGCAGGCGAATATCCTGCAAAACAGGATGTAAAAATTATGAACTTATGCTGCAATTTTGCAAAAACCAAGCGGCTTTCGGAGAAATTCCGAAAGCCGCTTTCTTATTTCAGTTCCGAATTTTATTCTGCCGCATAAGGATTAGCGAACATGGCCACTCCCTTAGTCAATGCCAGAATATCCTTATCACCGTATACATTGACCGTTCCGTCGTAGGTCTCGCCTTCGCCGAGCTCGGAAATGTAATCCGCGCCGACACCGATCACCAGACCATCCTCATCCAACAGGCATACGGTCACTTTGGCATCCGTACATGCGGTTCCGTCGGATGCGTAGAAAGAATACTCTACATTGAGGCATTCATTCGCCGGGTTCCCGGCCACCTGATAATCTGCTTCCCAGGGAACATAGCCTGCCGTCGTCTCCAGAGTCTCACATTCTGTCCACTGGACACGTCCGTCCGGCATGCTCTGTCCACAGTCAATCACTGCTACCGCCGTATTTCCCGTTCCGATATTCGGCTCGAAAATATAAGTCTCGCCGATCTCATTACCGTCACTATCCAGTGCCACAGCATTTCCGGCAAAAGTCATTTCCTCGTTGTACAGATTGGTGATGGCTACCACCAGACCGTAGCTGTCATACTGCATGCAAGGTGTCAGGCTGACTACCAGGTCGGGCAGGTCATCGAAAATAGAATAACTGACTCCCCAGTATACATTGGCATAATCCGTATCCAGCGATGCCAGAAGAGATAATGCATCCTGATCCTCTACTGTGGTATTACCGTCCGTCCATGCATTTTCCTGCTTCTCTTCCTTGCTTTTTCCGCTTTCGGTAATTTCTTCCTGCGAAACGGTGCTTTCCTGTGCTTCACTGCTTACGCTCTCAACACTCTCCCCGGTTGCCTGTGAATTCACTGTTCCCTGCTTTCCGCAGGCAGCAAGCATACATGTGGCCGCCACTACGACTGCCATAACAGATAATTTTTTCATACTCTTTTCTCCCTCATGTTTCCCTCATATTTTGTTGTCTTGTCAACAACTTCTTTATTGTAACAGACATGCTACGGCTTGTCTATTTCTATGGGGATCTTTTTTTCATAAAGAGCATTTTTCTCAAGTATCTCCCGGAATGCTGTCAAATCCTCCAGGGCCAGCCCCTTGATCTCCATGTATTCCTCATAGTCGTAGAGATATACTGTGATCTCCGAAATATCGTATTCGCTGGTGGCCAGCTCGTTGGTATTGTTTCCGGCGTATGCCAGTTTTCTTCCATTCTTATCCAATACTACCGTCATTACCAGATGATCGTCCGGATATCTGTCATACACCGTAAGTTCCACCGGAGAGACTTCGATCTTTTCCAGCCCGAAGCCCGCTGCATTCGTTTCGTTTATCTCTATTATCTGCACTCCCTTATCGCTCTGCGAGATGGAAAGCTCCGGGAATTTCCAGCTTCCGCGTACTGTCTCTTCGGAAGCCCCCTTCGGATACAGGAAAAAATATGGAATTTCCAGCTGCAGTGTCATTTCCTCCGGAATCTGTTCATAATACCCCTGATCCCCTGTCTGAATAGATTTGTAATCAATCCGCAGAAGTCCCAGAAAAGTATGTTCATCTGTAAGCTGCCCCTGAAGCGGCCTGCCCCCGTGTACCGGATCACCGCTTCGGAAAGAATACTCCTCCAGCGTCGCAATCATGATCTGACTTTTTCCGTCGCTATTCGCTGACATCTCCGGAAATCCATCTTCACTCTCCATTTTTACTCCCAGGAAAATAGCCTGATTAGTAGCGTAGTAATCCGTCAGTGTAATGGTATACCCCTGGTCCGTTGCCTGATACTGCACCGGCTCCGGGACTTCCGTACCGGTTTCCGTACTCGTGATCCCCACATTCCCGTCATTGACGTCTACAGCTTCTCTATTCTCTCCGGTGTTACCTTCCTTTTGTTCTGCCGACTCCAGGGTTACGATCTCTTCTGCGGGAATCTCCTGAAATCCCAGCAGCTCCTGTACCCGCGCTATCACACCGCCGATCAGAGGCAATTCCTTTGCCAGCACCGGATTTGCTGCACAAAAACCAATGGCTGCCACAAGGATCGCCGCAGCCGCTCCCGCCTGCACAAATCTTTTGTTCCGGTTCTGTCTTTTTTTCTTTTCCGATGTTTCTCTGATAATTCCGTATGCTTCCTCTATTTTTCTGTCAATCAACGGACTGTTTGTCATGGCACTTCTCCTTTCCTACATCCATCTGCGATCTCAACTGTTCTCTGCCCCGGTGAATCTTGCTCTTCACCGTATTTTCCTTCATATGCAGCAGCTGTGCGATCTCTCCTATGGAAAACTGTTCTCCATAATACATCTGAAAGATCAGTCTGCTGTCCTCCGGCAGAGTTTTTAACAGATCATTAAATTCCAGATCCGTGCTGAAATCATAGAACTGTGAAGCTTCCCCTACCTCCTCCATAGGAACCGTCCGACTCCTGTGCCGTCTCATTGCGATACAATGATTGATCAGGATACGGATCAGCCAGGTTCTGAAATATTCTGCTTTTCTCAAAGTATCCAGCTTTTCATAGGCTGCCAGTATGGTCTCCTGCATGGCATCGGCAACGTCCTCTTCATTTCCCAGATAAGCAAAGGCTATCCGGATCATGCTCTGCCTGTTTTGCTCCATCAGAGTAATGAACGCCTCGGCGTCTCCCTTTTTCGCTTTTCTCACCAGTTTCTCCATGGTTCCTCCCGTTCTTCATCCGGCCGGATGCCTTGCAAGGTATTTTGTGTTCACATACATTAGATAATCATATCGCGTTTTCGGTTGCCGGGAATAAAAATTTTTTAATAGAACTTGGAAAATAAAAAAGGCCCAAGTATGTCTCAGACCTTTCTATTCTGTCACTGCATCGTTGCTTCTATGACAGCATTGTCACTATTTATTTCTACTCCTCTTTCCAGAGGTCTCCCCAGACAGAATCGCATAAGTCCATACAATATTCCAATGAGAACTGGGAATCCTGCGAAGTGATCCCGTTTTCTCCAGCCAGCTCTTCCGAATAATCCTCCAGGAAATAAGTTGTCACGCCGCCGGGCCCGGAGGTCACATGACTGACTAACGGCCGGACTCCATAATCTGCGATCTCCACCTCACCGTCGGCATTCTTGGCAAGTGTCACCTCTGCCATGCCGCCTACCATACGGTTGGCGACTCCCTCGCCGGTGCCGGAGGTCCAGTTCACAAAATTGCCCAGTGAATAATACACCAGCATTTCATGCTCACTCTCTTCATCTGTCACCCATTCGATGGGTTCGATCACATGAGGATGCGTCCCCAGTACCAGATCCGCACCGTTTTCCGCAAATAGTTTCGTCCATTTCTCCTGAGAAGCATCCGGGGTCAGCCGGTATTCCGTTCCCCAGTGCGGGCATACAATAGTGAAATCCGCCAGTTCCTCTGCCCTCTGAATATCCGCAGCCACCTGCTCCTCATCCAGCAGATCCACCGCGTAAGGCATATCCTCCGGCAGTGGAATTCCATTCGTTCCATAGGTATAATTCAACACGGCAATCCGCATATCCGGCAATTCCAGGATTACAGGATCTGCCCCGCAGGAAGTGGACGTATCCGCAGTATCATGGATTCCCAGAACCGTGATCTGCGGGTACTGTTCTCTCCAGTATTGCGCACAGTTTACCAGTCCCCCACGCCCCTTGTCCATGGCATGATTGGTGGCATGACAGATTACATCAAATCCGGTCTCGACCAGCGAATCACAGAGTCTGAAATCCGCATTAAAACACGGATACCCCGAGATTCCCAGGTCCGCTCCGCCTATAATAACCTCCTGATTGACCAACGCCAGATCTGCCTCAGCGATTGTCTCCTTCGTATGGGCAAACAGGGAATCGTAGTCGTAACTTCCATCCGTCTGGCGGCAGCTTTCCTCCACCGGAGTGTGAAGCAGCACATCACCCACCATGATGATCGTATATTCCGGGGCGGGAGTCGGTGATTGTTCGGGGGACTCTGCCTGTGATTCCTCTGCTCTCTGAAATGTTTCCTCGCTTTCCGAAACCGTGCTTTCCGGCAACACATCCGCATCAGCAGTCAGCACCTGATCCGTCGGTTCCTGTTCTGATTTTGCACAGCCTGAAAATAAGGCGATGCTCAATAAGCACGCATAAAGAATCGCTCTCTTCTTTTGTATCAAAAATCTTCTGTCCTTCATCCGTCTCTTTCTCTCATTTTACTTTTAATTTTAACTTAGTTATAACGCAGCTTAATTGTATTATCAATTTAAAATCGAATCGCGTCAAATTAAATTTATAAAATATCAGGAACTTTCACCCGTTAGAGCGCGCCCATGGCGCGCAAACAAAGGCCGAAGGAAGCTTCGCGCTTTTCCTCCGGCCTGATTTTGATGGATCTAATCTGTCAGATTTTCTTTCAAAGTCTCGCGCACTGCGCCGGGACCTGCAATTTCTTTTACAAATAATTCTTCGATTTTCTCACCGATACCGGCTTTGTAAAGGTCGATACCGAAAATGTTTTCATTGGACAAAATGCTTTTTAACTGTCCTGTATAGGATTCTTTCACACCAAATTTTACATCTTTCAGGGTAGCTGTTAATTCTGCAAGCATTGGATCCGAAGATAATTCAAACTTTTCTCCCTTATCATCCACTCCAAGCAGATATCTGCACCATCCTGCGATTGCAAGAGGAATTGCTTTCAATTTCTTGGCATCTCCATATTGAGCCACGTAGGCTTTGATCGTTTCGCCATAACGAATACCTACTTTCTGAGAGGTGTCTGTTGCGATACGCTGTGGTGTATCCGGCATAAACGGATTTGGAATACGCACGTTGATGACTTCATCCACAAATGCTTCCGGTGATAAGATACCCGGATTGGTAACCACCGGCATTCCTTCTACCGGACCGATTTCATGAACGAGCCGGTTCAGTTCTTCATCTTTCATTTCATCTGCAATTAAGGTATAACCTAAAACGCATCCATAGACTGCAAGTGCTGTATGCAGTGGATTTAAGCAGGTGGTAACTTTCATACGCTCTACTTTATTTACCGTATCCCGGTCTGTCATATAGACCCCTGCCTTTTCCAGTGCAGGTCTGCCATTGGGAAAATGATCTTCAATCACGAGATACTGTGGTCCCTCTGCGTTTACAAACGGCGCTATGTATGTATTTTTCGAAGTGATGATTGGTGCAACATTCTCAACACCAAGTGCTTCCAGAGACTTGCAGACAGATTCTGCCGGTCTTGGAGTGATCTTATCGATCATCGACCATGGGAATGACACCTGATTTTCATCTGAGATGTATTCCACAAACTCGTCTGTTACATATCCTTTGGCCTGCCACTCTTTTGCCATTGTCAGAATGGAATTTTTTAATTTTTCTCCGTTATGAGAACAGTTATCCATGGAAACTACCGCAAGAGGGGCTTTTCCTGCCTGAAAACGCTGGTACAGCAATGCACAGACAACCGCCATTGCAGACACCGGTTTTTCAGGTCCGTTCTCAATGTCTTTCTGAATGAATGGAAAATAGTTTCCGTCTGCTCCTTTTAATGCATATCCTTTCTCTGTGATGGTAAATGAAATCATCTGGAGATTTTTATCGGAAAAAATTTCTTTTAACCGGTTCCACTCATCCGGCACTTCTGACTGTGCCTTGATTGCTTCTGCCAGAGAACCTAACACCTTTTTATCCGTTGAGCCGTCCGCTTTTAATGTTACAGCCAGGACAAGGTTATCATACGGTCTGTATATTTTGTCTATCACATCGAAATCAAATGTTTCCACACAGGTAATTCCCTTGTTCATCTCACCGGAAGAGATCAGTGTATCTGCGATTCCTCCGATAAAAATACGAAAAATATTTCCGGCTCCAAAATGTACCCAAACCGGGTTTTTCTTCGTCTCCTCTGCCACTTTTTCAATATCATAGCCAGGAAGTTCAATACCTGCATTTTTCCACTGTTCTTTTTCCTGTAATCCCTGTAATGTCAGTTTCATCTCTGCTCTCCTTCCTTCTTTGCTGCCTCCCACAGTCCGCAAAGATATGCTGCGCCTAATGCACGGTCATAAAGTCCATAACCCGGCATAGCTTTTTCTCCCCAGATCATTCTTCCATGATCCGGGCGGATCGGTCCGTCAAATCCATCCTCGTAAAGTGCTTTGATGACAGCATACATATCAAATGTGCCGTCCTCACTGAGATGTGCACTCTCTTCAAAATCTCTCATTCCATCGTTAAATCTTAAGTTTCTGATATGTGCAAAATGGATTCTTCCTTTTAACATATGAATGGTTGCGATCAGGTCGTTATTCAAGTTCGTTCCATAAGATCCCATGCAAAATGTCACACCGTTATGTTTGTTTGGCACCATATCCATCATCCGTTTTAATTTTTCCTGGGAGGAAATGATACGCGGCAAACCGAACACACTCCAACCCGGATCATCCGGATGAATTGCCATGTTGATATCATATTTGTCACAAACCGGCATGATTGCTTCCAGAAAATATTTCAGATTCTCAAAAAGTTTATCCTCATCGATTCCTTTATATAATGCAAATAAATCCTTGATCTTTGCCATTCGCTCCGGCTCCCAGCCCGGCATGACGGTTCCATTCATATCATCCTTGATCGCATCAAACATTTTCTCCGGATCCATTTTATCAATTGCATCCTGATTATATGCCATTACCGTAGATCCATCTTCTCTTACACGATCCAGTTCTGTCCTCGTCCAGTCAAATACCGGCATGAAATTATAGCAAACCATATGTATATCTGCTTTTCCGAGATTTTCCAGTGTCTCGATATATGCCTGGATATCACGGTCCCTGCCCTCTCCGCCTGTCTTGATTGCATCACTGACATTGACACTCTCAATTCCTGCCAGATGAAGTCCTGCGTCCTCCACCTCTTTCTTCATTGCAAGAATTTCATCCAGCTTCCACACTTCTCCCGGCATTTTATTATATAATGTAGTAATAATTCCGGTTGCATAGCGTGTCTGTTTTATCTGCTCCAATGTTACGGTATCATAATCTTTTCCGAACCATCTCATTGTCATTTCCATTTTTCCTGTCTCCATTTCTATCTGTTATATGCAAAGATGATTGCGGAGTTTTCATCCAAATCAAAACTCCGCAGTCATTGATTTATCCGAGGAAGAAATTCATCGGAACGGTCACAAGCGGCGGGAATAGAACCATAAGCAGTAATATCGCTATCTCAGCCAGAAGGAACGGCCATACGGATTTTACTATTCTCTCCATATTGATCTTGCCTGCGCCACATGCAACATTCAATACCGTTCCTACCGATGGTGTAAGTAATCCCAAAACCGTCATTAAGATAAATACCACTCCGAAATATGCAATATCGATTCCTGCTGCTTTTACTGCCGGCAATAATACAGGTGTTAAGATCATAATGGTCGGTGTTACATCCATGGAAGTTCCAACTAAAAGCACAATCAGGCAGATAATTAACATTAATACTGTCGGATGCTCAATAAACGGTGCTAAAATTCCCGTAACAATGGATGGAACATTTGCCACTGTCATCATCCAGGAGGACACCATTGCTGCCGCTGCAAGGAACATGATAACAGATGAAGATTTTGCTGCGGAAACCAGGCAATCCATCAGCATACTGATTTTCAATTCTTTGTATACAAAAAGTCCGATCACTAATGCATAAACCGCTGCGATAACTCCCGCCTCTGTCGGTGTAAATTTACCACTGCGCAGTCCAAACAGAATAAATACCGGGAGAATCAGTGCCCAAAGTCCGTCAATCAGTGCTTTTGCAACCTGTTTTGCGGATTGTCTCTCTGCTTTTGCAAGATTATCCTTTTTCGCAATAAAGAACCATAATACACATAAAGCCCCTGCTAAATATACGGCCGGCGCGATACCGCCCATAAATAATTTTGTAACGGAAACACCAGCCTGCACGCCAAAGATAATCATCGGTACCGACGGCGGCATGATCGGCGATAAAATATTTCCCGCCGCGATCAGTCCGGTACAGGTGTCACGCTTATAACCGGCGCGTACCATCATAGGAATGAGGATCGCTCCAAGGAATGCCGTGGAAGCTACGGCTGATCCGATCATACTTGCAAATAAGAGAATTGCCATAATTGCAACATAACCGAGTCCTCCACGAACATGTCCGATAATTGCATTTGCTGCATTTACAATACGCTTTGTAATACCGCCACGGTTCATAAATTCGCCTGCCATGATAAAAAACGGAACGGCCATCATGGAAAAGGAATCTGCACCGGAAAATAAATTCTGGGATAAAATCTGGGCATTAAAGCCATTCAGATATAGCATCATACATACGCCGCCAAATAAAAGTGCGAAGCAGATCGGAAGTCCGATCAGCATACCACCGATCAGGGCCGCTAAAAATACTACTAATGTCATCTTATTTTCCTCCCTCTTCTCTTAATCTTCTTGCATATTCTTCATCGGAAAGATTCTCTGCACCATCTTTTGCCTCTGCCGCAATATCGTCATCATCAGAAGTACTCATAGTAACAATCTCTGAAATTTTAGATGGATTTTTCAGCGCATGAACAATGTTTATCACTGCCATAATTGCAATTGCCACACCTGTGATGATTCCGGCAAAATATAATACAGAATACGGGATTCCAAGTGCTGCGGTTCTTGAGGCAGTATTCTGTGCCACCATTTTTACAGAACCCCGCACTAAAATGATCATTAAGATCGCAATAATTGTCTGGGATACAACATACATTACCATCTGCACCCGGGGCTTCATTCTGCTGATGAGTGTATCCACCCCCAAATGAGCGTTGGCACGCATTGCACTGATGGCCCCGATATAGGTAACGTATACGGAAAGGTATCTTGCCAATTCTTCTGACCATGTCAGACCGGCATTAAAAAGGTTCGAAGTACAACATTCAAAAATACAAAGAACACCATTAAGCCGGTAAGAATACCTGTAAAATAATCAATACCTTTAAATAGCTTATCTACTAATCTGTTCATAGTCTGCTTCTCCTTACTCTACTTTAATGTCATCTACCATTTTTCTGACATCATCTACCCAGTCATACTGTGCATTCAGGTAATCGTAAACCGGTTGTATTTTCTCTTTCATTGCTTCTCTGTCTTCGTCGGAAAGTTCCGTAACGACCAGTTCGTTATCTCTCATAAACTGCTTGTCATCTGAAAGCTGCTCCTCATATAAATCCCATGCATAGTCTGATGCGGCGCGTGAAGCCTCTTCAAATGCTTTCTGATCCTCTTCACTTAAACTGTTCCAGAACTCATCCCCTGCAAACAGTTCCAAAGAGGAAATGATATGATTTGTGTCATAAACATAATCCTGAACTTCATACCAGCCTTCCGTCTTTACCGTTGCAAGCGGATTGTCCTGTCCATCTGTCGCTTCTTCCACCATGGGTTTAAATACATCTGCCAATGCCTGTGCCGCCGGTGTCTGATCTGATACACAGACTGCAATTTTTACTAATTTACCTCCGCTGTTTTCACCGGTGGATGAACAGCCTGTGAAAAGTCCTGTTATCATTGCACCGATCAGCAATGCGCTTGCGCCTCTTTTCATCGCCTTTGCAAGTCCCATAATCATTTTCCTCCTAAATGAAATGTTTGTAAGTTGTTTCTGGCGTTTGCTTTGTATGCTAGTATGGTAGTTTATTTATCATATTTTTTCAATACGCATATTTTAACATATTATTTTTTCATTTTTTGTGTATATTGCATAATTATAATTCGTTTTCTCTTTTTGTATTGACATCTTTTCTCTTTTGTGTAGAATACTAGTATGTAAGTTGCTTTTGTGGCGTTCATAAATAATTTATCATCTATTTAAGAGAAGGAGACTATTATGAAAGCCATTCAAATTGTAAAACCGAATCAATTAGAAGTAATTGATATCGAAAAACCTGTTATTGATTCTAAAAATAATGTATTAGTAAAAATGACCGCTGCGGGAATCTGCGGATCTGATGTAGGAATTTATCATGGTACAAATGCCGCAGCTACTTATCCACGTATTATCGGACACGAAATGGTCGGTGTCGTTGCAGAAGTCGGAGATACTGTTTCTTCTTTAAAAACAGGTGATCGCGTTATTATCAATCAGGTAACAAGCTGTGGTCACTGTTATCCCTGCTCCAAAAACCGCGGAAATGTATGTGACAACCTCAAGGTCAGAGGCGTACATATTGATGGTGGTTACCGCGAATATATCGCTGTTCCCGAATCTGACTGCTATCTTCTTCCGGATTCGCTCTCCGATCAGGATGCCGTTATGATCGAACCGACCACCATCGCTATACAGTCCTGCACCCGTGCCGAACTTGAAAAAGACGATATGCTTCTGATCTATGGCGCAGGTGCTCTTGGAAGCTCTATTTTAAAAATTGCACACACAATCTGTGACCACATTATTATAGCAGATATTATGGATGATAAACTAGCAGAAGCCAAAGAACACGGCGCACAGTTTACGATCAATGCCGCAACAGAAGATTTTCAGGCAAAGGTTCTGGAATACACACATGGCAGAGGTGCCACTGTCTCTATTGATGCCGCATGTGTAAAAAATTCCCTCTTATTATTGCTTCAGGCTACCGGAAATGCCGGTCGTGTTATCACTATGGGCTTTTCCACTGCTCCGACCGAAGTGAACCAGTTCCTGATCACTTCCAAGGAACTGGATGTGAGAGGCTCTCGTCTTCAGAATAAAATGTTCGGAAAGGCAATTGATATGATTAAAGAAGGTACTCTTGACCTAAACAACTCTGTTTCCCATACATTTCCGCTTACAAAAGCGCAGGAAGCCTTCGATTTTGTTGACAGCAGAGATCCCTCCATTCGTAAAATCGTATTTACGTTTGATTTTTAAAAAATATCTGGCGAAAGTTTTCATCCAATAGTATACTAGTATATTATTAGGGAAACGAGGAATTAAAAATGGTCATTCTTCAAAAAGAACGCTCTGAAAATGCCAGGTCCTATGCTGTCAGGGTTCTTTTATACAACATCATTCACCTGGAATTGCAGCCCGGAACCGCTGTCAGTGAAAATGAGCTTTCCACCACACTGTCATTGTCAAGGACCCCTGTCCGCGAAGCTTTAATTGAATTAAACCGTATCGGACTGGTGGAGATCCTTCCACAGCGTGGGAGCTATATTTCAAAAATCGATTACAACATTGTAGAGGAATCACGTTTTTTACGACTGGTAACAGAAAATGCCATTTTAAACCTTTTATGTAATAAAATAAACGATTCTGATATGGATGCCTTGGAATATAATGTCAAAAAGCAACAGCGCAGCCTCGAACAGCAGGATCGTGGGACCTTCCTGGAATTAGACAATGAATTTCACGAACTGTTGTTCCGCGCTGCAGATAAAATGTGGTCCTACCATATTATCAAGGAGCAGATGGTACATTTTGACCGTCTCCGCTCCCTTTCCACAAAATCAAAACAACACGATTATGTATTAAAAGACCACGAGGATATTTTGTATGCCATCAAGCGGCATGATGCAGAGATGGCTGAAATGCTTATGACCCGACATTTAACCCGACATTTATCGGAAAAAGAAGAGTTATTGACGATGTATCCTGATTATTTTACGAATAATTAATACATAAAAAGACTGCCTGGAAATCGGCAGTCTTTTTCTCTGGGCACCGTTTTAGCACCAGGACACTTCTCTTAGTCAAACTGAAAGTTTCAAGTCTTGATACTACAAATTATTTTTTCTTATGATATACACACCATAAATTGCGAGTATAACGTAAGACACCAGACAAGTTATCAAAGCTATTGCCGGATACTGATTACTTGTCGAAAAGCAAAACGGAATACCGCATAGATTTATTGTTAAATGCAGTACAATTGAAACCCACAGGTTTCTACTTACAACATAAACCGATCCCAAATAAACGCCAAGTGCAGTTGCCCAAATGGTTTTTGCGATTACTGTTGTTTTTTGCAAGTACAAATTACCTAAAAATGCAGAGGCACTTTCCAAAAGTTGCAGCAGGAAATTCCTCAAAGTT
>CAKSAN010000011.1 GCA_934436435.1 uncultured Acetatifactor sp. | reverse complement strand
ACAAAAAAATAAGCCACAAATGGCTTAAATAAAGGCTTTGTATTAAAACACTAAAAAAAGAAGTGTCAAACTCCCGGAACTATGAGCATTGATCTGACCCAGACCTCCTACAGCACGATTCCTTCCGTGGATATGGAACTGGGAAACGGGTATTCCGACCACAGTGATGCGACACTTGACACACTGGCGGAAGGACTGCTGTCGGGGATCCAGACTTATTTTGGACAATAGATCGCCTGCGCCATTTGCAAATGCGCGGAAATATGCTATAATGAGCAATGCTGAATATCGAGAAAACACAAGAAAGGCAGTAAACCGGAAGGTTTCTGAACGGTAAATAAATCATGAAGCTTGGTATCGTGGGTCTTCCCAATGTGGGAAAGAGCACACTTTTCAATTCCCTCACTAAGGCAGGAGCAGAATCCGCCAACTATCCCTTCTGTACCATTGACCCCAATGTGGGTGTGGTAACAGTTCCGGATGACAGACTGAAAGCACTGGGAGAGATGTATCATTCCAAGAAAGTGACCCCCGCTGTGATCGAATTCGTGGATATCGCAGGTCTGGTAAAGGGTGCCTCCAAGGGTGAGGGACTGGGCAACCAGTTTTTAAGCAACATTCGTGAAGTGGATGCCATCGTACATGTGGTAAGATGTTTCGAAGATCCCAATGTCATCCACGTAGACGGCAGTGTAAACCCTCTGCGTGACATCGAGACCATCAATCTGGAGTTGATCTTCGCAGATCTGGAAGTACTGGAGAGAAGACTGTCCAAAGTAGTCAAGGCAGCCAGAATGGACAAGACCTATGCCAAGGAACTGGCACTCTTAGAGCGTATCAAGGAGCATCTGGAGAGCGGTAAGATGGCGAAGAGTCTGGAAGTCACCGATGAGGACGAACTGGCTCTGTTAAAGGAATACAATCTGCTGACCTACAAGCCTGTGATCTATGCGGCCAATGTATCCGAGGATGATCTGGCAGACGACGGTGCATCCAATGAGATGGTAACAAAGGTAAGAGAGTTCGCAGCAAGCGAGAACAGTGAGGTATTCGTGATCTGTGCACAGATCGAGGAAGAGATTTCCGAACTGGACGATGACGAGAAGGCAATGTTCTTAGACGATCTGGGATTAAAGGAATCCGGTCTGGAGAAACTGATCAAGGCAAGTTATCATATTCTGGGACTGATGAGCTTCCTGACCGCAGGAGAGGATGAGACCAGAGCATGGACCATCAAGATCGGTACCAAGGCACCTCAGGCAGCCGGTAAGATCCACTCCGATTTCGAGAGAGGCTTCATCAAGGCAGAAGTTGTGAACTACAAGGATCTGTTGGAACAGGGTTCCCTGGCAGCTGCCCGTGAAAAAGGTCTGGTGGGCATGGAAGGCAAGGACTATGTGGTACAGGACGGCGATGTAATTCTGTTCCGATTCAACGTGTAATACTAAGATCCGCAATAGACAGATTACGAGACTGCTTACAGGCAGAGCAATCTATCTATTAGTTTAGAAGTAGGAAAGGAAATCAATACTATGATGAATGCAGGAGATATTGCATTTCCCCATTTAGGCATTTATTTGGAAAATGTGCCCAGAAGCTTTACCGTATTTGGCTTTGAGATCGCCTATTACGGGCTGATCATCGGCATCGGTGTGCTGGCCGGAATCCTGATGGCGGTACATGAGGCAAAGGTGACCGGTCAGAATCCGGATACCATTTGGGACTTTGCCATTTATGCCGTGATCTTTTCCGTGATCGGTGCCAGAATCTATTACGTGGTATTCGCCTGGGACTATTACAAGGACAATCTGCTAAGCATTTTCAATACCCGTAACGGCGGTATGGCGATCTACGGCGGTGTGATCGGAGCATTTCTGACACTGTTCATTTACTGTAAGACCAAGAAGATCAATCCGTTCCAGCTGGGAGATCTGTGTGTGCCGGGACTGATTCTGGGACAGGTCATCGGACGCTGGGGCAACTTTATGAACCGTGAAGTATTCGGCGAATACACGAACAATTTTCTGGCCATGCGGCTTCCCATCGAAGCGGTCCGCAGCCGGGATATTTCCGAAAATGTGGCAGCCCATATTATCGAGGGAACCAATTACATTCAGGTTCACCCCACATTCCTCTATGAAAGTCTGTGGAATCTCATGATCCTGATCCTTATGCTGGTATACCGCAAGCACAAGAAGTTTCAGGGAGAGATCTGTCTGCTGTACTTCGGAGGCTATGGACTGGGCAGATTCTGGATCGAAGGGATCCGCACCGACACCCTGTTTATTCCGGGTACGACCCTTGCCGTATCTCAGGTATTATCCCTGTGTATGGTGATTTTTGCAGTGGTGATGGACGTTGTGATACGCATCCGACTGAAAAAGCAGCCGAAGGTGGAAAATAATTAAAAATTTTTTAAAAATTATTAAGAATGACGAAATAAGAGCAAATACATAGATATAGTGTTTGCTCTTATTTTTATACCAGATATAGTAGAAAAAAGCGCCTTTGTCGTAAGACAGGGCGCTTTTTTGCGTGGCGCTGTCGAAAAAAGCCACTTGATTTCTCTTGTAAAATCCCCTATTTTAGTATAAAATCATAATAAAAGTGGGAGAAAGTGGAGGTAAGTGCCACAAAGTGGTAGATTTTTGAAAAAATGTCCTCCTTTCGTGGCAGTCCCCTTTTGGATGAATGGTGGTGAGTGCGATGTTTATGAGCGAGTACAACCATACGTTAGATACGAAAGGCAGGTTGATCATTCCGGCGAAATTCCGAGAAGTCTTAGGTGAGGAATTTGTGATTTCCAAGGGAATGGATGGCTGCTTATTTGTGTATGCCAACGATGACTGGAATGCTTTTGAACAGAAGCTGACCTCATTACCTCTGATCAATAAGGAAGCAAGACAATTCGCCCGTTTCTTCCTGGCCGGTGCGGCTACGGTAGAAGTGGACAAGCAGGGAAGAATCCTGTTGCCGGCACACTTGCGAGAGTTCGCCGGACTGGAAAAAGACGTGGTACTGGTCGGCGTCGGCAGCCGCGTGGAGATCTGGAGCAAGGATAAATGGGAGAGCATGAACTCCGATGCCGATATGGATGAGATCACCAGCGCTATGGAAGGACTGGGGCTGACCATTTAACAAGCGAAAAAACGTGACTGAGAAAGGATGACCGTCGTGGAATTCAAACATTATTCTGTGATGTTACATGAGACCATCGAACAACTGAATATCAGACCGGACGGCATCTATGTGGACGGAACCTTAGGTGGCGGAGGACATGCCTACGAAGTGTGCAGCCGCCTGCAAAACGGACATTTTTACGGGATCGATCAGGATGATGCGGCTATTGCGGCAGCGTCTGCAAGATTACAGCCCTTCGGGGATAAAGTGACTGTGATCCGCAACAATTACGTGAATGCGGTGGAAGCCCTCAGAGAATACGGTGTCACCGGCGTGGATGGGATCGTGTTGGATCTGGGAGTATCTTCCTATCAGCTGGATACGGAAGACAGAGGATTTTCCTATCGGTTTGATGCCCCTCTCGACATGCGTATGGATCGCAGACAGACCCTTACGGCGAGAGATATCGTCAACAATTATTCCGAGATGGAACTGTATCACATCATCCGGGATTACGGCGAAGATCCTTTTGCCAAGAATATAGCGAAACACATTGTGAAAAACAGGGCGGACAAGCCTATTGAGACCACCTTTGAATTAAACGAGATCATCAAAGCCGCAGTTCCGGCAAAGATGCGGCAGAACGGACATCCTTCCAAGCAGACTTTTCAGGCGATCCGTATCGAATGCAATCAGGAACTGGAAGTGCTGAAAAAGGCATTGGACGAGCTGATCGATCTGCTGAACCCCGGCGGAAGATTCTGTATTATTACCTTCCATTCGCTGGAAGACCGGATCGTGAAGAATGCGTTCCGCAGGAATGAAAATCCCTGCACCTGCCCTCCGGAATTTCCGGTGTGCGTATGCGGTAAGGTCTCTAAAGGAAAAGTGATCACCAGAAAGCCGATCCTTCCCGGTGCGGAAGAGTTGGAAGTAAACAGCAGATCCAAGAGCGCAAAGCTTCGGGTATTTGAGAAGAAATAATCTAAGGAAATAAAAATTATAAGTATTTATAAGTGAAAGTGGGGAGAAAGAGTATGGCACAGAGAAGAAGCAGAGTAAGCAATACTCCTTACATATATGATAATACAGCAAGAGATTTACAGATCCGGAGACAAATGGAAGAACCCCGGAGACAGTTGTCTCATGAGACGAGAAAAAACAGAGAAAAAGCAAGACATATGAGTATCGGCTACGTCACCTTTCTGATGGGAGCCTTGATCGCCTGCGCCTTTTTTCTGGTAAATTATATTCAGATGCAGTCAGAACTGACCACGAAGATCACAGAGGTATCCAGAATGGAGAGTGAACTGAACTCTCTGAAACTGTCCAATGACGAAGAGTACAGCCGGATCACCAGCAATATCAATCTGGAAGAGATCAAGAGAATTGCTATTGGTGAACTGGGGATGACGTATGCTGCCGAGGGACAGGTGATTCCTTATGAGAGCATTAGCAATGATTACATGCGTCAGGCGGATGCCAGTCAGAAATAAGCCCGGGAGGCCCGAAGTGTGAAGGAACAGAAACCCAAGAGATTTTCCATAAAAATGCAGAAGAAGCTTTTATGCCTGTATGCCCTGATCATACTGGCATTTATTCTGCTGTCTGTCCGGTTGTCATGGATCGTGAAGGCGGACGGCGCCATCTACGAAAAACAGGTGCTGTCACAGCAGAAATATGATTCTGTAACGCTGCCGTTTCGCCGCGGAGACATCGTAGATGCCAAGGGAACAAAGCTGGCTGTCAGCGAGAAAGTATATAATCTGGTCATTGACTCCTATGTTATGCTGAGCCGTGATTCTTATCTGGAACCGACTATGGAGGCATTGTCTTCGAATTTCCCGGATCTGGACATGACCGCGGTGAGACAGTATGTGACGAGCCATCCGGATTCCTCCTGGTATGTACCCCTCAGGAGACTGAGTTACGATCAGATCAGCGGATTCCAGGCGGCGGCATTGGAGGACAGCAAGATCAAGGGTGTCTGGTTCCAGGAAGAATATAAGAGAGTCTATCCTAACGGTTCTCTGGCGGCGGATGTCATCGGATTCGCCAGATCGGATAATAAGGGGCAGTATGGACTGGAAGAGTATTACAATGATGTCCTGAACGGAACTACCGGAAGAGAGTATGGGTATCTGAACGACGATGCCAATCTGGAGCGGACTATCAAGCCCGCCGTGGACGGCAACACAGTGCACAGTACCATTGATGCCAATATTCAGGGAATCGTGGAAAAATATCTGAAGCAGTTTAATGAAGAGCATAAGGATGCGGTACATCCCGGCAACGGTGCTGAGAATGTGGGCTGTATCATTATGGAAGTCAATACCGGTAATATTCTGGCCATGGCAAGCTATCCGACCTATGATCTGAACGATACCAGAAATACAGATGCGCTTCTGGGATCCCGTAAGATCGAGATGGTGACCAATGCCAGCGGCTATGAGGTCCTGACCAAGACGGATACCTATTTTACGCAGGAAGACATTGATGCCTTAACGGATGATGAATTGTTGGACAACCTGAATTACCTGTGGAAGAACTACTGTATCTCCAACACCTATGAACCGGGATCCACGGCGAAGCCTTTCACCGTGGCGGCGGCACTGGAGAGCGGTGCCATCACGGGCAATGAACATTACCAGTGTAACGGCTCTCTGGAAGTCGGCGGACATACGATCAAATGCCACAGCTATCGTTCCGGCGGTGAGGGTGATGTATCGGTACAGGATTCCATCGCCTGGTCCTGCAACGTGGCCCTGATGAAGATCGCAGCCACCCTGGGAAAAGAGGAATTTGCCAAATTCCAGCAGACCTTTAATTTCGGATTGAAGACGAACGTGGATCTGGCAGGAGAGGCGAGAACCGCAAGTCTCCTGTTTCCGGTAGACCAGATGGGCAGCGCCGATCTGGCCACCAACAGTTTTGGACAGAACTTCAATGTGACGATGATACAGATGATCACGGGATTCTGCTCCCTGATCAACGGCGGTTACTATTATGAGCCGCATATTGTGGACAAGATTACCAATTCCAGCGGTGCAACGGTGGAAAACATCGAGCCCAGAGTGCTGCGTCAGACTATCTCCGAGAGCACTTCGACGAAGATCCGCCAGTATTGCCGGGCTACCGTTATGGAAGAGGGCGGTGACCGCAGAACCGGTAGAACCGCAAGACCCGCAGGTTACGCCATCGGCGGCAAGACCGGTACCGCAGAGACCATTCCCCGTAAAAACGGCGAATACGTGGTATCCTTTATGGGATATGCACCGGCAGATGATCCCCAGATCGCCATCTATGTGGTCGTGGATCGTGCCAATGCATCACCGCAGGATGATGCGAAGTTCGCTACCGGTATTGTGAGAAATGTTTTGACGGAAGTACTTCCTTACCTGAATATCTTCATGACAGAAGAACTCTCTGAGAAGGAGATTCAGGAGCTTAACGAGAAACAAATCGAGATCACCAGCCAGTATACCCAGAAACCCGAAGACGGTGAGAATCAGAACAATGGAGACGGAACCGTTGACGGTCAAAACGGAGACGATCAGACCGGAGGAGACGGAACCGGTGATGGTCAGGGAGATGACACTACTACCGTCACAGAGGATTGGAGAAATTATCCCACGGATCCTGCTACCGGTTATCTGGTAAGTCCCATTGACGGAGGACTCATCGATCCCGTCACGGGAGCGGATGTCGGCGGCGACGATACCATGGGTGACAGCCCGATCAACAATAATCTGCTGAACCAGCGGGAAGAATAGTTTACATAACCTCGCAACGAGAGCAATAAAATATAAAAAGCTCTTGTTGCGAGGTTTTTTTATGGCGGATCATCAGAATCGTTTTTTTCACCGGAAAAAGATCATGACCATATTTTTTATATGTGCGGCAGTACTTTGCGGGTTGTTGGGGAGACTTTTGTATCTGATGATATGGAGGGCAGATTACTACGAGGAGGCGGCCACCAGGCTGCATGAAAGAGAACGCAGTATCAAGGCAGCGAGAGGACGCATTCTGGATCGGAACGGGGTGATACTGGCAGATAACAAGACGGTCTGCACCGTATCCGTGATCCACAACCAGATCGAGGAGCCGGAACAGGTGATTGCCATGCTGGTAAAGGAACTGGGGATCTCCGAGGAGGAGGCCAGGAAACGTGTGGAAAAATATTCCTCCATCGAACGGGTCAAAAGCAATGTGGATAAGACCATCGGGGACCGGATCCGGGAATATGATCTGGCAGGAGTAAAAGTAGACGAAGATTATAAGAGATATTATCCATACGGAGACCTGGCCAGTAAAGTACTGGGTTTTACCGGAGGGGACAATCAGGGGATCATCGGATTGGAAGTGGTATATGAAGAGACCCTGCAGGGGGAGCCTGGAATGATTCTGACCATCACGGATGCCAAAGGCATTGAGGTGGATACGGCAGGAGAACGCCGGGTGGAGCCGGTTCCGGGAAAAGACTTAAGGATCAGCATTGATCGTAACATCCAGGAGTACGCCACGCAGCTGGCAGCACAGGCCTGTGCCACCAAGGAGGCGGACAGTGTATACATTGTGGCCATGAATCCGAAAAACGGCGAGATCCTGGCCATGGTAAATTATCCGGAGTTTGATTTAAACGATCCCTACACTCTGCCGGAACTGACACAAGTGACGGAGGAGGGAAACATTGTGACCGTGGATCCGGCCACTCTGACGGCGGAACAGAGGCAGGAGAAACTGAATGCCATGTGGCGCAACGGCTGCATCAACGATACCTACGAACCGGGTTCCACCTTCAAGATCATTACCGCTGCTGCGGGATTGGAAGCGGGCGCGGTGACCCCGGAAAGCAACTTTTCCTGTCCGGGCTTCATCATTGTGGATGACCGTAAGATCCGGTGCCATAAAGTCGCGGGGCACGGAAGCCAGACGTTTGTGCAGTGTATGGAGAACAGCTGTAACCCGGCCCTGATCTCCGTAGGTCTGCGTCTCGGTGTGGACAATTATTACCATTATTTTGAACAGTTCGGTTTAAAGCAGCGGACCGGCATCGACCTGCCGGGAGAGGCCGGGACCATCATGCACAAAAAGGAGGATATGGGAAATGTGGAGCTGGCTACGGTGGCTTTTGGACAGTCCTTTCAGATCACAGCCGTCCAGCTTTTAACCACGGCTTCGTCCATTATCAATGGCGGCAACCGAATCACTCCCCACTTTGGGATCGAGGCTCTGAATCGTGACGGGGAAGTGGAAGAGACTTTTTCCTATCCGGTGCAGACGGGGATCGTATCGGAGGAGACTTCTGCCACCATGCGCTACATTCTGGAAATGGTAGTGGCGGAAGGTTCCGGAAGGAACGGGCAGGTGCAGGGCTTCCGCGTCGGCGGCAAGACGGCCACCAGTCAGACCCTTCCCCGCGGCAGCGGACGCTATATTTCTTCTTTTATCGGTTTCGCTCCGGCGGATGATCCTCAGGTTATCGCCATTGCCATCATTAATAATCCCCAGGGCGTCTATTACGGCGGGCAGGTGGCGGCACCGATCATAAGACAATTGTACGAAAATATTTTACCTTATCTGGGACTGGAGAAGACCGAAGAACCGGAGGAGACGACAGCTCCCGGGGAGTGACGGCAGTCACGGTTTCCCGGGGACAATGTCGAAAACCATGGAAAGAAAAAGGTTCCGGCGGATGAAAATTTGACAAAATCTGCTGATGACACCCCTTATAATGATTCTGAAGGAGGGGTGTGATGCATTATGAACTCTACTTAGACAGTCTGTTCCTCCTGAATTTCGGTATGAATCTACTGCTCTTAAGTCTGGTGGATCACAGCATGGGCCACACTGCCACGTGGTATCGGCTGTTTGCGGGGGCAGGAGTGGGAGCGGGGTGCTACTTACTTCCTTTTTTATGGAAGGGAACAGCATCCGGAAAGCTTTTGTTTTGCTTTCTGCCGGGAACTCTGCTTATGCTGTATGCGACATTTTCCATCCGCAGCCTGAGAGCTCTGTGGAGCTATTTCCGGAAACTGATGTTATCCACCTTTCTGATCGGAGGGATTCTGGCGGCATTGCTTCGGGGATTCCCCGTGGGTCGAAAGTTTCTGCCCGGGATCGGCATGGTCCTGGGGATGGGAGCGTTCTCCGTCTGGCTGTTATTACGGGGACGGAAACGGGAGAAGGAACATGCCGGTTATTGCGACGTAGTGTTGCAGGGTACGGTGGAAACGTTACGCATTCATGCACTGGTAGACTCCGGCAACACCCTGACCGAACCTATCAGCGGGGCACCGGTGTCCGTGCTGGATGCGCGGGTATTTTACCGGCTGTGGCCGGAGGGGCTGTCTGGTTTCCGGGCGATTCCCTATCACAGTGTGGGGAAAAAGAGCGGGATCCTTAAGGGGTATCCGGTGCCGCAAATGACGATCATAAGTCAGGGCGTGGAACGGGAATACAGGAATGTATATCTGGCAGTGAGCGGGGAGGAGATCGCGGGTGAAGAGATCCCAATGCTGTTACATCCGGCGCTGCTGCGGGAGATGAACGGACACGAAAGAAGAAGGAGAAAGACACTTTAAGATAATATTTCAAAATAAAATAAAAGAGCCGGACAAACCGGCGGGGCTTATGTGGCAGATAGGAGTAAATATGATCTTAAAGATAGCAATACCGGGAAAAATGCAGTTTAAAATGATGCGCAGAGAACCTTATCTGCTGCACCGGAAAGGGGATATCCACTATATCGGAGGTGCGGAGGTATTGCCGCCGCCCCTGCCCAGCGAGCAGGAAAATCAGGTGATCGGTGATCTTGGAACGGAATACGAGGATGAGGCAAAAGCAATCCTCATCGAACATAACCTGCGTCTCGTGGTTTACATAGCCAAGAAATTTGATAATACCGGAGTGGGGGTGGAGGATCTGATCTCCATTGGTACCATAGGATTGATCAAGTCCATCAATACCTTTAATCCGGAAAAAAATATCAAGCTGGCGACCTATGCTTCCCGGTGTATTGAAAATGAAATATTGATGTATCTGCGTCGGAACAACAAGACGAAAATGGAAGTGTCCATCGATGAACCTCTGAATGTGGACTGGGACGGCAATGAATTGCTTTTGTCGGATATTCTCGGAACGGATGAGGATGTGATCTACCGGGGCATTGAAAATGAAGTGGAGCGGAAGCTTTTGATGAATGCCGTGAGCAAGTTATCCAAGCGGGAGAAGACCATCGTAAGCCTTAGATTTGGTCTGGGAACGGTGGACGGACAGGAAATGACCCAGAAGGAAGTGGCCAGTCTCCTGGGAATCTCGCAATCCTATATTTCCAGACTGGAGAAAAAGATTATGCGGCAGTTGAAAAAGGAGATCAGTCTGCATATTTGACTTTGCATTCGGTCGGGATACATGATACTATATAAAGTAACGGGGTTATAGACAAACATTCGAAGGAAAAAGACATGATACAACGTGATGACATATTATCCATGGAATATTTGAAGAAAACGGAATTTACCGGCTGCCATCAGGGAATGCGCTACCGCCTGGAACAGACCACGGATCCTGAGGATCCGGAAGGCGGCAAGAAGCTTCTGGTGACGGTCTGGCCGGAGCCCTTTAACTATTTTAAGACACCGGAAGAAAAAAAGCAGAGAGCCCTGTTTTCCTTTGATGAAGACGGCGTGGTGGATGCGGTGGGCTGGATGAACGACAGATTGTTTGAGGATAAGAAGCTATGGGATGAGGCCCCTTCTCACTGGGACGCTTATCAGATGTGAAACGGGAATCTTAAGAGACAGATATAGGATGAAGAAAGAATGATTTGGAAATATATAATAAAGGATTTAGGTGAAGCCATGCAGTACCTGCCTTACGGGATAATGGCAGGTGCTGTGATGGGACTGATCCTGAATGGAATGAATGCCAGGAGAGAGCGAAAAGGGAAAGAAACGTTTCCTATGGCGGGCCTCATGGCTTTTTCTCTGTACCTTATGATCATACTGGTGATCACTTTTTTCTCCAGAGAGGACGGCAGCAGGATCCGTGGGATGGATCTGGAGCTTTTCTCCACCTGGGGGATCAATACAAGAAACAATGCCTTCGTAGTGGAAAACGTGCTGCTTTTTATTCCCTACGGATTTGTATGTCCCTGGGCGTTTCCCTGGCTGCGGGGCTTTTTCAGAAATACATTTGCCGCGTTTGTTACAAGCCTGGGAGTGGAAACATTCCAGCTGATCACTGGCAGAGGTTATTTTCAGATCGACGATATTTTGACGAATGTGCTGGGAGCCATGATCGGATACGTGATCTTTTGGATGCTGTATCATGTTTTACAGGGATTTCGCAGATCCGGTCTTACGCAGTAAGATAGCCCCGCATTGCTTTCAATGCATTTTTTTCCAGACGGGAGACCTGTGCCTGGGAGATGCCGATTATGTCGGCAACCTCGGTCTGGGTCTTGCCTTCGAAAAAACGCAGCGAGATAATATGACGCTCTCTGTCGTTTAAGCGTTTCATGGCTTCACTGAGGGAGAGATGTTCCACCCAGGTCTCTTCCTTATTTTTTTTGTCACTGATCTGATCCATGACATAGAGGGTGTCCCCGCCGTCGGTGTAGACCGGTTCGTAGAGGCTCATGGGGTTCTGCATGGCATCCAGGGCATAAACAATGTCTTCCTTGGGGATGCCGACTTCTGCGGCAATCTCTTCCACGGTGGGCTCCTTTAGGTTCTTACGTGTCAGGGTATCTCTGGCGTAGATGGCTTTGTAGGCGGTATCCTTCAGGGAGCGGGAGACACGAATACTATTGTTATCCCGCAAAAATCTTCGTATTTCTCCGATAATCATTGGAACCGCATAGGTCGAGAACTTCACTCCCAGAGTGTCATCAAAATTGTCGATGGCCTTGATCAGGCCGATACACCCGATCTGAAACAGATCATCCACATTTTCCGCACTGCCCGAAAAACGTTTGATTACGCTTAAGACCAGGCGCAAGTTCCCTTCGATATAGGTCTCTCTGGCAGCAGTGTCCCCTTCGCGGATCTTTGCAAAGAGAGCTTCCTTGTCCGCTGCTTTTAATAAAGGCAGCTTTGCTGTATTGACGCCGCAGATTTCCACTTTTCCCTGTACCATAGAGACCTCCCGATGTTGTTTTTGAATAGTTACGACTTTGATAACTACATTATTCACAGGAGCGGGAGAGGATATACCGGAAAGAAGGATTTTCCAGTTTTTCCCGAACGGGAAATGACGGGGAGCATATAATAATATAGAAAGAAACCGGGAGGAGCAAGGGATGCTTTTCTCAGAATTGAAATGCAAAGATGTGATCAATGTCAGAGATTGCAAAAAGCTGGGGCATGTGTGCGACCTGGAGTTCGATGAGTGTAGTGGATGCATCTGTAAGATCATGGTGCCGGGCGGAAATCAGTGGCTGGGATTCTTGCGCTGCGAACCCAATATTGTCATTCCGTACAAGGACATAAGACAGATCGGTCCGGACATAATTTTAGTTGACATTAACTGCTGAATCTTCTATAATCTTAACATAAATAACACGTGGTTTTTATAAGGAGGATGCCTATGAAATGTCCGTTCTGTAGCCATGAAAATACCAGAGTCATCGATTCGAGACCGGCGGAAGATAACAACTCCATTCGCCGCCGTCGTGTATGTGATGAATGCGGTAAGCGGTTCACCACTTATGAGAAGATAGAGACGATCCCGCTGATCATTATTAAAAAGGATAACAACAGGGAGGCCTATGACCGTTCCAAGATCGAGGCCGGAGTGCTCAGAGCCTGCCATAAGCGTCCGGTCAGCGCACAGCAGATCACAACTCTGGTGGATGAGGTGGAGAACGAGATTTTCAACCGGGAAGAACGGGAGATCCCCAGCGAAACCATCGGTGAACTCGTGATGAATAAGTTAAAGGATCTGGATGCGGTGGCTTATGTAAGATTTGCTTCCGTATACCGGGAATTCAAGGACGTGAATACCTTCATGGATGAACTGAAGAGTGTTCTCAACGACAAGAATCATAATTAAAATCATAGCAGGACTTAACTTTTCATAAAATCAGTCGATATTATAGTTGAAAAGAAGATAAAATATCGCATTTCATAACAATCGTTCGGTAAAATGGAATGCGGCATCGTAAAAACAAAGGACAAGGAGGTGAGTACATGGGAATCAGCGGAATGAACGGAATCGGCAGAATGCAGGACTACAGCATACAGATGCCGGATTACACAAAGCAGCCGGCCAGGACAGTGATCGTGGAAGAGGCCGGAGCAGAATCTCATGTAGCACCTTCGAAGCAGATAGATACCGGTAAGGCAGGTCGGGCCGCGGAGCAGACACAGAAGCCCTCCGCCAATGCAGCGCTGGATGACATTTCCCTTACTTTCCACAAGCAGGACGATTTCGGATACATCGGCAGAGACAGCGATATTCATTCCCTGGATGTGGAGAAAGCGATCTCGGACATGCGTAAGGATCAGATTTTACAGCAGTACCAGTACTTCGTGGGAAGCAAGACTGTATTTGCGAAATAGAATCAGAATAAGAACAGTTACCTCCGTCTGTCAGGCGTAAGCCCGGCACCGGAGGTATTTTTGTGCGGATCATTCAGGAGACTGTGTTCTTTTGGAAAAAACGGTACAGACACAAAAAATAGATTCCGGCCAGTACCAGCTGGCTTACCAGAATGCCCCACAGATATCCCTGCATACCGATCCGGGGGATGGCAAAAAATACGAACAGCAGCCGGATCAGAAGACAGATCACGTTGGAGAAGAAGATCCGCCCCGCCATTCCCAATCCCTGCAAGATGCTGGAGAGGGTGGTATCCAGATACAAGAAGGGACAGATGAATCCCAGGGTTACGATAAAATGTCCGGCCAGCTCACTGTGGAACAGTTCCGTTCCCATCCAGTTACCCAGAAACAAAAAAATACACAGACAAAGGAAACCCATGAGGCTGCAATATTTTACGGTGCGTAAGGTGTCGTTTAAGACGGCATCCCGGTCCCCTTTTGCATGGTTTTCGGAGATGGTGGGAAGAAGAAGCACCGCCACGGAGCTGGTCAGGGCATTGGGAAAAAAGATCATGGGCATGGCCATGCCGGTGAGAACTCCGTATACACTTAAGGCCGTGGTGGTATCATAACCGTAGAGCAGAAGCTTCTGGGGAATGGATACGGCTTCAATGCTTTGCAAAATATTCAGGACGATACGGTTGGCGGTCAGCGGCAGGGCCATTCCCAACAGATTCCGGTAGACCGGAAAAGAAGGACAGATATTTTGCAGGGAAAGGACACCGACGCCCGGATACAGGTGTATGTACAGGCAGATCAGAGCAATCAGCATGGACAGGATCTCGCCTACGGTCAGGCCTAAGACCGCAGCATTGATGGAGGGAGTGCGTCCCTTAGCCAGATCGGCTCCGGTGACGAGAAAGACACAGCCGACTCTGGCAAGCTGTTCCAGAAGCTGGGTGAGAGCGGGAACGGAAGCTTTCTTTTTTCCATAGAAATAGCCGTTGATACAGGCATGAAACGCGGCAAAGGGGACGGAAAAGGACAGGATCCGCAGCATGGATACAGTACGGGGTTCTTTTAACAGAAAGGTGCCGATGGGATCTGCTGCCAGGAATAAAACAGCATTGGTCACAAGAGACAACGGAAGCGTGAGACTGACTCCCGCAAACAGTGTCTTCAGGTCATCGGACTGCCGCCCGGCAGTATTGGCAGCGACAAATTTAGAGATAGCGGTCTGGTAACCCGCTGCAGTCAGGGAAAAGGAGAGGGAAAGTGCCGGGCTGAGTAGCTGATAGATGCCCATACCTTCTTCTCCGAAGAGCCTGGACAGATAGATCCGGTAAAAAAAACCGATGACGCGGGTGATCAGACCGGTAACGGTCAGAAGTAAAGTACCGAAGATCAGGGGATGGCGTTTTGCATGCTTCATAAGCAGAATATGGACCCTTTTCGAATAAAAGATCTTGCAAAAGTATATTCCCCCGACCTTGTTGACAGAACCGTAAAGTGAATGCTATCATGAATAGCAGCGAAACCAGCATGAAATATGCAGAAATGAGGCAATATGATATATTTAGATAATGCAGCGACTACCAAAACAGCACCGGAGGTCGTGGATGCGATGCTCCCGTATTTCAGTGAATACTACGGCAATGCCAGCACCATCTACAGTCTGGGAGCCGAGAGCAAGAAGGCTATGGATCATGCCCGCCAGACCATTGCGGACAGTCTGGGGGCGAAGCCGGAAGAGATCTATTTTACCGCCGGCGGTTCCGAGTCCGATAACTGGGCGCTGAAAGCCACCGCAGAAGCTTACGCTTCCAAGGGAAAACATATTATTACCACGAAAATCGAGCATCATGCCATTCTTCATACCTGTGAGTATCTGGAGAAGAGAGGTTTTGAAATCACCTATCTGAACGTGGACAGAGACGGTCTGATCAGCCTGGACGAGCTGAAAGCCGCCATTCGTCCCGACACCATTCTGATCAGCGTGATGTTTGCCAATAACGAGATCGGTACCATTGAACCTATCGCCGAGATCGGTGAGATCGCGAAAGAGCACGGGGTATTGTTCCATACCGATGCGGTACAGGCTTATGCGCAGGTGCCCATCAATGTGGACGAAATGCACATCGACATGCTCAGTGCCAGCGGCCACAAATTAAACGGCCCCAAGGGGATTGGCTTCCTATATATCCGTAAAGGGGTGAAGATCCGCTCTTTTGTACACGGCGGAGCACAGGAGAGAAGCCGCAGGGCCGGTACGGAGAATATCCCCGGTATCGTGGGACTGGGAGCGGCCGTAGAGCGTGCCATGCGTATTATGGACACCAAGACCCGCAAGGAGATCGAACTGCGTGACTATCTGATTGGACGTCTGGAGAACGAGATTCCCCACTGCTGGCTGAACGGCCACCGCACGAAGAGACTTCCGAACAATATTAACTTCTCCTTCCTGTTCATCGAAGGAGAATCCATGCTGATCATGTTGGATATGAAGGGCATCTGCGCTTCCAGCGGTTCTGCATGTACTTCCGGATCCCTGGATCCTTCCCATGTGCTGCTGGCCATCGGCTTAAAACATGAGGAAGCTCATGGTTCCTTACGTCTGACTTTGTCCGAGGAGACCACGAAGGAAGAGATGGACATCGTGGCGGAAGAAGTGAAAAAGATCGTACAGAGACTGCGGGATATGTCTCCTTTGTATGAAGATTTTATGAAAAGCCAGAAGAACAACTAAGTGAGAAAGAAGAGGATAACGGATACATGTACAGTGAAAAAGTAATGGACCACTTTCAGAACCCCAGAAATGTCGGGGAGATCGAGGATGCCAGCGGCGTAGGTACCGTAGGCAACGCAAAGTGCGGAGATATTATGAGAATGTTCTTAGACATTGACGAGAACGGGATCATCCGGGAAGCAAAGTTCAAGACCTTCGGGTGCGGCGCCGCTGTAGCTACCAGCTCCATGGCGACCGAACTGGTAAAGGGTAAGACCATCCAGGAAGCTTTGCAGGTAACGAACAAGGCCGTAATGGAGGCTCTGGACGGACTGCCTCCCGTAAAGGTACACTGCTCCCTGCTGGCAGAGGAAGCCATCCATGCAGCCCTGTGGGATTATGCGGAGAAGAATCATATCACCATCGAAGGTCTGCAAAAGCCCAAGAACGACATCAGTGAGGGCGAAGAAGAGGAAGACTATTAAGATCTATGAAGAAAAAAGTAGTAGTGGGCATGTCCGGGGGAGTGGATTCCTCCGTGGCAGCCATGTTATTAAAAGAACAGGGCTATGATGTGATCGGAGTCACCATGCAGATCTGGCAGGACGAAGAGGAAGCGGCCAAGGAAGCCAACGGCGGCTGTTGTGGACTGTCGGCGGTGGACGATGCCAGAAGAGTGGCACAGAGACTGGAGATTCCTTATTATGTCATGAATTTCAAGAAGGAATTCAAATGCCATGTCATGGATTATTTCGTGGCGGAGTATTTAAGAGGCCACACCCCCAATCCCTGTATCGCCTGCAACCGTTATGTGAAGTGGGAATCCCTGTTACAGAGAAGCCTGGAGATCGGTGCGGACTATATTGCCACGGGACATTATGCGAGGATCGACAGGCTGCCAAACGGCCGTTTTGCCATCCGCAATTCCGTCACCGCAGCCAAGGATCAGACCTATGCCCTGTATAATCTGACCCAGGAGCAGCTGGCGCATACGCTGATGCCGGTGGGAGAATATACCAAGGACGAGATCCGGGCCATGGCAGAGGAAGCGGGACTTCCGGTGGCCCATAAGCCGGACAGTCAGGAGATCTGTTTCGTGCCGGACAATGATTATGCCTCCTTTATCGACAGGGAAGCCGGAGAAAAGGTGCCGGGCCCGGGCAATTTTGTCACGGAGGACGGCAGAATTTTAGGCCGTCATAAGGGGATCACCCATTATACCCTGGGACAGCGCAGAGGACTGGAACTGCCTATGGGAGAGAGAGTATTTGTTACAGCCATCCGACCGGAGACTAATGAAGTCGTTATCGGTTCCAATCAGGAGCTTTTTACCGATAAAGTATTGTGCGACCGTGTGAATTACATGGCAGTGGAGGATTTGACGGAGCCTGTCAGAGTGCTGGCAAAGATCCGTTACAACCATAAGGGAGAATACGGAACCCTTACAAAACAGCCGGACGGCAAAGTACTTTGCACTTTTGACGCACCGGTGCGTGCGGCAACACCGGGACAGGCTATGGTATTTTATCAGGGCGAGCATGTACTGGGCGGCGGGACTATTGTCCTGTAGGAAAACAGGGATCACTATTTTACAATAGTGGTCCTATATTTTTATCACGACACGTAACATCAACAGCGGGGGCGTGCATATAATAGAAGAAAGCTTTTATAATTCACAGGAGAGACTATGGATTATCGATTTTCGTTTCAGAGACCTATGAGAAGAAACAGCTTCTGTTCCATGAAGGGAACGATTGTGGATCTGGTGCCGGCAGGACAGGGAGGCCGCAGAGCCGATGGATGCCTGTTATTTGCCGCTATCGAGGATACGGACGGCAATACTGTGAACTTTTTTATCAACCCCGATACCTATGTGGTGGACTTTACCACACTGTCTGTGGGAATGATGGCTACGTTCTGGTATCGCAACGATGCGCCCATGCCCCTGATCTATCCGCCTCAGTATACTGCAGTGGTAGTGGCTGAAGAGAGAAGCGACCGGAATGTGGATGTGAGCTACTACAACAATTCCCTGATCAATGAGGAGCAGACATTGCAGTTAAACCTGGACGGCACCGTGGATGTGCGTACCGTGAACAACCAGTATTTTCAAGCAAGCCCCGCCAATCATAATCTCGTGGTCAGCTATGCTTCTTCCACGAGAAGCATTCCGGCTCAGACCACACCGAGTACGGTAGTGGTACTGTGTGACAGAAACTGCGGATAAGCAGACAAAAGAGGGCAGTTGTAGCCGGAAGAACTCTTGAGATTTTTCCGGAACTGTTGTACGATGAAGTAATAATCTCACCCATAGGATGCATACGAGACTGCCTGCAGGCAAAAAATGCATCCTATGAGGGGAGGAAACGCCGATCTCGGTAATCTACAGGAACAAAAGAGGATACTCATGGGCGAGAAAAAACAGATGCGTTCGGAAGTGAAAGGAAATGTGAAAAACAGCATAGGCAGAATCGCATTTGCAGCGATTGCGGTACTGTTGCAGATATTATGGCTGCTGTTGCTGATGATCCGGTTATATCAGTATTCCTCCGTGATTTCACTGATCACCAGCCTGCTGGCATTGGCGGTGGCGCTCAGAATCTACGGAAAGCATACCAATGCCGCATTTAAGATGCCCTGGATCATTGTGATACTTGCATTCCCTGTGTTCGGATTGTGTATTTACGGACTGTTCGGACATAAAGAGGTCATGCACAAGGTCATCCGCAGGTTTGAGGACATTGACGGAAAACTGATTCCCTTAAATCCACAGGATGAAACCGTGGTGCAGCAGCTGGAGGAAGAAAATCCGCTGGTTGCCAACCAGTGTTACTATATCTGGAAATACGGCAACTACCCGGTATACAACGGAACGGATGTGAAATTTTATCCGGAGGCCTATCTGGGATATGAGGAGCAGCTGCGGGAGCTGGAGAAGGCAAAGCATTTTATTTTTCTGGAGTATCATGCCATAGAGGAGGCGGAAGCCTTCGCCAGGCTGAAGGATGTGTTGGCAAGGAAAGCGGCGGAAGGCGTGGAAGTCCGCATTTTATATGATGATGTGGGCTGCATCGGGTTTCTGGACAAAAGCTTTATCGACCGGATGAATGCCATCGGGGCACAGTGCCGGGTGTTTAACTATGTAGTGCCGTTTTTAAATATTTTTATGAACAATCGTGACCATCGCAAGATCATGGTCATCGACGGAAAAGTCGGTTTTACCGGTGGATATAATCTGGCGGATGAGTATTTTAACATCACTCACCCTTACGGCTACTGGAAGGATACCGGAGTGAAGCTGACCGGAAGGGCGGTACAGAATTTTACCATGATGTTTCTGGAAATGTGGAATGTTATGGGGCAGACGGATACCGATTATGAAAAATATCTGAAGGCGTCACAGGAAGGTACAGAAGACGGAAATGCGCAGAAGGCTTCCGGATATGTACAGCCCTATGCGGATTCCCCGCTGGACGGAGAACCGGTGGGCGAGAATGTCTACCTGAACCTGATCAAGACAGCGAAAAAACGCCTTTACGTGGCAACTCCTTATCTGATCATCAGCGATGAGATGACGAGAGAACTGGGGCTGGCGGCAAAACGCGGTGTGGATGTCAGGGTATTTACCCCCGGTATTCCGGATAAGAAGGTGATCTACGGCGTGACCAGATCCTATTATTCCGGACTGGTGCGTCAGGGCGTGCGGATCTATGAATACACACCGGGCTTCCTGCATGCGAAGCAGATGCTCTGTGATGAGGATACCGCTACCGTCGGTACCATCAACATGGATTACCGCAGTCTCTATCATCATTTTGAAAATGGAGTGTGGATGCACGGCTGCGATGCCATCCGCGATATTGAGGCAGACTTTAACGAACTTCTTCAGGACAGCGAGGAAGTCACGGATAAATACCGGGATGGCAGAAAAAACAGGGCAGTAAGAGGCTGGCAGTGCATTATGCGGCTGATTGCACCGTTACTGTAACGGGAGAGAACATGAAGATTCTGGTCAGCGCCTGCCTGTTGGGCGAAAACTGCAAATACAACGGGAAAAACAATTACAGTGAGCGCGTGGCGGCCTATGTGGCGGGACATGAGGTGATCCCGGTATGCCCCGAGGTGCTGGGAGGCCTTCCGACACCGCGAGATCCGGCGGAGAACGTGGAGGGTGTGATCACGAACTGCAAGGGAGTAAGTGTGGACAGGCAGTTCCGGAAAGGCGCAGAGGAAGCCCTGCGGATCGCCGAAGACAACGGCATCGATCTGGCAATTTTACAATCCAGAAGCCCCAGCTGCGGAGTGGGCCAGATCTACGATGGCACTTTCACCGGCCGCCTCATTCCCGGGCAGGGCGTATTCGCCAAACTGCTGCAACAACACGGCTTCCGGGTACTGGACTGCGAGGAGCTGCCGTTATAAAATAGCAGAAAATGAAATAATACCGATTGACAAAGTGGTTCCATGATCCTATGATAAAGATGTAAATAATGTTCGCCCACCGTTGGCGGCTGATAAATGAACGGCTTGAAAATAAACCCTCTTCTTTTTTCTTGTTTTTATTTTGAAAGAGAAGAGGGTATTTTATTTTACGAAGGAGAAAAAAATTACAGCTTGTGATATTCCGGGCTGCGTTTCTCGTAGATCGTATAATATTTGAAACCGCACAGATGCAGAATCTCGGAGGCGAGATCCAGATAGGATCCTACATCCTGAGGTTTGTGGGCATCGGTTCCCACGGTGATGATCTCACCGCCCAGCTCATGATAGCGGCGCAGGACATCCGTGCAGGGATGGGGCTGTCTGAGACCGTAGCGGAAGCTTCCGGTGTTCAGCTCCAGACCTTTTCCCTGCTGTACCAGCAGCTCTAAAATCGGATCGATGGCATCCTTATACTTGTCGTAGGAATAATTCTTGTCCTTGGTGGGAGCCACGCGGACGATATAGTCCAGATGCCCCAGAACATCATAGTCATCGTGCACCTGAAGGTTTTCCAGTGTCTCCGCAAAATAGGCCCGGACTGCCTCCTCCTCGGAGGAAAATTTCTCAAAAAATTCCGGATAATAGGGATCCATTCCCTTACAAAGATGGGTGGAGCCGATAACAAAATCAAAATCATAGGAGGAGATAAAATCTTCGTTGCGGTCGGCCAGATGAGGCTGCAGGCCCAGCTCCACGCCGAAGAGGATCCGCATTTTCCCTTCGTATTTGGCACGACAGCGGAGCACATCGTACAGATAAGAATCCGTATTCAGTAAAAAGATCGTTCCCGGCCCTTCTTCGGTGCGGGGATAATCAAAATCGTTATGCTCGGTGAAACACATGGTTTCCAATCCGAGAGAAATTCCTTTATCAATCATCTCCGGCATGGGAGCCTGGGAATCTCCGGAAAAAGAAGAGTGAAGATGACAATCTGCTTTGATAGACATATTTTTCATCCTTTCTGGTTATCATAAATACGATTTCCCACACGGAAAACGGAATCCACGGACAGACCGTGGAGCGTTCGTCCCTGTGGGTGAACCTATTATAGCAAAAATCGGGGGAAAAACCATAGCATTTCTAAACAAACTGTAAAATTTACTACAAAATCACAAATATTTTTCATTTACATCTTGAATTATAATCCGGAATTAGGTAAAATGTTTTTGCTGATAAAATTTTGACAATCTGTTAACGGAGAGGTTGACAGGGAGCCAAAAGATATAAAATTAAAATTTTAGGAGGAAACTAAAATGGCAGTAAGAGTAGCAATTAATGGTTTTGGCCGTATTGGTCGTCTTGCATTCAGACAGATGTTCGATGCAGAAGGATATGAAGTAGTAGCAATCAACGATTTAACCAGCCCTAAGATGCTGGCACATCTGTTGAAGTATGATTCTTCTCAGGGTGTTTACAAGTATGCAAGCACCGTTGAGGCTGGCGAAGACAGCATCACTGTTAACGGCAAGACCATCACCATTTACAAAGAAGCTGACGCAAGCAAGCTTCCCTGGGGTGAGTTAAAGGTTGATGTAGTTCTGGAGTGTACCGGATTCTACACCTCTAAGGAGAAGGCTTCCGCACATATCACTGCCGGTGCTCGTAAAGTTGTTATTTCTGCTCCCGCAGGTAACGACCTTCCTACCATCGTATACAATGTTAACCACAAGACTCTGAAGCCCGAAGATACCGTTATCTCCGCAGCTTCCTGCACCACCAACTGCTTAGCACCCATGGCTAAGGCTCTGAACGACTGCAGACCTATCATGAGCGGTATCATGACCACTGTTCACGCTTACACCGGTGACCAGATGATCCTTGACGGACCTCAGAGAAAGGGCGATCTGAGAAGAAGCCGTGCAGGCGCTTGCAACATCGTTCCCAACTCTACCGGTGCTGCTAAGGCAATCGGCCTGGTAATTCCCGAACTGAACGGCAAACTGATCGGTTCCGCTCAGCGTGTTCCGACCCCTACCGGTTCTACCACCATTCTGGTAGCAGTAGTTAAGGGCGCTGTAACCAAGGAAGAGATCAACGCAGCTATGAAGGCAGCTTCTACCGAGTCCTTCGGTTACAACACCGATGAGATCGTATCTTCCGATATCGTAGGCAGCACCTACGGTTCCATCTTCGATGCAACTCAGACCATGGTTGCTCCTATGGAAGATGGCAATACTCAGGTACAGGTTGTATCCTGGTATGATAACGAGAACAGCTACACCTCTCAGATGGTTCGTACCATCAAGTACTTCAGCGAGTTAGCATAAGCCGACAGGCGTTAACGCGTAAAGACCTATCAGGGTCCGGTCTTATAAGGACCGGACCCTTTTTAGATACTAAAATAATTGGAGGTTAATACCATGGGATTAAATAAGAAATCTGTAGATGACATTAACGCAAAGGGAAAGAGAGTCCTGGTAAGATGCGACTTTAACGTTCCCTTAAAGAACGGTGAGATCACCGACGATACCCGTATCGTTGCAGCTCTGCCTACTATCAAGAAGCTGATTAACGACGGTGGCAAGGTAATCCTTTGCTCTCATCTGGGCAAGGTAAAGAACGGCCCCAACGAAGGCGAATCTCTGGCACCCGTTGCCAAGAGACTGTCCGAGAAGCTGGGCAAAGAGGTTACTTTTGTAGCAGACTACAATGTAACCGGTGAAGCAGCTACCAAGGCTGTTGAGAACATGAAGGAAGGCGATGTGGTTCTGCTTCAGAACACCCGTTTCCGCGGCGCAGAGGAGACCAAGAACGGTGAAGAGTTCAGCAAAGAGCTGGCTGACCTGGCTGATCTGTATGTATGTGACGCTTTCGGTTCTTCCCACAGAGCACATGCTTCCGTTGCAGGTGTTACCAAGTTCATCACCGCTAAGGGTGGCGAGAACGTAGTAGGTTATCTGATGGAGAAGGAGATTAACTTCCTGGGCAAGGCTGTAGAAGATCCCGTAAGACCTTTTGTAGCTATTCTGGGCGGCGCTAAGGTTGCAGACAAGCTGAATGTTATCTCCAACCTGCTGGAGAAGTGTGATACCCTGATCATCGGCGGTGGTATGGCTTACACCTTCTTAAAGGCACAGGGCTATGAGATCGGTAAGTCTCTGGTAGATGACACCAAGATCGACTACTGTAAGGAAATGATGGAAAAGGCTGAGAAGCTGGGCAAGAAGCTGTTACTTCCCGTTGACTCCGTAACCATCGCTGATTTCCCTAACCCTATCGATGCTCCTGTAGAGGTTCAGGTATACGATGTTACCAACATGCCCGCAGACAGAGAGGGATGCGATATTGGACCCAAAACCGCAGCTCTGTATGCTGAGGCTGTTAAGACCGCTAAGACCGTTGTATGGAACGGACCTATGGGCGTATTCGAGAATCCTACCCTGGCAGCAGGTACCATCGCTGTAGCAAAGGCTCTGGCTGAGACCGATGCAACTACCATTATCGGTGGCGGTGACTCCGCAGCAGCTGTTAACCAGCTTGGTTTCGCTGACAAGATGAGCCACATTTCTACCGGTGGCGGTGCTTCTCTGGAGTTCCTGGAAGGCAAAGAGCTTCCCGGCGTTGCAGCAGCAGACGACAAATAGGCAGGCATCGTGAATGCAACGCCGTGTGTGGCAGCAGCAGACGACAAATAAATAGAAATAATAAGGCTTTCCCACAGAATGCTTACCAATCTGTTTACAGACCGAAAGACATTCTGTGGGAAGCACAATATGAGAAAAGAAGAGGTGTATGGTTATGGCAAGAAAGAAGATCATTGCCGGTAACTGGAAGATGAACATGACTCCCAGTGAGGCAGTAGAACTGATCAATACTTTAAAGCCCCTCGTAGCAAATGATGAAGTAGACGTACTTCTGTGCGTTCCTGCAATCGACATTATTCCCGCTATGGAGGCAGCAAAGGGTTCCAATATCATGATTGGTGCCGAGAATATGTACTTCGAGGAGAAGGGTGCCTTCACCGGCGAGATTTCTCCCGCTATGCTGGATGATGCAGGCGTGAAGTATGTGATCATCGGTCACTCCGAGAGAAGAGAGTACTTTGCAGAGACCGACGAGACCGTGAACAAGAAGGTTCTCAAGGCTTTCGAGCATGGCATTACTCCCATTATCTGCTGTGGTGAGACTCTGACCCAGAGAGAGCAGGGCGTTACCATTGACTTCATCCGTCAGCAGATCAAGATTGCATTCCTGAATGTAACTGCCGCACAGGCAGCAACCGCTGTTATCGCATACGAGCCCATCTGGGCTATCGGTACCGGCAAGGTAGCTACTACCGAGCAGGCACAGGAAGTATGTAAGGCAATCCGCGAGTGCATCGCTGAGATCTATGATGATGCAACCGCAGCAGCTATCCGTATTCAGTACGGCGGATCCGTATCTGCTTCCAGCGCTCCCGAACTGTTTGCACAGGCAGACATCGACGGTGGTCTGGTAGGCGGCGCTTCCCTGAAGGCTGATTTCGGCAAGATTGTTTGCTATAACAAATAATAGATTCCTAACAAAGGATCAGAAAACCCGTGATGGTGGATTCCGTCACGGGTCTTTTTATTTTTCGACGAAACTTACGACAGATAAAGCAAAATGAAGGTAGCCTTGCGGACAACGGTACGGTATAATACTGACTATATGAGACAGTAAGCGGTGGCACAGCCGGAGAAAGAGGTTTTTATATGAAATATGTATTTACCAACGGAAAAATTTTAAACGGTACGAAAGACATGCAGGTGCAGGAAGGACAGGTCCTTCTGGTGGAGGATGGAAAGATCACGGAGATCCTGCCCGCGGAGGAAGCGGCAAAGCGGAATCTGACAGCATCCGGTTACGAAGAGATTGATTTGCAGGGAAAATATATCCTGCCCGGTCTGATCAACATGCATGTCCATCTGGCAGGCAACGGAAAGCCCCAGAAGAAGCAGCGTGACAATGAAGCGCTGGTGAAAAAGATCATGAGCAACGGTCTGACCAAAGCGATCGCCTATAACATGGTCTGCGGCTTTGCCAAAGACGAGCTGTACAGCGGCGTGACCACGATCCGTACCGTGGGAGGTCTGGGAGATTTTGATACCAGACTGCGGGACGACATAGCCGCAGGCAAAAAGCCCGGCCCCAGAATTCTGGCTGCCAATGAAGGAATCTCCGTTCCCGGTGGACATATGGCAGGCTCCGTGGCCATTGCGGCCGGCAGCATCGAGGAAGCACTGCAACATTTGGAAGTCTCCAAAGCACAGAAGGTGGATCTGGTGAAACTTATGATCACCGGTGGAGTACTGGATGCGAAGGAAAAGGGCGTACCCGGAGAACTGAAGATGGCGCCCGAAATGGTAAAGGCAGTCTGCGACAAGGCCCATGCCATGGGGTATCTGGTGGCAGCCCATGTGGAGTCTCCGGAAGGAGTAAAGGTGGCTCTGAAAAACGGTGTGGATTCCATCGAACACGGTGCCAAAGCGGATGAGGAGATGATCGCGCTTTTTAAGGAGCATAATGCATTCCTGTGCACCACCTTGTCTCCGGCACTTCCCTATGCACTGTTTGACCGCTCTGTAACCAATGCCTCCGAAGTGGAACAGTTCAACGGCAATGTGGTATTTGAAGGCATCATCGACTGTGCGAAAGCCGCTATCGCCAATGACATTCCGGTGGTACTGGGCAACGATGTGGGATGTCCCTGGATCACCCAGTATGACTTTTGGAGAGAATTGTACTATTTTCACAAATACGTGGGGGTATCCAATGCGTTTGCGCTGTACACCGCAACCTGCCGCGGCGCCGAGATGGCAGGCATCGGCGACATTACCGGTACACTGGAACCCGGAAAATGCGCGGATATGATCGTGGTGGAGAAGAATCCGCTGGAGGATTTAAGAGCACTTCGGAAGGTAGATATGGTCATTACACAGGGCAGAGTGATTCGTGCTCCCAGGGTGAAGAAAAAGCAGATCGTGGAGACGGAATTGGATAAATTTCTAAATTAAAACGGAATGACAATGTCTGTTCCCAGAGAATAGAATTGTCATTTGCTGTAAGGATATTGTATAATAAAAACTATGCAGGATGGGAAAAACAAAATCATCACTGCATAGTTTTTTTATTCATTTTATTGATTGGAATATTATAGAAAAAAGTATAGGAAAAGAAAATGACATTTGAAAAATTAGAAAAAAACCTCATGGATGTGATCCAGGAGGAACAGGCGAAGCTGGGTTTCCGCAGAGAGAAGATCCGCCTGTATTATCCGCTGTCCACGCTGAACCATTTGCTGGATATACAGAATACGGCCGAACAGATGGAGGCCACGCTGGCCGGACAGCCGGAGAGCATGACACAGAAGCTGGGCAGACTGGCCGTGAGCCGTAAGGAAGACCGGTTCTGCCTCTGTATTCCAGAGGAGGGCAGCACCTATGTCCATGAACATTTCGCCGAAAACGGATTTATCTATGAACTGATCCGGCGGATCGGAGAACATGACTGTAAGCTTGAGGATATCCGGCAGTTATTTTTGCAGTACAGTGAGAATATCTATGTGGAAGAGATGCAGGGGGAGGACTTTGACGTCATGATTCGGTTTCCGGAGGAACTGGGAGATCCCTACTGTTATTGTTTCCGGGACGAGGGGTGCCATGTGATCTATCACCGGTTCCTGCCGGAGGACTATGCGGATCTGATGAGCGGCAGAAACGAACGATAAAGAAAGTTTAAGTGCAATTTTGCGATATGGAAATGTGCGGGAATATATGGTAAGATAAATAAGGTTTCGACAATATTTTATGATTCCATTAAAAATTCCAGTAAGAAAATGTCGTAAGATGGCAGAAGGCGAGGGGTAAGATGATCTTTAGATGTAAAAACTGTGGCGGTAATGTGGTTTACAGCCCGGAGAAAAAGAAAATGTTCTGTCCTTTCTGTGAAAGTGAAGACAGTGAAGAACGTGAGGACGGCGTGATCGAGACAAGCGGTGAGGAAAACGACACTGCTGCGGAAACGGCCCAGATGGCAGGAAGTAAGATGACCGCGGTCGGAGGCGAATCCCAGAAAAAAGTGAACAAGGTATGTCCCAACTGTGGCGGTGAGATCCCGATGACAGTCAGTACATCAGCGACTCAGTGCCCGTATTGTGACAATTATGTGATCGTGGATGACCAGATCTCCGGAGCTTATATGCCTCATATGCTGATCCCGTTCCGTATGGGCAAAGAAGGCTGTAAAAAGCTGATTCGAGATAAGTTTGTAAAATGTATTTTTGCACCGACGGATTTCCTGTCAGAGGTCAGACTGAATGGAATCCACGGGGATTATGTTCCGTTCTGGTTCTACGACTACGACACCAACTGCACTTTCCATGGGGAAGGTACCAAAGTGCGCAGCTGGACGTCCGGCAACACCCAGTATACTGAGACTTCCTATTATGATATTGTTCGTGACATGGATATTGATTTTTCGAAGATTCCGGTGGATGCTTCCGTAGGAATGCCGGATGATGTCATGGATCTCATGGAGCCCTTTGATTATAAGGAACTGACGGAGTTCAAGCCGGAATATCTGTCCGGTTTCTACAGTGAGCGATATAATATGACTTCCAATCTGGTGGAGGATCGTGCCAGAGCCAAGATGCAGGAGGACGCGAAGAAGATGTTGCATGACAGCTATTCCGGATATTCAAGCGTCCAGAAAATGGGAGAAAATATCAGTGTGACGGGCAGTTCCGTGAACTACGGACTTTTACCGGTATGGAAATACGATTATACCTACAAAGGCAAAGAGTATCCTTTCTATGTGAACGGACAGACCGGTAAGCTGGTAGGTATCGCACCGGTCTCCCAGGCAAAGGTGTGGGCTTATGCGGGAACTCTGGGAGTGACACTGGCGGCGATCCTCTGCATGTTGAATGCAATCGTCAGTCTGGTGTAGAGATTATGAGGGAAGGATAACGGGACAATGGAAAAAGATATTAAGAGAGAAGCACTGAGACAGTATCTTAAATATTTTAAGGTATGGTTCATTATTGCCGGGATACTGGCAGTTATCACCATCGGAGCGGCAGTCGTTCATTTATTCACACCAAAGACGACCCGCAGTAACAGTCAGGACCCCACGGAGCGTGTATTTGACTATGCGGATATGCTGACAGACGAAGAAGAGCAGAGCCTGAGGGAATATATAGCGGAGTGTGAGGAGAAGATCCAGGCGGATATCGTGATCGTAACGATCTCCGAATCTGTAGAGTACGATCTGCAGGATCCGGATCTGCCGGAGGCGTTCCATGCGGAGGAAGTCGGCAGTACCGACTGGAGTACAGCCATGAGGGATCTGGCGGATAATTTTTACGATTACAATAATTTCGGCTATGACAAGGTACACGGTAACGGAGCACTGCTGTTGGATAATTCCTATGAAGGACAGGGGGGGAGCTGGCTGTCCACCTGCGGAAGCATCTATGAGTATTTCGGTGATTATGAGATCGATCAGGCATTATATGCAGTGGATGATTACATAGAAGAAAGCCCCTACAAGGCATATATGGCCTGCATCAGCTATGTGACCCGCACCATGGAGGAAAGCAGAGGAGACATGCCGATGACCTTTTTTCCCTGGATTCTGACAGGGGCTGTCGTTGCACTGATCTATGCAATAGTGAATCTGCATCAGAAGAAAGCGAAAGACACAACTACTGTCAACCAGTATGTCGAGGGCAAGAAGCCTAAGATGAACAATACCAGGGATCAGTACCTGCGCAAGAATGTGGTCACCCGGAGGATCGAGACCAGCAGTAGCAGCGGAGGAAGCAGCAGTCATCACAGCGGCGGTCACGGCGGCAGCCATCGAAGCAGCAGCGGCGTCAGCCACGGCGGCGGTGGACACAGGAGATAAAACGTAGAAAATTCTTCCATGGGTTGACATAGATCCTTCGGACAGGTATAATCAGAGTTGTGATGTAACAATTCTGTAATATATTTGTAAAAGGATATTAAAGAAGAATTTATGAAAAAAAATACAAGAGAAAAAGAAGTAAAGATCATAGCAGTCTCTCTGGCGCTGTGTATGCTGGCAACGCCGGTGTCCGCTTCCGCAGCGGAAGGTGATGTCCTGATGGCATCCGGAGGCGTGGCATCTGTTCTGGAGACGGAGCGTTCTCTGGAGGAATATATCCAGATTGCTCAGGATGCTCAGGGAGCTTCCTGGGGGTATACCAATATCGGTGTGGCCAATGTGGAATCCGGCAATCTGAACGTGAGAGCCATTTCTTCCACAGACGGTAAACTGGTGGGCAAACTTCCGAAGGATGCGGCCTGTGAAGTGATGGAGACCGTAGACGGCTGGGCACACATCAAGTCCGGCGAAGTGGAGGGTTATGTCAGCAAGGAATTTCTGTTGACCGGGCCGGAGGCCAAGATTCGTGCCACGGAACTGGTGCACACTGTGGCTATTGCCAATACCGACGGACTGAATGTACGTCAGGAGCCCAATACTTCCAGTGAGATCGTTACTCAGGTGGGGCAGGGCGAAGAGATGGAATATGTGGAGACCGGTTCCGACGGATGGGTGAAGATCTCCATTGATGGTGAGGATGCCTATGTTTCCCAGGATTATGTTACCGTAGAGGAAAAACTGGACACAGCCATTACCATGACAGAGCTTCTCTACGGACAGGGAGTATCCGATGTCCGTGTCGACCTGGTGGAATATGCAAAACAGTTCCTGGGCAACCCTTATGTATGGGGCGGTACCAGCCTTACCAAGGGAGCAGACTGTTCCGGTTTCGTACTCAGCGTATTCAAGAAATACGGCATTACCCTGAGCCATTCCTCCAGAGCGCAGGCGAACGAGGGAACCAAGATCAGTGCATCGGAGCTGAAGCCCGGTGATCTGGTATTTTACGGTAACGGCAAAGGCAATATTAATCATGTAGCCATCTATATCGGCGGCGGACAGGTAATCCATGCCAGCAGCCCGAAGACCGGTATCAAGATCAGTAATTACAAATATCGTACCCCTGTGAAGTGTGTCCGTGTCATTCGTGACTGATCCTGACAGGATAAGATATGGAATAAGAAGATAAAAGCATTGCGTTCGCAAAAAGGGCGGGGCAATGCTTTTTTGCCTCTTTCTATGTGTTTCGGAACGCTCTTTTACAATTGCGTTTACCGGGAAAATATGGTACTATTTTTGCAGACAAGATCTATCCTTGACAGGACAAAAAGGGGATTTGTGCAGAGACGGAGATTGGGTGAGGAATATGCGTAAAGTGGCTTTGATTACCGACGGATGGAGAAGGTTGTTTACTTACGCCTGGCCGGCAGGTATTTTACAGAGAATAAAAGAGACGAAGGAAGATGTAAATTTATACATTTTCAACAGTACCGGTAACTGGAGCAGAGATGCCGGATACAACAGGGCGGAGTATAATATTTTTAATCTTCCGGATCTGTCGGAGTTCGACGGTATCATTCTGGAACTGAATAATATCAGTTCTCCGGCGGTGCTGGCGGAGGTGATCCATAAGGCGAAGCAGTCACACCTTCCGGTGGTCTCCATTGCCAACGAACTGGAAGATTTTTACTATGTGGGAATCGACAATTACTCCGCTATGAAGCAGGTGATCGCACATTTGCATGAGGTGCATGGCTGTAAGAAATTCTGGCTTCTGGTGGGTGCATCCGGCAACTATGAGAGCAGCTGCCGTCTGCAGGGAATGCTGGATTATGCCAAAGAACATAAGATCAAGATCGATAAAGATGACATCTGGTACGGTTCCTTTGATTATAAGAGCGGACTGGAAGGCTACCGACATCTGTGGGATGCCCACAAAGAACTGCCGGATGCCGTTATCTGTATCAATGATAACGTGGCGGTGGCGGTATGCGAAGCGGCGGCCCAGATGGGATTTACCGCACCGAAGGATTTCCGGATCACGGGCTTTGACAATTTCGACAAGGCCGGATTTTATACCCCCAGTATTACTACGGTGGGACATATCCGGGAGGAAGCCGCTTACAAGGGAATGGACATTCTCCTGAAAATCTGGGCGGGAGAGAGCGTGCCCAGATATAACTTTACCAATACCGAGATGCTGTGGCAGGAGAGCTGTGGCTGTGGTAAGGGAAGCAGCAGAGATGCCAGGGAACATTTGAAGGCACAGATCATGTACAGTGTGGAAAGTGAGGAATTTGACGAGGAAGTCCTGTCCATGGAGGCGGAGATGATGCAGTGCAATACAGTGGAGGAAATGATGTATTGCATTCCCCAGTGCATCCCGTCCTTAAAATGCGATGCCATGTATCTGGTGCTGGACGATCACCTCAATGCCTATAAGAAGGAAGCTGAGAAGAGCATTCATCTGGATATGACTCCTTCGGACGAGGGATTTTCCCTGCACGGCTATCCGAGGCAGATGCAGATGACTTTCGCCTACGAGAGAGACCAGAGACTGGATCTGGACAGACAGGAAGTGGATGGGATCTTTCCGACCTTTGATTATCCGAAGCCGGGTCAGGACTTTTTGTTTTTGCCGCTGCATTTCGGGGAGCGTACTGTGGGATATGTGGTGATCCGCAATGCGGTATATCTTATGGAAAAGCAATACCTGTTCCAGATCATGAACGCGCTGACCCGTTCCATGGAGAATCTGCATAAAAAAGAAATGCTGGCCTATATGAACAGCAAGCTGTCCTCCCTGTATATCATGGATACACTGACGGGTATGTACAATCGTATGGGTTATCAGCAGTTAGGGGAGGAGTCCTTCCGTATTTCCAGATTGAATCACCGCAAACAACTGATCCTGTTCGTGGACCTGGACCGCCTGAAATATATTAACGATACCTTTGGACATGAGTACGGGGATATGGCAATCTGCGCCGCTGCCAGAGCGCTGATGCAGTGCAGCAGCCGGGATGCTGTACCGGCCAGAACCGGCGGCGATGAATTTGTGCTGATCCAGACTTATCAGTCCGACGAGGCGGCCAGAGAGCTGGTGCTTCGTATCCGCAGGACACTGGAGGCAGAGGGAAAGGCACAGAAGCTTCCGTTCCCGTTATCCATGAGTATCGGAACCGTGGTGACCGATCCGGAATCCGACCAGACCTTTGCGGATTATGTGAAAATTGCGGACGGCCGGATGTACGAGGAAAAGGTGGAAAAACGGGCCGTAAGAAAATAGAAAAATATATTTACAACCGATAGAAACTATGGTATATTGAAACAGTATGATTAGCCGATGCTCAGATTACGGACACTCCGACCTTAGTCTTGGTATCAGGCGTTTAAAAAACAGGAGGAAAAAGAAATGATTTCTAAGGAAAAGAAAACAGCCATCATGAACGAGTACGCAAGAACCCCCGGTGACACCGGTTCACCCGAGGTACAGGTAGCAGTCCTGACCGCAAGAATTCAGGAGCTTACCGAGCATCTGAAGGAGAACCCCAAGGATCATCATTCTCGTCGTGGTATGCTGAAGATGGTAGGTCAGAGACGTGGTCTTCTGGAGTACCTGAAGAAGAAGGATATCGAGAGATATCGTGCATTAATCGAGAAGCTTGGCTTAAGAAAATAATGCTGACTGGTGAGCGGGGTCTGCCGATTACATCGGCGCTCCGCTTCTCTTGTTTCTCATTCTATGCATTTGCACCATGATTTGTATGGCATTGGCGCATAAAAAGGTAACACACGGGATGGAAGCGAGCCCCGAGACCGCTGAAAAGCTTATGTTGCGAACAACAGGAGCAACATGGATTTTTCAGTAGTTTCGGTAATCCTCCAGCCCGTAGAATAATCATTTATATCGTAGCGTGGCACCAAAGATAACAGTCACCGTACGATGGATAGGAGGAATTTATGTATCAAAGTTACAAGATGGATCTTGCAGGCAGACCTCTGGTGGTTGATATCAACCGTGTAGGTAAGCAGGCAAACGGATGTGCATTTATGCACTATGGTGATACCACGGTTCTCTGTACTGCAACCGCTTCCGAGAAGCCCAGAGACGGTATCGATTTCTTCCCTCTGAGTGTAGAGTACGAAGAGAAAATGTACGCTGTGGGTAAGATCCCCGGCGGTTTCAACAAGAGAGAAGGCAAGGCAAGCGAGAACGCTATTCTGACCAGCCGTGTCATCGACAGACCCATGCGTCCCCTGTTCCCCAAGGATTACCGTAATGACGTAACCCTGAACAACATGGTAATGAGCGTGGATCCCGAGTGTCGTCCCGAGCTGGTAGCCATGATCGGCGCAGCTATCGCCACCTGCATTTCCGATATTCCTTTCGATGGTCCCTGTGCCATGACCCAGGTGGGCATGATCGACGGCGAGTTCGTCATCAACCCCAGCCAGGAGCAGTGGAAGAAGGGGGATCTGAACCTGACCGTTGCTTCCACCAGAGAAAAAGTGATCATGATCGAGGCAGGAGCTAACGAAATCCCCGAAGCTACCATGATCGAGGCTATCTACAAGGCTCATGAAGTGAACCAGACCATCATTGCTTTCATCGACAAGATCGTAGCAGAAGTAGGCAAGAAGAAGCACGAGTACACCAGCTGTGCAGTTCCCGCTGAAATGTTCGAGGCTATGAAGGAGATCGTTTCTCCCGCTGAGATGGAAGAGGCAGTATTCACCGATGACAAGCAGACCCGTGAGGAGAATATCCGCGTAATCACCGACAAGCTGACCGAGGCTTTTGCTGAGAACGAAGAGTGGCTGGCTATCCTGGGTGAAGCAGTATACCAGTATGAGAAGAAGACTGTTCGTAAGATGATCCTGAAGGATCACAAGCGTCCCGACGGACGTGCCATCACCCAGATCCGTCCTCTGGCAGCAGAAGTGGACATCATCCCCCGTGTACATGGTTCCGCCATGTTTACCCGTGGACAGACCCAGATCTGTAACGTATGTACGCTGGCACCTCTGTCCGAACAGCAGAAGATCGACGGCCTGGATGAGAACGAAGTAAGCAAGAGATATATGCATCACTATAATTTCCCTTCCTATTCCGTAGGTGAGACCAAGCCTTCCCGCGGACCCGGAAGACGTGAGATCGGTCACGGCGCTCTGGCTGAGAGAGCCCTGATCCCCGTACTGCCCAGTGAGGACGAGTTCCCTTATGCAATTCGTACCGTATCTGAGACTTTTGAATCCAACGGATCCACCTCCATGGCTTCCACCTGTGCTTCCTGCATGTCCCTGATGGCAGCAGGCGTACCCATCAAGAAGATGGTAGCAGGTATCTCCTGTGGTCTGGTAACCGGTGAGACTGACGATGATTTCGTTCTGCTGACCGATATCCAGGGACTGGAAGATTTCTTCGGAGATATGGATTTTAAGGTAACCGGTACTACCGAAGGTATTACCGCGATCCAGATGGATATTAAGATCCATGGTCTGACCAGACCTATCGTAGAAGGCGCTATTGCAAGATGCCGTGATGCAAGACTGTTCATCATGGATACCTGCATGAAGCCCGCAATCTCTGCTCCCAGAACAGAGGTTGGCAAGTACGCTCCCAAGATCATTTCCATTCAGATCGATCCCGACAGAATCGGTGATGTGGTAGGCCAGCGTGGTAAGACCATCAACGAGATCATTGCCCGTACCGGTGTGAAGATCGATATCACCGATGACGGCAAGGTATCTATCTGCGGTACTGACAAGGAAATGATGGATAAGGCTCTGGAGATGGTGAAGATCATCACCACGGATTTTGAAGAAGGCCAGATCTTCAAGGGCAAGGTTGTCAGCATCAAGGAGTTCGGTGCATTCATCGAGTTCGCACCCGGCAAGGAAGGCATGGTACACATCTCCAAGATCGCCAAGGAGAGAATCAACCGTGTAGAAGATGTCCTGACTCTGGGCGATGTAGTTACTGTAGTATGCCTTGGCAAGGATAAGATGGGCAGAATCAGCTTCTCCATGAAGGATGTAGCACAGCAGTAAGCTGTGAGAGCACAAGATATAAGATATAAAATAAGGAAGGACCGTTGCGTAGTGTATTGCGCAGCGGTCCTTTTTGTGTATACGATGAGCCAGGTACAGATTTGTGCTTGCACAAGAATCTGTATTTGGCGAATGTACATCATCGAGCTTTTAAGCGAGATGGTGTACAAAGTATATAAACCGGGTAGCAGCCAGTCTGCCGGATCCGGAACGGGCCGGCAAAAAGCAGCAATATCCGAAAAAGAGCATAAGAAAAGCACCTACATGACGGTATAGGTGCTTTTGTATGTCTTAAATTCTGTATCAGTGTAAGAAAAATTAAGCCATTCCGTTGACAGCTTTGCTCAGACGGGAAACCTTTCTTGCAGCGTTGTTCTTGTGGTAAACGCCCTTAGAAGTAGCCATCTCGATGGTCTTGGTAGCAGCGTTCAGTTCAGCCTTAGCTGCTTCCTTGTCACCGTTGTCGATTGCAGCGTATACCTTCTTGATAGCGGTCTTAACGCCGGATCTGATAGCTTTGTTTCTGTCAGCTCTTGTGCGGGATACTAAAATTCTCTTTTTTGCAGATTTAATGTTAGCCAAGTCGTACACCTCCATAATGTATACAATAAAATTATAATTTACAAGAAATGTTTCACTTTAGCCAGACACGGAAGACTAACGTAAACATACTATTGTAGTTTAGACAATCCGGAAGCTTTTGTCAATACATATTTTGCGGATTTTTGTAAAAAATGTATTGATAAGAAAGGCAGACGGAAGGTGAAAAATGAGATGGAAACTTTTCAGATCAGAACAGACCTGGCCCTGGAGGCGAGGGAAAGCGTCAACGAAGAAGAGAGCAAGCTGCGGGGTGTATCGGTGGACGAACACTATGAGGAGGAGACGGATATCCGGATCACCAAGGTGACCGTCGATACGAAAAATGCGGAAAAAATGCTGGGAAAGCCCATGGGAGTCTATGTGACCATGGAGGCACCGGCCATGGTGGAGCCGGACGACGACTACCACCGGGAGATCTCGGAGGCTCTGGCAGAGGAGCTTTTGAAAATGATGCCGGGGGAAGCGGAGGAACTGTCGGTACTGATCGTGGGGCTGGGGAACCGGGAGGTGACGGCGGATGCTCTGGGGCCGCAGGTGGTAGACAATCTGCTGATCACCAGGCATGTGGTCAAGGCCTACGGCAAGGCCGCCTACAACTGTACCCGCATGAATCTGGTCAGCAGCATCGAACCGGGAGTGATGGCGAAGACCGGCATGGAGACGGCGGAGATCATAAGCGGCGTGGTGAAGGAGACGGAACCGGATGTGCTGATCGTGGTGGACGCGTTGGCGGCCCGCAGTACCAGAAGGTTAAACCGTACGATCCAGATCACCAATACCGGGATCCAGCCCGGCTCCGGTGTGGGAAATCACCGCAATGCCCTGACGGAAGAGACACTGGGGGTACCGGTGATCGCCATCGGGATCCCTACGGTGGTGGATGCCGCCACCATCGTGGGAGATGCATTGGAGAAGCTGATGAGCGGGGAGAAGGAATTCGATGCCGTCAAATATATGGGGCAGCACCGCATGGCTTTCGCGGAACTGAACAATATGTATATGACCGGAAAAGATATTGATTCTGTGATCAAGCGGGTCAGCTACACGGTATCCGAGGGAATCAATATTGCCATGGAAAAAAACTGGGCGTAGTCGCATATATATAGGGTAACAGTTCGGCTTTGCAAATGGCGCTGGCCGAACCTGAACTGCGACTATAAAAGGAAGGGGACGCAGACCGTGAAGATTCCTGAAACGAACACCTGCCGGATCGGGCTGCTTTTGCTGACTATTGTCTGCGGCCTTCTGATGGCGGATGGCGGAGCAAATGAATTCCCGGTGTTCACCTGTGCGGAATCCTTGTCCGGAGAAAATAACGGTTCCGGACTGTTGCTTCGGCAAAGCATGGAGGAAGTGGTACCGCTTTTGGGGTATGGAATACTGGCGAAGCAGGGGACACAGAATCCGGAGGAGGATGAGACTACCTGCCGGACGTTGACTACAGAAGATCTGATCAGCGAGGAGCTGTTGCTGCCACAGCCGGTGGAGGAGCCGGTACAGACAGCCGGGAATCCGGAGAACGTGGTGCAGACAGCGGAGATCGCCGCAGGAGATTTTCAGCCCGCTTCCAGACAGGCACAGGTCGATCTGACACAGTTGACGGATTATGAGACACTGGTGCGGAATTTTTATGCTATCGATGCCAATACCATGGCGGGAAGCGATCAGCTGTCCATAGAAAAACTTCTGGGAATGGATATGACACTGCCATCCGGAGAGGGAGCGGAGCCACAGATCCTGATCTATCATACTCATTCCCAGGAGGCTTTTGCGGATTCCACAGCGGGAGATGTGAATACCGGCATCGTGGGGGTGGGAGAGCGTCTGACACAGATCCTGACAGATCAGTACGGCTATTCCGTGCTGCACCATACCGGACAATATGATGTGGAGACCAGAGACAATGCGTATTCCCGGGCGCTTCCGGCGGTGGAGCAGATTCTTGCGGAGCACCCCTCCATTCAGGTGGTCATTGACCTGCACCGGGATGAAGTGGCGGAGGAAACGAGGCTGGTGACAGACATACAGGGCAGACCTACGGCAAGGTTCATGTTCTTTAACGGCCTCAGCCGTACCCGTAAGACCGGCAACATTGATTATCTGGTCAATGAAAATCAGGAGGCAAATCTGGCATTTTCTTTTCAGATGCAGCTGAAAGCGGCGGAATACTATCCGGGACTGACCCGCAGAATCTATCTGAAGGGATACCGCTACAATATGCACCTGCGTCCCCGGACCCTGCTGGTGGAACTGGGAGCCCAGAACAATACGTTGGAAGAAGCCATGAATGCCTGTGACCCGCTGGCACATATTCTGGATATGGTGCTGAAAGGAGAGTAGCGGTACATAAAAGCGGGATAAGACAAGGAATCGAAGTAAAAACATAGACAAGAATGCGGAATTTATGCTACAATTGTCAGACGTAAGAATATGTCAGGAAAGGACAGTAGTATGGCAGCAATAGACCAGAGCAAGATCCGCAATTTTTGTATTGTGGCACACATAGATCACGGCAAATCCACTCTGGCAGACCGTATCATCGAGAAGACCGGTCTGCTCACCAGCAGAGAGATGCAGGCACAGGTCCTGGACAACATGGATCTGGAGAGAGAACGTGGTATCACCATCAAAGCACAGGCCGTGCGTACCGTATATAAAGCACAGGACGGAGAAGAATATATTTTCAACCTGATTGACACTCCGGGCCATGTGGACTTCAATTATGAGGTCAGCCGCTCTCTGGCGGCCTGCGACGGCGCCATTCTGGTAGTGGACGCGGCACAGGGCATCGAGGCACAGACACTGGCCAATGTCTATCTGGCACTGGACCATGATCTGGATGTCTTCCCGGTCATCAACAAGATCGATCTGCCCAGCGCGGATCCCCAGAGAGTCATTGAAGAGATCGAGGATGTCATCGGCATCGAGGCACAGGATGCACCGTTAATTTCCGCGAAAAACGGTATCGGTATCGAGGAAGTCTTAGAGCAGATCGTGAAAAAGATCCCGGCTCCCAAGGGGAATCCGGACAATCCCCTGCAGGCACTGATCTTCGACTCCGTATATGATTCCTATAAGGGAGTTATTATTTTCTGCCGTGTCATGGAAGGCACGGTGAAAAAGGGCACCATGATCCGCATGATGGCTACCGGAGCGAAGGAAGAAGTCGTGGAAGTCGGTTATTTCGGAGCGGGACAGTTTATTCCCTGTGACGAGCTTTCCGCCGGAATGGTAGGTTATATTACCGCTTCCATTAAAAATGTAAAGGACACCGCAGTGGGTGACACTGTGACGGATGACAACAATCCCTGTGCAGAGCCCCTGCCCGGTTATAAAAAGGTGCAGTCCATGGTATACTGCGGACTGTATCCCGCAGACGGTTCCAAGTATCCGGATCTGAGAGATGCACTGGAAAAATTACAGTTAAATGATGCGTCCCTGTTCTATGAGCCGGAGACTTCCGTGGCACTGGGCTTCGGTTTCCGCTGCGGATTTTTGGGACTGTTACATCTGGAGATCATTCAGGAGCGTCTGGAGAGAGAGTACAATCTGGATCTGGTGACCACCGCCCCCGGCGTTGTCTATAAGGTACACAAGACCAACGGGGAAGTGATCGAACTGACCAATCCTTCCAATCTGCCGGATCCTTCTGAGATCGAATATATGGAAGAGCCGGTGGTAAATGCAGAGATCATGGTGACTTCCGAGTTTATCGGTTCCATCATGGAATTGTGTCAGGAGCGCCGGGGCAAATATCTCGGTATGGAATATATCGAGGGCACCAGAGCACTGTTAAAATACGAACTGCCCTTAAACGAGATCATTTATGATTTCTTTGATGCGTTAAAATCCCGTTCCCGCGGCTATGCTTCCTTCGACTATGACCTGAAGGGTTACGAGAGATCCAATCTGGTGAAGCTGGACATCCTTATCAACCGTGAGGAAGTGGATGCCCTGTCCTTTATTGTCTGCGCGGATTCCGCCTACGAGAGAGGCCGTAAGATGTGCGAAAAGCTGAAGGACGAGATCCCCAGACACCTCTTTGAGATCCCTATTCAGGCAGCCATCGGCGGCAAGGTCATTGCCAGAGAGACGGTAAAAGCCATGCGTAAGGATGTACTGGCGAAATGTTACGGCGGTGATATTACCCGTAAGAAGAAGCTGCTGGAGAAGCAGAAAGAGGGTAAAAAGCGTATGCGTCAGTTCGGAAATGTAGAGATTCCACAGAAGGCATTTATGAGTGTCCTGAAGCTGGATGACAAAAACTGATGAGGTAATTTGAGGAGTAATATGAATCAAAAGGAACTGGAATTATACATTCATATTCCCTTTTGCGTAAGAAAGTGCAGCTATTGTGATTTCCTGTCTGCCCCTGCCACGGAGCAGACAAGGGAAGCCTATATGGCTGCACTTTTTGCAGAGATCGGGGGAAGGGCAAAGGATTACAGGGATCGTGTTGTCACGAGTATATTTATCGGCGGAGGCACACCGTCTTTGTTGTCCGGGGAACAGATCGGAGAGCTGATGAACCGCATAAGAGAGCAGTTTGTGCTGGCACAGGATGCGGAGATCACCATGGAAGTCAACCCGGGTACGGCCACGGCGCAGAAACTTCGGGATTTTTACGGGGCGGGGATCAACCGTCTCAGCATCGGCATGCAGTCGGCCCAGACGCAGGAATTGAAGTTTCTGGGCAGGATCCACGATTTTGACGGCTTCTGTCAGGTGTACCGGGAAGCGGTGGAGGCAGGCTTTACGAATATCAATGTGGATGTCATGAGCGGACTGCCGGGACAGACGCTGGCAAGCTATAGGAACACGCTGGAAAAAGTACTGCATCTGGAGCCCATGCCACAGCATATTTCTGCCTACAGTCTGATCGTGGAGGAGGGAACTCCTTTCGCAGCCATGGCGGACAGAGGAGAACTGCCCCTGCCGGAGGAGGATACGGAGCGGGCCATGTATGAGGAGACCATAGAGGTGCTGGCAGGGTACGGGTTTCACCGGTATGAGATCTCCAATTATGCCACCAAAGGGCAGGAATGCAGACACAATGTGGGTTACTGGATACGCAGAGATTATCTGGGGTTTGGCATCGGTGCTGCCTCTCTGATCGATAACGTGCGGTTTCAGAACGGAAGAGATCTTAACGCTTATCTGGCACATCCGCTGGACTGCCGGGAGGCAGAACAGGTACTTACAGTGCAGGAACAGATGGAGGAGACCATGTTTCTGGGACTGCGGCTGACAAAGGGAGTGCCGTATGATGCTTTTGAAAAACAGTACGGTAAAAGTCCGGAGGAGGTCTACGGGGAGGTCATTGCCCGGAATGTGGCGGACGGACTGCTGGCGGTGAAAGCGGAGGAGGATAACGGAAAAGAGGAGAGGTTCCTGACACTGACCAAGAGAGGACTGGATCTGAGCAATTACGTGATGGCACAGTTTTTATTCTGAGGAACGTGGGAGACTGACAGGCACTTGTGGACAGAAAATCACATAAACTATCATAAGCAACTGTCCACGGAGGGATTTTTTGAAGACCTTTCAGCAGCCATTAACCGCAGGAGAAGAAGCGTATTATATCCGTTTGCTCAGGGAAGGTACCGTGGAAGAATCCAGACAGGCGAAAGAGATCCTGGTGGAGAGGAACTTACGTCTGGTCGCGCACATTGCCAAAAAATACCAGAATGTAGAGGAAGACATGGAGGATCTGATCTCCATCGGATGTATCGGACTGATCAAGGCGGTGAATTCCTTTGATTCCGGAAAGGGGAGACTTGCTACCTATGCGTGCAGATGTATTGACAATGAACTATTGATGATGCTTCGCAGCCGCAAAAAACTTTCCAGGGAAGTCTCATTATACGAACCCATCGGTCAGGATAAGGAAGGAAATGCCATCCATCTGCTGGATGTCATCGAAGAAAAACAAAAAGATGTGGTGGAGGATCTGGAGCTGGGAAGAAATATAAAGCGTCTGTTCCTGGCACTGGACCGGTGCCTTACAGAGCGGGAATACCGGATCCTGGTGATGCGCTATGGGATTCTGGGATACAAGGAGCATACGCAGCAGGAAGTGGGAGATGTGCTGGGAATCTCCAGAAGCTATGTTTCCCGCATGGAAAAAAGAGCACTGCATAAGCTGGCGGAGGAGCTTCGCGAGGACTAAACATCACCTTGTCAATTACGGAACACTGTGATATATTTATTTTTATAAGTGACGTAAGATGGGGGGACAAAAGATGCATTTTGTGAGAACGGAAGATTTAAAGACGGGAATGCGGCTGGCAAGACCTGTTTATAATAAGAAGAGCATTCTTTTGTTTGACAGAAATTCCCTTTTGTCATTACAGGCCATCGAAAGTATACGCAATTTCGGCCTGATGGGTGTCTATGTACTGGAACCGGCAGAACCCCTTCCGCCTCTGACGCAGGAAGATCTGGAGTTCGAGCGGTTCCAGATCAAGGCTGTCGGTGAGATTGAGGAGGAACTGGATCGTATTCTGAAGACCAGGAAGCAGAGCAGGACCCAGGCGATCGCGGATATGGTCCTCCGCAATTACGGCCATATGGATGAGAAGATCAATTTCTACCAGAATCTGAGAAGCCTGGAGGACTATGTTTCCAGACATTCCCTGAATGTGGCAATACTCTGTGCCATGATTACCCATGAGATGAATATCAGGCGGGAAGAACAGTATCATACGGTATGTGCAGCGATTCTTCATGATATGGGAAAGGTGAAGAAACATGACGATGTGTATTGCGGAGCACCCTATTCCAAAGAGGATATGCTGCGAAACTGCGAGACACAGGAAGAAGCTTACGGGATCATCGAAGAAGCCTTTGCCACCGACGGCCCGGGGATTCGCAGAATCTGCCAGCAGGCAGCCAGAAAACAGTTGGATATGTTCCCCCAGGACGGCGAGAAGAGCAAATACAAAATGCTGGCCGGGGCTAATGTACTTCTGGTGGCGAACCGTTATGATGAGATCACGGCCATGACACTGCAGGGAACGGCACAGTCGGAAGTAAAAGCGATCCAGGAATTTATAGAGTATCCGGAGGTATATGATCCGGAGACGGTGCGGGCGCTGATTCGTTCCATCAATATCCTGCCGCCCGGTGCCAGTGTGGAACTCAGTACGGGAGAAAAAGCACTGGTATTGAATGAAAATGAAGAAAATGTGCTGCGGCCTACGGTGGTAAGTTTCCGGGATAACAGTATCTTAGATCTGGCCCTTCCCGGAAATGAGGACATTCAGATCGTGGATGTCATGAAGACCATGGACAACCGGTACATATTAAAAAAACAGTAAGGAGCAATTATGCCAACAATTGAAGAAATACTCAGAGCCGCCAAGGAAGCCGGAGCAAGTGATGTGCATCTTACGGTAGGCATTCCGCCGAAAATGCGTGTGAACGGTAATCTGATCACCATGGATTATCCCAAAATGCTTCCGGCGGATACCCTGGAGGTTCTGGTCAATATTATGACGGAAGTACAGAGAGAACGCTTTGAGGAACGGGGAGAATACGATATGTCTTTCTCTATTCCCAACTGCGGACGTTACCGTGTCAATGCCTATAAGCAGAGAGGTTCCGTGGCTCTGGCATTCCGACTGGTGGGAACCGTGGTGCCTTCTCCGGAGGAACTGGGAGTACCGGAATCCGTAGTGGATCTGTATCAGCGCAAACGAGGCCTGGTACTGGTCACCGGACCTACCGGAAGCGGTAAATCCACCACGCTTGCCGCCATCATTGACAAGATCAATAACAACAGAGATGCTCATGTCATTACCCTGGAAGATCCTATCGAGTATCTGCATCAGCATAAGATGTCCATGGTCAACCAGCGTGAGATCGGCATTGATTCCAATAATTACGCCAATGCCTTAAGGGCAGCGCTTCGTGAGGATCCGGATGTCATTCTTGTGGGTGAGATGCGTGACTTCGAGACCATCAGTGTGGCCATCACGGCAGCGGAGACCGGACACCTGGTACTGTCTACCTTACATACCATCGGTGCCGCCAGCACCGTAGACCGTGTGATCGATGTCTTCCCGCCGCACCAGCAGCAACAGATCCGGGTACAGTTGTCCAACACTCTGGAGGCAGTTGTTTCCCAGCAGCTGATTCCCACAGCGGACGGCAAACACCGCGTGGCAGCCTTTGAGGTCATGCATGCCAACCATGCGGTCCGCAACCTGATCCGAGAAGGCAAATCCCACCAGCTGGCCAGTGTTATGCAGACCAACCGTAAGTTGGGAATGATCACCATGGATGAGGCCATTGTACAGTTGTACTTTGAAGGGAAGATCGACAGGGAACATGCGATCCAGTTCGCACAGGATCCCGACAGCATGGAGAATAAAATTTAAAGTGATGATCCGGAACCGGCCACATAGGAGCAGACTAGACAGCGCAGCAGGAAGCGCACGGCTTTGCGAATATGTGGTGAGGTTTCGGAGGTTTTTTGGTCAAAAGGCGTTTTCATTTAAATTTTCTGATATTAATTCTAAGAAGATTCCGGTAGTTTCAATGCCCCAGTGTGGGCTCTTATGATTACCCATTGTATGAATTGTTTTGTTAAGTCTGATTATTTGTGTCAGAGTCATTCGTTTTATCTGTTTCTGTTTTGTTTCATTGTTATTTCCATAATAAATAAAACATTTAAAAGGAGGTATTTTATGTTTACTACAGTTTGTTCGGCTGCGGTCTATGGCCTGCAGGCGTATCTGGTCCGTGTGGAGGTGGATCTGGCGGGAGGGCTGCCCTCGTTTCAGATGGTGGGATCCCTGGGTGGGGAAGTGAAGGAATCCCGGGAGAGAGTGTGCGTGGCCATGAAGAATTCCGGTTTCCAGATTCCACCGTCTCATATTACCGTGAATCTGGCTCCGGCAGACAGGCGCAAGGACGGCACGGCGTTTGATCTTCCCATTGCGGTAGGGCTGTTGCGGGATATGGAGCTTTTGGAGGAAGCGACGTTGCAGGATACCCTGTTTTTGGGGGAATTGGGCTTAAACGGTGAGATCAAAAAGGTAAAAGGCGTGCTCCCCATGGTACGGGAGGCAGCAAAATGCGGGATCCTGCGGGTGGTGGTGCCACAGGAGAATGCCATGGAAGCGGCGGTGATCCCCGGAGTCACGGTCTGGGGTGTGAAATGTTTACGGGATCTGGCGGCAGCGCTGGCGCATCCGGAGGAAGAAGACGAGAAGGTGTACAAGCCCAGGATCCGGGCAGAAGATCTGCTGAAGGAAGGAACCGGACAGGATACCGGGGATTTCCGGGAAGTGGCGGGACAGGAGAATGCCAAGCGGGGCGCAGAGATCGCCGCAGCGGGATTTCACAATCTGCTGATGATGGGGCCGCCGGGAGTGGGAAAATCCATGATCGCCGGACGGATCCCCGGGATCCTGCCGCCCCTGACGCTGGAGGAAAGTCTGGAAGTGACGGGAATCTTCAGTGTGGCGGGACTTTTACCGCCCGGACAGGCCCTGATCACAAGGAGACCCTTTTATGCACCCCATCATACCGTGACACAGGCGGCGCTGATCGGCGGGGGAAGCGGCATTCCCAGACCCGGCATGGTGTCTCTGGCTCACCGGGGTGTCTTGTTTCTGGATGAACTGCCGGAATTCCAGAAAGCGGTGTTGGACGGGATGCGGCAGCCCATGGAGGAACACAAGGTGCAGATTGCCAGAAGTGCCGGGATGGTCACTTATCCGTCGGACTTTATTCTGGCAGCGGCCATGAATCCTTGTCCCTGCGGATACTTCCCGGACCGGAATAAGTGCCGCTGCACCCAGCCGCAGATCGAGAAATATCTGGGGAAAATATCCGGACCGATCTTAGACCGGATCGATCTGTGTGTGGAACTGCACCCGGTGGATATTTTGCATCTGCAGAAAAACACAAGGCAGAGAAGCAGCGAGGATATGAGAAAACAGATTCTGGGAGCCAGAAAACGACAAGCGGAACGCTTTGCGGGAACCGACTGCCGTTTTAACGGGGATATCCGCGCTGCACAGGTGGAGCAGTACTGTCCGTTGGGAGAGGAGGAACGGAAAGTCATGGAACAGTTGTACAGTACCTTACAGCTCAGTGCCAGAGCTTATCACCGGATCCTGAAAACCGCCCGTACCATAGCGGATCTGGAGGAACGGGAAGAGATCTGCGGGGAACATCTGCTGGAGGCGGCATGCTACCGGCCCTCGGAGGCATATTGGAATTAACTGTGTGCCGGAACCGGGGATTTTAAGCATTCGGCAGGAAAACAGACGACAGGATCCGGAACGAAAGTAACGGAAAAATGGCAGGCTGTAAAATAGGGAAAGGAACAGGTATTTTATGACAGAGGCAGAGAGAAGGTATGCGTATTTTATGTGCAGTGTCCCGGCAATCGGCGGGGTGCGGGCGGGGCAGCTGCTTGCAGGGTTCGGTTCCCCGCGTGGGGTATATGAGGCGGAGACGGAAGCCTTACGGGAGTGTGTGAGCGTTTCCGTGGCGGAGGCCATGGAGCGGCAGAAGAAAAGCGGAGAATGGGAGCGGGAATACGAACGGCTGGCAGAACAGCAGATCCATTTTGTACTGTGCGGGGAGGACGGATTTCCACAGAAGCTGGCTGAGATCCCGGATCCTCCTTACGGCATTTTTTACCGGGGAAAACTGCCGGAGGCCGCAAAACCGGCGGTGGCGGTCATCGGAGCCAGGGAATGTTCGGAGTACGGCAGATATGTGGCGGAGGAATTGGGACGGTATCTGGGAAAAGCGGGAATTCAGGTTATCAGCGGCATGGCCAGAGGGATCGACGGGATCAGCCAGCAGGCGGCACTTTCTGCCGGAGGAACCTCCTATGGGGTATTGGGCTGCGGCGTGGATATCTGTTATCCCAGTCAGAATCGCAGGCTTTACGAGGAATTGTTGCAAAAGGGAGGCCTGCTTTCCACCTATGCGCCGGGGACAAAGCCTCTGCCCCAGTATTTTCCGCCCAGAAACCGTATTGTCAGCGGCCTGTCGGACGCCCTGATCGTCATTGAGGCCAGACAGAAGAGTGGTACTTTAATTACGGTGGATATGGCGCTGGAACAGGGAAAGGACGTCTATGTGGTGCCGGGCAGGATCACGGACAGACTCAGTGACGGCTGCAACCGTCTGCTGACGCAGGGGGCGGGAGTGTTTTTATCCCCAGAGAGCTTTGCGGAGGAATTCTTAAATGGCTGGGAGGAAAAACAGGGACTTTCTTCGGAAGCCGCGGACGGAAAAAGAAGGCGGAAAAGTAAGCGGGCGAACGGCGAAAATATGACAAAAGTAAAATTGCCCAAAGAGTCCCTGCAAAAGATCTTTGAACTTCTGGAACCTGTGCCGAAGACTTCGGAGACCATATTGCGGGAACTCTGGGAAAAGGGGGAATACACGGACATTTCCGCACTGAACAGAGGGCTGATGGAACTGGAGCTTTTAGGCTATGCCAGACAGAATGCCCCGGGACATTTCAGCACTTCTGCGAATTGACAAGGCTTTTGAAAAAGGGGTATAGTAATAGACATATGAGAATGACGAGAAAGGTCAGGTGCCCTTATGAAGGATAAAGATACTTACAGAATGCATACCAAAGTAATACAGATCGGAGACCGGAAGATCGGCGGTGGTAATCCTATCGCCATCCAGTCCATGACCAATACGAAGACTGAGGATGTGAAGGCTACGGTAGAACAGATCCTGCGTCTGGAGAAAGCAGGCTGTGAGATCATCCGCTGCACGGTGCCGACGTTAGAGGCGGCAGCAGCCATCCGGGAGATCAAGAAGCAGATCCATATTCCCTTAGTGGCGGATATTCATTTCGATTACCGCATGGCACTGGCGGCCATTGAGAACGGTGCCGACAAGATCCGTATCAATCCCGGCAACATCGGAAGCATGGAACGGGTGAAAGCTGTGGTGGATGCGGCGAAAGAGAGAAATGTTCCGATCCGTGTGGGAGTGAACAGCGGTTCTCTGGAGAAGCCTCTGGTGGAAAAATACGGCGGCGTGACCGCAGAGGGGATCGTGGAGAGCGCACTGGACAAGGTGCACATGATCGAAGATCTGGGATATGACAATCTGGTCATCAGTATCAAGTCTTCGGATGTGTTAATGTGCGTGAAAGCCCATGAACTGCTGGCAGGACGTACCGTGTACCCTCTGCATGTGGGCATTACCGAATCCGGTACGGTAAACAGCGGCAACATCAAGTCCGCCATCGGCCTGTCCCTGATCTTAAGCCAGGGCATCGGTGACACCATCCGGGTATCTCTGACAGGAGATCCGGTGGAGGAGATCAAGTCGGCGAAGCTGATCCTGCGGACTCTGGGATTGCGTAAGGGCGGCATTGAGGTCGTATCCTGCCCTACCTGCGGCAGGACCCAGATCAATCTGATCGATCTGGCAACCAAAGTGGAAAAACTGGTGGAGGATTACCCTCTGGACATCAAAGTAGCCGTTATGGGCTGTGTGGTAAACGGCCCCGGAGAAGCGAAGGAAGCGGATCTGGGGGTTGCAGGCGGCATCGGAGAAGGACTGTTGATCAAACACGGAGAGATCATGAAAAAGCTTCCGGAGGATCAGCTGCTCCCTGCCCTGAAAGAGGAATTGGATCATTGGAGTTGAAATAGATGAGTAAACCTTTTTTTGAAGTATTTCCTTCGTTGCAGTTAAATACAGATATTCGTGACCTGATGGGTCAGACGGAAGTGGAGAGAGTCTCGGCGACAAAACGCAGAGACTTTCTTCGGGTGTACTTAAAAAGCACCCGCCTGATCCAGAAGGCGGACATCTGGACCACGGAACAGGAGATCAAGAAGCAGCTGTTTCCCCAGGCCAATCTGACGGTAAAAATATATGAAAAGTTCGAACTGTCTTCCCAGTACAATCCGGAGAAGCTGATGGACATTTATAAGGAAAGCATTCTGGAAGAATTCCGGGAATACAGTCATATCCAGTACAATGCCCTGAAGACGGCGAAGATCGAGTATCCGGCGGAGAATGAGATGCTGTTAACACTGGAGGATACGGTGTTAAACCGCAGTATGGAAGGGGAGATCCTACAGATCCTTGAGAAGATTCTGGTGGAACGCTGTGGATTCTCCGTAAAGCTCCATACGGCCTATGTGGAAAAAGAGACCGGACGTTTCCAGGAGGAAGAGGAAGCGAAGATCCGCCTGAAGGTGGATGCCATTTACAGCCGCACCAAAGGAAGAAGAGAGGACGAAGAGCATACGGCACCGGCAGAGAGCGGTGAACAGAGTGCTGCACAGGCTCCGGAAGCCGGAAAGCCGGCAGAGGCCGCGCAAAAGCAAAAGACCGAGAATGCCGGCGGCGTGACCAAGAGCTTTCAGGGCGGCAGCCGCGGCGAATTCAAGCGTGGCGAGTTCAAAAAAAGCGAGTTTCGTAAGGGCGGCAATTTTGAAAAGGGTGCGTTGAAGAGGTCGGACAATCCGGATGTCATCTATGGCCGGGATTTCGAAGAAGAAGCCATGAAGATCGAGGAACTCATCGGAGAGATGGGGGAGGTGGTCATCCGTGGTAAAGTACTGTCCGTGGATACCCGTGACATCAAAAACGAGAAGACCATTATCATTTTCAATATCTCTGATTTTACCGATACCATGACCATCAAAATGTTCGTGCGTACCGAGCAGGTGAAGGAAGTGACCGGGGATATCAAGCCGGGAGCCTTCTTAAAAGTCAAGGGAATCTGCATGATGGACAAGTTCGACCACGAGCTTGCCATTGGTTCCATTGCGGGCATCAAGAAGATCCCCGACTTTACCAATACGAGAATGGACACTTCCGCAAGAAAACGTGTGGAGCTGCATTGTCATACGAAGATGAGTGATATGGACGGCGTCTCCGAGGCCAAGGATATTGTAAAGCGTGCCTATAAATGGGGGCATCGGGCCATTGCCATTACGGATCACGGCGTAGTGCAGAGTTTTACCGACGCGAACCATGTCTGGGACGATCTGTGGAAGGCGGAAAAAGGCAAACGTAAGGAAGCCGGAGACGAGAATCCGGACAAACAGGATTTCTTCAAGATCATCTATGGCGTGGAGGCCTATCTGGTGGATGATCTGAAGGAGATCGTGACCAATGACAAGGGACAGGGACTGCATGAGGACTATGTGGTATTCGATATCGAGACCACAGGATTTTCCCCGGTCAATAACCGGATCATCGAAATCGGTGCGGTAAAGGTATCCGGCGGGGAGATCGTGGATCGTTTTTCCACTTTTGTCAATCCGGATGTGCCGATCCCCTTCGAGATCGAGAAACTGACCAGTATCCGGGATGAGGATGTCATGGACTCTCCCCGGATCGATGTTATCCTGCCGCAGTTTTTGCAGTTCTGTGAAGGCTGTATCATGGTGGCCCACAATGCCAGCTTCGATATGAGCTTTATTATGGAGAATTGCAGAAGACTGGGATATCCGCAGGAGTTTACCTATGTGGATACCGTGGGTATTTCCAGAGTGCTTCTGAAAAATCAGTCGAAGCATACCCTGGATGCGGTGGCAAAGACTTTGGGGATTTCTTTGGAGAATCACCACAGAGCCGTGGACGATGCGGAGTGTACGGCCCATATTTTCGTGAAATTTATTAAAATGCTGGAAGAGCAGGATATTCACAATCTGACGGAAGTCAATGCACTGGGAGCTTCCAGTGTGGATGCTGTGAAGAAGATGCCCTCTTACCATGCTATTATTTTAGCGAAAAATGATCTGGGACGTATCAACCTGTATCGTTTGGTGTCCCAGTCCCACCTGACCTATTTTAACAAGCATCCCCGGATTCCCAAGAGTCTGGTGATGAAGTACAGGGAAGGACTGATCCTGGGAAGTGCCTGTGAGGCGGGAGAGCTGTACCGGGCACTGCTGGACGGGCAGTCGGATGCACAGATTGCCAGACTGGTGAAATTTTACGATTATCTGGAGATCCAGCCCTGCGGCAACAACAAATTCATGATTGCCTCGGAACGTGTGCGGAATGTGAATTCCATCGAGGATATCCAGAATATCAACCGCAAGATCGTGTCTCTGGGGGAACAGTTCCACAAGCCGGTGGTGGCTACCTGCGATGTGCATTTTCTGGATCCCGAGGACGAGGTCTACCGCCGTATCATTATGGCGGGCCGGGGATTTGACGATGCGGACGATCAGGCACCGCTGTATTTACATACCACGGAAGAGATGCTGGAAGAGTTCGCATATCTGGGAAGCGATAAGGCGGAAGAGATCGTTATTACCAATACCAATATGATCGCGGATATGATCGAGACCATTGCCCCGGTGCGCCCGGACAAATGTCCTCCGGTCATTCCCGACAGTGATAAGACCCTGACGGAGATCTGTTATAACAAGGCCCACGAGATCTACGGGCCCGATCTGCCCCAGATCGTAGAGGCCAGACTGGAAAAAGAACTGAATTCCATTATCAAGAACGGATTCGCCGTAATGTATATCATTGCACAGAAGCTGGTATGGAAGTCAGTGGAGGACGGTTATCTGGTAGGTTCCCGTGGATCCGTAGGAAGCTCCTTCGTGGCGACCATGGCGGGAATCACGGAGGTCAACCCCTTAAGCCCGCATTATTATTGCAGTAAGTGTCATTACGTGGATTTTGACAGTGACGAAGTCAAAGCCTACGCCGGCAAGGCGGGAATCGATATGCCGGACAAGGTATGTCCGGTGTGCGGAGAGAAGCTCCATAAAGACGGATTTGATATTCCTTTCGAGACCTTCCTGGGATTCAAGGGAGACAAGGAGCCGGATATTGACTTGAACTTCTCAGGTGAGTACCAGTCCAAGGCTCATAAATATACCGAGGTTATCTTCGGTGCGGGACAGACCTTCCGAGCCGGAACCATTGCAACGCTGGCGGATAAGACGGCCTTCGGTTACGTAAAGAATTATTTTGAAGAACGTGGCATTCACAAGCGGACCAGCGAGATCGACCGGATTGCTTCCGGATGTACCGGAGTACGACGCAGTACCGGCCAGCATCCCGGCGGAATTGTCGTGCTGCCGCTGGGGCAGGATATCAACTCCTTCACTCCGGTGCAGCATCCCGCCAACGATATGACCACGGATACTATAACCACACACTTTGATTACCATTCCATCGACCACAACCTGTTGAAGCTGGATATTCTGGGACACGATGATCCTACCATGATCCGTATGCTGCAGGATCTGACGGGAAGAGACCCTCTGACGATCCCCCTGGACGGGCAGGATGTTATGAGTCTGTTTCAGAACACGGATGCACTGGGTATTACTCCGGAGCAGATCGGCGGAACGAAGCTGGGAGCGCTGGGGATCCCGGAGTTCGGAACGGACTTTGCCATGCAGATGGTTATCGATGCCAAGCCCAAGGCCTTTTCCGATCTGGTACGTATTTCCGGCCTGTCCCACGGTACCAACGTATGGCTGGGCAATGCACAGGATCTGATCATGAGTGGCGTGGCGACGATTTCCACCGCTATCTGTACCCGAGACGATATCATGCTGTATCTGATCCAGATGGGTGTGGAGTCGGAGAAATCCTTCAAGATCATGGAAGCCGTGCGTAAAGGCATGGTGGCGAAGGGCAGATGTGCCATGTGGGAAGAGTGGAAGGCGGATATGCTGGCTCACAATGTTCCCCAGTGGTATATCGAATCCTGTCAGAAGATCGAGTACATGTTCCCGAAGGCCCATGCGGCGGCGTATGTTATGATGGCATGGCGTATCGCCTATTGTAAGATCCATTATCCGTTAGCCTATTACGGAGCGTTCTTCAGTATCCGTGCCAAGGCCTTTTCCTACGAGATCATGTGTCAGGGGCAGAAGCATCTGGAGAGCGTTATGGCAGATTACAAAAAGCGGCAGGATTCTCTTTCTAATAAGGAAAAGGATGCCATGGGCGATATGCGTATCGTGCAGGAGATGTATGCAAGAGGCTTCGAGTTCGAGCCTATCGACATCTTCCGGGCCCAGTCCCGATCCTTCCAAATCGTGGATGGGAAATTAATGCCTTCCCTGAACAGTATCGACGGACTGGGAGAGAAGGCGGCGGATGCCATTGTGGAAGCTGCCAAGGACGGCCCTTTCCTGTCCAAGGATGATTTCCGCCAGAGGACCAAAGTATCCAAGACTATCATCGATCTGATGGATTCGCTGGGACTGCTGGGAGACCTGCCGGAGTCCAACCAGATCAGCATATTTGACCTGGTGTAACAGCTCAGCCATACCATGTCGAATGCACGGTGTGGACGCTGGCGTACAAAGCAGTGCATTCGACATGGTATGAGCGGAGCGCCCAGGTCAATGAAATAAAAGGTGAGCTGCGTAAGCGGCGCCGGCTGCGCAGCAGACGCTTTTATGAATTGACCGGGGTGCTGAGCGGTTGTCTCGGTAGGATTTACTGTTAACAAAATTTTTTCAAAAACTTGCAAAAAACACTTGCTTTTTTGCAGGAACCCTATTATACTATGCAAGTACTGTTTTTGTGGCTGATTGGTCAAGCGGTTAAGACGTCGCCCTCTCACGGCGAAAACAGGGGTTCGATTCCCCTATCAGCTGCTCCTTGAGAATTGTAGAAATTTTTCAAAAAATACTTGCAATTTTCAAGCGCATATATTATACTGAATGTGGTTCGTAAGTAACCTATGGCTGATTGGTCAAGCGGTTAAGACGTCGCCCTCTCACGGCGAAAACAGGGGTTCGATTCCCCTATCAGCTGCTTATTCTTTTAGAGAATAGCCCAACCCTGAAAAGTGTCGGAAAGCAAAATTTGAAAGCTTTCGGGCATTTTTTGTTACTATCCAGAGCTATGCAAATTATGCCGGAAAGCTTATTTATAAGCAATTCCGGCATAATTTATATAGCGAGATACCCACATGAGCAAAAAGTAAGCATCGTAGATGCGGTTTTGCAAATGGGGTGCTGGATAGTAACATTTTCATAAAATCTTCTTGCCATTCCCATTTTTTTGTTGTATAGTGGTTCACGATTACTCAAAGTAGGGGAAAATACGGCAAAGAGGCGGGAACCGGATGCCGTAGATCCGTAGACAGACGGGTAGATGGGAGTGCATATGGCAAAATATTTAGTAATTGTAGAGTCACCGGCCAAGGTGAAGACAATCAAAAAGTTTTTGGGAGCGAATTATGAAGTTATGGCCAGCCAGGGGCATGTGAGGGACCTGCCCAAGAGTCAGCTGGGATTTGATCCGGAACATGATTATGAACCGAAATATATTACCATCCGGGGAAAGGGAGATCTGCTTGCTTCTCTGCGCAAGGAAGTGAAAAAGGCAGAGAAGATCTATCTCGCAACCGACCCGGACCGTGAGGGAGAAGCTATTTCCTGGCATTTATACTATGCCCTGAAACTGGAAAATAAAAAGGTATATCGTATCACCTTCAACGAGATCACCAAGAATGCGGTGAAGGAGTCCTTAAAGAATGCCAGAGAGATCGACATGAATCTGGTGGATGCCCAGCAGGCGAGACGTATGCTGGATCGTATGGTAGGCTACCGGATCTCTCCCCTTCTGTGGGCGAAGATCAAGAGAGGCTTAAGTGCCGGCCGTGTACAGTCTGTAGCGCTTCGCATCATCTGTGACAGAGAGGACGAGATCAACGCATTTATTCCGGAAGAATACTGGTCTCTGGATGTGAACCTGAAGGTAAAGGGCGAGAAGAAGCCCATTTGTGCAAAATATTACGGGACTACGGAGAAGAAGCAGGGGATCGGCAGCAAGGAAGAAGCTGATAAGATCATGGATTCCCTGAAGGGTGCAAAATATGAAGTGAAGGAAGTGCGCCACGGAGAACGTGTGAAAAAGGCACCGCTTCCCTTTACGACTTCCACCTTACAGCAGGAAGCCAGCAAAGTGCTGAATTTCTCCACACAGAAGACCATGCGTCTGGCACAGCAGTTATATGAAGGTGTGGATATCAAGGGAGAGGGCACCGTCGGTCTCATCACCTACCTGCGTACCGATTCCACCCGCGTATCCGAAGAGGCGGAGGCACAGGCAGCGGAATTCATTGATGCCCACTACGGAGAAAAATACAAGACCGCCGCAACTACGGAGAAGAAGAGCAGCCAGAAGATCCAGGATGCCCACGAGGCGATCCGTCCTACGGATCTGAACCGTATGCCCATTGCCATCAAGGAACAGCTGCCCAGAGATCTGTTCCGTCTGTATCAGCTGATCTGGAAGCGCTTCGTGGCAAGCCGCATGAGCGCTGCACAGTATGATACCACTTCCGTGAAGATTCAGGCAAAGGATCAGATATTTACTCTGGCGGCCTCCAGAATGCGTTTCGACGGTTTCATGAGTGTTTATACGCAGGAGGATGACAAGGAAGAGGAAAATGTGCTGGGAGGCAATCTGGACGAGAACAGTGTACTGGAATTCCAAAGCTTTGATCCGAAGCAGCATTTTACCCAGCCCCCCGCACACTATACCGAGGCCAGTCTGGTACGTGCCATGGAGGAACTGGGCATCGGACGTCCCAGTACCTACGCACCGACCATCACCACCATCCTTGCCAGAAGATACATTGCCAAGGAGAACCGTAATCTCTACGTTACGGAGCTGGGAGAAGTGGTCAACAATATGATGAAGGAAGCCTTCCCCTCCATCGTTGACGTGAATTTCACGGCCAATATGGAAGCTCTTCTGGATGGCGTGGAAGAAGGTACGGTAAAATGGAAGACCATCGTATCCAATTTCTACCCGGATCTGGATGAGGCAGTAAAAAATGCGGAGAAGGATCTGGCAGAGGTGACCATCGCGGATGAGGAATCCGATGAGATCTGCGACCAGTGCGGCAGACGCATGGTCATCAAATACGGTCCTCACGGCAGATTTCTGGCATGTCCCGGTTTCCCGGAATGCCGCAATACCAAGCCTTATTTTGAGAAGATCGGTGTGGCCTGCCCGAAGTGCGGCAAGGACATTGTTCTGAAAAAAACCAAAAAAGGCAGAAAATATTACGGCTGTATCGACAATCCGGAATGCGATTTCATGGTATGGCAGAAGCCTTCGGGAGAAAAATGTCCCCGCTGCGGCAAATTGTTGCTGGAAAAGGGCAATAAACTGGTCTGCATGGATGAACAGTGCGGCTATGTGAAGAATAAACCGACGGAAGAGAAGTAGTTTTATATACTGTCAGAATTTTCTCATAAATTAACGCTATTTCCATTGTAATCTGAATTTACATGTGCTACAATGTGCATAACATCTGGTGGTTTCGTAGTATGTGTAGACGGAGGAAGATAGATGAGTAGCGTACAACTGTTGGATAAGACACGTAAAATCGGGAAACTGTTACACAATAATAACTCCAGCAAAGTGGTATTCAGCGACATCTGTAAGGTAATGCGCGAGATCCTGAATTCCAATGTGCTGGTAATCAGCCGAAAGGGAAAAGTTCTGGGAGTGGGAAAATCCGACGGCATTGAGTCGATCACGGAGCTTTTGGACGATAATATCGGCGGATTTATCGATCCGATGCTGAATGAGAGACTGCTGGGCGTATTGTCCACGAAGGAGAATGTCAATCTGGAGACTCTGGGTTTCGAGAACATCGATACCAGAAAATTTCAGGCCATCATTACCCCTATTGAGATTGCAGGAGAGCGGCTGGGAACGCTGTTCATCTACAAATGCAACGAACAGTACGACATTGACGATATTATTCTCTGTGAATACGGGACTACGGTAGTGGGACTGGAAATGCTGCGGGCAGTGAATGAGGAGAGTGCGGAGGAGAGCCGCAAGGTGGCTGTTGTGAAATCTGCGGTCAGCACCCTTTCCTTCTCGGAGATGGAAGCCATCACGCATATTTTCGATGAACTGAACGGAATGGAAGGCATTCTGGTAGCCAGCAAGATTGCTGACAGAGTAGGTATTACGAGATCCGTGATCGTCAATGCACTGCGAAAGTTCGAAAGTGCCGGTGTCATTGAATCCAGATCTTCCGGCATGAAGGGAACCTATATTAAGGTTCTGAACGATGCCGTTTTTGATGAAATCGAGGAATTGAAACGTCAGAATGGCAGAAATTAAGCGAAAAATGTAAAAAAGGGAAATATTTAGGAAAAAGAGACTATTGCGAAAAATAGTCTCTTTTCTTTATATTTATTTTGAGTGAGTTTATTTTACTATTGTGTTTTTGTCGAAATACTTTATAATAGAGTAGAATAGGTTTATGGTAGAAGCGGTTTCTATGCAATCAGGCAGGACACTGCGGAATGAGAGGTAGTATGATACAGACAAACGCATTTGATTATATCAATGTGCTGGATCGGGCGGCGGATGCGGCCTGGCAGCGGAATGAAGCTATTTCCAACAACATTGCCAATGTGGATACCCCGGGCTACAAGAGACAGGATGTGGCTTTTGAATCGGTATTGCAGCAGGCACTGGGCAACAACAGATATGAGTCCATGGATGATAAGGTGGCCAATGTTAATCTGGGCAGACTGAGGGGCAGGGCCTATGTGGATTATGCCAATTATTCTTACCGTCTGGACGGCAATAACGTGGATATTGAGAACGAAAACGTGATGCTGGCGGAGAACCAGTTGAAATATCAGGGACTGATCAGCAGCATTAACCAGGAATTTACCAATTTACAGACTGTGATGAAGTGAGGAATTAGCGTATGAGTATGTTTTCAGCATTTGATGTTACGGCGTCGGGACTTACCGCCCAGAGACTGCGCATGGACGTGATCTCCGAAAACGTTGCCAATGCCAGCACCACAAGAACCGAGGACGGCACTCCCTACCGCCGTAAGATCGTTACTTTTCAGCAGAAGAACCCGCAGCAGACTTTCAGCCAGGTGTTCCATGATGTGAGAAGCAGTTACTCCGGCAGTGGCGTAAAGGTCAGCCGGATCTTCGAGGATACCACGACGGAGATGAATATGGTATATGATCCTTCCCATCCGGATGCGGATGAGAACGGTTATGTGACATATCCTAATGTAAATATCATTACGGAGATGACGGACCTGATCGATGCCAGCAGATCCTATGAGGCGAACTCTACGGCTTTCAGTGCCAGCAAATCCATGGCTCTGAAGGGACTGGAGATCGGTCAGTAATCCGGCAGGTTCCCATTACCGGCCCCGGGATAACAGAGCCGGAATACATGTAAGGAAGGACATGGTTTATTAAAATGGATATTTCAGCAATTACAGCTTTGAACAGCGTAAACGGTACTGTCACAGTGTCTCCTAATTCTCTGACGGGAATGCTTGCGGAAAAGGAGAAAAAAGCAGAGGGCACGATGTTCGAAGCTTTTCTGAATACAGCCATCGACAATGTGAAGACTACCAACAGTTATCTTTCGGATGCCGAGAATGAGAAGATCCGTTTTGCACTGGGTGAGACAGACAATACCCATGATCTCACCATTGCCATGGATAAGGCTTCGACTGCATTGCAGTATACTGTAGCCATTCGCGATAAGGTGATGGAAGCATACAAGGAACTGATGCAGATCCAGATCTAAAGCGTACCTTTTTATTCTTGACGTAAGAGGAGAGAGCTGCAATGGCAGACAAATTAAAAGAAATACCTGCAAAAATACTGGAATGGTGGAACAAATTCACGACCAGACAGAAGAGTATCATTATTGGAGCCGCTGCGGTCGTAATCTTTGCGTTTGCGATCATCATGTATGTCATGACCAAGCCGCAGTATGTACGGCTGATCACCTGTGAGACGACTGCCCAGGCATCTGAGATCATAGACACCTTGGACAGCGCGGGAATTCCGCATAAGGAATCCAATGACGGACTGAAGATCGACGTGGAGAGCAGCCAGCAGAGTGCAGCCAACCTGGCACTGGGCTCTGCGGGATATATGCCGGATGCGCTGGATGTGAACGATTATCTGGGCAACAGCATGTCTACGACAGCCACCGATAAAGAAAGACTTTACAATTCCTACCTGGAAAAATACATAACCCAGACCATTGAAGCACAGAGCGCTGTAAAATCCGCCAAGGTACATTTGAGTTTCCCGAAGGACAATGGCACTCTGGCAGCACAGAAGGAAGAGGCATCCGCTTTCATCCAGCTGGAACTGGACGGTACCTTTACCTCTGCCAATGCAGCGGCACTGGCAAAATGTGTGGCCACCTGGCTGCGAAACGATACCACGGCCAATATTACCATTATGGATACGGATTCCAACCTGCTGTTTGCGGGTGGAGATGATTATACTTCCGCCGGAATTGCCAATTCCATGCAGGAATTGCAGAACCAGGCGGAATCCATGATTGCCAATCAGGTAAAAAAAGTATTGCTGGGAACCAAACAGTATAATGATGCAGCGGTAACCAGCCATCTGGATATGGATTTCTCGGATTACGAGAAGACGGTAAAGGAATATTATGCAAACTCCGGCAGAGACGAAGGCATGCTTGCCCATGAGGAAACTTATGAAAGCGAGAATACCAATGACGGCGGCGGAGTACCGGGCACCACTTCCAATGGTGAGAGCGGCAATACGACGTATGTATCTCCCGACAGCAACAACAGTTCCTCCACCACTTCTGAAGCCAGCAGAGATTATCTGCCCAATGAGTCCATTATGAATACTGTGACTCCGGCGGGGGGGATCAATTATACCAATTCCTCCATCTCTATCGCAGCCATCACGTATCGTGAGATTCATTACGAGGATGTGAAGAGGCAGGGACTTTTAGACGGCACGACCTGGGACGAATACAAATCCCAGAACGGTGCTGACACCAAGATCGATGTGGATCCCGATATGTACAGCCTGGTAGCCAATGCCACCGGCATCAGCCAGGATAAAATTACGATCATTGCTTATGAGAGCCCTATCTTTTACGATAAGGAAAGCAGCCCTGTCACCACACAGAATGTGCTGAGCGTGGTAATGTTGCTGCTGATCCTGGGGCTGCTGGTGTTCGTGGTACTGCACAGCATGCGTGCCAGACAGGCAGTGCAGCAGGAGGAAGAGGTATCTGTGGAGAATATGCTGCAGTCCACTCCTGAGTCGGAACTGGAAGATATTGATGTGGAAGCCAAGTCTGAGACCCGCAAGATGATCGAGAAATTCGTAGATGAAAATCCGGAATCCGCAGCGGCACTGTTGCGTAACTGGCTGAACGAGGACTGGAACTAAGAAACGGAGTAACTATGGCAAGGACAAAAGCAGAAGGCGGAATATCGGGATTGCAGAAAGCTGCAATTCTCCTGATCTCTCTGGGACCGGAGCGATCCGCCGGAATTTTTAAACACTTAAAAGAAGAAGAAATCGAGGAACTGACCCTGGAGATCGCCAACACCAGAAGTGTGACACCACAGGTCAAAGAAGAAGTTATCAACGAATTCTACGAGGTGTGTCTGGCACAGCAGTATATCGCCGAAGGCGGTATCAATTATGCCAAGGAACTGCTGGAGAAGGCACTGGGTGCTGATAAAGCAATGGATGTCATTGGCAAGCTGACCGCATCTTTGCAGGTAAAGCCTTTCGAATTTGTGCGTAAGACCGATGCCAGCCAGCTGATCAACTTTATTCAGGACGAGCATCCCCAGACGATTGCCCTGATCCTGTCTTATCTGTCCCCCGGTCAGGCGGCACTGATCATTTCGGCGCTTCCACCCGACAGTCAGGCAGAGGTGGCCAGACGTATTGCCGTTATGGATCGTACCAGCCCCGATGTCATCAAAGAAGTGGAGAAGGTGCTGGAGTCCAAGCTGGCAAGTCTGGTGAACCAGGATTACACTATTATCGGTGGCGTGGACGCGGTAGTAGAGATCCTGAATACTGTAGACCGTGGTACCGAGAAACATATCATGGAGACTCTGGAAATCGAAGAGCCGGAACTGGCAGACGAGATCCGCAAGAAGATGTTCGTCTTCGAGGATGTATTGCTGCTGGACGACAAGGCCATTCAGCGTGTGCTGCGTGATGTGGACAACAATGATCTGGCAGTGGCACTGAAGGGTGCCAACGAGCAGGTACAGAATGCAATCTTCAACAACCTGTCCAAACGTCTGGTTGTTATGATCAAGGAAGACATGGAATTCATGGGTCCTGTCCGTATGAAGGATGTAGAAGAAGCACAGCAGAAGATCGTCAATATTATCCGTAAGCTGGAGGATTCCGGAGAGATCATCATTTCCAGAGGCGGAGGTGACGAGATCGTTGTCTAGTAATCTTTTAAAACGGGGATTTACAAAGCTTGTGGAAGAAGACACCCGGGTGATCAATACCAACGAACTGGTGGCAAAAAGGATCCGGGAGCTGTCTGTGAAAATGCAGCAGGGAGAAGGAACCGGATTTGTCTCCGGACTGACGGCGGACAAAGTGGATGCATTGGTGGCCGATACTGAAGGAGACGAAGGAGATTCCCAGACCTCCGGCAATGTGATCAAGGCCGGTGAAGATCTGCAAAAACTCAGAGAAGAAGCCGAAGCGGAAGCACAGAGGATCCTGGAGGATGCCAGAACACAGGCGGAGAGCATTTTGCAGGATGCAAAAGAGCAGGCGGAAGCCCAAAAAGCGGATACCCTGGAACAGGCCAGAAGACAGGGGCAGCAGGAAGCGAAAGCAGAAGCTGACCGCACAGAGGCGCAGAGAGCGGCCGAATATCAGAAAAAAGCAGCCGGACTGGATGCAGAGTATCAGAAGATGATCGACGAACTGGAACCGAAGTTCGTGGATACCATCACCGGCATTTATGAATACATTTTTCATGTGGATCTGCATTCCTACAGAGAGGTTTTGTGTTACCTGATTTCCTCCACTATGAGAAAGACAGAGGACAACCGCAGCTTCCTTGTACATGTATCCAAGGATGATTATCCTTACGTCAGCATGCAGAAAAAGCAGATCATGGCAGGAGCAACTGCACCCAACAGTACGGTGGAGATTGTTGAAGACATGACCCTGGGCAAGGGAGAATGCCTGATCGAAACGGAGATCGGTATCTTTGACTGCGGACTGGGAACCCAGCTGTCGGAGCTGCGGCAGAAATTAAAATTGTTATCCTATGAAGGCTGATAAATGGTCATAAAGAACATTGATTTTGAAAAATATAATAAACTGGCGGAAAAGAGTTTTTACCGAAAATTAGGAAAAGTGGTCAACGTGGTAGGTCTGACCATAGAGTCCGCCGGCCCGGATTCCAAACTGGGAGACCTGTGCCGAATCCTGCCGGAAGCGGAAGGGGCAAAGCCCATTATGGCAGAAGTGGTGGGATTCCGTGATAAGAAGACACTACTTATGCCCTATGATTCCGTGGATGGTATCGGACTGGGATGTGTTGTGGAGAATACCGGAGACCCTCTGAAGGTTACGGTAAGTGAGAAACTTTTAGGCAAGACGGTAAACGGTCTGGGAGTTCCCATCGACGGGGAATCCATCAATGGAGCTGCTTATCCCGTGGAGGCGGCACCGCCCGATCCTATGTCCCGAACTATTATTGATCAGGTATTGCCCTTGGGTGTTAAGGCGGTAGACGGCATGATCACGGTAGGAAAAGGACAAAGAATCGGTATCTTTGCCGGATCCGGCGTGGGCAAATCCACTCTGATGGGTATGTTTGCCAGAAACACCAAGGCGGATATCAATGTCATTGCCCTGATCGGCGAGCGAGGCAGGGAAGTCCGGGAATTTATCGAAAGAGACCTGGGCGAGGAAGGAATGCGCAGATCCGTGGTGGTGGTGGCAACTTCTGACAGACCGGCACTGGAACGCAACAAGGCGGCCAAGACGGCTACTGCCATTGCGGAATATTTCAGGGATCAGGGGAAGGATGTCCTTCTGATGATGGACTCCCTGACCCGTTTTTCCATGGCACAGCGGGAGATCGGTCTGGCCAGCGGAGAACCTCCTGTGACCAGAGGATATCCCCCCAGCGTGTACTCCGAGATGCCCAAGCTTTTGGAGCGTGCCGGAAGGGCTGCCGTAGGCTCCATTACCGGATTGTATACCGTCCTGGTAGACGGCGATGACTTCAACGAGCCTATTACAGATACCGCCCGAAGCATTTTGGACGGTCATATTATGCTGGACAGAAAGCTGGGACATAAGAACCATTACCCGGCTATTGATATTTTACAGAGTATTTCCAGATGTATGAGCCAGATCGCCGCCAGAGATCACAAGCAGGCGGCCAACAAGCTGAAAAATGTGCTGGCGACTTACAACGAGGCGGAGGATCTGATCAATATCGGAGCCTATAAAAAGGGCAGTAACCCGAATATTGACTATGCAATCTCCAAGATCGATGCTGTGAACGGATTCCTGTGTCAGGGCACGGAGGAAAAATTTACCTTTGAAGAGACCGTGCAGATGCTGGAAGAACTGTTTGCAAATCAGGGGTGAGATAAATGGCAAGATTCCGATACTCACTGCAAAACATTTTGAATATCAAAGAAAAAATGGAAACGCAGGCCAAACAGGAATTCGGGGCGGCACAGGCGGCTCTGAATGTGGAGATCGAGCATCTGGAACGCCTGAAAGCACGCAGAAAAGAATACGAAGAACAATCCGCGGGACTGTTAAAAGGAAAACTGGACCTGCGAGCCATTGAAGAGAACAAGGAAGCACTGTTAAAAATGGACAGTATCGTGGCCGCACAGGCCATCCGGGTGGAACAGGCTGGAAAAAATGTGGAAGCTGCCAGAGAACGGATGGCAGAGGCCATGAAGGAAAGAAAAATGCATGAGACACTGCGGCAAAAGGCCTTTGAGGCTTTTTTACAGGAAGAAAATCACGCGGAAAGCAAAGCAATTGATGAACTGACCAGTTATACCTACGGACAGAAGACCCGTTAGAACGAGGCAGAACCCCTCAAAGTATGCAGGCTATTGAAAGGCATGAGGATTACTATGGCAAGAGAGAAGACTTCGGAAGAGACAACGACAGATAACGAGAGAAAACAGCTGGCGGAAGAAAAGAAAAAATTAAAAAAAGAACAGCAGGCGCAGCGGAAAGAAGCAAAACGCCGGGCAAAGGAGATTGCAAAGCAGGAGGATGAACTGGATGACGGCAATGAAGGCAACAGCCTTCTGACCTTTGGAGCTACCATATTGATCGTGGCTCTGTGGATCGCCGTGATCTGTGTGATCATCAAGCTGGATATCGGAGGCTTCGGAAGCTCTGTGGTAACCCCAATCTTAAAGGATGTTCCGGTACTCAACCGGATCCTTCCGGGCAATTCCGTTACGGAGACAACGGATCCGAATGCTTACGGCGGTTATACCAGCTTACAGGATGCCGTGGATCAGATCAAGAGTCTGGAGTTGCAGCTGGAGCAGGCACAGAATGCTTCTTCGGCCAAAGATGAGGAATTGGATCAGTTGAAGGCAGAAGTACTCAGACTGCAGGAGTTCGAGAAACAGCAGGTGGAATTCCAGCGTATCCAGAAGGAATTCTACGATGAGGTGGTTTATTCCGACAAGGGACCGGGAGCGGAAGAGTACAAGAAGTATTATGAATCCATGGATCCCGCTACGGCAGAATATATTTACAAACAGGTGGTGACGCAGCTGCAGGAGAGTCAGGAAGTACAGGATTATGCAGCGGCTTATTCCGCCATGAAACCGAAGCAGGCAGCGGCTATTTTTGAACAGATGACGAACAATCTGGATCTGGCTGCAAGGATACTGAAGGTGATGAGCGCGGATGACAGAGGTGCGATCCTCGGAGCAATGAATTCTGATGTAGCGGCAAAGATTACCAAAATTATGGATCCGGAGTCTTAAGAAAAAAGGCAAAAGATCCGATAAAAGACATGTAGTATAAGTACAGGCCGCGGGATGCTCCGCAAGGGCAGAAAGTGACCTGAGAAAGGAGGAAAAATGGCAGGAACAGCAATCAAAAGTGTAGGCAGTCAGAGTGGTGTGCAGATACCGGATATGGTGACCGCAGCAAGACAGAATGCAGGAACCAGTTTTCAGTCGGTATGGAACAAGACCCAGAACAACACACAGACATCGAACCCTGCGGCAGGAGACCATACCCAGACAGGACGAAGTGAAGTCAGACGTGGAGAATCTTTAAGAAGCAGCGGCAGACAGCGGGATGATGTGGTGAATGTCTCCGACGGAGAAAATGCGGTAGCTGAGGATGACTCCATGGATTCCAGGGATCTGGAAAAAGTCCAGGAAGTCGTGGGTGCGGTAGTACAGAATCTGATGCAGCAGATCACGGATACCTTTTCCGTCAGCGAAGAGGAATTGCAGGCAGTCATGGAAGAACTGGGAATGACCGAAACGGATCTGACGAATCCGGCACAGCTGAATGAGCTGCTGATGGCGGTCAGCGGAGCACAGGATTCCTTCGCATTATTGACAGATGAGAATCTGTACAGCGATGTAAAGGGAATCATGGATCTGCAAAAGGAACTGGTAGGACAGGCGCAGGAAGAACTGCATCTGACTCCCGAACAGTGGCAGGAGACGATACCGCAGATCGCAAAGGAGACAGTAACGGAACCGGTGGTTACCGTGGAAGTGGAAGAAAAGAATGATCTCACCCCGGTGGATACACAAAAGGATCCGACAGTTTCCACAGAGACCGCAGCAGTGCAGGAGACTGAAAGTCAGCCGGAGGCACCGGTGCAGAATGCACAGGAAGAGAAAGCCGGAGATTCCGGTGATAAGCAGGAACATGCGGCTGGAGGACAACACGGAAATCTTCTGTTGCAGAATCTGAAGGAAGACAATTTTCTGACACAGTTACAGCAGACAGCACAGACTGAGAATGTGAGAACCGCAGATACCCAGGATATCATGCGCCAGATCATGGACTACATGAGGGTATCCGTCAAAGCAGACAGCTCTGAACTGGAAATGCAGCTGCATCCTCAGAGTCTGGGAACGTTGCATATCCAGATGGCATCCAAAAACGGCGTGGTCACGGCCAACTTTATTACAGAAAATGAAACGGTCAAGGCAGCACTGGAAAGCCAGATGGTACAGCTGAAGGAAAGCTTCGCGGAGCAGGGCGTCAAGGTGGAAGCTGTCGAAGTCACCGTACAGACTCACCAGTTCGAACAGAATCTGGAACAGGGAAGAGGTCATAACACCAATCAGGAAAATGAAGCAGGCGTCGGCAGAAGACGTACCCGCAGAATCAACCTGAATGCAGCATTTGCAGAAGAGGAGCCTCAGACCGAAGAAGACCGGATCGCGGCAGACATGATGTCAGCGAACGGCAATACGGTGGATTTCACCGCATAACAAATAGCGAAAGGAGAAAAGAAAATGGCACTGGTTGCACCCGTAGAAAACGGCAAGATCGTAGAGACAGCATCCCAGACTTCCGTGAGCAAGGCGGCAAAGTCCAAGAGCAATGGCATGGACAAGGAAGCGTTTTTACAGCTTCTGGTGGCACAGATGAAGTATCAGGATCCTCTGGAGCCCACTTCCAATACGGAATACATAGCACAGTATGCACAGTTCTCACAGGTAGAGCAGATGCAGAATATGTCCAACAGCATGGATTTGCAGAGAGCAAGTTCCCTGGTAGGCAAGGAGGTCTATATCAAGACCACTACATCCTCCGGTGATACCAAACTGGTACAGGGACGAGTGGATTATGTGTCCTACGAAAATAACAAAGCATACCTTTATATCAATGAACAGAAGTATTCCATTGAGGATCTGGATTCCGTAGTGGATGCGGATTATCTGGATGCGTACAACAAAGCATACAACTTTACCGTAAAACTGAACAAACTTCCCAATGTTAACGGCATTGATCACAGCGATGGGGAGACCATTGACGAGCTGGAGAAGGAATACAACGAGATGAGTGATTACGAAAAATCCTTCCTGGCAAAAGATACCGTGAACAGCCTGAACAAGTACATCGAGCGCATGAAGGAAATCCGCAAGGCCGCTGAGGAAGCAGAGGCAGACAAGGATACCGAGAGTAAGGATGAGACGGAAGAAACAGAAGGTACGGAAAGCACAGAGAGCGTGTAGGACAGCCAAAATAAGCAACTGACGCAGAGGGGTATATGGATATGGATATTCAGAAAAACAGTTTTCTGTCCATTGACCAGCTGGCCAATCAGTACTTAAACAGTAGTCGTAAGACCGTAAAAGCGGCACAGGAAAATCTGGTATCTTTCCAGGAGATCCTGCAGAACAAAAGTCAGGAGCAATTAAAATTTTCCAAACATGCCACCGTACGGCTGGAAGACAGAGGTATTGAACTGACAGACGCACAGCTGGAACGCTTGAATGACGGAGCAAGAAAAGCGGGACAGAAGGGAATCAGGGATTCTCTGGTGATCGTGGATGATCTGGCCTTTATTGTGAATGTACCCAATAAGACTGTGGTGACCGCAATGGACAGCAGAGAGACGGAAGAAAATGTATTTACAAATATTAACGGAGCCGTAATTATGTAGACCGGACCCAAGATGGAGGTCAGGCTCTCTTGAATGACAGAGAGAGAGCACGGTTCCGAACACAGGAGGAACAAGTACTATGATGAGATCATTGTATTCTGGTGTAGCCGGACTGAAGACACACCAGACCAGAATGGACGTAATCGGTAACAATATTGCCAACGTCAACACAACAGCTTACAAATCCAGTTCCATGACTTTCAGCGAACTGATGAGCCAGACCACACAGAAGGCCAGCGGCGCCAATGCCACCACCGGCGTCGGCGGTACCAATGCCAAGCAGATCGGCTTGGGCGTTAAGGCAGGTGCAATCAACACTGCCATTACCACACAGGGTTCCGCACAGTCTACCGGTAACCCCTTCGATATTATGATTACCGGCGACAACTTCTTCGTAGTCAGCAACGGCTCGGAGAACTTCTTTACCAGAGACGGCTCTTTCTATGTGGACGGTGCCGGCAACCTGGCAATGACCAGTACCGGTTACAATGTTATGGGATGGGGCGTAGATGAAACCACCGGCAATATCAAGCAGGATACCGTAACCGCACTGCGCATCATGAGCGCAGCTAACATGACGTATCCTCCCGAGGCAACCACACAGGCGAATATCTCAGGTATCCTGGATGAGAATGATAAGGATGTGACCAGTGCCAATGGTAAGACAGTCAACCTGAATTTCTTTGATGCCAGAGGTTACAGTTATACCGCAAAGTTCACCTTCAAACAGTCCGGCGGCAATGCCACCAATGTATACAGTATGGAACTGACGAAGCTGCTGGATTCTACCGGAGCCGAGATCGATATATCGAGCGTTACCTTTGGCGGAACGGACAAAAAAACACAGCAGATCGAGACTCCCGTGAAACTGAATACGGACGCTTATAAGTGGAACGGAACCGTTTTGGAGACTACGGGCGGTGATCCTGTGGTTAATCTGACGGATCTTTTCACCGGCGGAACTTTAAATACGCCGATCACCGAGACGGTACAGAATGGACTCGATGCCATTGCCAAAGCCTATGGTTATGAAGGGTCTACGGATGAATTCCTGAATCTGTGTTACACGAACACTGCCGGCACTACGGTAACGATTCTGGATATGCTGGGTAACATGTCCCAGAGACTGACAGATGATGTTCTCCCCGCAGATGGCAGTACCTACACGATGACAGGCAGACAGTTTAACGGTATCAATGTTGTCTTCGACCCAGATACCGGCAAGATTCAGACGGTTGATGGTAAACCCACGGATTTTACAACCAATGTGGATTTCACCGTACTGGGTGGAAACTTCGCAAATATTACCATTGATCTGTCCGAGTGCAACAACTACGACAACAAAGGTACTTCCACCATCGGTGCTACCAGCGGTGACCTGGACGGTCTGGGAACCGGACGTCGTCTGGGAGAAATGATCGGTGTATCCATCCAGAAGGACGGCATGATCTATGCAAGCTATGACAACGGTATGACCAAACTGTTAGGCCAGATTGCTACCGCAGCTTTCGCGAATGCCTCAGGTCTGGAGAAGCAGGGAGACAACCTCTACTCCGCAACTCTGAACTCCGGTGAGTTTGACGGTATCGGTGTAGACATCACTGCGGGCGGTGGCTATATGTCCACCGGCCAGCTGGAGATGAGTAATGTGGATCTGTCCTCCGAGTTTACCGAGATGATCACCACCCAGAGAGGTTTCCAGGCGAACAGCCGTATCATTACCGTATCCGATACCCTGTTGGAAGAACTGACCAACCTGAAGCGTTAATGATTTGTTAAAAATGGTTTAAAACATATAAAAGGGATAGGAATTTCACCTGTCCCTTTTGTATGTATAAAAGATCAAGGGAAAAAAGTACTATAAAGAAAATTGAGGGAATGCGGAAAAGCGCATAAAATGCAGAAAATGTTTGAATGATGGGGAAGGAGAAAACGGTATGGTAGAAGTTACGAAGATCAATGGAGTCAAGGTACTGGTGAATCCGGACCTGATCGAACTGGTGGAAGAAACCCCGGATACGGTGCTGACACTTACCACCGGAAAGAAAATAATTGTAAAAGAAAGTAGACAAGAAATAAAAAATCTTGTAATATTGTATAGAAAGGAAATTCTTGCAAGATAATTTGCAGAATGCCAGGTGATTTAAGTGGATATAGCATCTTTAGCCGGAATAATATTAGCATTGGTCATGACGGTCTTCGGAATTATCAGTTCTGCAGGCGTGGCAGGATTCGGGGAATATCTGGATCCACCTTCTGCAATTATCACATTCGGTGGCGCGTTTTCCTGTACACTGATGTCCGTGAGTCTGCAAAATTACATAGCGGGTCTGAAATCTTTTACACTGATTTTCAAGGCACCGACACTGAATACTTCCGAAATGATCGGAAAGATCATAGAGCTTTCCAATATAGCACGTAAGGAAGGTCTGCTGTCTCTGGAAGAGGCGGCAACGGATCTGGAGGAGCCTTTTCTGAAGAAGGGAATCCTTCTGATCGTCGACGGTACCGACCCCGAACTGGTACGTGCGATTATGGAGACGGAACTGGTAAGTGTAGAAGGAAGGCATAAGGATACGATTGGGTTCTGGGATACTCTGGGAGCCATGGGTCCTGCCTGGGGTATGATCGGTACCCTGATCGGTCTGGTAGATATGTTGTACCACATGGAGGATCCGTCCTCTCTGGGACCTGCAATGGCGGTAGCGTTGATTACTACCTTGTACGGATCCCTGTTGGCAAACTGGATCTGTATCCCTATTTCCAATAAATTAAAGGCAGATAATGCTGTGGAAATGCAACAGAAAGAAGTTATGATCGAAGGACTCTTATCCATACAGGCAGGTGAGAATCCCCGTGTTATCGAAGAAAAATTAAAGTCATTCCTTCCTCCGAAGGACAGAACAAATGCAGATGATGAAGAGGAAGTAGGGGGTGAAGCTTAATGGCAAAACGTAAGCCAGAAGATCCACCGGCTGGATCCCCGGCATGGATGTCTACGTTCAGTGACTTGATGAATTTGCTGCTGTGCTTCTTTGTTATGCTGTTTTCCATGTCATCCATTGATGCGACAAAGTACAATGAGATGGCGGCTGCCATGTCGAACAGTACTTTCAGTATATTTAATGCCGGATCCACAGCCATCGGTGAAGGAATACTGATCAGCAACGGTGTGAGCCAATTGAACGATCTGGATGAGTATATCAGTAATGCCGGAAGAAATGCAGACAATGAGACGGATTCCGACAATTATGAGAAATATGACAGTACACAGGCTATGGAGGCAGCACTGAATGAGAAAAATCTGCAAAGCAATGAAGAACTGTCTGAGACGGTGCAGGAAGCATTGAATGAGGACAACCTGGCAGATCAGGTCAGCGTATCTTTTACCGCCCAGTATGTGCAGTTGTCCATGAAGGGAGCACTGCTGTTTGACTCCGGAAGTGCGTCGCTGAAGGAGCAGTCGAAAACGGTTCTGGACAAGGTGGGAGTGATCCTGGAACGTTACGGAAGTGATTCTGTGATCGAGATTGAAGGACACACAGACAATGTACCGATCAGCAGTGCAAGGTTTGCAAATAATGAGGAACTGAGCAGTGCCAGAGCACTTTCGGTATTTTATTATCTGACGGAGAACACTTCTCTGAACCCGTCAAATTTAAGACATGCAGGAATGGGAGACCGCACGCCGGTGGCTGACAACTCCACAGAAGAGGGACGCAGCAAGAACAGACGTGTTGAGATCAGAATATATAATCCGTCCACGACGTATTAACGCGGGAAGGGAAAGGGAGTATAAGACCAATGAAGAAAAACCTGATGACAGTATTGATCCTGGCATTGCTGATCGTGAATATCGTACTGACCAGTGTAATGCTCGTGAGCATTGTGGGTACCAACAAAAAGACAGCCCAGCTGGTGGACAATATTACCACCGCAATGAAACTGGAATTGACGGTTCCGGGAGCCGAGGGAACCACAAGCGTTGCCCTGACCGATACAGAAGTGTATAACATTGCGGATTCCATGACGATTCCTCTGAAGAGTGAAGCAGGTGCGAAGCAGGATTACATAATGTTTGATGTATCCCTGTCTATTAATAAGAAGAGCAAGGATTACAAGACCTATGGAAGCAGCGAGACTCTGGCCGGGTATGAGAATCTGATCAAGGATGCCATTACCGCTACTGTTTCCGCACATACAGAGGATGAGTGCAGAGAGGACATGGAAAGCTTGAAAGAGGAGATTCTGAAGTCCATTCAGGATCTGTTCCAATCCGACTTCATCTATAAGGTCGCAATCAGCGGAGTGAAATTCGGCTGATGAGGCGGAAAAATAAGATGACAGGAGGTGAGGGCCTGTGAGTGACATACTTTCACAAAGTGAAATTGATAATCTTCTGAAACAGTTGTCGGACGGGGATCTGGATGTGGATCAGATCCAGGGGGAGGATGAGAAGCAGGTCAAGAATTATGACTTCAGCCGTCCTACCAAGTTCTCCAAAGAGCATTTAAGAACTTTAGAGATCATATTCGAACATTACAGCCGTCTGATTTCCACAAACCTTCCGGTATATCTGCGCAAGAATGTACAGGTATCGGTGGCAAGTTCGGAAACGGTTACCTTCAGTGAATTCTCCAATGCACTGTCGAACCCGTCGGTGCTTGGAATTGTTAATTTTACACCACTCAACGGCAATATTATTATAGAGATTGCAACCAATCTATGTTACGCCATGCTGGACCGTATGCTGGGAGGCAGCGGACAGCCACTGGAAAAGAGCAGAGATTTTTCCGATATAGAGCTTACGATCTTACAGAAGCTTCTGATAATGTTTACGCAGTTGCTGCGGGAACCCTGGAAAAACGTTGTTGAGATTTCACCGGTGTTAAGCCGGTTGGAGACGAATCCCCAATTTGCACAGGTAATCGCTCCCAGCGATATGATCGCTATCGTTACCTTGAATATGAAGATTGGGGATGTCGAGGGAATGCTAAATATCTGTCTTCCTTTCTTTACGCTGGAAGATGTGATGGATAAACTGAACACCAAATATTGGTTCTCCACAATGCAGGAGAACCACGATGAACACTACGAGGAATACATAGAGTCCATGATCCGCAGAGTGGATATCCCGATAAAGGCGGTGCTGGGTAAGAGCACCATCTCGGTGAATGATTTCCTGAATCTGCAGGTGGGCGATTGTATCAGGCTGGATTCCAGAGTCGACACCGACATGGAAGTGTATGTGGGCAACATTAAGAAATTCACAGCACTGCCCGGTACGGAGAGAGATTCGTATGCTGTTCAGATCACATCGGTGATCAGAGAGGAGGAGTAACGATGGACGGGATGTTATCTCAGGATGAGATAAATGCCCTGCTGCAAGGCATGGATCTGTCGGACACCGCAGACGGCGGTGCCGCAGCACCGGATCCGGAACCGGAGAGCAGCGTGGCTGATAATAATGACAACTTGGATGTGAAGGAAGCGGAAAACACGGCGGAAATCGAAGGAGAACTGACCGATGTGGAGAAGGATGCGATTGGCGAGGTGGCCAATATCAGCATGGGATCTTCCGCCACAACGTTGTATTCGCTGGTAAATCGTAAGGTAAATATTACAACCCCGGTGGTTACTCTTGCCACCTGGAAAACTTTGTTTGATTCTTACGAAAAACCCTGCGTATTTATTCAGATCAAATATACAAAGGGATTGGACGGTACCAATATTCTGGTACTGAAGGAACATGATGTTAAGGTGATCACCGACCTGATGATGGGGGGCGACGGAACCAATACCGATGGAGAACTGGGAGAGCTGCATTTAAGTGCCATTTCCGAGGCCATGAATCAGATGATGGGTGCGGCAGCCACTTCCCTTTCCACACTGTTGCAGACAGTGATCGATATCAGCCCGCCTGAGTCTTCTCTGTTTGACCTGACAGAGGTAAAGGACGGTAAGGAAATCTCTCCGTTTTTGGGAGGAACCTTTGTAAAAATTGCATTCCGTATGCAGATCGATGACCTGGTAGACAGTACTATCATGCAGCTGTATCCCATCGATTTTGCGCGTAAACTGGTAGAGACGTTCATTAATACGCAGACGGGAAATGTGGCCGAAGGTGCGGAACAGACGGCACCGCAGCCTGAGACCGCCGCACCTGCACCTGCAGCTTCCGCACCGCAGAACAATGGTGGACAGATGAATGCCGGTGCCAATAATATGGCACAGATGAATATGCAGCAGCCGGATCCTATGGGTATGAATGGCATGAATCAGATGAACGGTATGGGCATGAATCCCATGGGTATGAACCAGATGCCCGGTATGGATATGAACGGCATGAACCAGATGAACGGCATGGGCATGAATCCTATGGGTATGAACCAGATGGGCATGGGTATGAACGGCATGCCGCAAATGGGCAACATGGGAACACCGCAGATGAGCGGCATGGGCATGATGAATCAGATGGGCATGATGGGGATGCCCCAGCAGAATGTCAATGTACAGCCTGCACAGTTCCAGAGTTTTTCAAACGACAGCATGGGTGCCGGCAGTCAGGAGAATATCGGCCTGATCAAGGATGTACCCTTGGAAGTAACAGTAGAACTTGGAAGAACAACAAAATCTATTTCCGAAATTCTGGAATTCTCACCGGGTACCATCATTGAACTGGATCGTATCGCGGGAGAACCCATTGATGTTCTGGTAAACGGAAAGTTTGTTGCCAAGGGAGAAGTGGTTGTCATTGAAGAAAGCTTTGGCGTACGTATTACGGAAATCATAAAATAAAGCAAAGAATAGACCGAGCAAATGGAGGAAAATTAAATGGCTAAGAATATTTTGATCTGTGATGATGCAGCATTTATGAGGATGATGATTAAGGATATCCTGACCAAGAACGGTTACAATGTTGCCGGAGAAGCAGAGAACGGAATGAAGGCGGTAGAGAAGTTCAAAGAAGTAAATCCGGATCTGGTGCTTATGGACATCACCATGCCCGAGATGGACGGCATTCAGGCTCTGAAGGAGATCAAAAAGCTGGATGGAGGCGCCAAGGTCATTATGTGTTCCGCAATGGGCCAGCAGGCAATGGTTATCGAGTCCATTCAAGCCGGTGCCAAGGATTTTATTGTAAAACCTTTTCAGGCAGAGCGTGTTATTGAAGCAGTGAAAAAGGTAGTGGGTTAATGATCATACTTACCGGAAAAGCGGACGGATATGCCCAGTTTATTACAGTACTGCTTATTTTCGTGGCGGTGCTGGCGGTGACCGCATGGGTGACAAAATGGATCGCGGGATACCAGAAACAACAGGGAGCGGCCGGCAATATCGAGGTAAGAGAAACGATTCGGATCGCGAATAACAAGTATATTCAGCTGATCCGGATCGGTGAGACTTATTTTGCCATTGCAGTCTGCAAAGATACCGTAACGACGCTGGGAGAGATTCCTGCAGAACAACTGAAGGAAAAGACAACATCGGAAAATACTTCCGGGTTCCGGGAGCTATTGGAACGTGCGGCTAAGAAAGAGAATGAAGAGAAAGATCATTGATTCGAACAGAAAATTTAAGATGGTTATTTATATGGTATGCCTGCTGGTCACGGTGGGCATATTGTGTATTTGTACGCCGGTAAAGGCACAGGCTTCGGAACACCATCTGACGGGGGATACGGAAGTTTCCACGGTGATCAATCCGGCAGGAACAGCCACGACCCCGGAGGAAGTAGGAACTCTGAATACGGCCAATACCGTCAGCATTACCTATAACAACGGAAACGGGCAGATCAACGGTGCTCTGCGTATTTTAATTACATTGACGCTGATTGCACTGGCTCCCACCATTATTATTATGATGACTTCTTTTACGAGAATCATCATTGTATTGCATTTTACCAGATCAGCCCTGAATACCCAGACGGCACCGCCGAACCAGATACTGATCGGACTGGCGCTGATTCTGACATTCTTCATTATGGAACCTACCATCACGAGGATCAATGAGGAGGCTATTCAGCCCTTTGAAGAAGGTACCATAGATCAGAGTGAGGCGTTGGAGAAGGGGATGGCTCCTTTGCGGGAATTCATGTACCCCCAGACCCAGGTAAAAGACGTGGAACTGTTCATGGACATTGCGGGACAGGAGTGGGACGGAACTCTGGAAGATATTCCGAATTCGGTACTGGTTCCCAGCTTTATGATCAGTGAACTGCGCACCGCATTCTGGATCGGCTTTATGATCTATATTCCTTTTATTGTGATTGATATGGTAGTGGCATCCACCCTGATGAGTATGGGCATGATGATGCTGCCGCCGACGACGATCTCCATGCCCTTCAAGATCCTGCTGTTCGTACTGGCAGATGGATGGGCATTGATCATTGGACAGCTTGTGCAGACATTCTATTAGTCGGAAGATGAGGTTTTGTTATGACGATTGATGCAGTATCGGAAATGACGAATAATGCGTTATATGTGATCATCAAGGTATCACTGCCTGTGCTGCTGGTATCTCTGATCGTAGGACTGATCATCAGCATTTTCCAGACAGTGACTTCCATTCAGGAGCAGACACTGACTTTTGTTCCCAAGATCATTGCCATATTCCTGACGCTGGTTTTGCTGGGAAGCTGGATGATGAATACGATGGTGGAATATACCGTACAGCTGTGGTCCACCTTCAGTCAGTACATACACAGGTAATGGGATGACTTCATGGTAGATTTTTCGTTTTCCATATATGATCTTGAATATTTTTTGCTGATTCTGGTTCGTGTGTCCTGCTTTGTCTATATTGCACCGTATTTCGGAATGAATGATACACCGGCCAGAATCCGGATCGGGATCAGCTTTTTTACAGCGATTCTGCTGTATGAGACCCTGACACCGGTGGATGCGGTGGTCTTTGACACGGTGATGGAATATGCCGTGATCGTTATGAAGGAAGCGATTGCCGGACTGTTGATCGGTTTCGGCGCCAACATCTGCATGGCAATCGTTAATTTTGCGGGCTCCATAGCGGATATGGAAACCGGCCTTTCCATGGCAACTCTGCTGGATCCGACCACGAGAGAGAACACCAGTATCACCGGCGTTCTGTATCAGTATTCTTTTATGCTGATGCTGATCGCATCGGGAATGTACCGCTACCTCTTTGGAGCTCTGGCAGACAGCTTTTTGCTGATCCCGGTGAATGGGGTGGTATTTCATGCGGACAGCCTGTTACAGTCCATGATTGAATTTATGAATGACTATATTCTGATCGGCTTTCGTATTGTATTGCCGATTTTTTGTGTAACATTACTGCTGAATGCGATCCTGGGTGTGCTGGCCAAGGTGTCACCGCAGATGAATATGTTTGCGGTGGGTATCCAGTTAAAGGTGCTGGCGGGTCTTTCGGCGATGTTCCTGACAGCGGGAATGCTGCCGGGAGCCGCGGATTTTGTCTATCAGGAGATGAAGAAAATGGTGGTGTCCTTTATCGGAGGTATGATGTGATTCTGGAATATAATCTGCAATTTTTTGCCGCAGAAGGACAGGGCGGAGAGAAAACAGAACCCGCTACCGAGAAAAAGCTGACAGATGCCAGAAAAGAAGGTCAGGTAGCAAAGAGCCGCGAGATCGCCAACGGACTGGGATTATTGGCTGTATTTCTGGTGCTGAAGCTATGGGTGGGACATATGGGAAGCCAATTCCTGAATGTCTTTAGTAATATCTACGCAAGAATTCCGGAGATCGTGACCTTCTGGCATGGGGATATGCCCCAGCGGGATGCCACCCTGGTTTTTCAACAGATGATGCTGCAATCGGTGATCATCATGGCACCGATGATGCTGATCGGTTTTCTCATTGCTTTTTTGAGCGATGTGGTACAGGTAGGATGGCACCCCACCGGCAAACCGATGCAGCCCAAGTTTTCCAAACTGAGTCCTATTTCGGGATTCAAACGTATTATATCCGTCAACTCTCTGGTGGAACTGGTCAAATCTCTTTTGAAGATTGGATTGATCGTATACATATGTTATAATTATCTGAAAGGGAAATGGCCGTTGCTGTATACCCTGTATGATATGGATCTGATGCAGGCCATTGCACTGATCGGAGAGACAGTGACGGATCTCGGCATCCGGGTCGCTCTGATCTACATGATCATTGCTGCGGCAGATTATATTTATCAGAAGTTCAAGTTCAGCAAGGATATGCGGATGACCAAACAGGAGATCAAGGAAGAGTATAAGCAGCAGGAAGGTGATCCCCAGATCAAGGGTCGTATCCGTCAGAAAATGCAGGAAGCGTCAAGACGGAGAATGATGCAGAATCTTCCCCAGGCGGATGTGGTCATCACGAACCCCACTCATTATGCGGTGGCGATCAAATACGATCCGGAGGTGGCGGATGCCCCCATTGTAATTGCAAAGGGAGAGGATTATCTGGCGGCAAAGATCAAAGAGATCGCCAGAGATCATCAGATAGAAATTGTAGAGAACAAACCGCTTGCCCGAATGCTGTATGCAAATGTGGATGTGGGACAGGCCGTGCCGCCGGAGCTGTATCAGGCGGTGGCGGAAGTACTGGCATTTGTATACCATCTGCAAGGCAAAGTATAGAGATAACAAATAGAAAAATGTTAAAAGTACGCAGAGAGAGAAAGGAGGTAAGGCACAGATGAAAATGAAGAAAGCGGATGTGGGTGTGGCATTTTATATCATGGCTGCCATTGTCATGTTTATCGTGCCGATTCCCTCCTGGTTGTTGGATGTTTTACTGGCAATTAATATTTCCGTTGCATTGACGATACTGTTCGCAACCATGTTCAGCAAGGAAGTACTGGATATGTCCTTCTTCCCTACGATGCTGTTATTCACCACGATCTTCCGTATTGCACTGAACACCTCCTCCACCCGTCTGATCTTAAGGGACGGTGATGCAGGTAACGTGGTGGAGACCTTCGGTGAATTCGTGGGTGGCGGTGACCTGGTCATCGGTGTTATCATCTTCATAATCCTGATCCTGATCCAGTTCATGGTTATCAACAAAGGTTCCGAGCGTGTATCCGAGGTAACCGCAAGATTTACGCTGGATGCCATGCCCGGTAAACAGATGGCCATCGATGCGGACCTGAATACCGGAGCCATTACGGATGCGGAAGCAAAACGGAGAAGAGAGAAGATCCAGGAAGAGGCAAGCTTCTTTGGCTCCATGGACGGTGCCGTGAAATATGTAAAAGGAGATGCTGTGGCGGGTCTTCTGATCACTGCCATCAATATTGTGGGCGGTATTGTCATGGGAATGACAAGACAGGGCATGGACATTACATCGGCATTGAACAAATATGCCATCCTGACCATCGGCGACGGTCTGGTAAGCCAGATCCCCTCCCTGCTGATCTCCCTGTCCACCGGTATCCTGGTAACCAAGGGAAGCAAGGACGCGGACTTTGGTACCACACTGGTAAGCCAGCTGTTCGGAGTTCCCAGGGCTCTGTACCTGGTAGGTGTCATGCTGGCAGTATTGGGATTCGTGACACAGCTGAACACGATCCTGTTCGTGGGTCTTGGCCTGGTATTTATCATTGTGGCGAGAAATATCGAGGGAACCATCGAGACAGCCAAGATCGAGCAGGAGGTGGACAGCGAGGAGGCTGCGGCAGAGGAGATAAGGCAGCCGGAGAATGTCAACAGCCTGTTGCAGGTGGATCCCATCGAATTGGAATTTGGTTACGGAATCATCCCGTTGGCGGATGTGAATCAGGGCGGCGACCTGTTGGATCGTGTGGTTATGATCAGGCGGCAGATCGCACTGGAACTTGGTACTGTGGTGCCTATTATCCGTCTGCGTGATAATATCCAGTTGAACCCGAACCAGTATATTATCAAGATCAAAGGCATTCAGGTCAGTGAAGGAGAGATCCTGTTTGACCATTATATGGCAATGAATCCCGGCTATGTGGAAGAAGAGATCACGGGTATTCCTACCTTCGAACCATCCTTCCATCTGCCGGCCATCTGGATCACGGAAGGCCAGAGAGAACGGGCGGAGAGCCTGGGCTACACCGTAGTAGATCCTCCTTCCATTATTGCCACACATCTGACGGAAATCATCCGTCAGCATATTGCGGAACTGCTGACCAGACAGGACGTACAGAATCTCATCAACAATGTCAAGGAGAACAATCCTTCCCTGGTGGAAGAACTGGTGCCCAAGCTGTTGGGACTGGGTGAGATCCAGAAAGTATTGCAGAACCTGTTGCGGGAGGGAATCTCCATCCGCGATCTGCTGACCATTCTGGAGACGCTTGCAGATTATGCGGCGACTACCCGTGATACGGATATCCTGACGGAGTATGTGAGACAAAGTCTGAAGAGAGCCATCTCGACGAAATACTTCCCGTCCCACGAGACCACCAGTGTATTGACACTGGATCCCAAGATCGAACAGGAGATCATGGGAAGCGTGAAACAGACAGAGACGGGAGCCTTCTTAAATCTGGATCCCGCCAGAAGCAAGGCAATTCTGAATGCAGTGGGAGAAGAGATCAAAAAACTGGAGAATATGGGGAAGACTCCTATTATTATGACCTCACCGATCGTAAGAATGTATTTCAAACGGCTGACAGAAGATTACTATCCGGATCTGGTCGTGGTATCTTACAACGAAGTGGAATCCAATGTGGAATTACAGTCTGTGGGAATGGTCACAGCTTAAAAATAAGCGTATTGAACCGACACAGGAATGAGGAGCAGTATGATAATTAAGAAATTTACCGGGAAAACAGAAGCAGAAGCCACAGAAACTGCGAAAAAGGAATTGGGAAGCGGACTGGTGATCATGAATGTCCGTGAAGTGAAAAAGAAAGGACTGTTTTCTTTCCTTTCACCCAGACAGATCGAGGTAACAGCTGCCCTGGAGGATGAGACTCCCTTAAGACCTACGGCGGGCAGTGCCAGACACACGGAAGAGACGGGTACGGCGAAGAACATATCCGCAAGAAACAGCACGGAAAATATAGAAAAGAAACTGGACAGCCTGCAAACCCTCCTGGAGAGCCAGCTGAACAACAGACAGACGGGGGCTGACAGGGAAAAGACGGCGGAAGTATCCGAAGAACCACAGGATACCGAAACGGAGCAAAACAGCGAAAAACAGGGACAGAACGAAGAAGAACAGAATCCGGAACAGGATAAGTTCATTCGACTGTTATATAATAAAATGATTGATAATGAAATGGACGAAAAGTATGTCAACAACATACTGGAGGATGCATCCAGAACCAAGAAAGCGGATCTGCCCTTTGATTATCTATTGGCCAATATTTATCAGAAAATGGTGTTAAAATTCGGAAGATCCGAAGGAATCACGCCTTCGGAGGACGGACCGAAGATCGTATGGTTCATAGGACCCACCGGTGTGGGCAAGACCACCACCATCGCCAAACTGGCCGGGAAATATTGCGTGGAGGAAAAAAAGAAGGTGGCACTTCTCACTGCGGATACCTATCGTATTGCGGCAGCGGAGCAGTTACGGACTTATGCCAATATTCTGGAGACTCCTTTTCGTGTCATTTATACACCGGAGGAATTACAGACGGCAGTGGATGACTATTGGGACTGTGATTATATTTTTATTGATACGGCGGGAAGATCCCATCAGAATGCGGATCAGCTGGAGAAAATGAAGGAGATGGTGGCCGGACTCAAGAGACCGGAAAACTATCAGGTATTCCTGGTATTGAGTGCCACCACAAAATACAGAGATCTTCAGAGAATTGCAGACTGCTATGGTGAGATCGCGGATTTTGAACTGATCTTTACCAAGCTGGATGAGACAGAGGCAGTGGGAGATCTGCTGAACATAAAGCTTTACACAGATGCACCGATCGCTTATGTGACCTGCGGACAGAATGTACCGGATGATATGGAGGTGTTCAATCCGCAGAAGACGGTGAAACAGATCCTTGGAGGAAAGGAATAAAGATTTGACAGAAAGGCGCGGAACAATGGATCAGGCGGAACAGCTGAGGATTATTAAAGCGAACAACCAAATAAGACCTACTGCGAGAGTCATTACCGTTACTTCCGGCAAGGGTGGCGTGGGGAAATCCAATATGTCCATCAATCTGGCAATCCAATTTCGCAAAATGGGAAAACGGGTGATCATTCTGGATGCGGATTTCGGTCTGGCGAACATCGAGATCATGTTCGGGGCAATTCCGAAACACAATCTGTGTGATCTGGTCTATGAAGGAAAGAGCATCAATGACATTATTACCTGGGGCCCCATGGAAGTGGGATTTATCTCCGGCGGATCGGGGATCGCGGGAATGTCAAATCTCGGAAAGGATGCTCTTACCTGTATTATACAGAATCTGGCGGAACTGGATGCTGTGACGGATATCATCATTGTGGACACCGGAGCGGGAATCTCTGACAGCGTGCTGGAGTTTTTGGTGGCCAGTGGAGAGGTGCTGCTGGTAACCACACCGGAACCCACCTCCATTACGGATTCGTATTCCCTGTTGAAGGCATTGTACAGACATCCGAGATTTCAGGAGGACTTCACCAAAGTAATGATGGTGGCCAACCGGGTAGGCGATGTGAAGGAAGGGCAGGTATTGTTTGACAAGCTGAATGCGGTCGTGACCAGATACCTGAAGATACCCATGACCTATATGGGATGTGTGCCTCAGGATCCGCAGGTGATGCAGGCGGTAATGCAGCAGGTGCCGGTATCCATACAGAATCCCGGAGCAAAATCCAGTCAGGCGTACCAGCGAATTGCGGAGAGGATGTGCGAAAAAGAGAATGAGGAGGCGGCAAAGCAGCAGCCGAGGCGCGGAATGGCAGCCTTTTTCTCTCATATCATAGGCACGAGAAACGGAGCTACAAAACAACCCAGATAAGAGAGGTACGAACATATGTTATCCAGATTTGTGGAAGAAGGTTCAAAAATAGAACTCCGGGCGCTGGAACGGGGGCTGGAGGAAAAGGGAGCGGAGAATACTGCCAAGGTCTATCATAGCCGCGTCCTGCAGATCTTATCGGAGGATACGCTGGAGATATCCATGCCCATGGAACAGACCAGGCTGATACTTCTGCCCGTGGAATCCGAATACGATATGATCTTTTTCGAGGAAAACAGTCTGTACCAGTGTTTTGCCAGGATCATAGACCGCTACAAAAGTAATAATGTCTATGTTCTTGTGATGGAACTGACCAGTAATTTAAGAAAATATCAGAGAAGAGAATACTATCGTTTCAGCTGTGCACTGGATATGTGTGCCCGCAATCTGGAGGAGGAAGAGATCCAGGCGCTGGAGAAGAATTTCCCCTATGAACTGCAGCCGGGGCTTCCTTTAAAGCACAGTGTGATCGTGGATATCAGCGGTGGGGGCCTGCGATTCATGTCTTCCCAGAGATATGAACCGGGAAGCTTGATCCTGTGCAGCTATCACCTGCTGAAAGACGGAGAAAGAAAACAGTATGATGTGGTAGGAAAGGTACTGGCAGCACGGGAACTGGAAAACAGAAAGGGTACATTTGAACACAGAGTCCAGTATTACAACCTGGATGTGAACACGAGGGAAGAAATTATCCGTTTTATCTTTGAGGAAGAACGCAAGAGCCGTAAGAAAGAGAGATTAGATTAATGCCAAAAAAAATATTGGTTGTTGATGATTCTGCACTCATGAGAAGAGTGCTGTGTGATATAATAGATACAGACATAAGGTTCCAGGTGGCTGACAGAGCAAAAGATGGTATAGAGGCCTTTGATCTGTTGAGCAGAAACAGCTATGATGCCGTTGTCCTGGATGTGAATATGCCGCGCATGAACGGTTTGCAGTTGCTACAGGAACTGCGAAAATATAAGATTCAGGCCCGGGTGATGATGGCCAGTACCGACACTATGGAAGGCGCCAGAACCACTTTGGATGCGTTAGAGCTGGGAGCCCTGGATTTTGTACATAAGCCGGACAGCGCAGTGGACTGTCGGGGCGAGAATTTCCGCAGGGAATTTCTGCGGACACTGAATGTGGTAGCGAACAGTAAGCTGCCGGTATTTGCTGCTGAGGAAAAGCTTTCCGAGGAAAAAGACACTGTGAAAGAGATGATAAAGATTATAAATCATCATCCGGTCAGTGCGGGAGGCAGCAAGATCGTAGCTATTGCCAGTTCCACAGGAGGTCCCAAATCTCTTCAGTCGGTAATCCCTTTATTGCCGGCCAATCTGGATGCACCGGTACTGGTGGTACAGCATATGCCCATGGGCTTCACGGCATCTCTTGCAGAGAGGCTGGACAATATAAGTCAGGTGCATGTAAAGGAAGCAGCAGAGGGAGACGAACTGAAAAAAGGATGGGTCTACATTGCCATGGGCGGCAGGCATCTTAATGTCGTGACATCTCCGGCCGGACGGCATACCCTGCATCTGTCGGAGGAACCTTACAGGGAAGGTGTCAGACCCTGTGCCAATTATATGTATGAATCCCTGCAAAACAGCCGTTTTGATTCGGTGGTATGTGCCGTGATGACGGGAATGGGAGCAGATGGAACGGAAGGAATCGGGAAACTGAAAGCTTCCAAAAAGTCATATGTGATCGCACAGGATCAGGATACCAGTGTAGTATTTGGAATGCCTAAAAGTATTATCACAGCCGGGCTGGCGGATCAGGTGGTACCGCTGGATCAGATAGCCCAGGAGATCATACTTCACGTAGGAGTAAGCAAGTAATATATGCCGCTTTCGGCGATACCGTGGCCGGCAGAATGGAGGAAGAGATGGACGTAAGCCAATATCTTGAAATTTTTCTGGATGAAACAAATGAACATTTACAGAACCTGAATACACAGATTCTGGAACTGGAAGCAGACCCCGAGAACATGGATAATATCAATGAGATATTCCGTGCCGCACATTCCCTGAAGGGTATGGCGGGAACCATGGGCTACAAGCGCATGCAGAACCTGACTCACGATATGGAAAATGTGTTCTCTGAAGTACGCAACGGCAACATTAAGGTAAAACCGGAAATGATCGATGTGCTGTTCCAGTGCCTGGATGCTCTGGAGGAGTATAAGAACAACATTCAGGAGACCTCTGACGAGGGAACCAATGACAATGAGAATCTGATTAAGGCTTTGAATGATATCCTGAACGGCGGCAAGACCGAAGCCACCGTAGCAAAGGAAGAGACTTCTGCAGCCGCACCGGCTGCTCCTGCAGCTGAGACCGGCGCGGAAAACGGGGAAAAATGGAACGACATTGCTTTTGATGACAGCCAGATCCGCGTAATCAAAGAGGCTATGAAGCAGGGCAAAAATGTATACGGTATCAATGTGGTGGTACAGGACAGCTGCATCCTGAAGGCGGCAAGAGCGTTCCTGGTATTTAAGGCGGTAGAGGAAAAAGGCGAGATCATCGTATCCGTGCCCAGTGCACAGGATGTAGAGGATGAGAAGTTCGACAGAGACTTCACGCTGATCGTTTTGTCCGACTATTCTCTGGATGATATTGTCAAGGCTGCGGAGAGCGTATCCGAGATCGCACAGGTGACCGGCGGCGTACTGGTTCTGGAGAAGACCAAAAATTACCATGCAGAAGAGGAAACACACGAAGCCACCCCTGCAAAGAAGGAAACAGCAGTGGCAGAGGTCAAGGCAGAACCCCGGAAGGAAGAGAAGAAGCCCGCAGCTGCGGCCAAGGCTCCTGAGAAAAAGCCTGCAAACAAGCCGGTTGTGAACCGGACCGTACGTGTGGATATTGAAAAACTGGATTCCCTGATGAATCTGGTAAGTGAGCTGATTATTGCCAAGAACTCTCTGGTAGCGGCATCCAGCAACAGTCAGGGCAACAATTCTGCATTTAACGAACAGATTGAGTATCTGGAAAATGTGACCACCAACCTTCACGAATCCGTCATGAAGGTACGAATGGTGCCTATTGAGAGCGTTGTTGTGAAGTTCCCCAGAATGATCCGTGATCTGTCCAAGAAGCTGGACAAGAAGATGGAGCTGTACATGACCGGTGAAGAGACCGAGCTGGATCGTACCGTGGTAGATGAGATCGGAGATCCTCTGATGCATCTGCTTCGTAACTCCGCCGACCATGGTCTGGAATCCGCAGAGGTACGTGCACAGCGCGGCAAGCCCGAGCAGGGATCCATTTTCCTGGATGCTTATCAGGATGGTAACAACGTAGTCATCGAAGTAAGAGATGATGGTAACGGTATTGATGTGGAAGCTGTTAAGAATAAAGCAATCGAGCGTAATCTGGTAACTGCAGAGCAGGCAGCCAACATGCCGGAGAAGGACATCATCAACCTGCTGTTCCAGCCGGGCTTCTCCACTTCCGAGAAGGTAACCGATGTATCCGGAAGAGGTGTAGGTCTGGATGTTGTTAAGTCCAAGATCGAATCCTTAAGCGGCGAAGTAGAAGTAAAATCCAAGTGGGGAGAGGGAAGTACATGGACCATTCGTCTGCCTCTGACCCTTGCGATCATTCAGGCTCTGATGGTTGTGGTAGGAGGAGAAAAATATGCGATTTCTCTGGGATCTATCCAGACGATCGAAGATATCTCTCCTGACGACATCAAACTGGTAGAGAACAAAGAAGTGATTAATTTAAGAGGAACCGTGATCCCTCTGATCCGTCTGACCAAGGTACTGGATGTGGAGAGCACCAGAGCTCCCGAAGATAACCTGATCGTGGTTATTGTCAAGAAGGGAGACAAGATGGCAGGTCTTGTCATCGATGAACTGATCGGACAGCAGGAGATCGTTATCAAGTCTCTTGGTAAATACATCAAGCAGTGTAAATTTATCAGCGGCGCAACGATTCTTGGTGACGGTGAAGTGGCACTGATCCTGGATGCCAACGCATTACTGTAAGGAGGGAGATGACAGTTATGGAAGAACTTAGCATGAGAAGTGAGTTAAAGGCTGGAGATGAGCGTAAAGTCGAGGAGGACTTTTTCCAGTATATTGTGATCCGCCTCGGAGATGAGCAGTACGGTATCGACATCCGTTACATTGACAATATTGTCAGAATGCAGCATATTACCAGAGTGCCTAAAGTGCCCGCGTATTTAAAAGGCGTGATCAATCTGCGTGGTGAGGTACTGCCTGTCATGAGCCTTCGGGTGAAGATGGGACTGGAGAACGACGAACTCACCCGTGCCACCAGAATCATTATTCTGAAGCTGGAGCAGCAGGGCAGTGTGGGAATCATTGTGGATGAAGTAAAGGAAGTAGTTACCCTGGGAGACAGCGAGATTGAAAAATTGTCACAGAGTACCGGCGAGAGCAGGAAGAGTTTTATTACAGGTGTCGGCAAACATAACGGGGAACTGATCTCTCTACTGGATCTGAATTCCATTACACTGGAGGAAAATGCATAAAGGAGATGGATCCATGGGAGATCTGAGTTTAGAGAAAGTTTCGGAGACATATCTGGATGTTTTAAAAGAAATCGGCAACATCGGAGCGGGTAACGCTATGACAGCACTCTCCCAGATGCTGAACTGCAAGGTAGACATGAAGGTACCGCAGGTAAAGCTTTTGGATTTTAATGAAGTAGGCGCGATGATGGGCGGAGAAGAGCAGGTGATGCTCGGAGTTTTTCTGGGAGTGGAAGGAGACATTACCGGCAGCATGATGTTCCTGGTGGAGCAGGGCAGCGCAAAGCACCTTCTCCAAAAGATCCTGGGAGATATGGTGCAGCAGGAAGGGTTCTCGGAAATCGAGTTTTCTGCCATGCAGGAGATCGGCAACATCATTACGGGAGCATACCTGAATTCCTTGTCCACCCTGACCAATCTGAAGATCATCCCCACGCCGCCGTCTCTGACGCTGGATATGGCAGGGGCAATCCTCAGTGTTCCCGCTATTGAGTTCGGAGTACTGGGTGATAAGATTTTACTGATACAGTCTCAGTTCTATGATGAAGTGGAGATTGACGGATATTTCATTCTGGTTCCCGATATTGAGTCATATCCCAAGATCTTAACATCTTTGGGAATACCGGTTGCATAAGATCTACGGAAACAGAAGAAGGGGAGCAGAATGAGCGAGATTATTAAGGTAGGGATGGCGGATCTGAAGACCTGCGTAAGCCCGGATGGAGTGACCACTTTGGGTCTGGGTTCCTGCGTGGGAATAGCAATTCGTGATCCGGTGACAAAAATAGGCGGTCTGGCACATATTATGTTGCCGGACAGTACCACGATCCGTAACAGCAACCAAAACATTGCAAAGTTTGCAGATACCGGAATCGATGAACTGGTGCGCCAGATGGAGCAGCTTGGAGCCAGGAAGGCCAGAATGGTGGCCAAGATCGCCGGAGGTGCCACTATGTTCACGTTTCAGGGCAGAAATGACATGATGCAGGTGGGGGATCGTAATGTGGAGGCTGTGAAGAAAAAGCTGAAAGAGATCAGTATTCCGATTTTGGCAGAAGATACAGGCAAAAATTATGGAAGAACCGTAACCTTTTACCCGGAGACCGGTGAATTCCATATTCGTGCAGTAGGAAAGAGCGAGTCGGTTATTTAAAACAGACTATCGTATGGGAAGATTATGGACAGAAAAAATATGCCATTGTTTTTGATGCTGATCGCAGGTGCGTGTACCTGCATCGTGACGCTGGTGAAAAGTTATTCGGTACTGGCAAGTCTTGTGGCGCTTTTTGCCGTGATGCTGTTGTTCTATTGTCTGGGGAGTGTGATCCGGCTTTTGTTGGATCAATTTGACAGGCAGAACGAAGAAAAAGCAAAACAGGAGCAGGAAGAGGAAGAGAAGGCTTTGCAAGAGGAAGAGGCTGCTGGGTCGGAAGAAGACACAGAGCAGAAGGGTGTAAGCGATTCGAATGGATGAAGCCGGTAAGAAAAGGTTATTAGAAGAATATGCTGCTAATAAGCAACCGGAGACAAGAGAACAATTGATATTGGAATATGCTCCGCTTGTAAAAGTAGTGGCAGGACGGCTGAGTATGTATCTGGGCTATAATGTGGATTACGAGGATCTGGTCAGCTATGGGATTTTCGGATTGATTGATGCCATCGATAAGTTCGACTGCCTCAAGGAAGTGAAATTCGAAACCTATGCCAGTCTGCGTATCCGGGGGGCCATCCTGGATCAGATCCGCAAGATGGACTGGATCCCCCGGACCATCAGGCAGAGACAGAAGAAGATCGATGCGGTCATCAAGGAAGTGGAGCAGACCACCGGTCGAAGTGCAACCGATGAGGATATTGCAGCGGGACTGGAAATTACTTCGGAAGAATATCTGGACTGGCAGTCCCAGATGAAGATCACCGGTCTGGTATCCCTGAATGAATATATGGATCAGGGGAGTGATGTTTCACAGGATTACAGCAGGCATACGACAGCGCGGTTTGACAGCCCGGAAGAGAGTGTGGAAAAAGAAGAATTGACAAAGGTTCTGGGAGAAGCACTGGAACTTCTGACGGAAAAAGAAAAAAAGGTAGTTACATTATATTATTATGAGGATCTGACATTAAAGGAGATCAGCAATATTCTGGAAGTGTCGGAATCCCGGGTTTCTCAATTACATACCCGTGCTTTACAGAAGATGAAGACAAAAATGGGAAACTACATGGGACTTTTGTAGAATCTTGTTGACCTGTGCGGAGCGCAGGATGGGAAGTCAGAGGAAAAGGCGTATGCAGAATGGCTATTTTCAGGTGGTAAAAACGCCGGGCGGATATGGATTACAGATCTTTCAACCCAGGGACGGAGGGGAAGCTGTAAGATTACAGGAGGTAATGGATTATTTGGACAAACAGTCCATACCGTATGACACCATGTCTGTTAAAAAGGCAATCCTTGCGGAAGAAGACAATGTTTGCTTCCTGGAGTGTAAGGACTGTCCCGAGATCGAGGAGACCTGTCAGATCGAGACCAGTCAGGATAATATGCAGGCGGTCTTGCGTTTTTATCCGGCATCTCAGACCGGAAAACGCATTACTATGGACAGTGTGATCAAGGAACTTAGATTCCATAATGTTGTCTATGGAATCCAGATGAGTGTTTTACAGGATCACTTTATGTCGGATGGTATCTATTGTACCGATCTGGTGGTGGCTTTGGGCAGAGAACCCAGGCATGGAACCGATGCCTGCATCAAATATTATTTTAACACGGATATTCATGCGAGGCCGACGCTGAAAGATGACGGCACAGTGGATTACTTTCATCTGAATATGCTCAATCCCTGTAAGAAGGGGCAGCTTTTGGCGGAGATTATTCCGGAGGATGAAGGCGAGTACGGCATGACGGTACAGGGAGCCAAGATCCGTCCCAGACAGGTGAAGAAGACCCATCTGGAATTCGGTCATAATATCGAGATCTCCGAGGACCGGAGAAAACTTACCTCCCTGGTGGACGGTCATGTCTCTCTGGTGGAAGGAAAGGTGTTTGTGTCGGATGTCTATGTAGTGGAGAATGTAGATCTGTCCACCGGTAATATTGACTTTGAGGGTAGTGTACAGGTGAACGGTAATGTCTCTTCCAATTTTGTCATCCGGGCAGGCAGCAATGTGATTATAAGCGGTGTTGTGGAAGGCGCCTATATTGAAGCGGGCGGCAGCATTATCATTGCCCGCGGTATGAACGGTATGGCCAAAGGAACGTTAAAGGCAGGCGGCAATATCGTGGCCAAGTTCCTGGAAAATGCCACGGCCAGTGCCGGAGGATATGTAAGTACGGAATCCATTCTGCACAGTAATGTGACGGCTGCTACAGAGATCCAGGTAAACGGCAAGAGAGGATTTATCACCGGTGGTCATGTGCGCGCCGGACAGAAGATCGAGGTAAAGACTCTGGGTGCTACTCTGGGAGCCCCTACCGTGGTAGAAGTGGGTGTGAACCCGGAGAAGAAGGCAGAATATATGGCATTGCAAAAAGAAGTCTCGGAGATTGTGAAGAACATTCGCAGTATTCAGCCGGTTCTGGCAAACTTTGCGGAGAAGAAGAGCAAAGGGGTTCGCTTCACCCCGGATCAGGTCAATTATATCCGCAGCTGTGTAGCCGACATGGAGACCCAGAAGAAGAGTTTGGAGGAGAAGAACCGACGCATGCAGGAACTGCAGCTGGAATTCAATCCCCAGGATCGGGCCATGGTAATGGTAAGAGGAGAAGTCTATCCGGGCACTACGATCATCATTGGCGATTCTTCCATGCAGGTGAAGAGTACTTACCAGTACTGCAGATTTGAACGTATTGAAGGCGATGTAAAGTCAACACCGCTGTAATATTGTAATATATCGTATAGTGCCATGGGGTGAACGGATGGCGGAAAAGAGGAATGCATATGGCATTTGGATCTTTGGAGATTGCATCGATCCCGCGGACGCAGGATTATACCATAATAAAACAAAACGAAGATAATAAGGGCGTATTTCAGCAGATGACCCTGGAACAGCAGGCGGACAAACAGAGTGAACAGCGTACCAGAGAAGTGCATAGCAGTGATAATGCAGACTGGTATACAGGACAGTACGATGCCAAGGAAAAGGGACATAATGAGTATGCCGGAAACGGCGGCAAACGCCGGAAAAAAGAGAATCCCGATAAGGATGGTGTGGTCGTGGCCAAACAGCACCAGGGATTCGATATTAAGATCTGATAATACAAAGGAAAAACAAACATGGGTATATTAGAAGTGATTCTGCTGATTGCAGGAATTGTGATATTCATAGGAAGTTTTCTATTACCTTCCGGGAAGACAGGAGAAAGCGGAATCAATAAAGAGGCAGCAAAAGAAGAGATCAAGGGTCTTGTGGAAGAGGAAATGCAGACGGTTCGCAGCCAGATGCAGGACAAGATGGAGGAGACCTCTGAGGATGCTCTGGAAAAGGCAGAACGTTCGCTGGAACGCCTGACCAATGAGAAGATCATGGCGGTAAACGAGTATTCCGATACTGTATTGCAGGAGATCCACAAGAACCATGAGGAAGCAATGTTTTTATATGACATGCTGAACAATAAGCATGCCAATATCAAGGATACGGTGTCCAAAATGGATAAGGCCGTGAAGGCGGCAGAAGATAAGGTAAAGGTCAAGGCCGAAGAGAACGGAAAGCCGCAGAAAAAGACTGAGGCAGAAGCGCAGAAGACGGAAGAGGCTGCAGAGACCATGGAGCCGTCCGGATCTCCGGAGATCGGATTCATGGGGGAGACCGCAGAAGAAGGCCAGAACAACAATGAAAAGATTCTGGAGATGCACAGACAGGGAAAATCCACTGTGGCAATCGCCAAGGAACTGGGTCTTGGTGTCGGCGAAGTCAAGCTTGTGATCGACCTGTACAAAGCCTGAGCGTAATCTTGTGAATGAAGGACGGAGACATTATTCATGAAACTAAAATATTATCTGCGCGGTCTCGGAATCGGTATGATGGTGACGGCACTGATCCTGGGAATCAGCTTTTCCAATCGTCAGGGACAGGCGGCACAGACCATGACGGATGACCAGATCAGGGAGCGTGCGGCAGAACTCGGAATGGTGGACAGCGGTGAGCTGACGCTGGCAGAACTGCAAAACAGCGCAAAACAGCCGACGGAAAACACTCCGGAGGATGTGAAGGAAACACAGGAGACACAGACGGAAGTGTCGCCGGTAACAACTACGGAACCGGAGATTACAACGCAGCCAGAGGCGACGAAAGCACCGGAAGCTACCTCAGAGCCGGAGGCAACCGAAGCACCTGCGATTACCACGGTACCCGATATGGCAGCGCCGGAACAGGGACAGACTGCCGGTATAACGATCAATCGGGGCGATGATTCCGGCAGTGTCAGCAGGCGTCTCTATGAGGCAGGACTGGTGGAAGATGCCAGAGCATTTGACAGTTACTTATGCAATAACGGCTACAGCCGCAGCATCAATCCCGGTACTTATGAGATAGCTTCCGGGACTTCCGAAGAAGAAATCGCTAAAATAATCACAGGAAAACATTAAAAACCCCTTGTCATAGGGGTTTTCCTATGTTATAATCGCACTGTTGTGACAAAAAACACGCCTTTCGATTTGGCGATGGTGCTCCTGCTTATGCAGAGGTCTTCGTCAGAGCTAACCGGGTTCTTAACGCGTCCCGGCAGAAAAGAAATGCGGAAGATTTTAACCAAATGGAGGTAAAGACATGAGCGTTATTTCTATGAAACAGTTACTTGAAGCAGGTGTTCATTTCGGACATCAGACCAGAAGATGGAACCCTAAGATGGCTCCTTACATCTTCACCGAGAGAAACGGCATCCACATCATCGACCTGCAGAAGTCCGTTGTAAAGGTTGACGAGGCTTACAAGGCAGTATCCGAGATCGCTGCACAGGGCGGCACCATCCTGTTCGTTGGTACCAAGAAGCAGGCTCAGGACGCTGTAAAGGTTGAGGCTGAGCGTTGCGGTATGTACTATGTAAACGAGAGATGGTTAGGTGGTATGCTGACCAACTTCAGAACCATCCAGTCCCGTATCGCAAGACTGCATGCAATCGAGACCATGTCTCAGGACGGTACTTTCGATGTACTGCCTAAGAAGGAAGTTATTCAGTTAAAGAAAGAATGGGAGAAGCTGGAGAAGAACCTGGGCGGTATCAAGAACATGACCAGAGTTCCCGACGCTATCTTCGTTGTAGATCCCAAGAAGGAAAGAATCTGCGTACAGGAAGCTCATGCCCTGGGCATCACCCTGATCGGTATCGGCGATACCAACTGTGATCCCGAAGAGCTGGATTACATCATCCCCGGTAACGATGACGCTATCAGAGCCGTTAAGCTGATCGTTTCCAAGATGGCTGACGCTGTTATCGAAGCAAAGCAGGGCGAAGCTGTATACAGCGACGCTGACGTTGCTGCCGAGGCTGAGGATATCGAAGAGGTTGCAGCTGACGCTGAATAATTTGTGATCTATTCAGAGCCATGAAATATTGACAGATGTTCGTCGAATGCTTGCATTCGTAAGAACATTCGTCAATGTTTCTTTGGCGAAGTAGCCTCATGAGCAAAAAGCATCGAAGATGCGATTTTGCGAAAGGGACTCTGAATAGATATTACAATATAGGAACCCAGATTGCGATGCCTGTCATTACGGTCTGGGTTCTTGAGGATAATATATTAATTAAGAAGAGAGGATAAAAAAATGGCAATTACCGCATCTATGGTAAAAGAGCTCCGTGAAATGACCGGCGCTGGTATGATGGATTGTAAGAAGGCTCTGAACGAGACCAATGGAGATATGGACGCAGCTGTTGAGTTCCTGAGAAAGAACGGACAGGCTAAGGCTGAGAAGAAAGCAAGCCGTATCGCAGCAGAAGGTGTTGCTCGTGCAGCTATCTCCGCAGACGGCAAGACCGCTTGCGTAATTGAAGTAAACTCCGAGACCGACTTCGTTGCAAAGAACGAGACCTTTACTTCTTTCGTAGAGGCTGTCAATGCAGCAGCACTTGCTTCTGATTTACAGGGTGGCAAGGATGGCGAGGACATCGAAGCACTGTTAGCAGCTCCTTTCGAAGGTGCAACCGTTAAGGATGCTCTGGTAGAGAAGACCGCTACCATCGGTGAGAAGCTGTCCATCCGTCGTTTCGAGAAGGTATCCGGAGATGTAGCAGTATCCTACATCCACGGTGGCGGACGTATCGGTGTTATCGTTGCAGCTAACGGTGCATCCGATGACGCAGCAAGAGAAGCACTGACCAACATCGCTATGCAGGTAGCAGCTATGAATCCTACCTACATCAGCAGAAATGATATTTCCGCAGAAGAGCTGGCTAAGTTACAGGAGATCACTGTTGATGCAGCTCTGAACGATCCTGCATCCCTGCCCAAGCCCATCCTGAACAAGCTGATCGACAAGGCCATGAACAGTTCCGCATGGAGCGATGAGGACAAGGCGATCTACGAAGAGAAGAAGAGCAACATGAACTATCTGTTCAACTTCCTGTCCAAGGAAGCAGCAGCTGCTCTGGCTGAGCTGGCTATGGCTGACAAGGACGCTATCGTATCTGACAAGATCTTCAAGGGTCTGGCAGACGGTCGTGTATCCAAGCAGCTGAAGGAGATCTGCCTGTTAGATCAGACCTACGTTAAGGCTGAGGATGGCAAGCAGTCCGTAGCTAAGTATCTGGAGAGCGTTAACAAGGCTCTGACCATCGCTAAGGTTGTTCGTTTCGAAGTAGGCGAAGGCATGGAGAAGAAGAACGAGGATTTTGCTGCGGAAGTGGCTGCTCAGATGAACGCTTAATCATAATGGATTATGAAAAAAAGGCATGCGTAATTTTCTAATCCAGTGGATAAAATGTTTCTCATCCGGACGGGCACGGCTCCAGGCGACATCCATGTCGCCGACCGCCTGTCGCGAACATCGTGTTCGCTCCACCCTGACTTTTAACCACTGGATAAGAAAATATCAACACTCTCCGACAGACACCTGCATGAGGGCCTTCTGCCACTCCGGGAGTTCTGTTTGTATTTAAAACGTCAGTTTTTGCAAAAAAAAATACAAAAATATGAAATTTTACTATGTAAAAAGGCTCTATTTTCGTAAAGTAAGCGAAATAAAGAAATTCCGTACAAAAATTCCTGATTTTGGAACTTTTTTGTACGGAATTCATTGTTTTGGGATTATTTACCCCAAAGCCCCAAAAAGACTGTTTTCCTGAAAATAAGCCCTCAAAGGACAAATTTAGAGGAAAAAGCCGTCCCTTCAAACAGACTTTCAGGCCATTTCCTACAATAGGAATTGTTTGCGATTCTGATAGTGGAAATTTTTCATTTTTAGTGTGAAAAGTCCACCATTTTTCAATTTTTTATAGCTATTAGAGGAATCCATAAAAAACGCCCAGAGAGGCACATGCCACTCCGGGAGTTCGTCCGGTTTTATTTCACTAACTTTCCATTTACCGATAGAATTCCACCAGGGATTCCAGCTTCGCGGACATATTCATCATCATGGCATCCAGTACGGTGATGGCGGTCATGCATTCCATGACGACCACAGCTCTGGGAACGATGATGGGGTCGTGGCGGCCGCGGATGGTCAGCTCGGTATTCTCGCCTGCACGGTTCACGGTCTGCTGGGGACGGAAGATCGAGGGGGTGGGCTTCACGTAAGCGCGGACGAGGAGAGGACTGCCGTCGCTCATACCTCCTAAGGTCCCGCCGGAATGATTGCTGGTCTTGACGACTTTGCCGTTCTCCATGCGGAAGGGGTCGTTATTCTCACTGCCGGTATGGCGGGCAGCTTCGGCACCGTCACCAAGCTCCACGGCTTTTACGGCACCGATGGACATAATGGCTTTCGCCAGGTTGGCATCCAGCTTCTCGAAAACCGGATCTCCGATCCCGGCGGGAAGGCCTTCCACAAGACATTCCATACAGCCGCCTACGGAATCACTGGCTTCTCTTGCCTGTTGCAGATAGGCACAGGCTTTTGCATCGGCTTCGGCATCCGGCATGGCAGTGATGGTGGAGCGGGCAGTGTCCCGGTTAAATCTGGTCAGATCCGCATCCACGGGACCGATGGAACGGGTATAGGCGAAGACGGTGATGCCCATCTGCTCTAAGATCTTCGCGGCAATGGCACCGGCAGCAACACGTCCGATGGTCTCACGGCCGGAAGAACGTCCGCCGCCCCGGTAATCCCGGAATCCGTATTTTGCATCAAAGCAGTAATCCGCATGGCCGGGACGGTAATTTTCTGCGATCTCGCTGTAATCCGCGGAGATCTGGGAAGTATTGCGTACCATCAGGGAGATGGGAGTACCGGTGGTCTTACCCTCGAAGACACCGGACAGGATCTCCACCTGATCAGCCTCCTTGCGCTGTGTGGTAATGGCGCTGGTGCCGGGCTTGCGGCGGTCTAAATATTTCTGAATATCTTCTTCGGAGAGAGGAAGCCCTGCGGGACAGCCGTCCACGACGACGCCCAGGGCCTTTCCGTGGGACTCTCCCCAGGTAGTGATCTTGAAAATGTTACCGAATGTTGAACCGGCCATGGCAGTTCTCCTTTTCCAATGATATACGAATTGCTCCGTTGCTTTGCAACTATCATGATCAAATTCGCCGTTCGCCAATTATGCAGGCATATTGGCTCTCTTGCGCTCATTATATCACAAGCTCACGAATTCGTGCTATCGCACTCTACATCCTGCTTCGCAGGATATTCGTTCGCTAATGAGCCCAGAAAACAAATGTCTGCTTCGCAGCCGCTTGTTTTTCCTTGAGGCTCATTATATCATAAAATTATACGCAATTACTGAAAAAATCGCAACTTTTTTATAGAAAAAGGATGCATCGAATGATAAAGTATGCTATCATAAGTCATAAGTACTAACGGGGAGTAAAAGGTCGACACAGGAATGGAAAAAACTACGGAAGAAAAAGCCAGAGCGAAACTTCTGAAATTTGGTAGGAAGAACAAATGGAACAGGGCGGTAGCAGTACCGCTGCTGTTTTTTGTGATGTCTTTTTTTCATGTCCGGAATTATTGCCGCAATAATGAAAAACGTTTTGCCATGATGTTGGGTACCTTTTTCCTGTTTGCAGTATACAGCAGTTTTTCTTTTCCGGCTTTTATCACCGAGGATACCGGGACAGAATATGAACTGAAAAACACCGAGACCCAGAACATTTCTCTGGCAGAGGAGAAGGAACCGGATATGGCGGGACTGGAACTTCTGGAGGATGAGGATGTTCTGGAACAGTCGGATTACAGCAGCACTTCCCACGGCTATGCACTGGTGGACAAATATGACGCCTCCGATATTTTACAGGCCTCGGAGGCTATCGTGAGCGAAAATGCGGATGCGGAAAAGACCGGGGAAGACAGCGGTGTGACAGCGGAAGGCGACAATGCGGAACAGGAGGAATTCCGTTCCGATGACTGGAGACTGGTGCTGATCAACAAGCAGAACTCCATTCCGGAGGATTATACGTTCCAGTTGGGCACTATCAAAGGAAAGATGCAGTGCGACAAGAGGATCCTGGAGGATCTGCTGGCCATGCTGGAGGCGGCGGAAAAGGATGGCGTGAATCTGACCATCTGTTCTCCGTACCGGGATCTGGAATATCAGCAGATGCTGTTTGACCGCAAGATCAAGCGCTATATGACCCGTGGTATGTCTTATATGGAGGCATATCAGCTGTCCAGTCAGGCGGTAACCGTACCGGGAGCCAGTGAGCATCAGATCGGACTGGCACTGGACATTGTCTGCAATGACTATATGTCGCTGGATGAAGGTTTTGGAGATACGAAGGCAGGAAAATGGCTGGCGGCTAACAGCTGCCGTTTTGGCTTTATTTTACGATACCCCGAGGGCAAGGAAAATATTACGGGGATCGAATATGAACCCTGGCATTTCCGTTATGTGGGCAAGGCCGCGGCGACGGTGATCATGGAACAGGGAATTTCACTGGAAGAATTCTGGGAGGAATATGTAGAAGATGTATCGATTGATTAAACAGGAAGGACGCGCCAAAAGAGGAGAATTTACCACCGTACACGGCGTGATCCAGACTCCTGTATTTATGAATGTGGGAACCGTGGCTGCCATTAAGGGGGCCGTGTCCACGGCGGATCTGGAACAGATCGGCACCCAGGTGGAGTTGTCCAATACCTACCATTTACATGTGAGACCGGGAGATCAGATCATCAAACAAATGGGAGGTCTTCATAAATTTATGTCCTGGAACAAGCCGATCCTGACGGACTCCGGCGGATTTCAGGTATTTTCTCTGGCGGGACTGCGTAAGATCAAGGAAGAAGGCGTGACCTTCCGCTCCCATATCGATGGACATAAGATCTTCATGGGACCGGAGGAGAGCATGCAGATCCAGTCCAATCTGGGTTCTACCATTGCCATGGCTTTTGATGAGTGTGCCCCCAGCAAGGCGGACAGGATGTATGTACAGAACTCCGTGGAGCGTACCACCAGATGGCTTCAGAGATGCCAGGCGGAGATGAAACGTCTGAACAGTCTGGAGGATACTGTGAACCCCCATCAGTTATTATTTGGCATTAATCAGGGTGCCGTCTATGAAGACATCCGTATCGAGCATGCCAAGAGGATCGCCGAGATGGATCTGGACGGTTATGCGGTAGGCGGACTGGCTGTCGGCGAGACCCACGAGGAGATGTACCACATTCTGGATGAAGTGGTTCCGTATCTGCCGGTGAACAAACCCACCTATCTTATGGGCGTGGGGACCCCTGCCAATATTCTGGAAGGGGTGGAGCGTGGTATTGATTTCTTTGACTGCGTATATCCGACGAGAAACGGCCGTCACGGACACTTATATACCAATCACGGCAAGATCAATCTGTTCAATGCAAAGTACGAGCTGGACAGCAGACCCATCGAAGAGGGCTGTGGATGTCCTGCCTGCCGGAGATATTCCAGAGCCTATATTCGTCATCTGTTAAAGGCAAAGGAAATGCTGGGAATGCGTCTGTGCGTACTGCATAATCTGTATTTCTACAATACCATGATGACCGAGATCCGGGATGCTCTGGATGAGGGACGGTTTGCAGAGTACAAAAAGCACAAGCTGGATTCCATGGCAACGCCTCTGGAATAGACCGCAGACGGCAAAGGTATAGAGGAATTTCACACAATTTTATGAGAAAAGACTTGCCCCATAAGCTTTTTTTGTGTATCATACTTACTTGTACAGAATGTTTTACAGGCGTAACACGCCGGAATGGAGGAACAAATGGGTATTTTATTAACTGAGTCAGAGGCTGCTGCAGCGGGTTCCGGAACCAGCATGGTCGTTATGCTTCTTGTATACGCAGTATTGATCGGTGCAATGTGGTTTTTCTTCATGAGACCGCAGAAGAAGGAACAGAAGAGAGTAGCTGCAATGCTGTCCAACTTGGAGACAGGTGACTGCGTTCTGACCACTTCCGGTTTCTATGGTATCGTGATCGATATTACCGATGATACTGTGATCGTAGAGTTCGGTAATAATAAGAACTGCCGTATCCCGATGGAGAAATCTGCCATCAGCAAGGTAGAGAAACCCGGCGAGAACTAAGAAGAAGTGAAAAGGGGGCAATGCCAGAATATGGTATTGCTCCTTTTTATGTTTACGATGATCTGGGTACAGATTACTGCCTGCACGGGAACCCAGATATATAATGATACAATAAACTTGATTTGTTTTAATGTGTGAATTTGCATTTATGTTAATTTTCAATATTGAAATTTAAACGTCTATCAGTTATTATGAAATAAGTATTTCCAACGGAAAATACAGGAAATCTCACAGGAAATGAGGAAAATAATACTATGGAACTGAATATCACCTGTATTCCCGGCGATGGCATTGGCCCGGAGATCGTCAGGGAGACAAAAAAAGTCTTAGACAAAGTTGCGCATAAATATGGTCATAAAATGATCTATAAAGATATTTTGATGGGGGGAGCCTCCATTGATGTCCACGGGGTACCTCTGACCGAGGAAGCCATCGCAGATGCCAAGGCGGCAGATGCCGTGCTGATGGGATCCATTGGCGGCAATACCACCACTTCCCCCTGGTACAAGCTTCCTCCCGAGAAGCGCCCCGAGGCAGGACTTCTGGCACTGCGTAAGGCACTGAACCTGTTTGCCAACTTAAGACCCGCAGTACTGTATGATGAACTGGCAGCGGCGTGCCCTCTGAAAGAAGAGATCAGCAAGGCCGGATTTGATCTGCTGATCATGCGGGAGCTGACCGGTGGACTTTACTTCGGTGAGCGTAAGACCATCGAAGAGAACGGCGTGAGGAAAGCCATTGATACCCTGACCTACGACGAGAATGAGATCCGCCGTATCGCCATCAAGGGCTTCGACATTGCCAGAAAGCGCAAGAAGAAGGTTACCAGCGTGGATAAGGCTAACGTACTGGATTCCTCCAGACTGTGGAGAAAGGTCGTAGAGGAAGTGGCGAAGGATTATCCGGATGTCACTCTGGAACATATGCTGGTAGACAACTGTGCCATGCAGTTGGTCAAGGATCCTGCGCAGTTTGATGTTATTTTGACGGAGAACATGTTCGGAGATATTCTTTCCGATGAGGCAAGTATGGTGACCGGTTCCATCGGAATGCTGGCCAGTGCCAGTCTGAACGATACGAAGTTCGGCCTGTACGAGCCCAGCCACGGTTCCGCACCGGATATTGCCGGAAAAGATATTGCGAATCCCATCGCTACCGTACTCAGTGCCGCTATGATGCTCCGCTACAGCTTTGATCTGGATGAAGAAGCGGATGCCATTGAGGCCGCAGTGAAGAAGGTATTGCAGGACGGTTATCGCACCATTGATATTATGTCCGAGGGCTGCACACAGGTAGGCTGTACCGAGATGGGAACCCTTCTGGCAGAAAGAATCTGACAGCAATTACATTTATTACCAGAGAAGAAATAGAGAAGATCAGGAAGAGAAAGAGAGACAAAAATATGAGAAGTGATTCCGTAAAGACAGGAACTGCCCAGGCACCCCACAGAAGTCTGTTCAATGCGCTGGGATTTACCGAGGAAGAGAGAAGACGCCCCATGATCGGTATCGTCAGCTCCTTCAATGAGATCGTGCCCGGACATATGAATCTGGACAAGATCACCGAAGCTGTAAAAATGGGTGTTGCCATGGCCGGAGGTATGCCGGTGGTATTCCCCGCCATTGCCGTATGTGACGGTATTGCTATGGGACATGTGGGAATGAAATACTCTCTGGTGACCAGAGACCTGATCGCCGACAGCACTGAGTGTATGGCTATGGCTCACGGTTTTGATGGTCTGGTATGTATTCCCAACTGTGATAAGAACGTACCCGGACTGTTGATGGCAGCAGCCAGAGTGAATATCCCGACCATCTTTGTATCCGGCGGTCCTATGTTGGCCGGTCATGTACACGGACAGAAGAGAAGCCTGTCTTCCATGTTCGAGGCAGTGGGAAGCGTGGCAGCCGGTACCATGACCATGGAGGAACTGGCAGAGTTCGAGGAAAAGGTATGTCCTACCTGTGGTTCCTGTTCCGGCATGTATACCGCGAACTCCATGAACTGTCTGACCGAGGCCATCGGTATGGGACTTCGTGGCAACGGTACGATCCCAGCAGTATATTCCGAGCGCATCCGTCTGGCAAAACACGCCGGCATGAAGATCATGGAACTGGTGGAGAAGAACATCCGCCCCAGAGACATCATGACCCCGGAAGCATTCCAGAACGCACTGACCGTAGATATGGCACTGGGCTGCTCTACGAATACCATGCTGCATCTGCCCGCTATTGCAAGAGAAGCAGGCGTGGAACTGAATCTGGAGATCGCCAACGAGATCTCCGCCAAGACTCCGAACCTGTGTCATCTGGCACCGGCAGGCCCTACTTATATGGAAGACCTGAATGAAGCAGGCGGTGTCTATGCCGTAATGAACGAATTGTCCAAGAAGGGACTTCTGAACCTCGACTGTCTGACCGCAAACGGTACGACGGTAGGAGAGAATATCAAGAATTGTGTCAACAAGAATCCGGAAGTCATCCGTCCTGTGGAGAACCCTTATTCCCAGACCGGCGGTATCGCCGTGCTGAAGGGCAATCTGGCACCGGACAGCGGCGTAGTCAAGAGATCTGCTGTAGCACCGGAGATGCTGGTACACGAAGGCCCGGCAAGAGTATTCGACTGCGAAGAGGATGCCATTGATGCCATCAAGTCCGGCAGGATCGTGGCAGGAGATGTAGTGGTGATCCGTTACGAAGGTCCCAAGGGTGGTCCCGGTATGCGTGAGATGCTGAATCCTACTTCTGCCATCGCGGGCATGGGTCTTGGTTCCAGTGTGGCACTGATCACGGACGGACGTTTCTCCGGAGCTTCCAGAGGAGCATCCATCGGACATGTATCCCCGGAGGCAGCCGTGGGCGGTCCTATCGCACTGGTGGAAGAGGGAGACATCATCCGTATCAATATCCCGGAGAACAAGCTGGATGTACTGGTATCCGACGAAGAACTGGCAGCCAGAAAAGCAAAATGGCAGCCCAGAGAGCCCAAGATCACCACAGGTTATCTGGCAAGATACCATGAACTGGTGACCAGCGGCAACCGCGGAGCCGTACTGGAGGCACCTTCACAGAAGAACTAAGTAATCATTAAAATAACCGGAGGAACTTTGTGATGCAGTTAACAGGATCAGAAATTCTGGTAGAATGCCTGAAGGAGCAGGGGGTAGACACCGTATTCGGCTACCCCGGCGGGGCAATACTTAATATCTATGACGCACTTTACAAGCACAGCGGGGAGATCAAACATATTCTGACTTCCCATGAGCAGGGAGCAGCCCATGCGGCGGACGGCTATGCAAGAGCTACGGGAAAAGTAGGTGTCTGCATGGCTACCAGCGGTCCCGGAGCTACCAATCTGGTAACCGGTATTGCTACGGCATATATGGACTCCGTTCCCATGGTAGCTATCACGGCTAACGTTACCTTACCCTTACTGGGCAAGGACAGCTTTCAGGAAGTGGACATCGCCGGTGTGACCATGCCCATCACGAAGCATGGCTACATTGTGAAAAATGTGGAGATCCTGGCAGATACCATCCGCAAGGCTTTCCATATTGCCAGAAGCGGCAGACCGGGTCCTGTGCTGATTGATATTACGAAGGACGTGACCGCGGCCACCTGCGAGTATACCCCGATGACGATCCAGCCGGAGGAGAGAGTGACCCGCTACACCAGAGAAGAACTGATGCTGGTAGCGGAAATGATACATAAGGCAAAAAAGCCGTATATCTATCTGGGCGGAGGAGCCATTATCTCCGGAGCAAGTGCGGAAGTGGCAGAGTTTGCGGAACTGATCGATGCACCGGTATGCGATACTCTGATGGGCAAGGGCGCTTTTGACGGCAGAAGCGAGCGCTATACCGGAATGATCGGTATGCACGGCACCAAGACCTCAAATCTGGGTGTCAGCGAGTGTGACCTGCTGGTAGCACTGGGAGCCAGATTCTCCGATCGAGTGACCGGCAACCCGAAGAAGTTCGCAGAGAATGCAAGAATCATCCAGCTGGATGTGGATGCTGCGGAGATCAACAAGAATATCCGCGTGGACGCTTCGCTGGTAGGAGATCTGAAAAAGACGCTGTCCGAATTGAATGCCTGCCTGTCAAAACAGGAACATCCGGAGTGGATGGCGCATATAAAGGAACTGAAGGAAAAATATCCTCTGAAATACGATGATGAGAACCTGTCCTGTCCTTATATCATGCAGGAGATCGACCGGGTGACCGGCGGGGATGCCATCATTACCACGGATGTGGGACAGCATCAGATGTGGGCGGCACAGTATTACCATTATACGAAGCCCCGTACTTTCCTGTCTTCCGGCGGCCTTGGCACTATGGGCTACGGCTTGGGAGCCTGCATCGGCGCACAGGTGGGACAGCCGGATAAAGTCTGCATCAACATTGCGGGTGACGGTTGCTTCCGTATGAATATGAACGAATTGGCCACCGCCAGCCGTTATAACATTCCCATTGTTCAGGTGGTCATCAATAATCAGGTACTGGGTATGGTAAGACAGTGGCAGACACTGTTCTACGGTAAGCGTTATTCCCAGACCGTGCTGAAGGATAAGGTGGATTTCTGCAAAGTGGCGGAAGGACTGGGCTGTACCGCTATCCGCGTAACGAAAAAGGAAGAAGTGGCACCGGCCATTGAGAAGGCCATTGCCCTGAAGGCACCGGTACTGATCGAATGCATGATCCCGGAGGATGATAAGGTATTCCCCATGGTTCCGGCAGGAGCCCCCATCAGCGAAGTATTTGACGGAGATGATTTGAAAAGGCAGTCCTGATGAAAAAGACGACAAAACGATTATTTTTGGCAGTGCTTTTGTGTCTGCTGCTGTTGCTGACCGGGTATTTTTTACTGGCGTTTTATTACAGAGAGGGATTCTCTCTGAATACCTGGATCAACGGTGTCTACTGTACCGGGAAAACGGTGGAAGAAGTGAATTCGGAGCTTTTGTTACATACAGAGGCTCCGGATATCTGCATTGTAGACCGGACGGGAAAGGAATATACAATCCCACTGGCAGATGCTGATTACCGGGCAGATTACAGCAATGCACTGGAGCGTTACCGACAGGAACAGAACCCCTATCTGTGGATCGATAATGTTCTGTTTCATTCCAGGCGGACACTTGCACCGGCGGTGACCGTGGACGTGACGGCACTGCGGAAGGCTTACGATTCGCTGGAATTCGTACAGGCTGAACAACAGAAAAAAGCGGATTACAGCCTTTACCTGGATGCGGCGGGCGAGTATGTCTTCACAGACGGACTTACGGGCCGCATCGATCTGGAGAAGGCTTTTTTGGCGTTGAAGACGAACGTGGAAAACGGACAGGAGACGCTTGATTTACAGGAGAGCGGCTGCTACTATGACATTGCGCCGGATGAGACGCAGAAGGCCCTGCGGAATCTCTGGAAGGAGATCGAACGGTATCAGAACTGTGACATTGTCTATTGTTTCGGAGAGGAAAGACATCCGGTGACGGCGGCGGATTGTGCCTCTTTTCTGGTAAAGGAGAGCGGACTTCCCATACTGGATGAGAAAGGAAGCTTTGTGCTGGATGAAGAGGCCGTGACAGCTTATGTGGAGCAGCTGGCAGAAGAGTATGACGGCTATGGCCGCACCAGACAGTTCCACAGTACCAGAGGAGATGTGATCACCATTGAGGGAGGTACTTACGGAAGCAAGCTGGATCAGAAAAAAGAGGTCACCTACCTGATGGAGCATCTGCTGGATGCCGGGGTACATACGGGAACTCCGCAGTCCCATATTCCCACTTACGAGCGGGAAGCATTCTGCTATGGAAAAGATGACATCGGAGACACCTACATCGAAGTGGATATGACACAGCAGAAGATGTATTACTATGAAAAAGGAGAACTGCGGCTGGAGACCGATGTGGTCACCGGAAATATGCGCAGGCGCATGGGAACACCGGAGGGTGTGAACTTTGTCTACAACAAGCAGAAGGACAGAGTGCTGCGGGGACCGGGCTATGCGTCCCCTGTGAAATTCTGGGTACCCGTAAAAGGCAGCATCGGCATCCATGATGCCAGCTGGAGAAAGGAGTTTGGCGGAGAGATCTACCAGACCTCCGGATCCCACGGCTGTATCAATACGCCGAAGGACAAAATGGAGGAGCTGTACGATATGGTGCAGATCGGAACCCCTGTCGTAATGTTTTATTAAGGAATAGTAACTGGCAACAACGGTCCTTGCAAATGCAAGCATTTGAAGTACCATTATTGATATTTATGTATTCTAAATAGTTACTTTTCTATGAATAAAGACATTTTCTGACAGATTGTCCTTGCATGACGAACAAATTGAAAATAATTTAACAATGTAGTTGACTAAAGTACTTGAAGAGATTATTCTATACCTATGCTTTTTATAAAAAATTTAGAAAATATCGAGGAGGTCTTTGAAAATGGCAAGAGTGTATAACTTTTCCGCAGGCCCTGCCGTACTTCCGGAGGAAGTATTACAGGAAGCAGCCGATGAAATGCTGGATTATAGAGGAACCGGCATGTCCGTAATGGAGATGAGCCATCGATCTAAAGCCTATGATACGATCATTAAGGAAGCGGAAGCTGATCTCAGAGAACTGATGAATATTCCGGACAATTATAAGGTACTGTTTTTACAGGGTGGTGCGAGTCAACAGTTTGCCATGATCCCCATGAACCTGATGAAGAACCGTGTGGCAGATTATATCGTTACCGGCCAGTGGGCGAAGAAGGCATACCAGGAGGCATCCCTGTATGGCAAGGCAAATAAGATCGCATCTTCCGAGGATAAGACTTTCTCTTACATTCCCGATTGTTCCGATCTGCCCATCAGCGAGGATGCAGATTACGTGTACATATGCGAGAATAATACCATTTACGGTACGAAGTTCAAGACCCTGCCCAATACCAAGGGTAAGCCCCTGGTTGCGGATGTGTCCAGCTGTTTCTTATCCGAGCCGGTAGATGTGACTAAATACGGTGTCATCTACGGTGGTGTACAGAAAAATATCGGACCGGCAGGCGTGGTCATCGTCATCATCAGGGAAGATCTGATTACCGAGGATGTTCTGCCCGGTACCCCCACCATGCTTCGTTACAAGACCCATGCGGATGCAAATTCCCTGTACAACACCCCGCCTGCATACGGTATCTATATCTGTGGCAAGGTATTCAAATGGCTGAAGAAGATGGGCGGTCTGGAAGTCATGAAGGAGCGCAACGAGAAAAAGGCCAAGATCCTGTATGATTATCTGGACGAGAGCAAGCTGTTCAAGGGTACCGTCCGCAAGGAAGACAGATCCCTGATGAACGTTCCTTTCATCACCGGCGACGAGGAGCTGGATGCGAAATTCGTCAAGGAGGCCAAGGAAGCAGGCTTCGAGAACCTGAAGGGTCACAGAACTGTAGGCGGCATGAGAGCAAGTATCTACAACGCAATGCCTATCGAAGGTGTGGAGAAGCTGGTAGAGTTCATGAAGAAGTTTGAGGCGGAGAATTTATAAGGGGGAGAAAACTATGTTTCAGATCAATTGCCTGAATCCCATTTCCAAAGTGGGACTGGATCGTCTGACAGCAGACTATAAAGTAATCGATAACATTAATGAAGCAGAGGGCGTTCTGGTCCGCAGTGCTTCCATGCACGAGATGGAACTGCCGGATAATCTGCTGGCCGTAGCCAGAGCCGGTGCCGGTGTGAACAATATTCCTCTGGATAAATGTGCGGAAAAGGGTATCGTGGTATTCAATACTCCCGGTGCTAATGCCAACGGTGTAAAGGAACTGGTGATCGCAGGCATGCTTCTGGCTGCCCGTGATGTGGTAGGCGGTATTGAATGGGTCAAGGCCTCCAAAGACAACGCTGATATTGCCAAAGCCGCAGAAAAAGAAAAGAAGAAATTCGCCGGTACGGAAGTCATGGGCAAGAAGCTGGGCGTTATCGGCCTCGGCGCTATCGGCGTCAAGGTGGCCAATACCGCAGTGAGCCTCGGCATGGATGTCTATGGCTATGATCCTTATGTGTCTGTCAACGCTGCATGGAACTTAAGCCGTTCCGTCAAGCATGTGATGAATGTGGAAGAGATCTACGCGGACTGCGATTATATTACCGTACATGTACCTCTGATGGATTCCACCAGAGGCATGATAAATAAAGAAGCCATCGACAAGATGAAGGACGGCGTGATCCTGTTGAACTTCGCAAGAGATCTGCTGGCCAACGAAGCAGATGTGCTGGAAGCATTACAGAGCGGAAAGGTAGCCCGCTATGTATCTGATTTCCCGAATCCCACCACCGCAGGACAGCCCGGCTGTATTGTGATCCCTCATCTGGGTGCCAGCACCGAGGAATCCGAGGACAACTGCGCAAAGATGGCAGTGGAAGAGATCATGGATTATCTGGAGAACGGTAATATCCGCAACAGCGTCAACTATCCGGCATGCGACATGGGCGTATGCAGCCAGGCCGGACGAATTGCCATTTTCCATAAGAACATTGCCAACATGCTGACCCAGTTCACCGCAGTCATCGGTGAGAAGGGCATCAATATCTCCGATATGACCAACAAGTCTCGGGGAGAAGTGGCCTACACCATGCTGGACATCGAAGATGCGGCAACTCCGGAACTGGTAGACTCCTTGCAGAAGATCGATGGAGTCTTCCGTGTACGTGTGGTAAAATAAGACGATCTGCTGGAGAAATACAGGAAAAAATACAGGCAGGCATCGACCCGAAAAGGCCGGTGCCTGTTTTTGTAAAGAATGCTGTTTGTAAAAAACGTTGTGAAGGATACAAAACATGGTAAAAACTGTGTAAAATGTCAAAAAATAGAAGACTATTTTCCGTGAAAACATTGTATGATAATAAGGAATCTGCTATACTTGCCATGGACAAGAGAATGGCCACCCAAAGAAGGGACGATAAAAGATGAAATTTGATATGCATTGTCACACAAAAGAGGGTTCCATGGACGGAAAAGTTCCTATTGAGGAGTTTATTGAAGAGCTGATCCGCAAAGGCTTTGACGGAATGTTAGTCAGCGATCACAATTCCTACAACGGTTACAGGAAATGGAAGCGCACTCTCAAGGATAAAAAATTCAAAGATTTTGTAGTATTGAAGGGAATCGAATATGACACGATTGATGCCGGACATATTCTGGTGATCATGCCGGAGACCATTAAATTAAAAATACTGGAACTGCGGGGGCTTCCCGTACAGATTCTGATTGACATCGTGCACAAAAACGGCGGTATTTTAGGACCGGCACATCCCTGCGGAGAGAAGTATTTAAGCTTCACCAACACTTTAAAGAAGAAAAATCAGATGGCGGTCATGAGTCAGTTTGATTTTCTGGAGGGATTCAATGCCTGTGAGACTCCGGAAAGTAACCATTGTGCCGGAGTGCTGGCGGAAATGTACGATCTGCCCACTTTTGGCGGAAGCGATGCCCATAGAATGGACTGCATCGGTATGGCATATACCGATATTCCGGAGAAGATCGGCTGCGAATCCGACCTGATCCGGGCAGTGAAGCTGCGAGAGGGGATAAAATGCGGAGGGGCCTATTACCGCGGCACTACCAAGGAGAAAATAGGAAAAGCAAATAATATCCTGGTACAGTCCTTCTGGTTCTACAACAGATTGGGAAGCCTGTACCGGCATCACAGAAGAAAAACGGAAATGCATAAGATGGTATAGGTCTTGGGGCCTATACCTTTTTTGTAAATCGTAAGCTAAGTTCATAAATTCTTAAGATGCTTTTACTATGGAAATAGGGTATAATGTGCATAGATAAGCAGGAAATATGGAATGTTCCGTAGAACTTGCTGTCAGGGGGAACCCGTAGCATTACAGACCGTAATAAAGAGGAGAAAAATGTATGAGAAAAAATTTAAGGGGCAGAAAAGCAACTGCGATTGCGCTGGCATCCGTTATGGCAATGTCGCTTGCAGCCTGCGGTAAGCAGGATGGAACGAATCCGGGGGGACAGACAGAACAGAAGGAATATGTATATGTTCCCGAATACCTGGAGCTGGACGATAATACGAATTCCAGCTACAGCAACATGACAGTACAGGGGGATAAGCTGTATTATACAAATTACCAATGGGATGAAGCTTCCGGTGAGAGCAAGGTTGTGCTTGGAGCTTATTCGCTGACAGACGGTTCCAGTGAGGACCTGCCGATCACCATTAATGCTGACGGCGGTGGAATCTATTCCATGCAGGTAGATACAGAAGGTAATATTTATACTGCGGAATTTGAATGGAATGCCACAGAAGGTGATGACGCTTATACACAGCAGACAACGGTATTGCACAAGTACGATGCATCCGGTACGGAGCTGATGGCACAGGATATCACGGATATCATGCAGCAGGATGAGAATAATTCCTATGTGGGCAGCATGTGCCTGGACGACCAGGGCAGATTTTATATCAGCTCCGATTCACTGATCCGGCTGTTTGGCAGTGACGGACAATTTCAGGGAGCTGTGCAGACGGACAGCCAGTGGATCCAGGGCATGGGAAAAGCAAAAGACGGCAAGGTATACCTGGCTTATTATGACCAATCCGGCAATGTGAAGCTATCCCAGATCGACTTTGACGGCAAAGCATTGGGACAGACATATGATAACTTCCCGAACACGAATGGCAACGGAGGATTATGTGCCGGAATAGAAAATGATCTCCTGGTGAATACGGATACTGTCCTGTATGACTATAGTCTCGCAGACCAGAAGACTACCGAAGTACTGAGCTGGCTGGACAGTGATATTAACGGCAGCTATGTCAACTATGCCGCAGCCACTGCAGACGGTAAGATCCTGGCAGTGGTCAATGACTGGAACACAGGGGAAACTGACCTGGTGAAGCTGACCAGAACCAAGGCCAGTGAGGTGGCACAGAAGTCCCAGATCACGATCGGAACCCTGTATACCTCTCAGAGCCTTCAGGCGGCAGCCGTAGCCTTCAACAAGCAGAGCAATGAATATCATGTCAATATCAAAACATATATTGATGAGAATAACTGGACCGATACTTCCTGGTCAGATGGCATTACAGCCATGAACAACGATATTACCTCCGGAGCCGGATGTCCGGATATCCTGGATCTGTCTAACCTGGATGTCAAGGAACTGGCTTCCAAGGGTGTATTTGAGGATATGACACCTTATCTGGAGAAGAGCAGTGTATTAAGCAAGGATGATTTCTTTGAGAATATTGTAGACAGCTATACCTTTGACGGAAAACTGGTGGGAATTCCGAAGAGCTTCACCTTAAGCACCATCGTCGGCAAGACCTCCGAAGTAGGTGATAAGAAGGGCTGGACCATTGACGATATTATAGCCTATGCAGGTCAGCACGAAGGAGCTTCCCTGTTTGAGGGCATGACCAAGAGCGGTATGCTGTACACACTGTTAGCCTATGATCTGGACAGCTATATTGACTGGGAGACAGGAAAGTGCAGCTTTGATTCAGAAAATTTCCAGAAAGTACTGGAATTTGTCAATACCTTCCCCGAAGAGTATGACTGGCAGAATGATGACAGATCTACACCGGTGAAGATCCAGTCCGGTGAAGTACTGTTAAATATGACAGGCATCTATCAGCTGAATAGTATTCAGGAAGAGGAAGCTATGTTCGGCGAGCCGGTAACCTATATCGGATATCCTACCTCCGGCGGTGGCAGCGGCACTTATATGCAGGCCAGTGAGCTGTATGCGATTACCGCCAAATCCTCCAATAAGGATGGCGCATGGGCATTTATTGAGAATTACCTGAATCAGCCGTTTGATAATTTATATTCCTTTGGACTTCCCGCCAGAAAGTCTGCGCTGGATGACATGGTGGAGAAGGCGATGAATGTGACATATATGACGGATGAAAACGGTGAGCAGATCCTGGATGAGAACGGGAATCCGATTCCGGAGGACGGTACCTCCAGCATCAGCTACGGAGACTGGGAATACTCCTATCATATACCTACACAGGAGGAAGTGGCAGTCCTGCAGGATCTGATCAGTGTGGCTGAGCCTTCCAGTGCAACCGGTAATGATGAGATCACCAATATCATCACGGAGGAAGCGGAAGCATTCTTCAAAGGCCAGAAATCCGCAGCGGATGTGGCGAATGTCATTCAGAGCCGTGTAAAGGTCTATGTGAATGAAAACAGATAAAGGAAAGGCTTAAAATATCGTGAGCAGACAGCATGTGAAACATACGCGTAAGCATCACAAATTAGATAGAAGAATGCGAAAACTCAAGAGGAGCTCGGGGCTTTTTATAGCCCCCAGCTTCCTTGGAGTTCTTGCGTTCTTTTTTCTACCCTTTCTGGTTGTGATCTTTTATTCCCTGGTGGACAATCCCATCAGTATGAATTTTGTCTTTTTAGACAACTTTAGAAATGTAGTGCAGAATGCCGCTTTCCGTACAGCGGTACATAATACCGCTGTGTTCTCGGCCATTGCCGTACCGTTGGCAGTGGTATTGTCCCTGCTGCTTGCCATTGTATTGGAATCCAAACTTCCGTTCCGGAGCCAGTTTCGTACGTTTTTCTTAAGCCCCATGATGGTACCGGTAGCCTCCATCGTGTTGATCTGGCAGGTATTGTTTCATTATAACGGTGCAGTCAATGATCTTCTGGGAGTCTTCGGCGTAGAGAAGATTGACTGGCTGAAGTCCAGTTATTCCATCATTGTTATCGTAATCCTGTTTTTGTGGAAGAATCTTGGATATAATATGATCCTGTTCATGGCAGCCCTGGCCAGCATTCCCAATGATCTGCTGGAGGTGGCGAGACTGGAGAGCGCAACACCGCTGCAGACCTTTTTTTACATCAAGATCCGGTATCTGTCCTCGACTTTTTTGTTTGTGACGATCATGTCCTTGATCAGCTCATTTAAGATCTTCCGTGAGATCTATCTGCTGACCACGGATTATCCTTACGATTCCATCTATATGCTGCAGCATTTCATGAACAATAAGTTCAAGAGTCTGGATTATCAGACGCTGTCAGCAGCAGCGATACTGATGTCTCTCGTCATGGTTGTGATCATCGGACTTCTGTTCGCGGTGGAGAATCATTTTGGAAAGGATGTGGAAGGCTGATGGAGCAGAACAACACAGGTACACCGGCAAAAGCTCCATCCAGAAGACCTGCTTCGCAGGAGGCGAAGAGGGCGGCCGGGTATAAACGCAGAAAAAAACTATTTGAAAATATCCGCATCAGCATAGCAACAGTGATCGCAGCCTTTTTTGCCATACTGTTCCTGATGCCGATCGTTCTGACGATCACCAATTCTTTCATGTCATCTTCGGAGATATCAGCGAATTATGGTTCGGTATTTGCCACAAATGATAAGGGCGGCAAGGTCTATATTTCTGAAAAGGTGAATTTGAAATTTATCCCGGATATCGTATCCTTCAGCCAGTACTCCACGGTGCTGTTAAAAAGCCCGGAATATCTGCTGAAGTTCTGGAATTCCGTGATTCTGGTGGGACCTATCGTGTTCTTTCAGTTGTTGGTGGCATCGCTGGCATCCTACGGGTTTGCAAGGTACACGGGAAAACTAAGGTCGCTGGTGTTTTTCTCCTATGTGATACTGATGCTGATGCCCTATCAGGTAACACTGGTACCCAATTATCTGGTGGCGGAATGGCTGAATATACTGAATTCCTATTGGGCAATCTGGCTTCCCGGAATCTTTTCTCCCTTCGCGGTGTATCTGCTGACGAAATTTATGAAGAGGATCCCGGTGGGAGTCATGGAGGCGGCACAGATCGACGGCGCCGGAGAGTGGCAGATTTACCGGCTGATCTGCATGCCCCTGTGTAAAGGTGCGCTATGCTCGGCGGCCATTCTGGTATTCATTGATTACTGGAACATGGTAGAACAGCCCCTGATCCTGTTATCGGATGCGGAGATGCATCCCCTGTCCGTATTTTTAAGCAAGATCAACTCCGGAGAGATCGGACTGGCCTTTGCGGTAGCCACGATCTATATGGTGCCAAGCCTCCTGGTATTCCTCTACGGAGAAGAATATCTGGTAGACGGTATTACCTATCAGGGCGGTGTCAAGGGATAAGACAGGAAAACAGACAGATCACAAATAGAAAGTGAAGGATAGAGGAGAACGACAATGAACGAGAACGGTGGAAAAAAGAGAAGAGAATGGGTAAAAAATGCAGCCATTATATTCTTGTCTGTAATGTTGGTGCTGACATTTTTTTCCAATACATTTATGAACTATTCCCTTCCGGAAGTGGCAGCACAGTATGTACAGTCTGGTACCATTACGGCGAAGATCCGCGGCACCGGTACGGTGGAGAGCGGAGATCCTTATAATGTGAAAATCAGTGAGACACGCACAATCTCCAGTGTCCTGGTGAAGACCGGGGATAAGGTGGAGAAGGGGGATCCGCTGCTTTTATTGGAAGATAAGGAAAGTAAGGAACTGACCGATGCCCAGGCAGCATTGGATAAGGCGATGCTGGACTTTGAACTGGCGCTGTTGTCCGGTGATATTTCCAATTCCACCTTCCAGAATGTACAGAATGGCAATGTGGCTTCTGTCTATACTTATCAGAACCGTATCGTGGCAGCGGAAGCGGAGATCGACAAGTGGCAGAAGCAGGTGGATGAAGCCACCGCAGCCATCAATCAGCTGAAGGCGGCGCAGGTGAATGTGGATGCCGGTGGAACACCGGATACCAGTTCCGAGCAGAACAAGGTCAGTGTGGCGCAGGCGGCATTAAACAGTGATGAGATCAAGATTGCCAAGGATAAGATCAGTGAGTGGCAGGCAGCACAGGCCACCTGCCAGGCTACGATCGACAAATACAATGAGAATATCGCAAGCTCTGTATCTGATGGAGATTATAGCAACCAGGTAACCGAAGACGAATATAATCTGGCGGTAAGAAACAGAGACCGTTATCAGGATCTGATCAATGAAAAACAGAACTTTATCAACAATAATCCGGATAAAGTGAAGGCATACGACGAAAAGGTAAAAGCACTGGCGGATGCCAATAAGGCACTGGCGGATAAGCAGAACAGCAAGGAGAACAGTACCAGTTCCCTGACCGTACAGACCCAGAACTGGCAGACGGAATTAGACAAACGCAATATTCAGCTGAAAGCAGCACAGGATACCAAGGAACAGTTATTGAAGGACATTTCCTCGGAACTGAATCTGGATTATCAGTTAGACACGCTCCAGAAGCAGAGAGATGACATCGCAGAAATGCAGGCAAAGGCGGTAGGTGCCAGCATTGAGGCTCCGATCTCGGGAACCATTACCAGTGTAACTGTGAAGGCAGGAGACGAGGCGCAGCCGGACACCGCACTGGTGACCATGCAGCCGGAGGGTAAGGGCTTTACCATGAGCTTCTCCGTGACCAATGATCAGGCGAAGAGACTTTCCGTGGGAGATAAGGCAGACCTGGTGAATTCCTGGAGATACAGTGATATGGATATTACCCTGGCCAGCATCAAGCCGGATACCACAGATCCCGGACAGAAGAAGCTGCTGACCTTTGATATCACCGGAGATGAAGTGACACCCGGACAGTCCTTAAATGTATCCGTGGGACAGAAGAGTGCGAACTACGACCTGATCGTACCCAACAGTGCCATCCGTGAGGACAGCAACGGTAAGTTCATCCTGATCGTGGAATCCAAGAGCAGCCCCCTGGGCAACCGTTATGTGGCCACCCGTGTGGATGTGGAAGTGCTGGCAAGCGATGATACCCAGTCGGCAATCAGCGGAGCCTTATATGGTTATGAGTTTGTCATTACGACTTCCACCCAGCCGGTAGAGGCAGGCAAGTTAGTGAGACTGGCGAACAATTCATAATTGTTTCGACTGACAGAATTTTATCAGGAAGGAAGAAACAGATTATATGTTTCGGATTCGAATACAGAATAAAAAAAAGTGCATATGGTATATCAGCGCAGCAGTATCCTTCCTTCTGTTCCTTCTTTTGCTTGGCTGGACCAACCATCTGGCGAATGCGCAGGATGCCCAGCGGATGGCCTGGCGCTGGAGTGAGAATAAAGATGCGGCACAGGTGAGCTGCTTCTTTTCCCCGAAGGCGGAAGTGACGGAAGATACCATTAAAAGCTTTGAATATTCCCTGAAAAATGTGCTTCAGGAAGCGTCCATCACGGAAACTTCAGAGAATCCCAGCGCGAGACTCTGGGTGGATGCCTACAGTGCGGACGGCAAGATCACACTGGTCAACGGGAAAAGCACACTGGATGCCAATGCCATCGGTATCGGCGGAGATTTTTTCCTGTTTCACCCGCTGAAGCTGGTCACTGGATCTTATTTTTCGGGAAATGATCTGATGCAGGATTACTGCATTATCGATCAGGATGCTGCATGGCAGCTGTTCGGTTCCAATGATGTGGTGGGAATGACCGTATATATCGGCAATGTGCCCCATATTGTCACCGGAGTGGTCAGACGACCGGACAGCAGAATGGATAAGGCGGCGGGGCTGGATTCCACGGTGGTCTATGTGTCTTATGAGACGCTGGCTGCCTACGGCACCGATAACGGCATCAATCATTATGAGATCGTCATGCCGAACCCGGTCAGCGGCTTTGCCTATGACAAAGTAAAAGAGGGGATCGGTGTGGATGAGAAAAATCTGGAGATCGTAGAGAACACTTCCAGATATTCCCTGGTGAACCGGTTTCAGACGATCCTCAAGTTCGGCACCCGTTCCATGAATGGCAAGGCCATTATCTACCCCTACTGGGAGAATCTGGCCAGAGGCTATGAGGATATTATCGCACTGCTCACCGTATTTATGCTGCTGTTGCTGCTCTATCCCATAGTTACGGTACTCTGGACCTTTATTCACTGGTGGAGACATAAGGGCTGGACCTTGAAAGATGTATGGAACGCCGGCAAGGATAAGCTGGAGAGAGCTGCGGAACGCCGCAGAGAGAAGAAACACTCCCACAGGGAGACGGATGTTCTGGAGGAACTGGAGAGGGAACTGGAAGAGGATCCCTACAAGGACAGCCAGTTTACCTGGCTTACGGATGAGCAGGCAGACGGAGTAAAGCCCGTAGATCCGGCAGAAGCAGAACCGGAAGAAGGAAAGACAGTAGGAGAACAGGCGGCTGCGGAAACGGAAAGCACAAAATCGACAGAAGAATAACCAATAAAAAGGAGAGGGAGAATGAAAAAGAAAGGAAAACGAATCGTCAGTCTGGCAGTGACACTGGCAATGATCGCAGGATTGACCGCCTGTGGAAAGGGCGGTAACGAAAACGGAGGCAGCAGTGCATCGGATCCGAATCTGGCGAAGCAGTATGTATTTAAAGAGCAGCCTCTGGATCTGGGGGTGGATACAGTTGATATGGGAGTTGACCTGCTGACCCGGCAGGGAGATACGGTGTATTTTCTGTATGAACTATATGATTATTCCGGAGAATATGTGGAAACGGATGTGAAAATGGCAACGCTGAAAACGGACGGCACACTGATCCGTACGGTGGATCTGCCGTTGTGGAAAGAGGGCGAAGCCCCGGCGACGCCTGAGCCTTCCACCGGAGAGGATACCCCCTCAGATAATGGGGATGGCAGTGCGGTGGCACTGACAGAAGAAGCGATGGCAGCGGCGACCATGGATGTCATGGATGCGCCTGCTAACGACTATTCCTATATGAGTACGAATCTGGGAAGAGAAGCAATCGGAACGGATGGCACTGTCTACGGAATTCGTAATTTCTACAAGGAAAGCTATGTGGGAGATGAGTACGTCAGCGACAGTCAGTATGCGTTGTTATGCTGGGATACGGACGGCAATATCGTCCGGGAGACAGATTTGACGAATCTGCTGGCAGAAAAGGAAGATAGCTACACCTGGATCTATGACATGATACTTAATGAGGACGGTTCCGTGACGCTCGTATTAAGCGGAGATTCCTGGAAGAAATGTACAGTGACTCCGGAGGGAGAACTGACAGATCTGAAGGACATTCCCCAGGATGTGGCGGATATTCTCGGAAACGGCAATCGCGCCGGTCTGACCGCCGATGGAAAATGCCAGATCACGTACTGGGATACGGAAACTTACAGTGATATGTATATTGCTTCCTATGATCCCGCAACGGACGAGATTTCGGAAGGCATTAAGCTGTCAGAGGCAATTTCCAACGGAGGCTATTACAATCTGGTATCCGGTGATGAGAATACGTTGTACTATTCCAATGATTACGGTCTGTACCGCTATGATATTCAGAAAGCGGAATCCACACAGATCATGAGCTACATTAATTCTGATCTGTCTACGAACAGTATGGCCCAATTTGTCATGCTGAGTGAGGAAGAATTTATCGGTTTCTATAATGATTATCAGGATGGCAGTACCAGGGGAGGTCTGTTCACCCATGTGAAGCCGGAGGACATCAAGGACAAAGCGGTACTGGTACTGGCAGGGGAGTATATTGACTGGAATCTCAGGAAGAGAGTGGTAGACTATAATAAGGCCAGCGAGGACTATCGTATCGTAGTCAAAGATTATAGTACCTATAATACTTCCGAGGACTATAATCTTGGTAACAAACAGTTGAACAACGATATTATCTCCGGAAATATGCCGGACATTCTGATCGTGAATTATAATATGACCATGGAAAGTTATATCTCCAAGGGACTGATCGCCAATGTGGATGACCTGATTGCAAAGGATGAGGAATTGTCGCAGAATGAGTATCTGCAGAATGTCTGGGATGCCTACCGGGTAAACGGAAAACTATATTATGTGATTCCTTCCTTCTATGTCTGCACCATGCTCGGCAAGCAGTCCGTTTTCGGTGACCGTACTGCCATCACCATGGAGGAACTGGAGGCAGTTCAGGCCAGCCTGCCTGACAATCCGTCCATTTTCGGTGATACCGTGCTTCAGGGTGATTTCCTGAATATGATGATGGGCTTCTGTGGGAATGATTTTGTAGATGTGACTACCGGTAAATGCAACTTTGATAGTGATAATTTTGTGGCAATGCTGACATTTGCCGCAGAACTGCCACAGGACTATCCGGAGGATTTCTGGGAAGATTACTGGAACAACTATGAATCCCAGTTCCGTGAGAACCGGACACTGTTAGACAATGTTACCATCAGTTCTATCGGAGACCTGAACCGTGAGATCAACGGTGTGATCGGAGAGGATGTCAGCTTCGTCGGATTCCCGACAGATGGGGACAATGGCTCCATTTTAAGATCCGGGAATGTGACCTATGCGTTGTCTGCCAAGTCTAAGAACCTGGAAGGCGCATGGAACTTCATACGCTATTACTTGACGAAGGACTATCAGGATCAGGTGCAGGATCAGGAATACAATCTGCCCGTACTGCGCAGTTCCTTTGAGGATAACGTAAATAAGGCCATGGAAAAGCCATTCTATCTGGATGAGAATGGCAACAAGGTAGAATATGATGATACCTATTACATCAATGGGGAAGAGATCGTTCTGCCGCAGATGACCAAAGAGCAGGCGGATAAGATCGTAAGCTTTGTGGAGAGTATTAACAGAAGCGGATACTACAACGAGGCGATCAACAATATCATCAACGAGGAGGCGGGAGCATATTTCTCCGGTCAGAAGAGTGCGAAGGATGTGGCAGCGATCATTCAGAGCCGCGTTCAGGTCTATGTAAACGAGAACAGATAAAACAAGAGATAGCGGTGAGGGCGGCCTGTCGGAGAAGACTGGCCGCCCTTTTGCAATTATGATGTGAGTGTGCAGATTTTGTACTGCGTGGGGATATTGATTCGGCGTGTTTATTCAGCTAAGCCGGATGGGAATGCCCTGTCTGCGCAGATGCTCCTCCAGGGTCAGTTCGTGTCCGTGATCCCTGAGCCATTTTTTATAGACCCGGTAGTCCGGCATGATGCTTTCCACCATGTTCCAGAAGTCCTTGGAATGGTTCATATGGGTCAGGTGGCAGAGCTCATGCACCACCACATAATCCAACGGCCCCGCAGGACCGTAGATCAGGCGGTAGTTAAAGCACAGTGTGCCTCTGGAGGAGCAGCTGCCCCAACGGGTCTTCTGATCTCTTATGGTGATGGAGGTATAGTGGCCACCGGTGAGCCTGTGGTAGTATTCTACCCGGTTCGTAAACACTTCTCTGGCGGCATTTCGGTATCGGTTTTCCAAAGTCTGCAATCTGCGGACCTCCGCAGCGGTCAGAGGTTGATTGTCATAATATACAGTATTCATAATTCAAATATAACCCCAATCCCTTGAAATGTAAATGCAGAAACGGTACAATAGTGCGTAACAGTGCTAAAGAGGCTTTGGGAATGACGCAGGCGGAACTGTTACAGGAAAGGAAGACACTATGGGAAAATGTATTTTGATCGGTGCAGGAGATCTCACCATGGGAGAGCTGGCTGTGGCGGAGGAAGATTATGTGATCGCAGTGGATGGAGGCTTAAGCTATTGCGGGATCCTGAATGTGGAGCCGGATCTGATCATCGGGGATTTTGACTCGGTCAGCGAACAGGAGAAGCTGGCGGTGGAACAGTTACAGCAGACCGTTCCGGAGAAAATCTGCCGCCTGCCGGAGTGCAAGGACGATACGGACATGCTGGCCGCCATTAAGAAAGGTCTGGAACTGGGTTATACCGATTTTCGCATTTACGCGGCTACCGGCGGCAGATTTGATCACACCCTGGCGAATATCCAGTGCCTTTTATATCTCAAAAATCACGGCGGGGTGGGGTATCTCGTGGACGGCACGGGAATGGTGCTGGTACTGCAGAACGAAGCCGTGCATTTTAGGAAGGAACTGGAGGGCACCATGTCTCTGTTTGCCTTGACGAAGGAAGCGAGAGGCGTGAATATCCGGGGCATGAAGTATCCTTTGGAAAATGGGGTGATTACCAACGATTTTCCCATCGGGATCAGCAATGAATTCCTGGGAGAGGAAGCGGAAGTGTCCGTGGAGGACGGCGAACTGGTATGCATGATCCGGTATTATGAGGATGAGGTATAACCATATAAGCTGCGGAAAATAAAAAGGTCTGATGCGATTTTGCACAACGAAGGTGAAATCGTCAGAAAATAAAATTGGAGGAAAATTATGAAAAAATTTGTAAGTGGAGAATGGAAAGTAAGAGTCTGTGGAGTACTGCTGGCAGTAACCATGGCAGCCGGGATGACCGCCTGTGGCGGCAAGTCCGGGGATAACGGCAGCACGCAGGGAACCATACAGGAATCCGCACAGGCACAGACGGAAGGAGTCTTTGCAGACGGCAGTGACTTAGGAGAGGGCAATACCGAATTCACGCTGGCGGTAACGGATAAGGACGGCAACGAGAGCAGCTTTACCATTCATACCGACAAAGAGAATGTAGGGGATGCCCTGACCGAGATCGGCATTATTGCAGGGGAAGAGGGCGATTACGGCCTTTATGTGAAGACGGTGAACGGTGTGACGGCAGACTATGATACCGACCAGACCTACTGGGCCTTTTATATCAATGGCGAATATGCCTCTACCGGTGTGGACGCTACCCCGGTGACTGCCGGAGATACCTATTCTTTCAAAGTGGAGAAATAACAGTTGAAAAACGGAAAACTGACGATCAGGGAGATGGCGGTTTTTGCAATGCTGGGAGCGTTGATGTACGCTTCGAAAATCATCATGGAGGTGGCACCGAATGTCCACCTCCTTGGTGTTTTTACCATTGCTTTTACTGTGGTATACCGGAAAAAGGCGTTGTATCCCATTTATACTTATGTACTGCTGAATGGAATCTTCTGTGGGTTTGCCACCTGGTGGATTCCCTATTTGTACTTGTGGACAGTGCTGTGGGGAGCCGCCATGTTACTGCCGAAGAGGATCCCGGCGAAAATGCGGCCGCTTGTTTATATGCTGCTGTGTGCTGCCCATGGCTTCTTGTTCGGCACGCTGTATGCACCGGCGCAGGCACTTTTGTACGGTTTAAGTTTTCGGGGGATGATTGCCTGGATCGTTGCCGGACTGCCCTGGGATTTTGTGCACGGTGTCAGCAACTTTTTCTGTGGGATTCTGATCGTGCCCATTGTAAAAATACTTACCTTTCTGGAAAATAGGGCAGGGACGTAATATCTTTAGAAAATCTTTCGTTTTTTCTGTAGAAGAAATTTGAAATTGTAAACTAGAATCATAATGAGATGAGGGGGCTCGAACCCCCTGCCGTTAAAGGCAGAATGAGAGGGAGCTATGGAGAACAATAAATATCACATTCTGATCGTGGAGGATGACCGGGAGATCAGGGACGGTGTGGAGATCTATCTGAAGAATCAGGGCTATCAGGTGTGGAAAGCCGCCAACGGTAAGGAAGGACTGGAGATCGTGGCAAACGAGGAGATCCATCTGGCGATTCTGGATATTATGATGCCGGTGATGGACGGGGTGACCATGCTGATGAAGCTTAGGGAACAGAATCAGGAATTCCCGGTGATCATGCTGTCCGCCAAGTCCGAGGAAGTGGATAAGATCATGGGACTGAATATGGGAGCGGACGACTATGTGACCAAGCCGTTTACTCCGTTGGAACTTTTAGCCCGCGTCAATTCCCATCTGCGCAGGTATTCCAAATATCTGACGGCGGTCGGCGGGGAAGAACAGGAGAAATCCCATGTGTATACCATCGGAGGTCTGGAACTGAATGAAGAGACCGTGGAAGTGACGGTGGACGGAGAACCGGTGAAACTGACACCCATGGAATTCAAGATCGTTCAGCTCTTAATCAAGAATCCCGGCAGAGTATTTTCCGCGGATGAGATCTACGAACGCATCTGGAATGAGAAAGCGGTCAACACGGATACCATTATGGTTCATGTGCGGAACATCCGGGAAAAAATAGAGATCAATCCACGGAATCCCAAGTATCTGAAAGTGGTATGGGGCGTAGGCTATAAGATCGACAAACAATAAATACGGCTGTGGGAAACAAAGTGTTTCGGCAGGCAGAGCAGGGAAATGGCCGGAGAGGTGTAAGAATGGAACAGGTAACAGAGGCTGTGAAAGCGGAGACAACGGAAAAACGAGAAAACCGAGGAAACAGAAAGCCTGCAGTCAAATGGCTGATCATCGGACTGATTGTCAGTCTGGCAGCTTCCGGCATTTTTACCGCCTGCTACGGAATCTTCGAGCGCAGAGCGGAGAGCAGGAGGAAGGAACAATACATTGAGGATCCACTGGAGACGTCGAATACGATTACTTATCTGTATCAGAACTGCTATCTGCTCTACCGCGATCTGTACAACAAAGAACACCAGACTTCCTTAAGCTATGTGGAATTATATATGCAGCCCACGGAGGGAAACGAATGGCTCAATGATGACCGGAAACGGGCAGAAGTGGCATATGGAGATACGGAGGAGCTCACGATACCGGAAGGAGCAGATTCCGAAAACTATGCGGCCCGGGGAATCTTGGCGGCGCAGACCGGCGAATACCTGGAAGAACATTTCAATACCCTGGAAAACTCCTTTGGTCAGTTGAATAATTTGTATGATTATAGGATCCGGGATACGAAGACCGGAGAGATCTTAAGTAATCTGGCGGATACGGATATTGTGGCGGAGGAACAGAGCTTTTATCTGACTTTTGTATTTGATGCCTATGGAAATGATGCAGCCTTAGGAAATACGGTGATCGGATCGGATCCGACAACCCTTCGCAAGACAGCGGCGGAAGTGATCCGTAATTGTGGTCTTACGCGAATGGTGGATGCCAATATGGGCAGCGAAATCTCTTCCGGTCATAATACCATGTTCCGGCTGGAAATGCCGAAAAATTGTGAGATCACCTTCTGCATCTCCAGACAGGCGGCACAGAGTCTGGGACAGAACGGTCAGTATATTTATTATGATCAGGATATGAACAATGTCAGTGTTTACTTTTCCATGGGAGAGCAGTATGCATCCTATTATCTGTCCGGATGTCAGCAGATGTTTCTGATCCTGGCACTGTTGATCTTCCTGCTGGCGCTTGTATTGCCGGGACTTGGGGAAGAGAGAGCCTGGGAGAAGGTGGTGCTGCTGAAGCTGCCTGTCGAGGCGATTGTTGTGATCCTTGTGGTGATCGCCGGCATTGGAAGTGAACAGGTGGTAGGACTGGTATCCTGGGTGAGAAGCGGTCATGCGCTGGCCACAGTTTTACGTGGAAGCAGTGCGCAGATACAGTTATTGACCATAATACTGACCTATGCATTAAATGTTCTGGCAGTGGCAGCCTTGTTTTTCATTGCCTGGTGCTTGGGAGTATCCCTGCGGGCAATGCGGGTCCAAGGAGCCGGAACGTATTTGAAACAGCACAGCTTGTGTTATCTGTTAGTGCCTCTCTGGAAAAAAATGTGGAGAGGAATGAAGAAGGGATTCTCCATTGGCAGGGATAAGGTGGTGGATGTCTATCATGATGCAGAGCATTTTGATGTGACGAAGGATGCCAAAAAGCTGATCCTGCGGATCGTGCTGTGGAATGCCCTGATCCTGGTGGTGATCTGCAGTCTGCCGCTGGGAGGACTGACCATCGCAATCATCTATTCTGTGATACTGTACTTTCTGCTGCGGCGCTATATCAGCAAATTACAGAAAAAGTATGGTTTGTTATTAAAGGCCACCAATGAGATCGCCCAGGGCAATCTGAATGTGACCATTGAGGAGGATCTGGGAGTATTTGAACCCTTCAAGCCGCAGATCTACCGGATCGAAGAGGGCTTCCGCAATGCGGTGGCGGAGGAAGTGAAGAGCCAGCGGATGAAGTCTGAGCTTATTACCAATGTATCCCATGATCTGAAGACACCTCTGACGGCCATCATTACTTACGTGAAGCTGTTGCAGGAGCCGGGAGTGACGGAGGAACAGCGCAAGGAGTATCTGGAGACGCTGGACCGGAAATCCCTGCGGCTGAAAGCACTGATCGAGGATCTGTTTGAGGTCAGCAAGGCAAATTCCCAGAATGTCACGCTGGATATCCGGGATGTGGATATCGTAAGTATGGTAAAGCAGGTGGAATTTGAAATGGAAGATAAACTGGCAAATGCCGGACTGGAAGTGCGGATGAGCCTGCCGGAGGAGAAGGTGATCGTGCCGTTGGACAGTCAGAAAACCTTCCGTATTTTTGAAAATCTGTTTGGCAATATTGCCAAGTACGCGTTACCCGGCACCAGAGTCTATGTCAACGGTTTCACGGCAAAAGAGGATGTGACGATCATCCTAAAAAATATCACGGCACAGGAGCTGTCCGTATCCGGAGAGGAACTGACGGAACGGTTCGTCAGAGGCGATGCTTCCCGGAACACGGAAGGCAGCGGACTGGGGTTGGCAATTGCCAAGAGCTTCACGGAACTGCAGGGCGGGAAGTTCAGGATCGAACTGGACGGAGACCTGTTTAAGGTGGTACTGACCTGGAAAGTAAAGCGGGAAAGCGGAGATCCGGGGGATGTTTCGAGTGCGGCATCACCGGAAGATATGAGGGAAAACCAGTGACAGAATCATAAAAAGTATTATGGTTCAATGTTAAAATAAATCAATATTTTAGGGCTAAAGCATCCACATTTTCGTAGAAATACGTTAAATGTGGATGTTTTCAATTACAAATGAGTGTGCTACAATTAAGAACGTGCAGTAAGGCACAGCAAGAAGAAAAAAGGAGCAGTAAACAATGGGAATGACAATGACACAGAAGATACTTGCACAGGCAGCGGGCCTTGCGCAGGTACAGGCAGGACAGCTGATCGAGGCACAGCTGGATCTGGTATTGGGCAATGATATTACCAGCCCGGTGGCAATCAAAGAGATGGATAAAATGAAGGTGCAGGGAGTGTTTGATAAGGACAAAATCGCACTGGTACCGGATCATTTTGTTCCCAATAAGGATATCAAATCTGCGGAGCATTGCAAATGTGTCCGCGAATTTGCAAGACGCAATGAGATTACCAATTATTTTGAAGTGGGAGAGATGGGTATCGAGCATGCTCTGCTTCCGGAGAAAGGACTTACTGTAGCAGGTGATGTGATCATCGGTGCAGATTCTCATACCTGTACTTATGGTGCCCTGGGAGCATTTTCTACCGGTGTGGGAAGTACCGATATGGCAGCCGGTATGGCGACCGGTAAGGCATGGTTCAAGGTGCCTTCCGCCATCAAATTTAACCTGACCGGCAAACCTTCCGAATGGGTCAGCGGTAAAGACGTGATCTTGCACATTATCGGCATGATCGGTGTGGACGGCGCACTGTACAAGTCCATGGAGTTCGTGGGAGACGGCATTGCCAATCTGTCCATGGATGACCGCTTCACCATTGCCAACATGGCGATCGAAGCCGGCGGCAAGAACGGAATTTTCCCTGTGGATGAGAAAGCCATCGCTTACATGGAAGAGCATTCCAAGCGTCCCTATAAGGTATTCGAAGCAGATCCGGATGCGCAGTACGATGCGGAGTATACTATAGATTTAAGTACGTTACGTCCTACTGTGGCCTTTCCCCATCTGCCGGAGAACACACATACCATCGATGAGATTCACGAGATGGAGCCCATTGCCATCGATCAGGTAGTTATCGGCTCCTGTACCAATGGCCGTATCGATGACCTGCGTACCGCTGCAAAGGTACTTCAGGGCAGACATGTGGCAAAGGGTATGCGCTGCATCGTGATCCCCGCCACACAGTCCATCTATATGCAGGCCATGGAAGAGGGACTTCTTAAGACCTTCATCGAAGCTGGTGCAGTTGTGAGCACCCCTACCTGCGGTCCCTGTCTTGGCGGCTACATGGGTATTCTGGCAGAAGGCGAGAGATGTGTCTCCACCACCAACCGTAACTTCGTCGGACGTATGGGTCATGTAAAATCCGAGATCTATCTGGCAAGCCCCGCAGTAGCGGCAGCCAGTGCCATCACCGGCAAGATCTCCTGCCCAGGAGAACTGAAATAATTTATCCTACATTTGAAATAGAAAGGTAACGGAACAATGAACAACGCAAAAGGAACAGTTTTCAAATTCGGAGATAACGTGGATACCGACGTTATCATTCCCGCAAGATATCTGAATTCCTCCGATCCCGCAGAACTGGCCACCCACTGCATGGAGGATATCGACAAGGATTTTATCAGGAATGTAAAAAAGGGTGACATCATCGTAGCGGAGAAGAACTTCGGCTGTGGCTCTTCCAGAGAGCATGCCCCCATCGCCATCAAGGCAGCAGGTGTCAGCTGCGTCATCGCAGAGACCTTCGCCAGAATCTTCTACCGTAATGCCATCAACATCGGACTTCCCATCATCGAGTGTCCCGAGGCATCCCAGAAGATCCAGAACGGCGATGAAGTCGAGATCGATTTCAATACCGGTGTGATCAAAGATCTCACCACCGGCGAGAGCTTCCAGGGACAGGCGTTCCCCGAGTTCATGCAGAAGATCATTGCCGCAGAAGGTCTGATCAACTACATCAACAGCCAGGATTAAATGGAAAGTTAGTCAAATAAATATATGTATTTCCAAGGAAAGGGCACAGCAACGATAAATTCGATGTCTGTGCCCTTCCTTTTGTTTAAAAATGGGTACAATGCAAGAGAACGCGTCGCGCTGTGCCCACAGCTTGTTTTAAAATGGGCACAGTACAAGAAGGTGAGCTGCGCTGTGCCCACGGTTTGTTCTAAAATGGGCACAGCACAAGGGAATAAGTCTATCTGTGCCCGCAGCCTGTTTTAAAATGGGCACAGTACAAGGAGATAAGCCACTCTGTGCCCACAACTCTTGACGGAGAGGGTACAATCTTGGAATTATAAGAGTTTGTGCCCCTGACATATCCAACGTGGGCGTTCGCCCGGTTTAAAACTGCCATCCGCAATGAGCCACGCTATTCATAAGATTGTCAGCATAGAGCGCTGTCAATCTTATTTCATATCGCGGCGTTCGCCGCATCACGGCATAAGTAAAGACAGCGATTTGTGCGCAAGCACCCATCGCTGTCTTCACTATACCTATGCGCGGCTCATTGCTCGCGTAACTTTCCATTTACTGCACCACCGCCTTATCCACATCAATGACCGTATAGAAATCCGGATGGTTCATCCGGATCCGTTCGGTGACGGAATCGGTGACCTGTTTGTCGGAGACCGGGTAATCATAGGGCACCACGATATCAAAAATGAGATTCGTATGGGTCGGTCCTTTGACGACACGGAAATCGTGCATGCTAAGCTTAGGATCGATCTGATCCAGATAACCGTTCACTTCGGCTTTCAGAGACAGGGTCTCCGGATCGTTAGTGCTGACGGGATCCATGTGGATCACCGCATTGCAGTTTAATTTCCGACGTAATTCGTGTTCGATGGTATCGATGGTATCGTGCAGGGTCAGAATATTGCCGTCGGCGGGAACTTCCGCATGCAGAGAGATCAATGTCCGCCCGGGACCGTAATTATGTACGATGAGATCATGGATTCCCGTGACATCGTCATAGGAGAGGACGATGTCATTAATCTGTTGCACCAGTTCCGGTTCGGGGGGCTGCCCCAACAGCGGGCTGATGGTGTCCTTTGCGGCGACGAAGCCGGAGTAGAGGATGAACATACCTACCAGCACACCGCAGTAGCCGTCGATAATGAACCCGGTGCGGTAGGAGACGATAGTGCCGATGAGGACCACGGTGGTGGCAACTACATCACTTAAGCTGTCAATGGAGGTGGCTTTCATGGCTACGGAGCCGATCCGGGAACCGATGCGGCGATTATAGAAAGCCATATAGCATTTTACCAGGATCGAGAACAGCAGAATTCCCACAATGACCGGGGAAAAATCCAGTGCTTCCGGATGAAAGATCTTGGTAATGGAACTCTTGACCAGTTCAAAGCCCATGAGTACGATCAGAATGGAGACTAACAGTCCGGAAATATATTCGATCCGTCCGTGCCCGAAGGGATGCCCGGAATCCGGTTCCTGTCCGGCCAGCTTAAAGCCCACCAGTGTAATGATGGAAGAGGCGGCATCTGACAGATTGTTGACCGCATCTGCGGTGATGGCAATGGAATGACTGAAAAATCCCGCCAGAGCCTTGGTGGTAAAGAGGATCAGATTGAAAAAAATCCCGACGATACCGCAGAGCATACCGTATGCCTGGCGAACGCCCGGATCCTTCGTATTTTCGTGATTCTTAATAAATAATTTCGTGAGTAATGTAACCATAAGAGAACCCCTTTTCCCAAATAAGAGTTTAAAGGATATTGTAACGCAGGTTGGGTGAAAATACAAGTAAATCCGGGGAGCTTTTGAAAAATAATCTCACAGGCGGCCGGAGAAGAAATCTGCGGTTACTATTGCGCATCCCGCGTTTTCAGTGTATAATCTCCGTGGACGTAATGTAAGCTTTCAGAACGGATCCGACACAGAGAACCTGTTTCGGAGCCGTACTGGTAATTTATAATGATTAAAAGTAAAATGGAGGAACGATCGATGAGAAAGAAACCGGTTGTATTAATGATCTTGGATGGTTATGGACTGAATGATAAGGTAGAGGGCAATGCCGTAGCGTTGGCCAACACTCCTGTCATGGATTCCCTGATGAAAGAATATCCCTATGTACGCGGCAATGCCAGTGGCATGGCAGTAGGACTTCCCGAGGGCCAGATGGGGAACTCCGAAGTAGGCCATATGAATATGGGGGCCGGACGTATCGTATATCAGGAACTGACCCGTATCACCAAGGAGATCCAGGATGGTGATTTCTTTAAAAATGAAGCCCTGTTAAAGGCTATTGATAACTGTAAGAAGAACAACAGTGCCCTGCATCTGATGGGACTGTTATCCGACGGTGGCGTACACAGCCATATCACCCATCTGTACGGCCTGCTGGAGCTGGCGAAGCAGCAGGGTCTGGAAAAGGTATATGTTCACTGCTTCCTGGACGGACGTGATACCCCTCCTGCCAGCGGTAAGAGCTATGCAGAGCAGTTAAATGAAGAAATGAAGAAGCTGGGCGTAGGTAAGATCGCCTCCGTAATGGGACGTTACTACGCTATGGATCGTGATAACAACTATGACCGTGTAAAACTGGCTTATGATGCTATGACCGAGGGCAAGGGTCTGACCGCTGCCTGCGGCATCTGTGGCATCCAGGAGTCCTACGACAGAGATGAGACCGATGAGTTCGTAAAGCCCACCGTAGTCGTAGAGGACGGCAAGGCTGTAGGTCTGGTACAGGACAAGGATTCCGTGATCTTCTTCAACTTCCGTCCCGACCGTGCAAGAGAGATCACCAGAGCTTTCTGTGATGATGATTTTAAGGGATTTGACCGCGTGAGAAAGGATATTACCTTCGTATGCTTCTCCGATTACGATCCTACGATCCCCAATAAAGAAGTAGCTTTTCACAAGATCGCTATTACCAATACCTTCGGTGAGTGGCTGGCAGCACACGACATGAAGCAGGCCCGTATTGCAGAGACCGAGAAGTACGCTCACGTTACCTTCTTCTTCAACGGCGGCGTAGAGCAGCCCAACGAGGGAGAGGACCGTATTCTGGTAAACTCCCCCAAGGATGTGGCTACCTATGACCTGAAGCCCGAGATGAGCGCTCCTCAGGTGTGTGAGAAGCTGTTGGGTGCGATCCGTTCTGAAAAATATGATGTGATCGTGATCAACTTTGCCAACCCCGACATGGTAGGCCATACCGGCGTGATCTCCGCAGCCATCAAGGCTATCGAGACCGTAGACGAGTGCGTGGGCAAGGCAGTACAGGCAGTCAAGGATGTAGACGGTGTCCTGTTCATCTGTGCAGACCACGGTAATGCAGAGCAGATGATCGATTACACCACCGGTCAGCCTCATACCGCACACACCACCAATCCGGTTCCTTTCATTCTGGTAAACTATGATCCTGCTTACACTCTGAAAGAGGGTGGATGCCTGGCAGACATCGTACCTACTCTGATCAATGTGATGGGTATGGAGCAGCCCGCAGAGATGACCGGTAAGTCTCTGTTGATTAAGAAATAATTATGGAACATAAGAGAAACCAGGTGACCCTGGGCAGCACCGGGATCACCGTGGAGAAGAACTCTTTCGGAGCTCTGCCCATCCAGCGGATCTCCAAAGAAGCAGCCATTGGACTGCTTCGCAAAGCCTATGCTGCAGGCGTGACCTTTTACGACACCGCCAGATACTATACTGACAGTGAGGAGAAGGTGGGAGCGGCCTTTGAAGGCATGCGGGACAAGATCTACATTGCCACCAAGACCGGGGCCACCACGGCGGAGGGCTTCTGGAAGGATCTGCACACCTCACTGGAAAAGCTGAAGACCGATTATATTGACATTTACCAGTTCCACAATCCGGCCTTCTGCCCAAAGCCGGGAGACGGTACAGGACTCTATGAGGCCATGCTGGAAGCGAAGGAAAAAGGTATGATCCGTCACATCGGCATTACCAATCACCGTCTGAACGTGGCACATGAAGCCATCGAAAGCGGACTGTATGAGACCTTGCAGTTCCCCTTCTGTTATCTGGCAACGGACAAGGATCTGGAACTGGTACAGGATTGTAAAAAGGCAGGCATGGGATTCATCGCCATGAAAGCACTGTCCGGCGGCCTGATCAACAATTCCGCGGCAGCCTATGCCTATCTGGCGCAGTTTGACAACGTGCTTCCCATCTGGGGCGTGCAGCGGGAGAGTGAATTGGATGAATTTTTGTCCTACATCGACAATCCGCCCACACTGACCCCGGAATTACAGGCTGTAATCGATCATGACAGAGAAGAATTGCAGGGAGAGTTTTGCAGAGGCTGCGGTTACTGCATGCCTTGCCCTGCGGGAATCGAGATCAATAACTGCGCCCGCATGAGCCTGATGATTCGAAGAGCTCCTTCGGCCGCACAGCTGACGGAAGAGATGCAGGCCAAGATGCGCAAGATCGAGGACTGCCTGCACTGCGGCAGATGCAAGTCCAAGTGTCCTTACGGACTGGATACCCCGACATTGCTGGAAAAGAACTACAAGGATTACTGTGAGATCCTTGCCGGAAAAGAGTATTAACTATTAGCAGATTCGAATAAAAACCTCCCTACGGGACATACTTACAGCAGAAAAAGTAAAGTAGGTATACCGGTAAGGAGGTTTTTTATGGAAAAATATCTGGAAATCGTCGAAGTACACGGAAGGGAGATCCTGGATTCCAGAGGCAATCCCACGGTGGCTGCCGTTGTCACAGTGGAGGATCGGGAGAGCGGCAGAAGCTTTCGGGGGACGGCTGCAGTTCCCTCCGGGGCCAGCACCGGACAATTTGAGGCGGTGGAACTTAGGGACGGTGAGACCAGATATTTTGGGCTGGGAGTACAGCATGCCGTCAAAAATGTGGATGAGAAAATAGAAAGCGTGTTGCTGGGAGAGAATGCGTTGGAACAGATCCGCATTGACCGGATCCTGCGGGAGACGGACGGCACGGACAATAAGAGTAACCTGGGGGCTAATGCTATGCTGGCCGTATCCATGGCAGTGGCGAGAGCGGCAGCAGAAGCACTGGGACTTCCTCTGTACCGCTACTTTGGAGGAATCTCTCCGAGACTTCTGCCGGTTCCCATGATGAATATTTTAAACGGCGGAAAGCATGCGGCAAATACCGTGGATTTTCAGGAGTTTATGATCATGCCGGTACAGGCGGAAACCTTTGCGGAGGGGCTTAGGATCTGTGCGGAGATCTACCACAATCTGAAAAAGCTTCTGGAACAAAAAGGCCTGTCCACCGGTGTCGGTGATGAGGGCGGCTTTGCGCCGGATCTGCCGGATGCGGAGAGCGTGCTGGATTTTCTGGTGGAGGCCATCGAGGCTTCCGGTTATGTACCGGGACAGGATATTAAGATCGCTATGGATGCCGCCAGCAGTGAATTATATAATGAAAAGACGGGAATGTATCATTTCCCCGGAGAGAGCAGCCTGAAAGGCGAAGAGGTCCTGCGGGATACGGGAGAGATGATCGCCTATTATGAACGGCTGGTGGAAAAATATCCTATTATCTCCATTGAGGATGGACTGGACGAAAATGACTGGGACGGCTGGCAGGAGCTGACGAAGCGGCTGGGAGAGAAGATCCAGCTGGTGGGAGACGATCTGTTTGTCACCAATACCAAGCGTCTGGATGCCGGAATCAAACTTCATTGCGGCAATGCCATTCTGGTAAAAGTCAATCAGATCGGAACGCTGTCGGAAGCCTTCGAAGCGGTGGAGATGGCGCATAAGAATGGTTATAAGGCGGTGATTTCCCACAGATCCGGCGAGACGGAGGATACCACTATCGCAGATATTGCTGTAGCGCTGAATGCCGGGCAGATCAAGACCGGAGCCCCCTGTCGAAGCGACCGTGTGGCTAAATACAACCGGCTTCTTGCCATTGAAGAAGAATTAAAAGACGCAGCGGCATATATGGAACCTTTTCGCAAGATCTGATAAAGGTCAGACAAAAACAGGAAACTGTAAAAAATAAAGGTGTTGCAACAGGAGAATTTAGGCAAATAAATTCTCCTGTTTTTATGGGGAAACTCTGAAAAAATGCATGAGGGAAAGAAAAAAACAACAAATTAAAAATGAGTAATTATACATAATAAACTGGGAAATATGCACTATATACAGATTATAAAAATTGCATGCACTTTTATTGAAAAAGTTTTTCATAAATATGCAGACATATGTGCGCGATACACGTACATACAGGGAGAGTGACAGGACAGACGAAAGCACGGAAACTGGCAGATACTTCATATGTAATCCGGTTGACACCGCCGGAAAAGTGTTGTAATATAACAAAAGTCGTTGTCGGAGAATTAAAGTACGTTATACATGAAGGTATACTTGTATACAATTCTGCTTAATGTATTTATCGAATGTCCGCAGACAAAAGAAAACAAGGAGTTGAAGAGATGCTTAAATATATTGCAAAACGTATCGGTCTGGCACTGATTACGATTTTTACAGTAGCAACACTCACCTTTTTCCTGATGAATATGGTCCCCGGCGGTCCGTTTCTTTCGGAGAAGGCAGTAAGCCCCGCTGCACAGGCAGCTTTGGAGGCAAAATACGGACTGGACAAGCCTTTGTCCCAGCAGTATCTGACATATATGTCCGATGCACTGCACGGTGATTTCGGAGAGAGTCTGAAGCAGAGAGGAAGAACCGTTTCTTCTATTATAGTATCCAAGTTCCCCGTATCCGCAAGAGTCGGCGGAATCTCTGTCATCGTGGCATTACTGGTAGGTATCCCACTGGGATGTCTGGCAGCCACCCATCGCGGCAAGGCACTGGACAGCGTGATCTCCGTGATCTCCACCTGTGGTATTGCAGTACCCGGCTTCGTTGTATGTACCCTGCTGTTATATTTTCTGGGAAGTAAGGTAAAGATACTGCCCACCTACGGAATCGGCACCTGGAAGCATTATGTGATGCCCGTGATCGCACTGGCATTGTATCCCACTGCTTATATTATGAGACTGATGCGTTCTTCCATGCTGGATGTTCTGGGACAGGATTATATGAGAACCGCTACGGCGAAGGGAGTAAAGCCTTTCTTCCGTCTGTTCAAGCATGCACTGAGAAATGCACTGCTCCCCGTTATCACCTATGTAGGTCCTATGATGGCTTATACTATGACAGGAAGCTTCGTAGTAGAGAAGATTTTCACGATCCCCGGTCTGGGTAATGAATTTGTCAGCTCGATCATTAACCGTGACTACACCATGATCATGGGTACCACCATTTTCCTCGCAACACTGATGGTTGTCATGAATGTGCTGGTGGATATCGTGTATAAGCTCGTCGACCCCAGGATCAAGTTGAAGTAAGATTAACAGGAAGGAAGATACCGATGAAAGAACCGAATGCTATGAGCTTTCATGTAAAATATAAACCGGAAGATTTTATGCCGGCGAACGAAGAAGAGAAGCAGAGTCAGGTCATCATGCGCGAGAGCGTGGGCTTCTGGCAGGATGGCTTCCGCAGACTTCGTAAGAATAAGGTTGCCATGGTCAGCCTCTTCGTTATTATTGTAGTTATGATCTTTTCCTTTATCGTGCCTGCATTTTATCCCTATGATTACAAGACACAGATCAAAGGAAGCGAGAATCTGCACCCCATGCAGTATTCCGAGAAAGAGATAGAGCGTATGGATGCGGGAGAGAAGGTATTCCCCCATGTGCTCGGTACCGATAAAATGGGCCGTGATTATGCCATCCGTGTTATGATGGGAAGCCGTATCTCCCTGCTGGTTGGTCTGATCGCTACTGCCATCATTTTTGTGATCGGTTCCCTGATCGGTTCCATCTCTGCATTCTTCGGTGGATGGGTGGATCTGATCATCATGCGTATTGTGGATATTATCTATACGATACCGGATTTCCTGCTGATCGTGCTGTTATCCTTTGCGTTAAAGGATCCTCTGGCAAAGCTGGCCCAGCTTCCCGGATTCGGATGGATGCAGATCGTAGGATCTAACCTGATCAGTATCTTCATCGTATTCGCATTGCTGTACTGGGTAGGAATGGCACGTATGGTACGAAGCCAGATCCTGACCCTGAAGGAGAATGATTATGTTATGGCAGCCAAGGCTCTGGGAGCAAAGGATGGCCGTATCATTAAAAAGCATCTGCTGACGAACTGTATCGGTACGCTGATCGTTACCACCACACTGCAGATCCCTTCCTCTATTTTTACCGAGAGTTATTTAAGCTTCTTAGGTATGGGTGTGGCAGTTCCCCTGCCTTCCCTGGGAAGCCTTGCAAGTGATGCCATTAACGGAATGATCACATTCCCGTACCTGCTGTTTGCGCCCTGTCTGCTGATCAGTCTGATCATCTTAAGCTTTAACCTGTTTGGTGACGGACTTCGTGACGCATTTGACCCGAAGCTTAAGAATTAACGGAAGGAGTAGTGAAGATGGATAACAATTATCTGGTAGATATACAGCATGAACGTCTCTCTTTCTTTACTCCTGCCGGAGAAGTAAAGGCACTGAACGATGTCTCCATTCACCTGAAGGAAGGTGAAGTACTGGGTATCGTAGGAGAGAGCGGTTCCGGTAAATCAGTAACCGCATACAGTCTGATGGGACTGACCGCTTATCCCGGTAAGCTGATAGGCGGAGAGCTTCACTTCAATGGACATGAAGTGGAGAAAATGACCGAAAAAGATTTTTCCAAAATGCGTGGTAAAGAGGTCTCCATTATTTTCCAGGATCCTCTGACCAGCTTGAATCCCGTATATACCATCGGAAATCAGATCATGGAAGTAATCCGTCTGCATACCGATGCGGACAAGAAAAAGGCATATGCAAGAGCAGTGGAGCTTTTGGCTCTGGTAGGTATCAATGAACCGGAGAAGCGTATGAAGCAGTATCCCCACGAACTGTCCGGTGGTATGAGACAGCGTGTCATGATCGCTATCGCGCTGGCATGTGAACCGAAGCTTCTGATCGCCGATGAGCCTACTACCGCACTGGACGTTACCATTCAGGCACAGATCCTGGAGCTGATGATGGAGCTGAAGGACAAGCTGGGCATGGCAATCATCATGATCACCCATGACCTGGGTATCGTTGCAAGTATGTGTGACCGTATTGCAGTCATGTATGCAGGACGTATCGTGGAGACCGGCACCTGTGATGAAATCTTCTACAACCCGAAGCATGAATATACCAAGGGTCTGCTGGAAAGTATTCCCCGTCTGGACAGCACCAAGCATGAGAAGCTGATCCCTATCGAGGGTAACCCGGTGGATCTTCTGAATCCTCCCGAAGGATGCGCATTCGCACCCCGCTGTAAGAACTGCATGAAGATCTGCCTGAGAGAGAATCCTCCTAAGACGGATTTCAGCGAGACACATTACGCACATTGCTTTATGAACCAGAAAGCCGAGATGGAGGGAGGAAATACCAATGAGTGATAAATTACTTCAGGTAGAACATTTAAAGCAGTACTTCCCCGCAGGCGGCATGGGCAAGAACCGGAAGTTCGTAAAAGCCGTGGATGATGTTACCTTTTTTGTAAACAAAGGTGAGACCCTCGGTCTGGTAGGAGAGAGTGGCTGCGGTAAGACTACCACCGGACGTTCTATCTTACGATTATACGAGCCCACCGGCGGTAAGATCACATTTGACGGCAATGTGATCCTGGACGTTGAAAATAAAGTAAAGGCAGATATGCTGCCTTATCGTCAGAAGATGCAGATGGTATTCCAGGATCCTTATGCAAGTCTGGATCCCAGAATGACCGTAGGAGATATCGTAGGGGAAGCCATCGACATCCATAAGCTGGCTGCCAATAAGAAGGAACGTCATGACAGGATCATCTCCATGCTGGAGAAGGTCGGACTGAACTCTGAGCATGCGAACAGATATCCTCATGAATTCTCCGGCGGACAGCGTCAGCGTGTCGGTATTGCGAGAGCACTGGCAGTGAATCCGCAGTTCATCGTCTGCGATGAGCCGATCTCCGCACTGGATGTATCCATTCAGGCGCAGGTGGTAAATATGTTCGAGGAACTGCAGGAGCAGATGGGACTGACCTATCTGTTTATCGCACATGACCTCTCTGTGGTAAAACATATCTCCGACCGTATCGGCGTTATGTATCTGGGTAAGATGGTAGAGCTGGCAGACAGCTACGAACTGGTAGCAAGAAGCCTGCATCCCTATACCAAGAGCCTGATCTCTGCGATTCCCATTGCAGATCCCGTCAAGGCGAGAGCAAGCAAACGAATTGTGCTTCAGGGAGACGTTCCCAGTCCTCTGAACCCGCCCACCGGCTGCCGTTTCCGCACCAGATGTCCTTATGCGGATGCATGCTGTGCACAGAAAGAGCCTGAGTGGAGAGAAGTGGAAAAGGGCCACTACGTGGCATGCCACCATGTGGAGAAGATCAATGCCTGAAATTAGGTATTGACAGCTAAGTAATTTAGTTGTTTAATATAAAGCTATACAAAACATAGTGCTTTTGTATGAAAAGAAAGAGGAGGATAACTTTATGAAAAAGAAGTTAGCTATGCTGCTCACCGCAGCAATGCTGGTAGGTTCTCTGGCAGCATGCGGCAGCAGCGACAATGGTTCTTCTGCAACCGGCAGTGCTTCTGACAGCACCAAGACCGATGCAGCAGCAACCGAAGTAAGTACGGAAGGCAAACAGCTTACCGTTCAGATCGGTCCCGATCCCGAGACCATCGATCCCGCACTGAACAGTGCAGTAGATGGCGGTAATATGCTGCTTCACTCTTTTGAGTGTCTTCTGACCGTAGACCAGGATGGCAAGATCGCTCCCGGACAGGCTGAGACCTGGGAAGTATCTGAAGATGGTCTTACCTGGACCTTCCATCTTCGTGATGGATTAAAGTGGTCTGACGGCAGTGATCTGACCGCAGACGATTTCGTATACAGCTGGAAGCGTGTATGCGATCCCGCAGTAGCAGCTCCTTATGCTGAGACTGTTCTGGGTATGGTTAAGGGCTTTGACGAGGCACAGGCCGGTGATCTGGATGCTCTGGCAGTATCCGCTCCCGATGCCAAGACCTTCGTTGTAGAGCTTTCCAATCCCTGCCCTTACTTTGAGTCTCTGGCAGCATTCGCTACCCTGAGCCCTGTTCAGCAGGCAACCGTAGAGGCTAACGGCGATGCATGGGCTACCGCAGCTGAGACCTATATCTCCAACGGACCTTTCTACATTACCGAGTGGGTTCCCGGTTCTCACATTACCATGTCCAAGAACCCTAACTACTGGAACGCTGATGCAATCAAGCTTGGCAGCATCAAGTTCGTCCTGATGGAGGATTCCAACGCAGCTTATACTGCATTCCAGTCCGGCGATGTACTGTTCATCAAGGATGTTCCTACCCAGGAGATCCCCAGCTTACAGGGTAACCCCGAGTTCCATGTAGAGCCTATTCTGGGAACTTACTATCTGTCCCTGAACCTGGAAGATCCTGCATTCGCAGATGTAAATGTTCGTAAGGCTCTGAGCCTGGCAATTGATCGTGCTTATGTAGCAAATACCCTGATGCAGGGAACCTACTCTCCCGCATACAACCTCGTAGGTGAGGGCTGGGTAGATACCGACGGCAGCTCCTTCAAGGCAAATGCCAACGGCGGTCAGACCTACATCTCCGATGATTTCGATGCTAACCTTGAGGAAGCTAAGCAGCTCTTAGCTGATGCCGGCTACCCCAATGGTGAAGGACTTCCTACCATCACCTACACTACCAACGATGCAGGTTACCACAAGGTTGTTGCTGAGTACTTACAGCAGGCTTGGGGCGAACTGGGCATTAACCTGGAAGTAAATATCGTTGAGTGGTCCAGCTTCACTCCGATGAGACGTAACGGCGAGTACATGGTAGCACGTAACGGATGGGTAGGAGACTACAGCGATCCTTCCAACATGTTAGATCTGTTCTGTACCGGCAACGGTAACAACGATGGTAAGTTCTCCAATGCTGACTTCGATGCAGCTATGGAGAAGGCAGCTTCCACCATGGATACCGTTGAGCGTTCCGCAGCTCTTCATCAGGCTGAGGATGTTATAATGGAGCAGGTAGGCTGCATCCCTGTTGCTTACTACAATGACTTCTGGCTGCAGAGCGAGAAGATCACCGGCATCTGGCATTCCGCTTATGGTTTCTGGTACTTCATGTATGGTGACATCGCAGAGTAATCTGTGGATCTGATTATTCAGAATAAAACTAAGGATCCCCGTGAGATCGTAAAGATTTCCCGGGGGTCTTTTTTTGTGCTGTCTTTTGGTGTTGTCTGTAAAATGTTGTTGCAATTGTGTACAATATATGGTAATATAAAGACTGCTTGACATTAGGAGGTGTGAAATGGAAGCATTAAGAGTAGTAATCAACATAATTTTTATATTGGTATGTGTAGCACTGACAGTGTTAGTATTGATGCAGGAAGGTAAATCCGCAGGACTGGGTTCCATCAGCGGCGCTGCTGAGACCTACTGGGGCAGAAATAAAGGACGTTCCATGGAAGGTATGCTGGTGAAGATCACGAAGATCCTTGCAGTACTCTTCATGTTACTTGCAGTCGTACTGAATCTGAACGTATTTTAATCATTACGAAGGATGACACTCTTGTGTGCAGCGCATACAAGGGTGTTTTGTTTTATAGATATTTATTGAGCGAGGTTACATGATAAACGAAATCAGAGAGAAGAGAAAAAAAGTAATCTGTGATCTGGTGAGGGACGATTTCTACGTTCCCATGAAGGAAAAGGAGCTGGCGATGTTTCTTCAGGTCGCAAAAGAAGACCGGGAAGAGTTCCGTGAGATCTTACGGGAACTTTTAGCGGAAGGGAAGCTTACCCTGACCGTAAAAGGAAAATATATGAAATCCAACGGTAAGGTTCTGACGGGAACTTTTATCAGCAATGCCAAAGGCTTTGGCTTCGTGGAAGTGGAAGGCCGGGATGAGGATCTGTTTATTCCGGAGGACAAGCAGGGCGGAGCGTTTCATAAGGATACGGTGGAAGTGGCACTGTTACCCGCGAAGACCGGCAGACGGCAGGAGGCACAGGTTCTCCGTATTATTGCCAGAGGATTGACTCAGGTGGTCGGTACCTACGAACAGTCCAGAAATAATTTCGGATTTGTCATCCCGGATAACACCAAGATCGCACAGGATATTTTCGTGCCGAAGGAATGGTCAAAGGGAGCCATGTCCGGCCATAAGGTTGTGGTGGAGATCACCGGCTACGGTACGAATACGAAAAGCCCGGAGGGCAAGGTCGTAGAGATTCTGGGGCATATCAATGATCCCGGCGTAGACATCATGTCCATTGTGCGGGGATTTGAACTGCCGGTGGAATTCGGCGAGAAGATCATGAATCAGGTGGAGAGGGTATCCCAGGAGGTATCCGAAGCGGACTGTGCCGGCCGCAGGGATCTGCGGGATGTGGCCATGGTGACCATCGACGGAGAGGATGCCAAGGATCTGGACGATGCAGTCAGCGTATCCTTTGACGGGGTATATTACCACCTGGGAGTACACATTGCAGACGTGACGAATTACGTGCAGGAGAATTCCGCATTGGACAGAGAGGCATTAAAGCGCGGCACCAGTGTCTATCTGGTAGACCGTGTGATTCCCATGCTGCCCCATGCATTGAGTAACGGTATCTGTTCCCTGAACGAAGGCGTGGATCGTCTGGCATTAAGCTGCCTGATGAAGGTGGATGAAGAGGGCGAGATCGTGGATTATGAGATCTGCGAATCCGTGATCCGGGTTAAGAAACGGATGTCTTATACCGTGGTGAAAAAACTGCTGGAGGAGCCGGAGTGTGTGGAGAATAACGCCGGTGCGCCAGACGGAACCTCCGGGGAAGGCGCAGGAACCGTAACAGACTATTCCCAGTACAGGGAATTGCTCCCTATGTTCCAACAAATGGCGGAACTGGCGGAAAAGCTGCGGAAGAAGAGACAGAAACGGGGTTCCATTGATTTCGATTTTCCGGAGTGCAAGATTCTGTTAGACAAAGAAGGTCATCCGCTGGATATCAAGCCTTATGAGCGGAATGTGGCGACCATGCTGATCGAGGACTTTATGCTGGCAGCCAATGAGACGGTGGCACAGCATTTTTACTGGCAGGAGCTGCCTTTTGTCTACCGTGTCCATGATGTGCCGGATCCGGAGCGGATCCAGAAGCTGTCCGCATTTATTAACAACTACGGATATTATATGAAGGCACTGGGACGCAAGAACAGCAAGGTCTCCACGGAAGAGATCCATCCCAAGGAGATCCAGAAGCTGTTGCAGAAGATCGAGGGAACACCGGAGGAACCCATGATCGCCAGACTGACCCTGCGGAGCATGAAGCAGGCAAAATACAGCACGGAATGTACCGGACATTTCGGACTGGCCTGCCAGTATTATTGTCATTTTACGTCACCGATCCGTAGATACCCGGATCTGCAGATCCACCGGATCATCAAGGAGCAGCTGCGGGGACGGCTGAAGGAAGAACGGGTGGAGCATTACCGCGAGATTCTGCCGGAGGTGGCAAAGCATTCTTCCGAGATGGAGCGCCGTGCCGATGAGGCGGAGCGGGAGACGGACAAGCTGAAAAAGGTAGAATATATGGAGCAGCATATCGGTGAGGAATACGAAGGTGTGATCTCCGGTGTTACCGGCTGGGGACTGTACGTGGAACTCCCTAATACAGTGGAAGGGCTGATTCATATTTCGACGATCCCGGGGGACTATTACCATTATAATGAAGCAGCCTGTGAGATGGTGGGAGAAACCACCGGACGTTGTTTCAAGCTGGGAATGCCGGTGCGGATCGAAGTGGAGGACTGTGACCGCTTTATGCGGACCATCAATTTTCGACTGGTGGATAAATGAACCAACAGTTCATTGACAAATACGGAAAATATAGTAAACTGTAACTATTCAGAGCCGTTAAAAAAGAAGCTCCGCAGGAGTATTTTGCGAATGGGGGTCTGAATAGTTACAAGGTTTTAAGAGGTAGCCATGGCAAAAGGAAAAGAATCCCAGAAGCTGATCGCGAACAATAAAAAAGCATACCATGATTTTTTCATTGATGAGACCTATGAGTGTGGCATTGCCCTGCACGGCACGGAAGTAAAGTCCATGCGTATGGGCAAGTGCAGTATCAAGGAGGCGTTCGTCCGCATTGAAGACGGAGAAGTCTTCGTCTACGGAATGCATGTAAGTCCTTATGAGAAGGGGAATATTTTCAACAAAGATCCTCTTCGCGTGAAAAAACTGCTGCTGCACAAGTACGAGATCAACAAACTGCTGGGCAAGATCAAGGAAAAAGGGTATACATTAGTCCCTTTGCAGGTATACTTTAAAGATGGCAAGGTAAAGGTGGAGATCGGGCTGGCCCGTGGTAAGAAGCTCTATGACAAGAGAGAAGCCATTGCCAAAAAGGATCAGCGCAGAGAGGCAGAGAAGGAATTCAAAGTCCGTAATCTGTAATCTTATGACTCTGCGTTGCTTTACCGCAAGTGCTTGACAGCAGGTGCGCCATCAAGTATACTTGGCATGACAATTGAATAAGGGGTAGTAAAGGTTTCGACAGGGGTTTTGCAGCTGGAGAAGCGAGTCGCATGGTAATGCGTTAAATGGCCAAATTAAAATTAAACGCTAACGATAATTTAGCATACGCTGCCTAATGGCAGCAGTCGGCCCTAGGGCACTCACACCTTAGGATCCCGGCTTCAAACATGTGAGAAACGACATATGCAAAGCTTTGCGCATATGGGCGTAACATGAAGCTACTGAAATGCTCAGGGTGTTTATTTCCGGGGCGCGGAGGGAATGTCAAAGAATAAACTACACTCGTAGAAGGACAGGGAATAGGCTTTTGGACACGGGTTCGACTCCCGTCTACTCCACTAAACCGTAACAAGTCGAACACCCTGTATAACATTGTGGTATACAGGAATATGTTCTGCTTGGTTTCACAGAGAGAATGGTAATTGTGAGAACGGTTATTGTAGATAGAATCTACAGGAAAGCAGCGATATTGTAGGTAGGTGATTACACCTCGTACAGTATCGCTATTTTTTGTAGAAGCATCCCTATGCCTGACGGCACAGAAGGAAACAGGGAATCTGGGAAATTATGCAAAGAGCGTTTTTGACCAATGCGGCGGGAATTATTTTGACACACAACCATCCCGGGTTGGGTAGTACAGCGAACCCATCGACGCAGGACACTGATGTGACACAGGGGCTGATGCGAGCCTGCGAAATTATGGGGATTAAATTATTCGACCACATTATTGTAGCAGGAGACGATTATTACAGTTTCAGAGAAAAGCACGCAGAACTTTACGTGAAGCGTGAGGAAAGCAAGAAAAAGAGGGGAGGGAAACGAATTGAGATATAATTTTTGAATGATTTTTATAAAAAATATCGACAGGGGCGTTAGCTCCTGCCGTTTCTATTTCGTCTTATCATGCTCGATAATGTCAGAAACAGGACAATCGAGGATGTAGCAGAGCACATCGAGTGTCTTTGTAGTGATTGCTTCCCCTTTTTTCATGCGGTGGATGGTATTGGCGGAAACACCGTGCTTAAAAATCAGTTCGTATTCTGTCACATTTTTGCGAAGTAGGGTGTCAAAAAAAGGTTTGTATGATATCATGTTGTTAGATCGAACCTCCTATCAAATATTATAAAAAGAGTATCATACTTAATTTCTTGACTATACCTAATATATTGACTATAATGTAAGAACGATAGAGAACGATCACGTGAAAAAAATTAATCGCTCGAAATAAATTCTCTCAACGAAAGCGAGGAAAACCAACTATGAAACACAGAACACACAAGCTCGCTGCGAAAGCCGTAGCAGCAATCCTTTGCGCAGCACTGATGCTGACCGCATGTGGCAGCAAAGAAACTGTCAATACAGAGACCGCCTCTGTAACAGCCAACGAAACCACTTCTGTAGAATCCACAGAAACGACCACAGAAGCAACCGTAACAGAACCTGTAGCGGAACCCACTGTAGAGCCGACCGTAGAGCCTACTGAGGCTCCCACAGAAGCTCCCACCGAGACCGCTACTGCACCCACCGTAGAACCCACAGCAGAACCCGTCGTAACAGAAACCACAACAGCAGCCGACACAGGGTATACTTATTCAGAACTGAACCAGACCATGTATGCAAAGTCCGCAGTAAATGTCAGAGACCTGCCCAGTACCGATGGTAACAAGATTGGCAGCCTGAAAGCCAGTCAGGAAATCACTGTCACAGGCAAGTGCGACCAGACAGGATGGTATCGCTTTGACTTAAAGGGCACCACGGCTTACGCAAGTGACAAGTACATCGTGTCCGAAAAGCCTGCTGCGAATACAGTTGCAAATGCTAACAACAACAGTGCTGCACAGGGAAATACCACGCAGCAGAATACCGCAGCACCCGCTGCAACACCTGCACCTGCGCAGACAACTACAACAGGTACTACTGACACCTCTGGAGAATACTTCGACAGAGCCATGGCAGAACAGGTATTTGCACTGGTAAATGAAGAACGTGTAGCAAACGGTATCCCTGCACTTATTTGGAGTGAGGATGTATACAATATCGCCGTACAGCGGTGCTATGAAAATGACATTCACGCAGGTATGAGAGCTGGCACCAGTGAGAACCAGTCTGAAGGTCAGCAGACCGCTGAAGAAATCTATCAGGGATGGCACGACAGCCCTGGACACCATGACAATTACATGAACCCGAACTACACCTACAGTGCTGTAGCTGTAAGAGTTGTACCGCTGATGGGTGGTGCACTGGGAAATATTCATGTGCATTATCAGGTATTCACCTGGGACAATACTTCCACGAATAGCTCCGTAACCATCAACACTCCTGTACAGGACGACACCGTCGCAGCAGCCCCCAAGACTGCCGACGAGAACACTGACACGTCATCCTCGAACGTAGGCTGGTCTATGACCCCGCCCACGCAGGAGGACGGCTTGAAGAAGTGGCAGGAGCAGAACCCTGATGCGGAAGTGTCGTTTGGAAACTAAAACCAAATAACGGTAAGGCGGACGCGCGTTGCGTCCGCTTTTTAAAGGACTGCAATCAGGACATTCAGAGTGCAGATATAGAGACCGTGTGTGCAAGGGAGGATTGTTGACAGAGGAATAAGGAAAAGCATACCGCAAAGAATAATAGCATACTCCATTGACTGCATAACAAAATTTATGTATAATTTTACTATCACAGAAGGAGGTGCTTTTATGCCGACGATTAAATCAAGTGCTGACTTGCGGAACAATTATAATGAAATATCAACCTACTGTCATAATTACCCGGAACCTGTTTTTATTACGAAGAATGGAAAAGGTGACCTTGCTGTAATGAGCATTGAGGCATACGAGGAATTAACCAGCCGCTTTGAACTATATAGCCAGATTAAGGAAGGAATGGACGATATTGCCGCTGGCAATACCAGACCGTTCCAAGAAGCCATGGCTGATATTCGGAGCCGCCGCAGAAGATGAATTATCAGGTTCACATCACCAAAACTGCGGAGCATGACATTGCGAAAGCAGCAGATTACATCGAATTTGTCTTGAAGAACCCACAGGCAGCAGACCATCTGTTGGATGTGGCGACGGAAAAAATCGGCGAACTGACCCAGATGCCGGAGAAACTACAACTGGTGGATGATCCCGTTTTGGCTGGGTGGGGAATCCGATTTATTAGGGTAAACAATTATCTTGCGTTTTATACCATAGACGAAGACAAGAAGGTGGTAATCATCGTACGTTTTCTTTATCAAAAAAGCTACTGGAACACCATTCTTCGACAAGAATTTTCACTCATTTAAGGAACCTGCTTTTGCAGGTTCTTTTTTGCAGTCCGCCGGACTGCCGGTGGGAGACTTGGAAGGAGTGTGGCAAATATGATTATTTCCCAAAGGATAATCAGAGAAGAAAAGCTCGATAAAAAACAGTTGTACCAACGAGTGGTTGTGGGAAGAACGTTTGACATCCTGTGTCGGAACATTCATAATAAAATACAGGATAGAAGTAAGGGAAAGCGAAAGGAGAAAGCAGCATGGAATTAGAAAAGTTTGAGGAAGTATATCAGGTACTGGAAGCACAGAAGGACAAGGACGAGACTGCCGCAGAACTGTATGCGGATGTAAAGGAGTTTGCCTACAAGTATGCAACGATGCGGTATCGGTTTAGTGAAATGAGCAGAGAAGAGAAAGCCGAGAATGACAGCTACCGTACCAGCCAGCACAACCGGTTTATGGACAGCGTCCGTATCTATTTCCGTTATCTACAGAACAATGGGGTGAGCGTGCCGGACATCAGCAAGCTGGAAGCGGATCGGAAGATCTTCGGTAATTTTGCCTGCTACTATATTTTCCGCATTGAGTGTGAACAGGCATAGAGAAAAGCCTGTTCCCCCAAAACCGCCCATCCTCTTGACAAAACCGAAAAAGTGTGCTAATTTCTGAGTAGGTTGAGACATCAAGTTACTTGTGTCTCTTTTTTTGACTGATAATTCAGGAAAAGAAGGGATCAGGTTCAGATGTATGTTTCAACTTTGGGAAAGTATAGAAAGAAATTTAAACATACATCTGGGTTTGTTTTGGAAACAAGTCGGATGTATGTTTTTTTATGAAATCAGACGGCGGCGTGGACTATCAGAAAAAACGGATGCAAAGGAGAAAAACGGATGAGCGGCAACACGCAAAAAGAAGAAATCTACAGAACAGCAATGCGGATTTGCAGAATGTGGGGAGTGGCAGAAACTTTGGATAGCGGGATACCGCCTTATGAAACTCCCATATCTACGCAGCTTGCGAAGAATGAAAAGCTGGTTCTGCAATGGGCGCAGGAATATGTACAGCTACGTGAGAATGGCGAAGAACTCTGGAGATTCTTTGAAAAGAAGATAAAGAATCTACGCAAGCCGGAGCAGAACTAGCACCATTATCATTTCTACAGGGGAATTATCATTTCCTTATCAGTAATAAAACACAATATAGATAAGAACAGACTATACTATTGTAAAAAAGTTTTTTCTATAATCTGCAGCGGAGTCTTGAACCCGGCAGCGCAGATTATCAAAATATCAGATTCTTTAGGTTTGAAAAATATGTCAATGAAAAAAAGCGGTCATATGAAAAATGTGGTATAATTTCCAGAGAATTTTACAAGGGAGTAATTAGAATCTATGGAGATGAAACACAACAGAAATCCGAGGCGGATGATAACACAGGGACTTTTGTGGCTGGTACTGCTTTTTGCGTTCACGGGGGACACCGGAAGTACGGCTGTTTCGCAGGATCCTTCGTATTATGCACAGCCGCTGGCGACGATTCCTTCGGATTTGCAGGAGATCCCGGCATACTCCGGCACTCCGTATACAGAGGTCAACGGTAACCAACCCTATTTTACGGAAGCCGACCTGACCACGCAATCCTTTGAAACTTACAGCGAACTGGATAGCCTGGGGCGCTGTGGTGTGGCTTATGCCAATGTGGGACAGGATCTGATGCCGACAGAACCCCGGGGGGAGATCGGTTCCGTAAGACCCACCGGCTGGCATCTGGTTAAATACGATAATGTGGACGAAAAATACTTATACAACCGCTGTCATCTCATTGCCTATATGCTGACGGCGGAAAATGCAAACCCGCAAAATCTGATCACCGGAACCAGATACCTGAACACCCAGGGAATGCTTCCCTTTGAGACAAAAGTATCGGACTATGTAAAGTCCACCGGGAATCATGTGCTGTACCGTGTTACACCCGTCTTCGAAGGGGATAATCTTCTGGCAAACGGTGTCCTCATGGAGGCTTATTCCGTAGAAGATGCCGGAGAAGGAATCTGTTTCTGCATCTTTGCCTACAATGTACAGCCGGGAATCGGGATTGATTATGCTACCGGAGATAACTGGGCGGAGAACAGCGCGGCATCCCAGGAAGCGGCAGCTCCCGTTGTTGTGGAAACACCGACACCACAGCCGGAGAGCACGCAGCAGATCGTACAGGAGACTCCTGTTCCCCAGGAGACGCAGGGCACTACTTATGTACTGAATACCAACACCATGAAATTCCATGATCCGTCATGCTCCAGCGTGGATCAGACGAAGGAGAAAAATAAAGAAATCTATATCGGAAACAGAGAAGATGTCATCAATATGGGATATGTTCCCTGTAAACAATGCAATCCTTAAGGCAAAATGATTGTAAAGGGGCATGCGCAACAAATTGCGCATGCCCCTTTTTAAACATAGAGAGAAAAAACAGGAACAAACCAGTTGAAAATAGTGCAAAACAAACAAAAATAAAATGGCAAAATTATGATTTTTGTCAATTTAAAATACAAAATCCACATGATATAATCCAAACATAGATGAGCAAACGGTTGCACAAATGAGTTGCGCATTACAGGGAGGATGCTAAGTGAACATAGCGGTTCCGACCGGTGCGGAGCATCGGCCGGAAAGCGGAAAGGGAAGGTGTATGATGAGAAAAAGAGAGTTCAGGAGAGGAGTCAGTGTCTTACTGGCAGCAGCCCTGCTGCTGGGTACGATTTCTGTAGAGGGTCTCGTGGCTCGTGCGGAAGAGCAGAGCGGGACATGGGAGAATACCGGACTTCTGGTGAACGGTGATTTTGAAGATGGCGATAATGGCTGGACAGTCAGCGGAAACGATTGGACAGTAACGAATGATGGATACATGAGTGATAGCACCAATCATTTTTTTAAATTTGATCAAAGTGACACAGAGTTCACAATGAGTCAGACGATTGCAGAGGTGGAGCAAGGGACTTATAAGCTGCAATTTCAACAGGAAGGAGCAGGAGATATAGCGTCCGGTCTTAACGTAACAGTGGCAGATCAGGTATTGGTGGTACAGGCTGCTAATGGCTGGGATGTATGGGATACATGTGAGACCGAGGAATTTGTGCTGGAAGAACAGACAGAACTGACGATCACTGTATCGGGAACACGGAACCAGAGTTTCTGGGGAGGATTTGATAATTTTGTTCTGCTGAAGAAAACAGCATCTTCAGGAGGTTCAGAAGAAGTGATCCAGTGGAAGGATTCCAGACTACTGGATAACGGAGATTTTGAGGAAACGACAGATTCCGTTCCCAATACATGGACAATCAGTTTTAACAGCGGTGAAGACGGAACCTACGGCTATATTGCCAAGAACGATAAAAATGCGAAAAACAATACGACACAAATGCTGAATCTGTGGAACAACAGCACAAGTCAGGCGGCAGAAGTGGTGATCAGCCAGACGGTTGCAAAGGCACCGGCCGGAAGATACTATCTTTCTTTTGGACTGGAAGGTGCTGCTGCACAGACGGATATGAAAGTGAAGATCAACGACACGGAACTTGCTTTTCCCGCAACTACAGGCTGGGATGAATGGCAGACGGTTGCTACCCAGGTATTTACCCTGACGGAGGAGACGGAACTCACTATAGAATTCAGTGGTGCAGTCAATGCCGGATATTGGATGGATCTGGATGATGTGGTCTTACATCAGGAAGCAGTAGAAGAGATTCCGGATCCTGTAGCAGCCCAGATATATGTAGAGCGTGTGGAAAATCTGCCGGAGGATTTCATCGGTGGTGTGGATGTATCTTCCTATGTATCTCTGAAAAACAGCGGTGTGAAATATTATGATTTTGCAGGAAATGAACTGGATGACCAGGGCTTCTTCAACCTGTTGAAAGAGAGCGGTATCACTTATGTCCGTATCAGAGTATGGAACAATCCCTTTGATAAAAACGGAAACGGCTATGGCGGCGGTAATAACGATCTGGACACCGCAGTAAAGATCGGACAGTGGGCCACAAATGCGGGCATGCGGGTACTGATTGATTTCCATTATTCCGATTTCTGGGCTGACCCTGATAAGCAGCAGGCACCCAAGGAATGGCAGGGACTGACCCTGGAGGAAAAACTGGCAAAAGTAACAGCATTCACGGAAGGCAGCATCCAGACCCTGTTGGATAGTGGTGTGGATGTCGGCATGGTACAGGTCGGTAATGAGACCAACAACGGAATCGCCGGAGAGAGCGGCTGGTCGGAGGGAATGTTACAGGTATTTGCGGCAGGCTGTGATGCGGTTCATGCAGCAGCAAACAAGAATAACCATCCCATCAAGGCGGCGTTGCATTTTGCCAACCCTGAAAAAGGAACTTATGTGGGATGGGCAAAAAAGCTTGCAGAGGCAAACGTGGACTATGATGTATTTGCATCTTCCTATTATCCCTACTGGCACGGCACTCTGAAAAATTTGCAGAACCAGCTGGATACCATTGCAAAGACTTACAATAAAGAAGTCATGGTGGCAGAGACATCCTGGGCAACGACTCTGGAAGACGGCGACGGCCATGACAATACCGTGAGAGACGGCAACAATGATTCGGATATGCCTTATGATTTCAGCATCTACGGACAGGCAAAAGAACTGAGAGAAGTTATTAATACCATTGCAAATACTACCAACGGAATTGGCGTATTCTACTGGGAACCCGCATGGCTTCCGGTACAGGTCTACGATGCCGATGCGGCAAATGCTGAGGAAGTATTGCAGGCCAATCGGGCAGCATGGGAGCAGTACGGTTCCGGCTGGGCAGCATCCTATGCGGGAGAATACGATGCCAAGGATGCCGGAAAATGGTATGGTGGTTCCGCGGTAGACAATCAGGGACTGTTTGATTTCTCCGGACATCCTCTGGATACACTGAATATTTTTAAATATGTAAAAACAGGAGCAACCACAGAACTTAAGATCAGCGTTGTGAAAACAGCAAATGCGGAAGTAGCACTGGGAGAGGAGATAAGCCTTCCGGAGAAAGTGACAGTGACTTACTCCGACGGAACCTCTTCGGAGAGAGAAGTAACATGGAATGCGGAACAGATCAAAGCCGCACAGGAAAACGGCGCAGGAGATTACCGGATCACCGGAGTGGTGACCTTGAATGAAAAGGAATATGAGGCAATCTGCAAACTGACCATCAGTCCCGAAAATATTCTTCCAAACGGTGGCTTTGAAAATGGTGCGGATACTACCTGGATCATCGACGGTAATGGAGTGGGCATCAAGGCTGACAGCAGCAATGTAAAAAAGGGAACCTATTGTCTGCATTTCTGGGCCGACACAGAGATGAACTATACGGTAATACAGACGATGACACTGGATGCGGGAGTATATACCTTTGGAGGATACCTCGAGGGAAATACCGACGGTACAGATGATACTTATGAAATTTATGTAAGCTATGACGGACAGGAACAGACCGCATCTGCGGAAATGAACGGCTGGCAGAACTGGAGTAATCCGGAGATAAAAGATATTACCATCGCAGAGAACGACATAGAGATTACCTTTGGAATTCGTGTAAAAGCTTCTGCAAATGCATGGGGAGCATGGGATGAGATGTACTTGTATAAGACCGGGGAAGTGACCCCGGAACCCGGTACAACTCCGGAGCCTGTGGTGACCCCGGCACCTACGACAACCCCGGAACCTACAGAGACTCCTGCACCTACGGCAACCCTGGAACCTGCAGTAACTCCTGCACCTACGGTAACCCCGGCGCCTTCGGCAACACCGATACCTACAGCAAGCCCGGAACCTGTAGCAACCCCGGAACCTACAGCAACCCCTGCTCCTTCAGACAGCAGTTCTTCGGACAGCGGCTCTTCCGGCAGCAATGCTTCCGCCCAGGAACCTGCAGTAGACTGGAACACAGTAAACAGTAATTTACAAAATAAAGTGGATGAAATAGCCAAGAACACGAAGGTAAACAGCGCAAATATGAATGTAGTGTGTACCGGAGAGGTACAGGTTCCTGTGCAGATTCTTCAATCTATTAAGGGATCCAATGTGACCCTGGCATTGCACAGCGGCAACGGTGTGGCAATCAGTATCAGCGGACAGGATCTGAAAGGCTCTGCATGGAATACACTGCAGAAGATCGATCTTACCGTGAACAGCAGTGCGAAGAACATTCCTGCAGCCGTGGTGGCAGCCAAGAATGCGGAGACTGCAAAGCAGTTGTCTGTAAAAGACAGCGGCACATTCCCGGTAGCTGTGAACCTTCATGTCAATGTAGGTGCGGAGAACTACGGGAAATATGCGAATCTCTATCGCTACAATGCAGAAAAGAAACAGTTAGAATATTGTGGCTCTTTCCCGGTGACCAGAAACGGTCAGTCTATGTTTGCATTGAGGCAGGGCGGTGATTATGTGGTGACAGTAACGGCAACGCAGCCCAGAGAAACCGTATATTTTACAAGTGGTGATTATGTGGTGAAAGCAGGAGATACCCTTTCTGCGATTGCGGCACGCAACCATATCTCCCTGACGGAATTAAAAGCCAAAAACCCGCAAATCCGGGATATTCACAAGATCCGTGTGGGACAGCGACTGAACCTGAATTAAATAAAACATTGAAAAATGGCTTCGAATTGTAAAATTCGAGGCCATTTTTTGTGCGCAATATAAAACAATATAAAAAAGGTAACACAATTATATTTTTGTTACATTTACGATAAGTATTTCCAAAACACAGCAAATTATAAGGAAATAAATTGAGTTCAAGGAGGAAGATCCATGCTGAGATTATCGGTAAGAGAGGAAGAATTCCTGATGATAGGAGACGATGTGAAAATCGTATTTTTGGGAAGCAGCGGCGGACAGACCCGCATTATGATCGATGCCCCTAAGGAAGTGAACATCGTACGAAGCAAGGCTATTGAAAAACGGATCAAGGATCCGGAACTGTTGACCACGATTCCAAAATATTATAAGAATCCGGAAGGCGTGGCAAAGAAGAAAAAATCCAACGTCGTTATCGTACAGAACAAGTAGCAAGGGGAACTGATACCTGGTAATAATGCGGAATCCTAGGGCCGCTTATTATAGAAAATGTAACTTATTAACCACACACCGCAGATAAACGGATGTATCTGCAACATTTTTTACACATGGAGGTAAATTATTATGGTAGTACAACACAACTTAACAGCAATGAACTCTAACAGAATGTTAGGCTTAACCACAGCGTCTCAGGCAAAATCCACCGAGAAACTGTCTTCCGGATACAAGATCAACCGTGCAGCAGATGACGCAGCAGGCCTGTCCATCAGTGAGAAGATGAGAAAGCAGATCAGAGGGCTGTCCCAAGCTTCTTTGAATGCAGAAGATGGTATCTCTGCAGTGCAGACTGCTGAAGGCGCACTGAACGAAGTTCAGGATATGCTGCAGAGAATGAATGAACTGGCTGTAAAAGCAGCTAACAGAACTAATTCCGAAGATGACAGAAGCTACATCCAGAACGAAATTGATCAGCTGACTACTGAAATTGACCGTGTCGCTGAGACCACCAAGTTCAATGAGACTTATCCGTTAAAAGGTGACAGAAGTTCCAGCGATTATACTTTTAAGTATGCTTCACAGGCTACAAAACCAGTGATGGAACAACAGTAGAAGTAGACACCGATTCTACCAAGAAGGCGTATGATAAGGATGGCAATCTTGTAACACCTGTAGCAGCTGATGTAGAAGTTGATAAGACTTTGAAGGGAGTTCTGGCATTGACTCTTCATGTAGGCGCTGATGCGACTGACAACAATCAGATCAGCGTTAAAATCGATTCTATGAGTGCAGCAAGCCTCGGTGTAGATGGGCATTAAGGTTGACGGCGTTGACGATACTAACGCATTAAGCGCAATTGATACTATCAAGGAAGCTATCCAGAAGGTTTCCACCCAGCGTTCCGCACTTGGTGCAGTTCAGAATCATCTGGAGCATACCATCAATAACAGAAACATAAACACTAAAAAAGCAACCGCCCACCGACCAAGGTTATAGGTTGCTTTTTAGAACCATAAACTGAGGCGAACCGTTGCTGTACGGTAGCACTCTTTTTGTGCCTTTATATTACCACGGTCTTTTCTTCGCGTCAACGGTTTTCCATATCCGCGAATATGGAAAATGTCAAGCCCCGCATACTTGCAAACATTCTGCAAATGCTATAGACTAAGACTAGTTTATATCCCATCTTTGACACTTTATAAAGCCAAAAACAGCCATAACCCCAGTGTTTATCTGTGGTGTGGCTGTTTTCGTTT